>JAZUQQ010000020.1:0-36192 GCA_045605765.1 Eubacteriales bacterium | reverse complement strand
ACACAATTTTTATTTGTAATTATTTGTAAGAACTAAAAAAGCACATAAGTCCTCTTTAAAGGGTGGCTTACGTGCGATATTTGCTGACAATATTAATAATTTGGTATTTTGCCGCGGCACTAAGCCGAAAATCTTTTCCTTGTATCCTCAACCATATTATATCACGTCAGGTAAAAATTGTCAATATGTGAAAACATGCAAATAACATATCTGTGTTTTGTACGATTTTCATATTTGCCGAATATCATCGGAAAAATCAGCGTATAATAGACGAAAGATCTGTTTGAACAAAGGAGCGTTTTGCCGTGAAGCTACCCGAGACGGGATATAAAAGAGATTTTGTTATTTTCGGATATTTTATAATAATTCTGACGGTGTCGGTGCTTGCGGGCGTGGTGGTCGTGAAGTTGCTTTTGCCCTTTGTTTCGGCGTGGGTGATAGCGCTGCTTCTTCAACCGATAATCAAGCGTGCGGTAGAAAAGACCGGTTGGTCGAAAAAAACGGCGGGGATTTTTGTTTTTTTTCTAATAATCACACTTGCCGGCGCGATAATCTTTCTTCTTTTCAGACGTGTTTACAACGAGATCCGCGCACTCAATATTTATATCGGGGAGAATTACGAGGATATTGCCTCTAAGGTCGCGGATCTTATAAGGAATTTTACTGCGAGATTCCGCACGGGCGACTCGTCCGAGAGCACCTACGTTTACGATATGCTCGTTGACACAGTAAGGTCGTCTCTTTCGGAGCTTACTGTAAAAATGACCGATGCTGTCGGTAATTTTCTTGCGGCGCTCCCATATTTCTTTTTTGCGCTGATAATCTTTCTTATGGCATCATTCTATATGTGCGCCGATTTTGACGGAATAAACAGGTCTATAATATCGAAGATCCCCGCTAGGATTGCACCCGGATGGAAGGCGGTAGAAAATAAGGTGCTCGTCTCGGCGCTAAAATATATCAAGGCTTACGTGATACTTTTTCTCCTGACCTTTACCGCGCTTATGATTGCCTTTATAATAGTCGGAGAGAGATACGCCACCCTTCTTGCGGCAGTTATCGCGCTTCTCGATATCTTGCCCGTTATCGGTGTCGGAACAGTCCTCATTCCTTGGGTGATTGTCCTTTTTGCGCTCGGACAGGTGAAAAAAGCGGTGGTTTTGCTGATCGTATGTATTATCGTTATGGTGGGTCGTCAGATACTCGAACCGCATATTGTAGGAGTTCAGCTAGGTGTTCATCCGCTTCTCACACTCGTTTCCGTTTTCGTAGGATATAAGCTTTTCGGACTTCTCGGCTTTATCATCGGACCGATCGCCGTGGTTATCATTAAAAATCTGTTTGAGCTCTTCTTTTCAAAGAGGGAAGCAGCATCACCTGAAAAGCATATTAAGACTTAGACGTAAGGCACAGGGAGTTCCCTGTGCCATTTTATGTATAAAAGACTTGACTTTTTTTCGTAATATGGTAAAATTATATTAAAACATGTGAAGGGAAAAATACCTTGAATACGAAAAACAAGTCACTTTACAATATAGTTCTGTCTGCTCTTTTTCTTGCGATAGGACTTATACTTCCGTTTTTTACGCTTCAAATAAAGCAAATAGGGAATATGCTTCTGCCCCTCCATCTGCCCGTAATGCTTTGCGGACTCGTGTGCTCGTGGAGATACGGACTGCTTGTGGGGGCATCACTGCCTATTCTTCGCTCGCTGATATTTGGAATGCCGATGCTATATCCAAGTGCACTTGCTATGGCGTTCGAGTGTGCGACATACGGTCTTATTATAGGATTTTTGTTTGAAAAAATAAAAACCAAATCATTTTTTACTCTTTATCTGTCTATGATAATCGCGATGATCGCGGGAAGAGCTGTCTGGGGAGTAGTTATGACTATGCTTCTCGGACTTAAGGATATGACATTTACATTTTATGCGTTTTTTGTGGGAGCGTTCGCAAACGCAGTACCGGGTATCATTCTTCAACTCATACTGATTCCTCTGATAATGCTGATGCTTGGCAAGATACCGGCTGTAAAATTCAGAATACTTAAAGAATCGAAAGAAAAGGAGAAGACATATGAATAAAAGCAGGGTGTATTTTTCAAAGGCAATAACTCCCGAAAAGGTTCTCGAAATGTATAAAATGCTCGGCAAAGAGCTGATCGGCAATGTAGCTATAAAGCTTCATTCGGGAGAGAAAGGAAATCAGAATTTTATACGTCCGGAGTTCTGGAAGCCTGTAATAGAATACGTGGGCGGTACGGTTGTCGAATGTAATACTGCGTACGAGGGTGCCAGAAACACCACCGAAAGACACAGAAAACTTCTTTCAGATCACCTTTGGAGTGAGTATTTTACAGTTGATCTGCTTGATGCAGAAGGACCTGACAAAATACTTGAAATCCCGAACGGAAAAGTAATAAAGAAAAATTACGTGGGTAAGGATATCGAAAACTACGATTCAATGCTCGTCCTGTCACACTTCAAAGGGCACCCGATGGGAGGCTACGGCGGAGCTATCAAGCAGCTTTCGATAGGCGTCGCATCTTCCTTCGGTAAACAGTATATTCACGGAGCGGGGGATCCCGAAATATTCTGTGATGCAGATCACGACAGTTTTCTTGAAGCTATGGCAGATGCCGCGGGCTCGGTTATAAAGTATTTCGGCGGAAAGATCGTTTACGTTAACGTAATGAAAAATATGTCGGTTGACTGCGACTGCTGCGCTGTTGCTGAGGATCCCTGTATGAAGGACATAGGTGTACTCATCTCGGATGATCCGATAGCTATCGATCAGGCTTGCCTTGATCTCGTTTATCAATCGAATGATCCCGGACGCAGTCATCTTATAGAGAGAATAGAATCCAGAAACGGAGTTCATACTATCGAAGCAGCTTCCGAAATCGGATACGGATCGCGTAAGTATGAGCTTATCGAGATCGATTAAGGAACGTTAGATATTATGAAAACAAAACTTTCAAAACGCTTCTGGTGCGCACTGGCGCTTTTTAGTCTTGTAGGGCAGGTCGCGTGGGTCGTGGAAAATATGTACTTCAACGTGTTCATATACAATATGTTTAACGCAAGTGCATCTGATATTTCCTTAATGGTTGCCGCGTCTGCGGTCTCTGCTACGCTTACGACCGTTTTTATCGGAGCTTTGTCTGACAGAATCGGCAAAAGAAAGCTTTTTATATGCGGCGGATATATTCTCTGGGGTATCTCGATTTTTAGCTTCGTGCTCCTTCGCTCTGATATTCTCGGTAAACTTTTTCCCATGACCGTTTCCGCGGCAACTCTCGGTATAACGCTTACCATAATTCTTGATTGCATTATGACCTTCTTCGGATCAAGTGCAAACGATGCTGCGTTTAATGCTTGGCTGACAGATTCAACCGATTCTTCCAGCCGAGGAAGTGCCGAGGGAATAAACGCTATGATGCCGCTGGTTGCTATATTAGCTGTTTTTGGCGGCTTTATGTTCTTCGATCTTACTAAGGTGTCAAGCTGGACGGCAATATTTTCAATAATAGGTGCGCTTGTAATAAGCGTCGGAGTTCTCGGTATATTTCTCATAAAAGACCCCGATATTACGCCGACAGATACCGGATATTTTTATAATATTTTTTACGGATTTAGACCCTCTACCGTAAAAAACAACATTACTCTTTACATACTTCTTGTGGCATTTGCTGTCTTTAATATCTCAATACAGATATTTATGCCGTATCTTATTATTTACTATGAAAAGTCGCTCCAAATGTCAAATTACGTCCTCATTATGGCACCGGCAATCATCGTAGCATCAATTTGTACCGCTCTTTGGGGAAGAGTGTACGATAAAAAAGGATTTAAATTTTCTTCGATAATTTCGCTCACTTTGCTGGCTTTGGGTTATCTCGTTCTTTACTTTACGAAAACGACAGCACCGGTCTTCATCGGATCGCTTCTTATGATGAGCGGATATCTTGCATCCATGACTGTTTTCGGAGCAGCAATACGATATTATACTCCCGAGGGAAAGGCTGGAATGTTCCAAGGACTCCGTATTTTCTCACAGGTGCTGATCCCGGGTGTTGTAGGTCCTGCTATCGGCGCATGGGTGCTCCGTGATGCCGAGCTCATACTAAATAATGATGGGACCACCTCGTTTTTGCCAAACGAAAATATCTTTATCACCGCATTTGCGGCACTTGTCGTACTAGCTCCGATCTTGCTTCATATCTTCGTTAGACAATCTAAGAAAACAAGGTGAAAATATCCACGCCGATGCGTGGATATTTTTATTATACGGCATATTTGTTTACAGTCACAGAACTTGTTGAACCGTAATATGAACACATATCGCTTAAAATATTGTCGTACATCTGTTTGAAAAGCTCGGTGCTGGGTACAAGGACACTTGCGATATAAAACGCCGCGGCAGGGGCAAAATCTTCGCCGTAAGCAAATTCGTCGTTAAGTCCGTAAGCTGTGAAAAGATTCGGCTCAATGCTGTTTTTCTCTGCATAGGCAAGATAAAGCTTTTTTGCCGAGATCGACCATATTTCGAGCACTTCAAGAGCGTTTGCCTTGACTGCGGCATAGTCGTTATCCGAGTCTGCCTTTCCCATTATTGCAAGCGATGACATTACAACCTGACTTATAGTCATGCGGTTTTAAGGTTGACGAGTATGATCTCGTTCGGATAGATGATCTGAGCGCCGTAGTAGTACAGACCCTTGATGGCGTCCGCAAAACGGTTTTCGGGACGGTATGCCTCGATAGAATTGATCTGCTCTACGAAGGAGATCGCGCGAGTCGTACGTGCTAAGCACTTGAAATAACCGTCTTCTTCGCCCACGACAATGTTGTTCGAAACATAGATATCGAAGCCGATGAAAGAACCGATGTAACCGTTGAAGAGAGCGCTTTCGTTGTTTGTAAGATGAGTTATATTCGCTTTAAGAATGATCGAAGCTATCTCGGGCGCAACCTCAAGAACCGTCTTGGTGTTGCTGTTAATGTTGTTTTTAAGCATCATTTCTCTGACCGCGATAAGAGTGTCGATTATGTTGTCGGGTGATATCGCATCTTCGGTGATGATATTTGTCATAGGGATCTCATCGTGCAGACTGTAAATATATGCGTCAGCAGTGTTTGCAAGAGCACTTGCTGCCTGTCTCATTGCGTCCTGCATAATGCTGGGTCTGCTCTGCGCGAGATCGATGTCGTCTATTTGGAAATTGAAGGCACGTGCATTGGTAGCAAATACACAAACGGAATCATCTTCAAGGATTTCAGGGGCTTGCATATCGGTGTTCTTTGAGTAGGGGAAAACCGTGACTCCGTTGATCATAGGAATTTTCACTACGCTGTTGCCTTTGAGTTCTCCTTCAAACGCTCTGTTGCAGTTTTTAACTCCGATGTATTCCTTTTCGAGTGAATTGTAAAGGGTCTCACTCCAAACCGTTGAAACAAAGTTTTTTATTGCCATTATTTAAATTCCTTTCTTTAATTTTTTGTTTAAAATAGTCTCTTTACTTGCTTGAAAGAGTTTTCATTATCTGCTTGTAATGTTTGCGGACCTCGATCGGAGACATTGCTCTTATCTGTTCTATAGAGAGTGCTTCGCCAAAATTATCATTTTTTCCAAGCGGTCCGCTTGAACGCCCTGCGTTTGCTTGGTTATGAAGTGCTGCCGAGTCAGCCGCGAGCTGTCTTCTGCGCTCGTACATTGCATAAGCGGCGACAAGAGGAATATTTTTTGCTTCAGCTTCCTCTTTTACCGTGTCGGGTATCGAATCTCTGTCAACATCAGGGAAGAGCTCTCTGAACATTGAATTTTCGGCATCCACCCTTTCTCTCTCGGCAAGCAGATTTGAAAGACGGGCTATTTCGTCTATATATTCCTGTATAGTCTTTTCGTTGTCGTTCATTTCACATAGTCCTTTCTTTAAGTTTTCTGCTCATCTGAGTCGTCAAGGATGAAATCTGTCTTCTTTGCACGGTCTAAAAGCTCACTCTTGCGAGTTATTATTCCGTCGGGTATTCTTTCGAGATATTCCTTAAAGCTTATCTGACCTGCTTTCAGGAGAGAATCGAGAGTATTGATAAGAAGGCTTTGAGAGAATCTTTTGCTTGCTCCCGTGTCTATCATAGCGTCGATGAGCTCGCCCTCAAAAAGTGAGAAGTCTATCGAAGTGCACTCCCCGTCGTAGTTCTCGGCAAGAATAACAGGACGCTTTGGCGCCCAGTATTCGCGAAGAAGCTCAAATCTTATCATTGCAAGCTCTTTTATTGCTTTTATAAAGTTCGCTCTTATGCCGTCAAGCGAGACCTCCGAAGTCTCGCGTAGAGCGAGAATGGCGCTCGTGTTGGTAGGCTCTGTTTCACCGAGAACGACGTCGTTTGCACCTGTTAGATGCTTCGTGTTTTCGATGACAGATTCGATAATTTCGAGGAAGTCATCCTGCATTTCTCCCACACCGACGGTGGTAACTACGTTAGAAACATCGCCACCGCTCATAACGCCGATAGCCTCTCCTACCTCACTTGTCCATTCGGGAATAAGACGTTTGTCGTAAATGACCTTTGAAAATGCTGTATCTATCATATGCTTCATCATCATGGCATAAGCCTTGTTGATGTATTTCTGATTTTGAATAAGCTCGGTGATGGGCGAAGAACCAAAAAAGCTGTTCTTTACTTTGTCCCACGCAAAGGAAACTATGGGATAAAGACGCATTTTTGTGGCACAGGAAGTGATAACGACGTTTCTAGTCGATTTTTCCCAGGATACGAAACCGTTTTCATCTTTTGTGAATTTGATAAGATAGGTCGCTTTTTCAGAGTCCCCGTCAACAATCTCTTTTGAAGAAAAGTCTCCTGCAAGTGATTCGGTGTCATCGTCAGATACTATCTTTTTGATAAGCTCGGGATCGAGCCCTGCGCGAATTGCCTCGGCACGAAGCTTGTGTACGCTCGTTCTTCCTGAAAGGATGATATAATCTTGCGACTGAATGTCGTCAAGATTCACATCTGCTACGAATACGTTGGTCGAATCGACCGTATCAGTCTTTATGTCGCCCACGTATCCGTTGCCGCCCAGCTTGCTCTCATCCCAATAACAGTAAAAAATACCGTTACCCGAAAGAACTGCGTCGTTTAGAGCATCTCTTAGAGTGCTGTCGAGATTTTCCACGTCCCAACTGTAGGCGGTCATTCTGTTCAAAAGATCGAGCATTTCGGATATCTTCTTCTTTCTGGGCGATATGTCGCTGTAAGGAAGACTTCTGTTTACGTAACGAACCGAAAGCTTGTAATAAAGAACGGCGCTTACGAGATAGGTGGTAATACGCTTGATTATGTTGAAAACGGGTGTGGGTAGCCCCTCGCTTGCGGAACCCCGCCACTGTTCGCCGCGATAAAAGCGCTCGTTCTCGTCAACACGCGAATAGAGTCCTATGCTTCGTTTGTGATTTTTTCCGCTTTCGTATTGACGCCACGCGGTCACTGTGTTCTTGTTTTTTTCTGAATTAAAAATTGCATTTCACCTCTTCTTTTAATCATATTTTATAAGATCTATGAGATCTACGGTGTTACCGTCGCGTTTTTGCTTTTTCTTTGCTGCTTGTCCGCGACGGCGGTAAAGAACAAGATGAGCAAGAATTTCTCCCGTCATTACCGAAAATATTATTAACGTAGTGACGGCACATATTAGAAAAATAATTCCGAGAGCAGTCATGAGCAAGAACTCCTTTCTGAAAGCGTATGCGTTTACCGAATGCCAGTATTACAGCCGAAAATACAGGTGAAACGGTAATTTATTAAAAACGCAGGATAGTCTCGGCGAAGCTTTTCGGCTTCTTTGAGGAGAAGAAGGAAGCTGAAATATCTTCGACGTGATCGTTTGTTTCAGAGGACGGTAAGAATGCCATAACTCCGTAACGTAGAGCTTCGGGTAGGTGGGTGATGTTGTGCGGTTCTCCCGAAACGTCCTCTGGGTTTTTCCTGTCGTGAAGTAGGGCGGGCAAGCACCGAATTAGTCCGTTTGCATTTTCAAATATTGATAGGCGGGAAGGGTATTGGTCACCTACACTGGAAAGAAGCTCTCTTAAATATCGCCACCCGATGATACGTCTGTTGTCTGCCTTAATGAGTGGCGGAAGATAAGGCACCTTGCTCATTATCTCAACTCCGCTGAGACCTGAGTCCTGCCGCCTGTTCCAAAGATCGGGAGATGCGACTATAAATTCGGTGTTTTTGTTGCAGTACGAGGCGGTAAGCTCGGCGGCTTTTGAAAGAGTAAGTCCGCTAAGCGCAAGTTCTCTTTCAACGAAAATGTTTCCGGAAGTGTCCGAAGCTAGCCAAAGGACGGCAAGCATATCAAAGCCGTAGTCCATAGCAGCCCAGTGCCGCGCACAGAAGCGCGTGTCAAACGGTAAAATAATATGTTTCTCGCGTGAAAATTCGCTGAAAAATTGACCCTCGAAAATGTCCCAGTTTCCGCACAGCCACGCTTCTTTTAAAGTATGGGGAAGGCTTTCGAGCTGCCGCACGTAATCGGGATCGGAATTTACCAAAATTTCGTTGTCATATACCTTAGCCGGTATGAAGCTGTAATCCGCCGGATTCTCGTTTGGCTGAAAGCATCGGTCTATAAATAGCCTTTTTACCCACGCGTGACCCACCCCGCCGGGATTGCAGGTCAGATACATTCGCTTTGGCAGCGAGTTGGGACCCCTCAGACACGCTTTGAGAGTTGAAAATTGATATTCAGTAAGTTGAGTAGCCTCGTCGATAGCTATGACGTCGTATTCTTGCCCCTGATAGCGCAGAACGTCACGCTCGCTGTCCATATATCCGAGAGTGATGCGACTGCCGTTTGGAAAATCAAAAATTCGCTTTGACTCGGAATATTTGGCAAATCCGTTCAGCTCAGAAAGCATCGGGAGAATGTGATTTTCACGAAGCTCGGTGAGCGTTCTTCTGATTATAAGGATTTTGAGAGCGTCATATCTTAGCGACATAAGTATTAGCTTACGCCGAAGCGCCCATGACTTTCCGCCACCCCTTGCACCACCGTACGCCGTGTATCGGGTACGCGACGCAAAGAAAAGCTTTTGTCTATCGCTCGGTTTCCCTCTCAGATATACCTTTCCGCCCGAAAGTGTATTTTTGGTACTTGTCGAGCGTTTACTCGCCATCGCAGGACGGGTCGTGCTCACATATTATTCTTACTGTGTCCTTGCCTTCATCGCTTATGGAATTGTTGATGTCGGTAATAAAGGACATGTTTGCCGCAGAATTCGGGAACTTTGTGTTAAGCGCCTCGTCGATAAAGGTCGATTGAGCAATATCGAACATAAGAGGGAAGGTCACTCTCAGATGCGCGAAGTCGCTTCTCGATATCGAGCAGAAACGGCAAAATCCCGCCGCGTTTGGAAGGCGTCTCGCCTTTTCGTTGTTGCAGTGCTTTATGTACGATTTGAGCTTTCTGCGGAAAACCGCCTCGTTTTCAAAGACTGCATGTGAAGATGTTTGTTCGGTCATTTCCGTACTCCTTTCTGTTAAACTAAATGTTTTTGCTGTCTTTCGGCTGCGAGTATAGGATAATACAAAATTCGTACGCAAAACATAGCAAATAGTAGAAAAGAGTATTAAAAAGAGAACATTTGTTCGCAAATGTATATTGACAAATGGAGAATTATGTGATATAATGTCAACGATTTTAAAAAAATGTATTTGGCGTTCTAATTAAGTTTGAAGTGCCTAGAAACTTTTTCAAAAATTCCTAGGCAGTGGTTATATGGGACGGTGCCCCATAAAGGAGACAGTTATGCTATTTCAAAAGAGACCGCTTGCGGAGATGATGCGTCCTGAAAGTTTTGACGATATGGTCGGTCAGAGCCACCTGTTTGGTAAAAATGGCGTTATCCGCAAGATGACTGCAGGCGGATATCTCCCCAATATGATATTCTTCGGTCCTCCGGGTACGGGTAAAACGACTGCCGCGGGAATACTCGCCGCATCTACCGATATGACTATACATAGACTTAACGCAACGACCGCATCTCTTGCCGATGTTAAGGAGGTCTGTGCGCAGACGTCATCGGTGTTTGCAACTAACGGTACGCTTCTTTACCTCGATGAGATACAGTATTTCAATAAAAAACAGCAGCAGTCGCTTCTCGAATATATAGAGGACGGTAGAATAACTCTTATTGCATCCACCACCGAAAATCCCTATATGTATGTTTATAACGCAATAATCTCGCGGTCGGCGGTGTTTGAATTTAAGCCTGTTTCGGCTAAGGAGATCGTTCCTGCGCTCAAAAAGGCGCTCGGGAAGCTCTCCGAGGAATACGAAAACGAAAAAAGCGCTTCGGACGAAACGCTGCTTGCCATAGCTTCTGCGGCAGCAGGCGATGTTAGACGGTCGCTGAATCTCCTTGAAAACTGCTTCTTCGCCTGCGAAAAGGAAATAACCGAGGAGGTTATATCCTCGATAAACTCGACGACTGTCGGTAATTTCGATAAGGACGGCACAGTTCACTATGATCTGCTCTCTGCACTTCAAAAGTCAATAAGAGGCTCGGATCCTGATGCAACACTTTTCTATCTCGCCCGCCTTCTTGACGGCGGAGACCTCATCGGAGCGTGCAGACGGCTTCAGGTCATAGCATCTGAGGACATCGGACTTGCATATCCTATGGCGGCAGTCGTTACCGATTCCTGCGTGAATAGCGCACTTCGTCTCGGACTTCCCGAAGCTGCGATCCCGCTTTCGCACGCGGCGGCACTCCTGGCGACCGCTCCCAAGTCAAATAGCGCGCATATTTCCTACGAGGCGGCGCTTGCCGACGTCAGAGAGGGAAAGGGAAGAGTTCTCCCGAAATCGCTAAGACAGGTTGCAAATTTTGACGGATATAAATATCCGCACGATTATCCCGATCACTACATAAAGCAACAGTATCTACCCGACGACGTTAAGAATAAAAAGTATTTCGAATACGGAACAAGCAAAAACGAGGTAGCGGCGATGCAGTATTGGAATAGTATAAAAAATAAGAATGGAGAAAACTGATATGGAAAACATGACACCTGTTCACGAAAATACGGTGAGCACCGAAAGCTCCGCAAAACCTGTTACTACCGAAAAGAAAAAACGCTTCAAAGAGGGAAGACGTATCAAAAATCTTCCGCCCATGAGCGTGTTTGTACCGTTTATAATGACTCAGAAAAACGACGCCTGCAACTTTATAAGCGATAGCTTTGATATTGAAGCGGTTGAGGATTATATCTTCAAAAAACGCGCAGAAGGTCATAAGGGCTTTGGAATTATGCACGTTATGATCGCCGCATACGTCCGTGCGCTCGCAGAAAAGCCGGGAGTAAACCGTTTCGTGCGCCGTAACAGAGTCTGGGCGAGAAACAATATCGAGATTATTCTTACAATAAAGAAAGAAATGAAGCTCAACGCTCCCGATACTATCGTCAAGATATTCCCCGAGCATACCGATACTGCGGTAGATATATATGAGCGTATAAATTCCATTGTTACAGAGAATAAGCAGGATATCGAGAGTAATTTCGATAAGACTGCAAAGGTTCTCACCGCAATTCCCGCATTTCTTATTCGATTCGCGGTCAGACTTCTTAGAGTTATGGACTTTTTCGGAATTATTCCGAGATTTCTTACAAATCTCAGTCCCTTCCACGGATCGCTTTGCATAAGCTCGGTCGCATCTCTTGGAATTCCGCCGGTATACCATCATATATATAATTTCGGAAACGTGCCCGTGTATTTGTCATACGGTACAAAGAGAAGTGAATGCTATATAGATTCAGATGGAAGCGTTAAGGAACGTAAAATGCTCGATTTTAAGGTCGTTACCGATGAGCGAATCTGTGACGGATACTATTATGCATCTTTTCTTAAGAGTATGAGGGTTTATCTTAAAAATCCCCAAAAGCTCGACTGCGTACCCGAAAATATTATTCCCGATATAGATTAATAAAGGAAATGCTTAAAATGAAAAAAATAATTGCTTTTTTGATTGCTGTTATAATGCTCGTTTCTCTTGTCTCCTGCGGCAACTACGATACATTTGATACGGTGTATACATATGACTACGCAATAGTATCTTTTCCCGACGGAGAGGTCAAAAAAATTGAAATAGAGAAATGGAGCGACTATGAGGGTGAGCAGATACAGATAATAGCCAAGGACGGTATGGTATATCTCGTCAACTCAAACAACTGTGTTCTCGTAAACGAACCCGATTAAATAAAATCTCTGGGCGGCAGGGGATTATTTTATTTTGGAAATTAGCAAGAATCAACGAAATCCTCATATAAAATGAAAAAAACTCGTTTTTTACTTGAAAAATGAAAACATATATTGTATAATATATTATTAAATTAAGCAGTTTGCAAAACAAACCCCGAACGGAGGATCTAAAATGAATAAAATACTTCAAATGCTCGAATCTGATGCTCGTCTTACGAGCGCGCAGATAGCCACTATGCTCCAAAAAGAAGAGGGTGATATAAAAAAGGCAATAAAAGAATATGAAAAAAGCGGCGTTATCGTCGGATATCAGGCGCTCGTTGACTGGGATAAGACTGATAGAGAATACGTCAGCGCAGTTATCGAAATAAAGGTAGTTCCTCAACGTGATCGAGGATTTGATAAGATAGCCGAGAAGATATATCACTACGACGAGGTCAAGAGTCTTTATCTTATGTCGGGAAGCTACGACCTTCAAGTCATAATCGAGGGTAAAACACTAAAAGAGGTTGCACAGTTCGTTGCTATGAAGCTCGCTCCGCTCGAATACGTTACCTCGACTGCTACTCATTTCGTGCTCCGTAAGTATAAGGATAAGGGAGTTATCTATGAAGCTCCCGAGATCGATGAGAGAGGTAACTGCGAGATATGATAGACTATGGAAAGATACTTTCCGAAAAGGCTGTCTCGCTGAGTCCGTCAGGGATAAGAAAGTTTTTCGATATACTTGACGAGATGAAGGACATCGTTTCGCTCACGGTCGGTCAACCCGATTTCGTGACTCCGTGGCATATACGCGAGGCGGCGATCGAAAGCCTTGAAAAGGGAAGGACGTATTATACGTCAAATGCGGGACTTACTCCTCTGCGCGAGGAAATATCCGCATACATGAGAAGAAGATTTGACCTTTCGTATAATGCGAAGGACGAAATACTCGTCAGCGTCGGCGGAAGCGAGGCTATCGACCTTGCTATTCGCGCCTGCGTGAACTATGGCGACGAGGTAATAATTCCACAACCCTCGTTCGTTTGCTACGGACCTATAACCACGATGGCAGGCGGAGTGCCAGTCACTATTCCGCTTAAAGCGGAAAATCAGTTCAAGCTCACTGCACAGGAGCTTCGCGATGCGATAACTCCGAAAACGAAGATGCTCGTTCTTCCGTTTCCGAACAATCCCACGGGTGCGATAATGAACAAAGCCGAGCTTGAAGAGATCGCAGAGGTGCTTCGCGACACGAATATTCTCGTTCTCTCGGACGAGATATATGCAGAGCTTACTTATACCGATAAACACACATCTATAGCTTCTCTTGAAGGTATGCGCGAGCGTACGATAATCGCAAGCGGCTTCTCTAAGGCTTACGCTATGACAGGCTGGCGACTGGGATATACCCTTGCACCGAAAGAGATCACCGCTCAGATGTTCAAAATACATCAGTACGCGATAATGTGCGCGCCGACTGTAAGTCAGTTTGCCGCTATTGAGGCGCTCAAATCCGGAGATAGCGATATCGAATATATGAAAGAAGAGTATGATAAACGAAGACTCTTTATAACAAAGGGACTAAAAGACGCGGGACTTGACTGCTTCGTTCCCGAGGGTGCTTTCTACGTTTTCGCAAATATCGGAGGATTCGGGCTTAGTAGCGAAGAATTCTGTACGCGACTGCTTTATGAAGCAGGCGTCGCAATAGTTCCCGGAACGGCTTTCGGAGAATGCGGCGAGGGCTTTGCGCGTATTTCGTATGCGTATTCGGTAAATCATATTTCGATCGCGCTCGAAAAGATCTCAGATTTCGTGAAAAAACTAAAAAATAATATATAACTACGAGAAAGGCAAGGATAATTATGGCAGGATTTCCCACAGATATCGAAATTGCTCAGAGCGCTAAGCTCGAAGATATAACCGAGATAGCGTCAAAACTGGGAATAGAGCCCTGTGAGCTCGAGCTCTACGGAAGATATAAGGCAAAGATAAACGATGCTTTCATAAAAAGAAACGCTGATAGACCAAACGGTAAGCTTATTCTCGTCACCGCGATAAACCCCACTCCCGCAGGGGAGGGAAAGACCACGATGACGGTAGGTCTTGGTCAGGCTATGAAAAAGATCGGCAAGAACGCGATAATCGCACTCCGCGAGCCCTCGCTCGGACCTGTGTTCGGTGTTAAAGGCGGTGCGGCAGGTGGCGGATATTCGCAGGTTCTTCCTATGGAGGATATAAACCTTCATTTTACGGGAGATTTCCACGCGATCACCGCGGCAAATAACCTTCTGTGCGCCGTTATAGATAACCATATCCAACAGGGAAATAAGCTTGGTATCGACCAGAGAAGGGTTCTTTTCGGACGCGTTACCGATACAAACGACCGCGCACTGCGCAATATCGTTATCGGTATGGGCAAAAAGACCGACGGCGTTCCGCGAGAAGATCATTTTATGATAACCGTCGCAAGTGAGGTTATGGCGATCCTTTGCCTTGCAGAGTCGATATCCGACCTTAAAGAAAGACTTGGAAATATCCTCGTCGCATATACCTACGATAATAAGCCGGTGTACTGCCGCGACCTTCAAGTCGCAGGTGCTATGACTGCGCTTCTTAAAGATGCGCTTAAACCCAATCTCGTACAGACGACCGAGAACACACCCGCACTTATTCACGGTGGACCGTTTGCTAATATCGCGCACGGTTGTAACTCGGTAAGAGCGACAAAGCTTGCACTTAAGCTCGCGGATTATGCAATAACCGAGGCGGGATTTGGCGCAGATCTCGGAGCTGAAAAGTTCCTAGATATTAAATGCCGTGCGGCAGGACTCACTCCCTCGGCGGTCGTTATAGTCGCGACTATCCGCGCGCTCAAATATAACGGAGGAGTTCCCAAGACCGCTCTTAAAGAGGAAAATGTCGAGGCACTCAGAAAGGGAATTTGCAATCTCGAAAAGCATATCGAAAATATTCAGGGATTTGGACTTCCGGTCGTCGTTGCGATCAATAAGTTCGATACCGACACCGATGCCGAGATCGCAGTGGTAAAAGAGCTCTGCAATAACAAGGGTGTTGAGGTGTCGCTTGCAGAGGTGTTCGCGAAGGGCGGAGAAGGCGGAATAGACCTTGCAAATAAGGTGGTTGCTGCCTGTGAAAAAACTTCGAATTTCACCTTTACCTATCCAGACGAGATGTCGATAAAGGATAAAATAAACGCCGTTGCAACCAAAATTTACGGCGCAAACGGCGTGAAATACGATGCGAGCGCATCTAAGGCTATTTCTGATATTGAGGCTCTCGGAGAGAAGTATTCGCGCTATCCGATATGTGTTGCAAAAACGCAGTATTCGCTCTCGGATGATATGACAAAGCTCGGAAGACCGGAGAACTTTGAAATAACGATCCGCGACGTCAAGCTTTCAGCGGGCGCAAAATTCATCGTCGTTCTCACAGGCGCGATACTCACGATGCCCGGACTCCCCGTAGATCCTGCGGCATATCATATTGATGTCGACGACGACGGAAATATAACGGGACTTTTCTGATATGAAAAAAGAGCGCTTATATGAATTTTCGTCGAAAAGTGTTGAGAAAACCGAGGAAATAGGCGCACTTCTTGCAAAAGGGCTTGGAAAAAGTGACTTCGTTGCGCTTGTCGGAGATCTGGGAGCAGGCAAGACTGCGTTTGTGCGAGGTATGGCTTCGGTCATAACTCCGGGCGCGCCCGTTTGCAGTCCGACCTATGCGATAGTCAATGAGTACAGGGCGGGCGACAGACGCCTTTGCCACTTCGATATTTATAGACTTTCAGATGAGGACGACCTTATTTCAATCGGCTTTTACGATTACCAAAACTGCATAATGGCGGTCGAGTGGTGCGATAAGGTCGAGCAGGCGCTTCCTGAGGAGTACTACCTTGTAACCATACTCGGTTCTGGCGACGATGTGCGAAATATTAGGATAGAAAAAATATCTAATTAAATTTTTTTGAAGTTCATAGCAACTTTTTTTTAAAAGGTTTCTAAGCATGGGTTAAAACGCCGAAGAGTCGGCGTTTAGCAAAACTGTGGTTAAAACCTTGTTTTGCACCCTCTGAATAAAATTAAGTAAAGTTTTTGAAAATCCAAAAAAACTTTTAACAAAAAGTTTTTTGGCAGGAGGATTGGAGGACAGCGTCCTCCAAATAGATTTATGAAAATTCTGGCAGTTGATACGAGTGCGACCGTACTTAGCGTGGCTCTCACAGAGGATAAAACACCGATAGCACACACAACACTGAATACTGGTCATACGCATAGCGAAACTCTGCTTCCTGCGCTTGAAAAGCTTATGGATTCTGCCTCGTGGAGCGTCTCTGATATCGATCTGTTTGCGGTCTCCGAGGGACCGGGATCGTTCACTGGAGTAAGGATCGGCGTTTCCTTTGTTAAAGGACTTGCATACGGAGAGAAAAACTGTGTCGGCGTTTCGACGCTTGGCGCGCTTGCATATAATCTCAGCGGATTTCGTGGAATTATTTCCCCGGTGATGGATGCAAGACGTTCGCAGTTCTATAATGCACTTTTTGAGTCGGACGGGAGGACTCTCACACGGCTTACCGAAGATAGAGCAATATCGGCACAGGATCTCGAAAAGGAACTCGAAAAATATTCGGACAGACCGATATATCTTTGCGGTGACGGATACGAAATAGCTCGAAAAATACTTAAAAATGAGGGTATCTGCGATACTCCCGAGGCGCTTGTAAGACAGAACGCGTATAGCGTTGCGATGGTGGCTCTTGATGAATATGAAAAGGGAAATTTTACCGATGACCTCGGACTTTCTCCGACGTATCTCAGAGTTCCGCAGGCAGAAAGAGAGCGCCTCGAACGCCTTGCCAAAGAGGATAAATAAAAATTTAAGTAAAGTTTTTGGAAGGGTTCGGGAAACCTTTTTACAAAAAGGTTTCCTGACTATAAGTAAAGTTTTTGAAAATCCAAAAAAACTTTTTTCAAAAAGTTTTTTGTGGGATCCTAAGGGCAAAGCCCTTAGAGAAAGGAATGAAAATGAAAAAAATTGTTGTTGGTTGTGATCATGCGGCGTATGATATGAAGCTTGACGTTATAAAGCACCTCGAAAAAAGAGGCTACGAGGTTACCGACGTCGGCTGCGACAGTAGCGAGTCAGTGCATTATCCGATCTATGCGCTTGCAGTGGCAGAGAAGGTCGCTTCGGGTGAATTTGAAAAGGGAATACTTATCTGCGGAACGGGAATCGGAATGTCGATCGCAGCAAATAAGGTAAGAGGAATTCGCGCGGCAGTTTGCGAAAACGAATTCTCGACCGAGATGACGAGAGCGCACAACGATGCAAATATCCTCTGTATGGGCGCAAGAGTTATAGATACCGATAAGGCGATAAAGCTTACCGACATTTTCCTTAATACCGAATTTATGGGAGATAAGCACTTAACGCGTATAAATATGATAAAAAACATCGAAAATAAGTGATTTTCGTCAGTTTTTAGGTTGTTTCACATAAAACAAAAAGTCCGCAGATGCGGACTTTTTCCTTATATCTCCTTTTCCGAAACGAGCTTGATTCCGTTTTCTGTCAGTAGCCTCGCCGTAACGCCCATACCGTTAACCACCTTGCCGGAAAAGCTGCCGTCGTAAACACCGCAGGGCGAGCAGGAGGGACTGAGCAATTTGAGTATCGCGTAGCTGCAACAGTTTTCTTTTGCAAGGTCAAGTGCCTTTTTTGCGCCGATTTCAAAAAACTCGGTGACGTCTTTTCCTTCCTTTGAAATAATCTTGTCGCCTACTTTTTCAGACGGCACTCTCGGTGTGGGAAGTCCGCCAAGCTGCTCGGGGCATATTTCGATTATCTCGATATCCTCACGCTCTGCGAGCTTTATAACTTTTTCGCACGGCTTCGATCTTCCGTCGTATCTGCAAGGCTTTCCGAGTAAACAGGCGCTTACGAGTATCTTCATTTCTCCTCCAAAACAGTTGATTTTGACTAATTATATTATTTAAAGGTGAGCCTGTCAAGTGCAAAGCTACAAAAATGAGTTTTTTTGCATAAATAGCTCATATAACTGCGATATTTGCTTGACATTTCATAAAAAAATGGTATAATAGAAATACTTTTTACAAAATTTATTCATAGGAGACTTTGTATGAAGAATATTGCAATTCTCGGTTTCGGTACGGTCGGCGCAGGCGTTGCTGACGTTATCGCGGCAAGCTGTAATAAAATATGCAGAGAAATACACGACGTTATAAATATCAAGTATATTCTTGACCTTAAAGATTTTCCCGAAAGTAAGTATGCAGATAGAGTCGTTCACGACTTTGATATTATACTAAACGACCCCGAAGTAGAGCTCGTGTGTGAGACTATGGGCGGAACTAAGGTCGCTTTTGACTATACTCTTAAAGCGCTTAGCGCAGGAAAGAGCGTAGTTACCTCCAATAAAGAGGTCGTTGCGGCTTACGGAAAGCTCCTTTGCGATGTTGCACGCGAAAAGGGAGTTCGCTATGTGTATGAGGCAAGCGTTGGCGGTGGAATTCCGATCCTCCGCACGATGAAGACCTCACTTGCGGCAAACGAGATATACGGTATCGACGGTATTCTTAACGGAACGACCAACTATATACTTACCCATATGAAGGACGACGGAACATCGTTTTCCGAGGCGCTTTTACAGGCTCAGCAGAAGGGATACGCTGAGCTTAATCCCAAGGCTGACGTTGACGGTGACGATGCTTGCAGAAAGATCTGTATTCTTGCCGCACTTGCATTCGGATCAATGATCCCTCAGTCGAATGTAAGTTGCGAGGGTATATCGGCAGTAACGCTCGATACGATCGAGAAGGCAGAGAAGTTCGGCGGCTCGATCAAGCTTATCGCAAGCGCAAGACGTATGAAGGGCGAAAAGATCGATATTTCGGTTTCTCCCTGTGTTGTATCAAGTGATAACCCGCTCTCCGGCGTTTCGGATGTTTTCAATGCAATTATGATCCACGCACAACATCTCGGTGACGTTATGATGTACGGTAAGGGCGCAGGAAAGCTTCCTACCGCAAGCGCAGTCCTTTCGGATATAATCGAGGTCATCAAGGCGGGCAAGGGCTCCGAGCAGGAAACCTGGACTATTGCAGATCCGGGTATGCTTTCAGATAACTATAAGGTGTCCGATACCTACTGCGTTTATATTTCCGGTGTTGCTTCTAGTAAAAATCTCCTTTCTCTCTTTACTAAGGCAAACGAAGTGTTCAGGGACGAAAACGGTGTCGGAATCATAGTAGAAAATGTTTCTAGAAGCAAGATAAGAAAGACTCTTCATAGCGCAGATATTAAGGACTACTCGGTATTCCGTTACGTTAAATAATTTACAGACCGCCAGACGGCGGTCTGTTTTTATGCTCTCGCAAAAAAAATCTTCGTTTCCCGTACGATAAGCTCACGGTACGAGAAAATACACGGAGTGTTTATTATCGCCATCAAACCTATCGAAATGTCGGTCAGATCCCAGATCAGCTCTGCAGTGCAGACCGATCCGATAATTACGAAAACACTGTATACTGCCGAGTATATCTTTTTAAATATTTCTAAGCGCCTTGAATTCTTGCCGAGATATTCAAGACCGACGAGTCCATAGTAGAACCACCCGACGATCCCCGCAACCGCGAAAAATAGAACTAGGATGCTGAGAATATAGTCCGAAATCCCTCCGCAAAAGCTTCGGTATGCGAAAAGGACGCATTCCATATCTCCGCCCTCGGCATAGTTCGGACGCGCGATAAGTAAAACGAGCGCGCTGAGAGTACACAGAAGAATAGTGTCGGCAAAGACCTCAAAGATCCCCCAAAAGCCCTGTGCGACGGGGTGCTCGGTGTCTGCGGCAGCGTGAGCTATGGGCGCTGTTCCGCATCCAGCTTCGTTTGTTATGAGTCCGCGTGAGATTCCGTACCTCATTGGGCGTATCATAACTATCAGATTGCCAATAAAGCCTCCCGATACGGCAGGAAGTGTGAATGCTGACGAGAATATTTCCGCAAAGACAGAAGGTAAGGCGTGGGCGTTGGCTACTATTACGAATGTGGAAATTACAATATAGATCGCACAGGCAATAGGAATTATTATTGAAGTAAATCCCGATACTCCTCGGTGTCCGTTTATAATAATAAGGAAAACAACGACCGCAAGCACCGACCCGCAGACGATCGGCGGTAGGTTGAAAACGTACTCAAAGCACTCGCTGACCGCGCGAGTCTGCATCATATTGCCGAGCGTAAACGAGGTGCAGATACATAAAAGGGCGAAAAAAGCGCGGAAAAACGGAGATCTTATGTAGTACATCGCACCGCCGAGATAACTCTCGCCCTTTTTTATCCGAAACTTGACCGCAAGCACGATCTCGGCGTATTTTAGTATCATAGATAGGAATGCGCCCATCCACATCCAGAATATCGATCCTGCGCCTCCGAGCGCGATAGATGCCGCAACTCCCATAAGATTGCCCACTCCGAGAGTTCCCGCAAGTGCGACGGTCACCTCGCGAAAGGGTGAACGCCCCGACATATTCCCCTTATAGCTCAGCATATTATGTGCTATAAAGGGAACTTTCGTTACGTGAAAGAATTTGAGGCGAATCGACATATATGCTCCCGCTAAAAGAAGCACGACGAGAAGAGTAGGTGCTATGAAAAAATCACTTATAAAACCAAAAAATGAGGTCATATGTGCCTCCGCATATAGGTGTACTGTTCTAAAATATGCAAAATCTATCACTCATATTCCACGCGTGGAAGGAAATGTTAATTATATGTGAATAATGATTAAAAGCTATTGAAAAATAATAGAAAATATATAAAATGATAAGTGTACAGTTTAGCACTCAAACTTATAGAGTGCCAAAGATAAAAATATAACATATAAATAACGGAGGTTAATTATTATGACACTTAAACCGCTGGCAGACCGTGTAGTCGTTACGATGGTCGAAGCAGAAGAAACCACGAAAAGCGGTATCATTCTTACCGCATCCGCAAAAGAAAAGCCGCAGATTGCGCAGGTTGTCGCAGTAGGACCGGGCGAGATCGGTGAAGACGGTAAAGTAAAGCCTATGAGTGTAAAAGTAGGCGATAAAGTTATAACTAGCAAATATTCGGGTACCGAGGTTAAGATCGACGGAACCGAGTACACCATTTTGAAGCAGGGCGATATCCTTGCTATCGTTGAGTAATTATAGGAGGAAATAGAAAATGGCAAAGGATATTGTATATTCCACAGATGCACGTAACGCGCTTAAGGCAGGTATAGATAAGCTTGCAAATACTGTTAAGATCACCCTCGGACCGAAGGGGAGAAACGTAGTTCTCGATAAGAAATACGGCGCACCCCTTATCACTAACGATGGTGTTACAATCGCAAAGGAAATCGAGCTTGAAGATCCGATGGAAAATATGGGCGCACAGCTCGTAAGAGAGGTCGCTACCAAGACTAATGATATCGCAGGAGACGGCACCACTACAGCAACTATTCTCGCACAGGCATTTATTTCTGAGGGAATGAAGAATGTTACCTCTGGCGCTAACCCTATGGTTATTCGCAAGGGTATCCAGAAAGCGGTAGATAAGGCTGTTTCGGCACTCGTTGCAAGCTCACAGAAGGTAAACGGCTCGGACGATATCGCGCGTGTAGGCGCAATTTCTTCGGGTGACAGCGAGATCGGTGCTCTTATCGCAGATGCTATGAAGAAGGTAAGCGCAGACGGCGTTATTACCGTTGAGGAATCCAAGACCGCAGATACCTACTGCGAGGTCGTAGAGGGTATGCAGTTCGACAGAGGATACCTCTCGCCCTATATGGCAACCGATATGGATAAGATGGAAGCAGTTATCGACGACGCTTATATTCTTATTACCGATAAGAAGATCTCGAATATTCAGGATATTCTTCCGCTTCTCGAACAGGTCGTTCAGGCAGGCAAGAAGCTTCTTATCATCGCAGAGGATGTTGAAGGTGAGGCTCTTACAACTCTTGTGCTCAATAAGCTTCGCGGAACCTTTATCTGCGTGGCAGTAAAAGCTCCCGGCTTTGGCGACAGAAGAAAGGAAATGCTCCGCGATATCGCTATCCTCACGGGTGGCGAGGTAATTACCGATGAGCTCGGTCTTGATATCAAGGAAGCTACTATGATGCAACTAGGACACGCAAGACAGGTCAAGGTAAACAAAGAAAATACTATTATTGTTGGCGGCGACGGAGATGCGGCTGAGATCAAAGCTCGTGTCGGTCAGATCAAGGCGGCAATCGAGACCACCACTTCCGATTTCGATCGCGAGAAGCTCCAGGAAAGACTCGCAAAGCTCGCAGGCGGCGTAGCAGTTATCAAGGTCGGCGCGGCTACCGAGATCGAAATGAAGGAAATGAAGCTCCGCATTGAGGACGCTCTCAACGCTACTAAAGCGGCAGTTGAAGAGGGAATTGTTCCTGGCGGCGGAGTTGCATATCTCAACGTAGTTGACGAGATAAACGAGCTTATCAAAACCACCGAAGGCGACGAGAAAATCGGCGTTATGATCGTAAGAAAGGCGCTCGAAGCTCCTATCCGTCAGATCGCGGAAAACGCAGGCTTTGAAGGCTCTGTTATAGTTGATAAGATACTCCGTTCTCGCAAGAAGAGCTTCGGCTTTGATGCTGCAAGCGAGAAGTATGTTGATATGTTCGAGGCGGGTATCGTTGACCCTGCAAAGGTAACGAGAAGTGCTCTACAAAACGCGGCTTCGATCGCATCTACCGTTCTCACCACAGAGGCAGTAGTAGCAGAGAAGAAGGAAGATAAGAAGGCGGCAGAGGCGGCAGCAGCTGCGGCAGCCAATATGGGCGGCGGAATGTATTAAGCTCATGGGCTTTGCCCCTGAGAACCCCAATTAAGAAACTTTTTGAAAAAAGTTTATTAATAAACTTCAAAAACTTTTATAAAAACAAAAAGCTATGAGAAATTAAATCTCATAGCTTTTCTTTTTATTTAAGCAGTGCAAGCTCGGATAGAGTTGCAAGATTTTCCGCGCCGAAAACGTAGAGAAGCTCGGTTGCGGCGATCTCGGATGCAATTTTCGAAACGAGACCTCTGTAATATCTCATATCGACAAGACAAACAGTCTCGTACTGATCGCAGATAAAGGTCGAAAGGCAGTGCGCATAGGAATCCTTGATTACAAGCAGAGTTTTTCCGTTCTTTACGCTTTCGTTTTTTATGGTGGTAATCGCATGATTTCCGCCTAAGAATATAGGATATTTGTCCATGTTTTCAGCGTGAGAATAGAAATAAAGTCCGTCCTGAGAGGTTTTTTCGGTTATGTCATTGACAGTGACCGTGAATTTGTAGTTGTTAGGCGAGTGCCAAATTTCTACTGTGTCGGGTTTTGTCAGCCAAAGACCGCTTTTTGAGTAGCTCGTGCCGTAAAATCCGTCGATTTTTTCAATATTTGTAAAACCCTCGGTGGGGGATATCGAATTTAACTTGCAAAATTCAAGATATGTTAGATATGAACCGTAGCTCGTTATATGATGGTCGGTTCGGTAATAAACATCCTTTCCGGATGCTTCTTTTTCTTTAAAAAGTTCTCTTAAATCTACCAGCCTTACACCTTTAAGCGTATTCTGAGCAGCAGAGAATATAAAGTCATCAGAATATTCTGCGTGACCGAAGGGAAGAGCATCTTCGTTTGTATATCCCGCACTCGGAATTATTATGAGGGTTGCGGGAAGAGAAGATGTGTCGGCAAAATTTTCAAGTCTGCTTAAATTTCTTGCGCATTTTGAAAGGTCGATTTCTGTGGGTGCGGCGATAAGACTTCCGTCCGACAGGCGGTATATGCCCGATGCGTTACCTCTGCCCATAAGTCTTGTGTAGTATGAATATATGCCTACGAAAGTGTCTCGGAATGGGAAATGGTCATTTATATAATTTTCAAGATCTGAAGTAAAATCTCCGTTTCCGATGCTTTCTAATGAGATTTCGGGGAAATCTGCAAGTACGCGCTTTTCATTTTCCGAATAATCTTTTCGGGGAAGAAATATACTTAGAAGCGCAAGTATAGATATAAATGCCACAAACACGAAAGTGCAGGCATATTTTTTTATTTTCATAATATCTGCCCTTTCTGTCTGTTAAAATCTGAAATATAGGAAGGGGTTGTAGCTTGAACTGATAAGAGACGCCGTGCAGAGCAAAAGCGCTGTGGCGGCAAGGAGCCCATCAAGAAAGGGTTTTATCTTTTTATCGTCAAGTTTGTGCCATAGTCTGTTTGCAATCGGCATGGCGGCAAATATCGCGATTATAAGTGTGGGAAGCCAAGAGATGATGCTGTAAAGTGCCGATGTAGAAACAAATCCGCTGCTTCCGAAAAGCCGTGTGATAAATGCCCCCATTTCACCCATATCGGTAAAATCAAATATGACCCAGCCCATAACGATGAAGAAAAGCGCATAAATATGCTTTATTATCGCAGGTGTCTTTTCAAGGAGCTTTCCCAGTAAAATCTTTTCTATTATAAGAAGCGCACCGAAATAAAGACCCCAAAGTACGAAATTCATACTTGCTCCGTGCCAAAGCCCTGTAAGCATCCAAGTGATAAGCAGATTGAATATCTGTCGTGCCTTAGAGCATCTGTTTCCGCCAAGTGGAATGTAGACGTATTCACGAAACCAGCTTCCGAGCGAGATGTGCCATCTACGCCAAAAGTCGGTGATACTGTCTGCAAGATAGGGATATCTGAAATTTTCGACGAAATCAAACCCGAACATTTTGCCAAGTCCGCGAGCCATATCCGAATATCCTGAGAAATCGAAATATATCTGTAATGTGAAGGCGATAATTCCTACCCAGCTTCCAAGTGCACCCACGCCTTGTGAAAATTCGTCCCAAAGCATTCCAAGACTGTTCGCGAGGAGAACCTTTTTGCAAAGACCTATGATAAACAGCCGCGTTCCGCTTTCAAAGAGTGAAAGGCTTTCCTTGCGATTGCGCAATTGGTCCTCAACATCCACATATCGCACGATAGGACCTGCAATGAGCTGAGGGAAGAGTGCAACGTAAGTTCCGAATGCGATATAATTTTTTTGTGGTGCACAATTTCCTCTGTAAACGTCTATCGTGTACGACATTGTCTGGAAAGTGTAAAATGAGATTCCTATCGGAAGTGCTATCTCGGGAATAGTTACAGTAGAAAAGAGCACAATTGAGTTTATCAATCTTGCCGCAAAACCTGCGTATTTAAAATATCCGAGAAGACCCAGATTAACAATTAAGTTAATGAAGAGGGCTAACCGCTTTAATGTCAGCTTTTCTTGCAAATAACCGATGAGAAGTCCCGATATATAGTTTATCGTGATAGACACGAGCATCAGTATAAGATATATTGGCTCTCCGTACCCGTAAAAGAAGAGACTGCTTATAAATAGCCATAGATTTCTCAGCTTGCGCGGCAGTAAAAAGTAGACCGCAAGCACGGTTACCAAAAAAGCAAAAAGAAATATCGTACTGCTGAATATCATACTTGCGTGTCCTTTCTTTAAAATCTATGCCTGTTTTTTATTTTGCGTTGTAGAACATTTCGGTCATTGTATTAAAGTGTGGAGAGAGAAAGAGCGTGACGTAAAGATCTCTGCTCTGAACATTGCATTTTTGAGCGAGAGCATAGTTTTCTGGATCGTAGCTTTCCGACTGTATCTTGACCTCAGAAAGACGTTTTTCAAGAGCGGTGATGATCCTGCCCGCGGCATCTTTGTCGGTAGCTTTTATCATTATTATTTCCTGCGGAAATACTCCGTCTAGCGTCATATAGCAACCGCTTTTTTCAACGTCCTGATCGGATATTCCGTAAAGATCGAGTAAAAGGTCGCTTTCAAAGGGAATGGCGTCCTCTGCACCAAACTTATTTATCATAGCATCGCGAATAGCGACAATGTCGGGAGTAAACGGCGTGTTGCCCGTGTTGTCTGTGTCCTGTGCATCATTTGACGGTGTGCAGGAGAAAAGACTTAAAATTAATGTAAAAATAAATAAGGTAAAAAGAATATGTTTGATTTTCATTGCGCTTCTCCGTTTTCTGAATCGGTATTTTTTG
Source organism: Eubacteriales bacterium (assembly GCA_045605765.1). Classification (GTDB taxonomy): domain Bacteria; phylum Bacillota; class Clostridia; order Oscillospirales; family CAG-272; genus SIG672. The sequence continues at coordinate 9,803 of JAZUQQ010000020.1, read as the reverse complement.
CTTCGAGATCTACGGTGTGAGTGAGAAGATACTCCACCCAAGCCTTGCAACCCTTGGTCGACATATGAATTCCCATTTTTCCCGATCCTGCATCAGAGCAGTAATCAAGTCGGAGCTGTTCGTTTGCCTCGTCCCACATTATTGATTGTACATCGATATAGTACCATCCCATCTCCTTGCAGGTTTCGAGCAGTTTTTCGTTGTATATGCGTATGTTGTTATTATTTAGCTTCGATCCCCATACGCGGCTGTCTTTGCGCATAGGTGTCATCGACTGAACGAATATTTCAGCGTCGGGAGATTTGGCGAGTATTCTCGAAACGAGTGTTTTGTATCTTTCTATTGTTTTGTCAACTCCGTAGATGAGATCGTTCATACCCAGCATAATATAGACCTTTTTAGCGCCGCACGCGGCAACGCAGTCCTCTGCGAGCATCTTCGTGCCTTGATAAGACGGATGCGTGCTGTCGGGTTTTACGGGTTTGAGAGCGTTGACAGTGCTGAAACTTCCCACAGTGAAAAAATTGGCTTTTCCCAGCGCACCGCTCACACAGTATGTTTTGAGCTTGAGGCTTATCGAGTCACCGATGAACGCGGCATCGTCGAAATAGTTTTTGTCAACCGTTTCGCTTTCGGGAACAAGACCGAAGCCCTCGGGAGTGGTATCGGGTTCAGGTTCAGGCTCGGGTTCGGGCTCAGGCTCAGGCTCAGGTTCAGGTTCAGGTTCAGGCTCAGGCTCGGGCTCAGGCTCAGGCTCGGGCTCGGGCTCGGGCTCAGGCTCAGGCTCAGGTTCGGGTTCGGGTTCGGGTTCAGGCTCGGGCTTGAGCTCAGGCTCAGGTTCGGGTTCAGGCTTGGGTATGATTGAAGGGTTGTATGGAACATTTTCATTAGATGTGTCAGTATTGTCAGCGTCACTGTTTTGTGAAACGGTAACGCAAGAATTTAAGAGCATTGATAGAGTTATCAAAAGTATAAGAATAAATGCAAGAGTGTTTTTCATAGTGATCCTTCCTTTTGAGCGTTTGTCATTGAATCTTCTATATTTTATAATTATATCACACTCGTAATTATAAGTCAACATTTCGATAAAATTTGACAAATAGTTCGACTAAAAATATTGAAATTTTTTCAAAAACCTCTTGACAAACTATTACAGTTTGTGTATAATATAGTTAGTAACAATAATTATTACTATTAAGGAGGTCGAAACGATATGAGAGATACCGTTCAGAAAAGGGAAATACTCACCTTTTTAAGAGCAAAGAGACAGCATTACAGCGCCGCTCAGATATACGACGCGGTCCGCGCAAAGGTACCAAATCTCAGCCTCGGTACAGTCTATCGAAATCTCGGACATCTGCTCGAAGACGGCGAGATAATATCGGTAGAGACCTCGGATAAATGCGTGTATTACGATGGCTTCGTTCAGAATCACGCCCACTTCGTGTGTGACGTATGCAAAAACATCTTCGATTTTCCGCTAAGAAAAGATATTGCGGGTGAGATTATAGACGCGGGATTTTCAGTAGAATCAAAAAAGGTTGTCTATTACGGTAAATGTAAAAATTGCAGAAATGCAATAATATAAAACAAAAATAAAATTATTTAATTTAAGGAGAAAAGATTGTGAAAAAGTTTGTATGTTCGGTTTGCGGTTACGTTCATGAGGGAGACAGTGCGCCCGAAAGATGCCCGGTATGTAAGGTTCCTGCGGAAAAGTTCAAAGAAATGCAGGCAGATGCTCCTCTTGCGGCAGAGCACGAGTACGGAATCTACGCTAAAACGGTAAAAAACAATCCCGATATCACTGAGGATGATAAGAAGTACATATTCGAGCAGCTTATGGCTAATTTTAACGGAGAGTGCTCTGAGGTTGGTATGTATCTCTGCATGGCAAGAATTGCTCACAGAGAGGGATATCCCGAGATCGGCCTCTACTGGGAAAAAGCGGCATGGGAAGAAGCAGAACACGCTGCAAAGTTTGCAGAGCTTCTCGGTGCAGACCTCGAGCCCAATATGAAGGCTACCACCAAGGATAACCTGGCTTGGAGAGTTGACTGCGAATACGGGGCAACACAGGGAAAATTTGACCTCGCGGCTTGTGCTAAGAAGAACGGACTCGACGCTATCCACGACACCGTTCACGAGATGGCACGCGACGAGGCTCGACATGGCAAGGCTCTCGAAGGACTTCTCAAGAGATACTTCAAGTAAGATTTACACAAAAACAATAGCATAAAATAGCGTAAATTTGAGGTGTTCTGCAATAAAATGCGGAACACCTCATTTTTGATTGAGTGATACGGTGTGTATAAATACATACTTTTTACACACCGTCAGACCGTCCAAAATGCCCCACAATGCGATTATAGGCAAACACCCACAGCAATATAAACTCCCCCATTGGTGCTTAAACTCGCTTAAGATGAACCACAGGGCAATTATGGAGCAGTAAGGTTTGTGGCATCGGTTGTTTTCACAAGCTTTCCAGTTTACTGTCATAGGAGCTGATTTCTAAAACATTCCAAGTAAGAGAAAATGAAAATTTGCTCGGTTCATTGGGTAAAATATACTCTCTCTGATTATCGTTAGAAGAGTTGGTGCTGCAGCTTGCCAAGTAGGAAAACAGTTCCATAATTACAATTATTAAAGTTAATGTTTTTTATATTGGTTTACTCCTTTTTCGTGTTCTAACAATAAAGACAGCTTTTTAGTTTGTTAGTGACATTCAAAAAATATTGCAAGATGTGAGAAAAGAATTTCTTAAAACAAATTTTACCATAAATGCCCTCGAATTTAAACTGTTCACAACAAGTTCAAAAAGCAGTGTTATAATATACCAGACTAACAAAAGGAGACAAAAATATGGACAACGTAGTAAACGCACTGATCGAAATTCCGCTCGGATCAAAAAATAAATACGAACGCGACAAGTCAAGCGGACACATAAAGCTAGACAGGGTTCTTTACGCTGCAATGGCTTATCCTGCCGAATACGGAGTAATAGAGAACACCCTTGCGCCCGACGGAGATGAGCTTGACATTCTCGTTATATCGTCCGAGCCTACTTTTCCGGGCTGTACCGTGCCCGCACGAGTACTCGGATATCTCAGTATGATAGATAACGGAATGCTTGACTATAAGCTTATTTCGGTAGTTGACTGTGACCCCAGATATGCGGAGATCCATTCTCTCTCCGATCTCGCTCCCTTTACCCTCAAGGAAATATCCAACTTCTTTGCGAACTATAAGGTATTGCAGGGCATAGAGGTCAAGGTGGGAGAGTATTATGGCAGAGAGGATGCTGTACGTATTATCGAGGAGTGCCGCACAAAATATGAGAAAAGCATTTAAAAAGAGGCGTTTTCGCCTCTTTTGTATTTTCATAAATATCTTTAAAATCAAAACATTGTTCGTTTTTTACAAGAAAAGTATGTGCTTCTCGCAAAAGAAAAGTTACCGTTTGAGAAGTCCGAGGACCTTTCGATAAGATTTCAATACGGCACGTCAGCACGTATAATCTAAGGACTGTCTGCCGAATTTTCTTCACCTTCACGGTAGAGAATAAGGGTGAAAGATTATTACGAAATTATATCGCAAGAGACTAAAATGGACTTGAAATAAAGGTGTAAGGAGCGAATATACAAATTTTCGGGAGTATGAGTACGTTGCCTTTTTCACCAATACTTCTCACCGAATTCAGAACGAGCACGGAAGACTTTTTCTTCGACCCAGTTATTCAATTACAATAAAGCTGAGAGTTTTAAGGTTACTATTGAAAAAGCAAATGCAATAATCTGGTTTTTTATTTGATCCTTATGGTATGCTTTAAACCGTCGTAGATTGCTTTTGCGAGATCGGCGTACTGTTCGTTCTTCGGATGAAGATTGTCGGGAAAATCCCATCCGAGAGCCGTGCTTGCACTAAATATATCTATGAAATTGCAGTCAAGATCTTCCGAAATCGTACGGTTCCACTGAGATATTGTGACAAGATTCTCCCTCCAAAGAGTGCTTTTTGCTTCAGCGGGTGGAGATACGATATATACCTGAACATTTGGATTAAGCTTGCGATATGACGTCACCATTCTTGCGGCAGATTCGGAATACAGCTTAGCATATCCCCCTGCAGACCAAGAAGAATTTTTAGGATCTGCATCGTTCGTGCCGAGCATAAGGATAATTACGTCAGGAACAAACGAAATACTGCGTTCGTACTCAGTTGTAGTTCCGTCATTTGTTTCATCATCGGTTTTTACGTCAAAATCGGTCATCTTTTTGTTTGGAGTACCATAATTTGCAACATAATATTTAAATCCGAGAAGCTGTTGGAGATATATTGGGTATGCGTGAGTGTTGACGCTAACAGACGATGTTCCGTGTGTAATGCCGTCACCAATACAGGCAACCTTGATGAGTGTGGTACGATCATTTTTCAGCGGAGAATTGAAATCAGAACCGTCCATTTCTTCACAGAACTCATAAAAAGCATGTGCGGCAAAGTATGCCGAGTTTGGACTGCCTCCTGATATAAGAAGCTTGTTTCCAACTACTCCGAAACCGTATCTGTCATCAGAGTATCCGACACCATATGTTATATAAAATTCGCTTGTCTCATCACGCGACGGTATCTTTCCGACAAGTATTTCGTGTTCGGTCTCGTTTTCGTCATTAGCCATAACGACTTCGAGCCTTTTTCCGGCCAACAGGTAAATTTCATCGGCAACTGCATAAGCAGTATCCTTAAATCTGGAAGATTCTACCCAACCTGCCCCCTGTGTTCGATAGTGGGTAGTTGCCGCCTTGGGGTCGTAAACGATCTTGTACTGCGAAATATCGATACCGTTTATTTTGAGATCCGGCTTTTTAAATTCGTGATTATAAACGATATTAAGCGTCCTTGAAAGAGTAACGGTAATTGAATTAAGGATGTATTCACTTATGAAAGTGCTTACGGCAATATTAAGAAAATTATCGGAAGTGCCGTAAATATACACGTTGTTGTCAAGGGAAAAAATAGTGTATCCCGAATCTCCAGTCTTGATCTTGGCAGATGAAACGCCGCTTCGCTTTGCGTTGCCTATGACTATTTCGTGCTCGTGAGTGTTGTTAGAGTCGTCAATGATTTCAAGGGATAATCCTGTAGAGTATTTTATTGCCTCGCATATTGACTTTGCCGTATTTATTTCAGCAAAGCTTGCATCCTGTGGATGAACGATGACGTAATCTTGTGTTATTTTAAATGTGAAAAAAGACCCGCTGCCATTTGATCTGCCCGTATCTGAACAGGAATACAGAATCAGAGAAGAGACGAGCAGGGCAATAGCGAAAATCGCAGATAAAATTCTTTTCATCAATTTGCCTTTCATTTATAGTTTGTTATTTTATTATCGTGTCTTTGATGTTTTCGTAAATAACCTCGGCAAGTGCCGGCAGACATCTCCCTACGGATGTATGCTGTAGTTGAATATGCCCTCTGATCAGTTTGGGAATTGCTCTAAATATCAATTAGAGAAGGACCGCTCTCGTTGTGTCAGCACCACAGTCAAGAGTATAGTTGTCTTTATTGACATCGTTGGTATCTAACATCGTAATTACAACGTCAAGTTCGATGCTCCGTAGGTTGTGCTGACACAGATGAAGGTGACCGTTACAAGTCCTGCTGTTTACGATGACAGTAAAATCCGATTCATAAGATACGAATAAAGCCCATGTATAGTATACATATGGTATTATACAATATATTTGTAAATATATCAACAAAAAAGCATTGTATTTTTGCACTAAAATAAGAGCTGCTTTTTGTTGGTTTTTACTTATAGAACAGTAAATTACTTAAAATGTCGAAAATCCCCAATAAAAGTATAAAAATAACAGTGAAAATTTTTTCAATATACCGAAAAAAATTTTCAAAAATCTATATACAATCAGAAAAAAATGTGATAAAATGTATATGTAATTCAAATCGTAGCTACGAAAAAAGGAAGGATCGTATTTATGAAAAAGCTTTATGAAGGCAAAACAAAAGACGTTTACGCTCTTGACAACGGAAACGTTATGCTCAAATTCAAGGACGATTGCACCGGCAAAGACGGCGTATTTGATCCCGGCGAAAACAGCGTTGGTCTTACTATTGAAGGAATAGGCAAGGCAAATCTCGAAACCTCGATACATTATTTCGAGCTTCTTAAAAAAGCAGGCATCAAGACTCACTACGTAAGCGCAAATATTGATGACGCTACTATGGAGGTTCTTCCCGCAGAGTGCTTCGGCAAGGCTCAGGGCGGTAACGGACTCGAGGTTATCTGCCGTCTTGTTGCGACAGGAAGCTTTATCCGCAGATACGGCGAATACATAAAGGACGGAACCGTCCTCGAAGGCGGATACGTTGAATGTACCTTCAAAAACGACGAAAAGGGTGATCCGCTCGTAACTGGGGAAGGACTTGCAGCTCTCGGAGTTATGACTCCCGCTATGTTCGAGTCTATGAAAGAGCAGACCCTTAAAATCACGAAGATTGTTGCAGACGACCTCAAAACCATCGGTCTTGACCTTTGGGACATCAAGTTTGAGTTCGGCTATAACAATGGCGAGGTAGTGCTTATCGACGAGATCGCGTCGGGTAATATGAGAGTTTATAAGGATGGCAATATCGTCGATCCCGTTGAGCTCACAAAGCTTATTCTTAACAGATAAAATAAGAAACCTTCGAAGGGAAGGGTTTTCGCTCAAAGGGACAAAAATTGACCAATGGGTGAAAGCCGGTACGGGGTAAGCAAAAATCCGATCATCAAATAAGGTGATCGGATTTTTGTCGTTCATAAATCCATTTAACCCTCTTCTGCAGCTATTATGCTTTAGAATAAGGGTAGAAAAAGTCACAAATTTATGCTATAATACTTTCACAAAGTATTTCCCGGTGCGGTTACAGGAAGCATCAGCCCACCCGAGAATTTAAAACGGACGAGGATGAAAGCCTGTAACTTTTAGAAAAGTTGCGGGCTTTTGCGGTTATTTATAAGGAACAGCCACCGGTTCAGTCGTATAATAAGTGAAGGGGTCAGACGTGATCCCGAGTTTAGGAGGAAAAATCTATGGATAACGGCGCAAGTAGCTACCGCCGTTTCCTCGATGGTGATGAGAGTGCCTTTGATGAGATCATGAAGGAGCTGTTTCGCAGTCTCGTTTTCTTCATTGACCGTTACGTGCACGACGTCCACGCAGCCGAAGATATTGCGATAGATGCCTTCTCGGATCTTGTCGTACATAGACATCGGTACAACTTCAAGGTGACCTTGAAGACATATCTTTTTATGATCGGCAGAAGCCGTGCCCTCGATTATATCAAGCATCGCAAGGTGATTGACGTTGTTGAGCTTTCCGAGGCACAAAACCTGCCGGATGATGAAAAGACACTGGAAGAGATCGTCCTGGCAGATGAGAGAAAGCGTGCGGTGAATGCCGCCGTTGCCAAACTTCCGGAAGATATGCGTGTGGTTATCCACTTGATCTATTTCGAAGAGATGACCTATGACGAAGCTGCCAAGGTAATGAAGAAAAACCGCAAACAGGTGGATAATCTTCTGTATCGCGCAAAGAAGGAACTTCGCATCATTCTTGGAAGGGATGGTGAGCTGTTATTATGAGAGAATTAAACGAATGTAAAGCGGAAGTGTTTCGCCGCAGTGACAATAGAATAAAGGAGCGCAGAAGAAATCGTAATCGCATTTTGGCTATGTGCATTCCACTGTGCTTGGTGTTGACTATATTCTCGGTTATGATGCTCCCTGGTATGTTGCCTGCGGGAATGGATAAAGCTCCGGAAGCGGACGGCCTTTCGGGAAATGCGACTTCCGGAGACCGCGGTGATCAAGGCAATAACAAAGAGGATGGAAACGGTGACATGGACGGTGCAGTCAATACCGACGTGCCGGATAACCTATCTTTTTCTCTGACGTGGAACACCTATGGCATCAGCTCCTATGACAGTGCCACAGGAAAGTTAGTGAAAACAACGGATGCTACAAATCCAGAGGATTACGTTACAACGCTTCAGCTTGACGGTACGCAGTTGTTTGAGATTTGGGAGCTTCTTTGGGAGCTGGATATAGAGACATATCCGGATGAATACGATCCGCACGGCGGAGAACTTTCGTCGGATCCGTCCATGACATTAATCCTTACTCTTCGTGACGGCGATAAGGTGAAGACCGTTCGCGCTGAGGATATTGCACTTTCTTATAAATCCGATGATCCCAAGGGGCAAAAATTCCTTGATACCTGCAAGGGTATTCGGGATATTCTGACCGCAACGGAGGAATGGAAGGCTCTGCCCGAATATGAGTTCTTCTACGATTGAGAGGAGGAATGAAGATGAAAACACGAATCAGTTTAGTGATAATCAGTCTGATTCTCGTATGTGCAATGGCTGTTAATTTGACCGGTTGCTCGATGGAGGTTCAGGCAAAAGATCTAATGGAAGGTATCACGCCTAATAATGTGAATGCTCTGGATGATCTCAGTTCACAGAACGCGGACGTTACAGATTTTGCGATCCGCTTGTTCAAGGCAAGCAATGAAAGCGGTAAGAACACGTTGCTCTCACCCTTGTCGGTGCTCTGCGCTTTGGCTATGACAGCAAACGGTGCAGAAGAGGAAACTTTGGCGCAGATGGAAGAAGTTCTCGGAATGACTACCGAGGAACTGAATCTGTATCTTTACAGCTATATGAAGAATCTGCCGCAGGGCGATAAGTATAAGCTGAGTCTTGCCAATTCCATTTGGTTTACCGAGGATGAGCGTTTTACGGTGAATCAGGATTTCCTGCAGACCAATGCCGATTACTATGGTGCAGACATCTACAAGGCACCGTTTGATAAGCAGACCCTAAAGGATATCAATAATTGGGTAAAGCAGAATACCGATGGAATGATCCCGGAAATCCTGGATCAGATTCCCCCTGAAGCGATTATGTATCTCGTGAACGCTCTTGCCTTTGAAGCAGAGTGGACGGAGATCTACGAAAAGGATCAAGTGCGCGACAAGACATTCACTAAGGAAGATGGAACCAAGCAGGATGTGGAGCTGATGTATTCCACCGAAGGCAAGTATCTCGAAGACGAGAACGCGACCGGTTTTATCAAGTACTATAAGGAAAGAAAATACGCCTTTGTTGCAATGCTTCCGAACGAGGGCGTTAGCGTGTCCGAGTATATCAACTCTCTTGACGGTGCATCCCTCGCAGCTTTGCTCGCAAATGCCGAGAGCAGAACGGTACAAACAGCTATTCCTAAGTTTGAAACCGAATACAAAGTGGAAATGAATGAGATCCTTGAGGCAATGGGAATGCCCAAGGCGTTCGACAATAAGCGTGCTGAATTTGGCGGCTTAGGCGAATGGAGCGAGGGGCCGATCTATATTGGCAAGGTGCTTCATAAAACCTATATCCAAGTCGGGGAAAAGGGGACTAAGGCGGGAGCTGTTACGGCAATTCAAATGGACGGAGCGACTTCCGCAGATCCTACCGAAATCAAGCAGGTTCATCTTGACAGACCGTTTGTGTATATGCTCGTGGACTGCGAGAATAATATCCCGTTCTTTATCGGAACGATGATGGATGTAAATTAACATTTTTGCATTGAATTATGCGAGAAATTTTGCTATAATGTTCTCGTAAATTAGATTTCCCGGTGTGGTTATGGGATATCGACCCATCCGAGAATAATATTGAGGATTATATTGATACGCCCATAGCTTTTTATAGAAGTTATGGGCGTATTTTGCTTTATGATAGGAGGTAACAGC
>JAZUQQ010000019.1:0-11635 GCA_045605765.1 Eubacteriales bacterium | reverse complement strand
TATAGACGACGAGGTCGTCGTAAATTCGGATATTGTTTTGCGCGACGACGAGATAACCGGCGGCATGGAATGGAACGTTTCCGTAACAGACAGCGGTGCATTTAAGCTTACCGCTAAAAAGGGCTATGCTCTCGGCTACGCTTTGGCAACCACCACTTCCGACGCCACCAACGGCGCTAAGCTTATTCACGGTGCGTATGTGCCTAATAATGGCAGTTATAGAGATGAGTGGGAGATATTAGATGTACTAACATATGCTCACATAACATATGACGCAAGAATTTTGTATGATGCGTCTTGTCAGTGTCCAGAAAGTGTGTTGCGTAGTCATTATGAAACTGCCGTTAATACATTTTTGACAAATTTTAACATTCGGTTTGATATTCAAGACATCGAATATTCGTCAATGTTAGACTGTAACTCCTCGTGCCATGCTACTACCTTAACACAGATTTGTACGACAGATTGTGCGGACAATTCTTCGTGTAATACAAGTCATCACAGAAGTTCCAGACGATTATTAAAGGTGCTCACTTCCGAAATTTATCATACTTATCGGTTAGTTGGTTATGCAGTTTGTCGATATGAAAACGGCGATCATGGCAGAGTGGTTGGATCCGGAAATGTTAACGGTAAAAACTCTGTGACATCCACGATTATTACTAGTGATTTAACTCGTTCAATACAGCATGAATTGACACACAATTTAGGAGCAAGTCATAATTCCTGTAACCAAAACAACGAACCATGCGTTTTAAAAGGTCATACAAATTATTGGTGCTCGGCCTGTATCGCCGCTATAAAGGCAAACTATTAAGGAGGGATAAGAAATGAAAAAACTATCGGAATTGTGTTCTGCCCCGTTTTGTGCTGTCCGTACAAAACGGGGCAGAACACAACGAGTGGAGTTATTTTTATTACTACGCACCAATCGAAATAAAGATCAACGGAGCCTTTGACAAAGGAACAGTTTTGTTTCATACTATAGTGGTTAGCATCTCTAAATATCCTATGACTTTTGAAGAGGGGTATCACTCTTCTAGCAATTCATGGAATTTTAATGATAACGGAAAGGCAATAGGCGTTTCGTTCCCCAAACACACTGTTTTAGAGAATGCAAATGAGGTAAGCGATTATTTCACTTTTGAAAACTATGTAATATCCAAAAACAATTCAACAGAAACAGAATAAACTTTCCCCAAACGGTGTCGAAATTATCTACAATCAAAGAAAAGCTCTCTTACGGGAGCTGTTTCTTTTACAGACGGCAGTATAAAGGATAATATTATAAATAAATTTGTCGTAAATTTGTCGCAAGAAAGAAAATTAACAAAAAACTGTTGCAATATAAAAATAATAGTATATAATAAGAAAACGGACGAAGAATATTAAGGAGGGATAACAGATGTCAAAAAAAGCAAAAGCAAGAACGCTCTTTTTTATAATTGCATCACTGTCGATAGCACTCGTTTTGTCTATTATAATCGGAGCTTGCTTTTTTGTATCTCTCTTTAAAAATGAAAAGGTCGAGCAGAGAAACAGATACAAGCTTTCAATAGGTCTCGTAGATACAAAAAAAGCGTCGGCAAACGTTTACAAGGCAAATATTATACGCGATGATGTGATGTGCACCGATTTTACGCGTATTGCGGACAGATGCGGTTATACTATGATCGTAAACGGCAACGAGATGAAGTTCTATCTCAATAACAGCGAATCGGATATTCTCACCCTGTATCTCGGTGAGGACACGGCGTATATCAACTCAAATCCGGTTCACCTTTCGGTTGCGGTCTACAAGGTTTCCGACCGTATCCATCTGCCGATCGAATTTATCTCAAATTATTTCGAAGGAATTACGATCGAGGTTAATGAGGAAAAGGGAACTATCTCGATAGAATATATCGCGCCGACCGACTGCTCGCTCAAATTGAAATATCCCAAAAATCTCGAACCGCTTGATGCGGACGAATTTCCCGACCAAAACAATTAAAAATAAATGAAAAGAGGAAGATAGTGTAAAAATGAAGAAAGCTTTCAGGGTTTTCGCCGTTTTACTGCTGGGCTCTTCTTTTTTTGCCGTAAATATGAATAATATCCCGATTTCGGGCGAAGGAAAAAAGGATATATATTCCCATAATTATATCACCGACGTTTCGGCGTATATAGATTTTATAGAGCCGACGGGCGAGCTTTGGAGCAACGATTATCTCGTGCTTGTAAATAAGGAAAATCCGCTTAAAAAAAACGGAGAGTCTTCGCTCAAAGTGCTTTGCGACAGATCGGCTCTCGGCGAAGTTCCGAAAAGCGAATATGATTTTCGCTTTCGTCCCGAGCTGAAAATGAACGCTACCGCACTGAAAGCGCTTACCGCGATGTTAAGGGAAGCAGTCGCGTCAGGCAGTCTCAAAAGCGAAAATTTGCAGGTGCTCAGTGCTTACAGGAGCTACTGCGCACAGGAGGGCGTTTTCAACAGAAACGTCAGAAATACTAAAAAATATAAGTGTACGGACTCGGCGTGCGCCACGGAATTTATCACGAAAGCGGAGATCACTAAATGTCGTACGTGCGGCGCGTGGGTGGAAAAGGTCGAAATAAGCGAGAGCGAAGCAAGAGAAAATGTGGAGACCTATTCCTGTGCGGCAGGAACGAGCGAGCATCAGAGCGGTCTTGCTTTCGATATAATAGATACCACCTTCAAGGTCGAGCTTACCGAGGAGTTTGAAAACACCGAGGCGGGTAGATGGCTCGCGGACAACTGCACGAAGTTTGGCTTCGTTCTCAGGTTTGAAAAGGATAAGGAGAGCGCAACCGGAATAATCTATGAGCCGTGGCATTTCAGATACGTCGGAAGATATCACGCGAGAAGCATGAAGGAGCTTGATATGTGTCTTGAAGAATACGTTGAATTTCTGACAAAGGAAGGATATTTTGAAGGTCAGTCACCAAGGAGAGATCCTTCAAATATGAAAATAGACCGAAAAACTCTTGATACGGTGTATGAAAAGATCGGCTAAAAATAAAAAATGAAACGCAGAAATTAAAAAACATTGTGATTTTTGAGCAAATCGCATAAATATTTGCCTGATATTTTGTAGAAAAAGGATATTGCCTTTTTGCAAAAAAAGTGGTATAATTTCTGCGTTGACATGGCCCGTTGGTCAAGCGGTCAAGACGCTAGCCTCTCACGCTGGAAACATGGGTTCGATTCCCGTACGGGTCATAAATAGAAAAAGAGGTCTTTTGACCTCTTTTTCTATTTATTATGACTCAAAACAGAATCAGAACCCAGCAAATCGCCTTTGGTGATTTGCTGTAGCATGCGATAAAGAGAACTTGCGATTATAGTGCACCACACCGCACGCGTTGGGTTCATATTCCCGTATTGCCGCAAACGCACGGTGTGTGGGCAGACAAAAACAAGAAGCATTGATTTTACAGGTATGTTAAAATCGGATTGGAACGCCGCATTTGAAGATTCAGTGTTTGAAAACTTTGCATACAGTGAGGTGGCCGAGGTCACGGGAAACGGCGCAACAGTATGCACTCGCACCGACTGTAAATTTACCGAGGATAATGCATGGGTCAAATTGGTAATTGCAGAACAGTCACAGGAGAGCTATGCTCCCGATCCTGCAGACGCTAACGAGCTACGTAAACAACTTGTTAAATCTATAAAGGATATGACTTTTTACGAGAATTTTAGTTACAACCGCCAAACGAAAACATATAAAGCGAATAAGAATATTATGATTGTGGCACTTGGTTCTTCTACAGCCGATATTTATCTGACATTCGCTGACAGCAAGCTGATTGAAATCCAATATACTGTTTCTTTTACTCAGGATGGCGTCGTTTTTAATGTATCATCGACAGTTACTCTCTATGATTACGGAGCGGTCGTTCTTACTCCCCACGAATAAGTGCAAAAGAGGTTCTTTGTTGAACCTCTTTTTGTTTTTATATAATTGTTTATCATACAAATTTCATGCCGTCATTGACAACCCCACCGCTTTATGCTATAATCACATCATAAACAAAGGAAAGCGAGCAAACACTATGATCTTTACAGAAAAAGCAAACGCAATAGTCGGACAGTCGGGCGGACCGACGGCGGCGATAAACGCAACGCTTGCAGGCGTTATCTCGGCGGCGATAAAATCTGATAAAATAGAAACGCTCTACGGCGCGAGAAACGGCGTCGAGGGAATGCTCAGAGACGATATCATAAACCTCAGTGCATTTTTCCATGGCGAAGATAAAGAGGATAAGCTGAAGAGACTCGCGGCAACACCCGCGGCAGCTCTCGGCTCGTGCAGACTTAAACTTCCGGTAACCGATGGGGCGGAGAATAACGAAAAGTATATCAAGCTCTTTTCATTTTTTAAGAAAAATAATATCAGATATTTCTTCTATATCGGCGGAAACGACTCGATGGATACAGTGTCCAAGCTCTCGGCAGTTGCGGACAAATTCGACTGGCAGATGAATTTTGTAGGAGTTCCCAAAACTATTGATAACGACCTTGCAGTGACAGACCATACGCCCGGATACGGTTCGTGCGCTAAATATATCGCAACCGTTATGAGTGAGATACTCTGCGATACGGCCGTTTATACCGTAAAGGCAGTAACTATCGTTGAAATAATGGGGAGAGATACTGGTTGGCTGACGGCAGCGTCTGCGCTTGCGGCGGTGAATACGGGCATTGCTCCCGACTATATCTATCTGCCCGAGCGAGATTTTGAATATGACGCTTTCTTTAAGGATATCGAGGAAGCCTTTAAAAAGCATCCAAACGTCGTTGTCGCGGTTTCAGAAGGACTTCATTTTGCCGACGGACGGCTCGTTGGCGAGGATACTCAAAGCGGTGCGGTCGACGTGTTCGGTCATAAATATCTCGACGGAACTGGCAAAGCACTTGAGCTTGCAGTCAAGGAAAGGTTCGGCTGCAAGGTTCGTTCGGTGGTACTCAATCTTCCTCAGAGATGCGCAAGCCATATCGCATCGGCTACCGATATTTCGGAAAGCTTCGGCGTCGGAGAGGCGTCAGTGAGTGCAGCACTTGACGGTCAAAGCAAGTGTATGATGTGCATGATCAGAAATGACGGGGAAGAGTATAGCGTCAGCTACCTGCCGTTCGACGTTTCAAAGGTTGCAAACCAGATAAAATACGTTCCGAGTGATTTTGTAAACGAGGCAGGCAACGGCGTTACCGACAAATGTATTAAGTATATGCTTCCCCTCGTAAACGGAGAAGCACCGTATTATACCAAAAACGGTCTTCCCGAGTTCATTGCTCTATTACTTTAAATTGTCAAATTGCATAATTAGTAAAAAATGAGAAAAGATTGTTTGTAAAAACATACAATCTTTTCTTTTTCTATTGACAAACGGCATATAAAAAATATATAATAAATATAAGTTCATTTTTACCGTGACAAAATATAGCCTAATACGGTAAACAGAAAGGAAGATTTATTTATGAACAGAGTGTACAATTTTTCAGCAGGACCTTCGATGCTCCCCGTACCCGTGCTTGAAAAGGCAGCATCGGAAATGATGTGTTACGGCGACTCGGGAATGTCCGTTATGGAAATGAGTCATAGATCGCCTGTTTATGAAAAGATAATAGCAGACGCAGAGGCTAAGCTTCGTGAGCTTATGAATATTCCCAACAACTACAAGGTGCTCTTCCTTCAGGGCGGTGCATCGACTCAGTTTGCGGCAGTCCCGCTTAACCTTATCGGCAGAACCGGCAAGGCAGACTACATAGTTTCCGGTCAGTTCTCCGGCAAGGCTTATAAGGAAGCTCAGAAGATGGGCTACGACGTAAAGTGCATTGCTACCTCGAAGGACACTAACTTTGACCGTATCCCCGTTGTTACCAGAGATATGATCTCTCCCGATGCGTCCTACGTTCATATTTGCTTCAACAACACCATTTACGGAACCAAGTACAACTATATTCCCGATACGGGAGATATTCCGCTTGTAGCAGATATGTCCTCTTGCATCATTTCCGAGCCTGTTGACGTATCGAAGTTCGGCGTTATTTACGCAGGCGCTCAGAAGAATATGGCACCCGCAGGTGTAACTCTCGTTATTGTCCGTGAGGATCTTCTCCAGTACGGCGATCCCAAGATGCCTTCTATGCTTGACTGGAAGCTTATGGCTGAAAACGGATCTATGTATAACACTCCTCCTTGCTACTCGATCTACGTTGCAGGTCTTGTTTATAACTGGATCCTCGAGCTTGGAGGACTCGACGTTATGAAGGAAAGAAACGTAAAGAAAGCAGGTCTTCTTTACGATTATCTCGACTCTCAGGATTACTATATTGCTCCCGTTCAGAAGGACAGCCGTTCGATGATGAACGTAACCTTCGTTACCGGAAACGAGGAGATTGACAAGAAGTTCCCGAAGGACGCTGCTGCGGCAGGACTTGTAAACCTTAAAGGACACAGAAGTGTCGGAGGTATGAGAGCATCCATTTATAATGCTATGCCTTATGAAGGCGTTGAGGCTCTCGTTGAGTTTATGAAGAAATTTGCCGCTGAAAACCCCAAGGCGTAAGCCGTAAAAGGAAAGGAATAAATTAAAATGAGCAATATACTTCTTTTAAATAAGATCGCTAAGGTCGGAACCGATATTTTCGATGAAAAATACACAGTAAGCGATAACTCTGAGACTCCCGATGCTATAATGGTCAGAAGTGCGGCTATGCACGATATGGAGCTCCCCACGAGCGTTAAGGCTATCGCAAGAGCAGGCGCAGGCGTAAACAACATTCCTGTTGAAGAGTGTGCAAAAAAAGGTATCGTAGTATTCAATACTCCCGGAGCAAACGCTAACGGCGTTAAGGAACTTGCTGTCGCGGCTCTCCTGCTTGCTTCGAGAAATATTACTGGCGGTATCGAATGGGTAAAAACTCTTGCAGGTCAGGAAGACGCCGCAAAGGTAGTTGAAAAGAATAAGAGCGCATACGCAGGTATTGAGATCAAGGGCAAGACCCTCGGCGTTATCGGTCTCGGCGCTATCGGCGGACTCGTTGCAAACGCGGCAGTCGCTCTGGGTATGAACGTTATCGGATGTGACCCCTTCCTTACAGTCGAAGGTGCTTGGGGACTTTCGAGTTCGGTCAAGAAGGCGTCAAGCTACGACGAGATATTCGAGAAGAGTGATTTCATCTCGGTTCATGTTCCCGCGACTAAGGATACCAAGAATATGTTCTGCGCAGAGTCCTTTGCTAAGATGAAGGACGGAGTTCGTATCATCAATCTTTCGAGAAGCGAGCTTGTAAACAGCGCGGATATGATCAAGGCAGTTGACGATAAGAAGGTCGCTTGCTATGTTACCGACTTTGCTACTCCTGATATTATTGGAGTTGACAATATCATCGTAATTCCTCACCTCGGTGCTTCCACAAACGAATCCGAAGACAACTGCGCTGTAATGGCAGCAAAGCAACTCGTTGATTACCTCGAAAACGGAAATATCGTAAACAGCGTAAACTATCCGAGCGTGGTGGTTGAGCGCGGCGGACTCAGCAGATGCTGCGTTCTCCATTATAATGTTCCTGCCGTTATTTCGGGCGTTTCTTCGGCGTTCGCAAATGCGGGAATCAACATCGAACACTTTGTTAATCGCTCCAAGGGCGAGTTTGCGTACACCCTTATCGACTTTGACGCAAAGCTTCCAGAAAACGTTATAAACGAGGTAAAGGAGACTGAGGGCGTAATCGCTGTAAACGTTATAGCATAAGATTTTAAAAACGGTTTAAAAATACCGCAGTCATACAAAACTGCGGTATTTTTCCATAAGCTATTTAAAGGAGGGCATTATTTATGCCTATTACCGATATACTTGAAAAAAATGCGAGAGAATTCGGATCTGACGTTTGTCTTGTCGAGGTCAATCCGGAAAGGGAAGAGACGAGAAGAGTGACTTGGAGAGAATACGATCTCGTTGAAACTACCCAGCCAAAATATTACCGACGCGAGATAACGTGGAGTGTTTTTAACGAAAAGTCAAACAGATTTGCAAACGCGCTTATCGAGAGCGGAATAAAGAAGGGCGATAAGGTAGCAATACTTCTCATGAACTGCCTCGAATGGCTTCCGATATATTTCGGAATACTCAAGACGGGAGCGCTAGCCGTTCCGCTCAATTTCAGATATTCGTCCGACGAAATTAAATACTGCCTTGATCTTGCCGACGTGGATCTGCTCGTTTTCGGAAACGAGTTTATTGGACGTATTGAGGAAATCGAGCCCGTTATCCGTAAAAACAGACTTCTCGTATATGCAGGATCGGGTGTCTGCCCTACCTTTGCAGAGAGCTATGCCGACCTCACGGCAGATCAGTCTAGTGTTGCGCCCGACGTAAGAATTACCGACGACGATTATGGTGCGATCTATTTTTCCTCGGGAACTACGGGATTTCCTAAGGCTATTCTACATAAACACAGAAGCCTTGTGCATGCTTGTCACGTAGAGCAAAAGCATCACGGACAGACGAAGGACGACATCTTCCTTTGTATCCCACCGCTCTATCACACGGGCGCGAAGATGCACTGGTTCGGAAGCTTCCTTGTTGGCGGAAAGGCGATACTTCTGAAAGGAACGCGCCCTGAATACGTGCTTGAAACAGTCTCTAAGGAAAAGTGTACGATAGTCTGGCTTCTTGTACCTTGGGCACAGGATATTCTTAACGCGCTGGATAGCGGAGATATTAAGAAAGAGGATTACTGCCTCGACCAGTGGCGACTTATGCACATCGGTGCTCAGCCTGTGCCGAAAAGTCTTATAAATCATTGGCTCAACTATTTCCCAACTCACGACTATGATACCAACTATGGACTTAGTGAATCTATCGGACCCGGCTGTGTTCACCTCGGTATCGGCAATATATCCAAGGTCGGAGCTATCGGTGTTTCGGGCTACGGCTGGGAGGTTAAGATAGTCGATTCCGACGGTAACGAGGTAGAGAAGGGCGGAGTTGGAGAGCTTTGCGTTAGGGGTCCCGGCGTTATGACGTGCTACTATAAGGATGAAAAGGCGACAAATGAGGTTCTTCGCGACGGTTGGCTCTTTACGGGAGATATGGCTCAGATGGATGAAGATGGATTTATCTTTCTCGTGGACAGAAAGAAGGACGTCATAATCACGGGCGGGGAAAACCTCTACCCCGTACAGATTGAGGACTTTATAAGCGCACATCCCGCGGTTCACGATGTTGCGGTCATCGGACTTCCCGACAAGCGTCTCGGCGAGATAGCAACTGCTATAATCCAGATAAAGAAGGGTCATACCTGTACTGAGAGCGATATACAGGAGTTCTGTTCGGCGCTCCCAAGATATAAGCGTCCTAGGAAGATAATATTCGCAGACGTTCCCAGAAATCCGACGGGTAAGATAGAGAAGCCGAAGCTTCGTAAAATCTACGGCGCGGATATGCTCGTATCCCAACAGAATAATTCGTAAAATCAAACAGGATAAAACAGTAAAACGTTTGAGGGGGGACTTTTTAAGTCCCCTAAATAAATGAAAAGGATCAAAAATGATATATAACGGAAGACCAGAAAACGAGCACGAACGACTTGAAAAAGAAATACGCTCGTATGATTTTCTCGATAGTCTTGGTGTAGAATATACGAGAGTGGATCACGAAGCGGCGATGTCGATGGAGGCTTGTCGCGAGATAGACGAAAAGCTCGGTACTACGATATGTAAAAATCTCTTTCTGTGTAATAGACAGCAGACGCAGTTTTATCTGCTTATGATGCCCGGATATAAAAATTTTAAGACGAGTATAATTTCTTCACAGATCGGCTCGTCGAGACTATCCTTCGGTTCGCCCGAAAAACTCGAAGAGATGCTTGATCTCACTCCCGGTTCAGTCAGTATTCTCGGACTTGTTTACGACATAGAAAATAAAGTAAAATTACTGGTTGACGAGGACGTACTTGCGGGTGAATATGTGGGTTGCCACCCTTGTATAAATACCACGAGTCTTCGCATTCGTACCGAGGATCTTCGCGATAAGATAATCCCCGCGCTCGGAAACAGCGTGCAGACTGTAATTTTGCCCTAAATTTTTTTAAAAAATATTGAAAAAATGCGAAAAGGACTTGCAAAATGGATTTTTATGTGATATAATAAACCTCGCAGTGCAAAATGTTGCGATATATGCGGTGTATCGAAGCAAGTATGTCGACGAGCAATGTGGAGAGGTATCGAAGTGGTCATAACGGGGCTGACTCGAAAGGTAGCCGAGCTTATCACTCTGCAACTTGCAAAAGCTTGCGTTTCCTCGCAATATCTCCCAAATGCTTCATTTTTCTTGAATTTTGGATGACAGCATTTCAACTTCGGCCTTGCAAAAGCCGTGCAAAATTCAAATACAACCAAATATGTACAGTATGCATCAAGGAGAGATATCTCGTCTACGGCGAGGATTCGCTAACTCTACGTCTGGTGAGCAAGCTCCCCGACCTCCGAGCTGCGAATGCGAAGTGGATTCAATGAGCAAGCTCATTGAGCCTCGTCTCATCAAGCTCCATAATTATGATGCACGCTGTTGCATCATAATTATGGAGAGATATCGAAGTGGTCATAACGGGGCTGACTCGAAATCAGTTTGTGCGCAAGCACACGTGGGTTCGAATCCCACTCTCTCCGCCAAATGCGGTTTCAAACCGCGAAAAGAAGCCGCAGGACTTAGGTGTTCTGCGGCTTTTTCATACTACCGAAAGGAGGGTTTTCTGATGAATAAAATGAAATGGTATCAAAAACTATTGATTGGTATATTGGTTGTTCTATTATCTCCGTTGATTCTTATATGTCTGATCTCTGCGGGAATTTGTGCTCTTGTTCAAATACCGAAAAACAAAAAAGAATATAAAAAATCTCGGTATTATTTGGATTTTAATCAAAAATTCATGACGGACTTGCTGTATTCACCCGAGTACCGTTTTTACAATTCAGCAATTCAACGTAATCTACCGATGCAATATATCAAGCAAGAATCAAACGGATTTGAATATTTTATTTTCGACGACACCTTATATCTTTTCCCCGATTTCGAACAAATTGATTTTGATGCGGAAAAAGGAGAATGGAAAGTAGACCGCGACGGTGATTGGAGTGGATTTGAAGAAGCTCACAAGAATCTGATTGCAAAGCTCGATAAAGAACCTGACCTTCCCGTCAAACTTTTGATCGAAAGAAAAATGTTCCCTTTGGCAAATTTAAACGATGTAAATATTCCCGAGGTAATCTATATTACGTGGGGATATGACGTAGCATTTGAAAATGAAGAGATGCCGCTTAAAATGCTCATTCCTCAAAACTCAAAAGACCTTTATGAAATGATGTTACAAACACCGGACCTCTGCGGTACATTTGAGCTTCTATCGGACGACGGCAATATTGTTTGGAACCTATATGATGATATCCGTATTGAACTTGGCGTTGATCCTCATGACTGTTATTTGGGTGTTTCCAAGATGCTTTTCGGCAAGGTTGAAAGCGGGTTAACTCATTGGCATCCCACTGCATTTGAAATTTACAACGAAGTTTGTAAAATCGGTAAACGAGGAAACGTAATGATCCTACGTACATTCGCAAGCGGC
>JAZUQQ010000018.1:0-4146 GCA_045605765.1 Eubacteriales bacterium | reverse complement strand
AAAGTCAACGTGGATCATCGACTCATTTATTCCTTTTTCATAGCACTCCTTTACGGTGTACTTATCATAATCTTTAAGCACGTTCGTAAATCCTGCTCCGAGGGCAAGGTGACAAGCGGCATTCTCATCGAAAAGCGTATTATAGAAAAGTATTCCGGTGTTGCATATCGGGCTATCGTAAGCAACGAGTGCAACCTCGCCGAGATAGGGAGTGCCCGCGTCCATAGAGAACATCTACGGCAGAAAGCACCCTTTATGCGTCGTATGAGCTCATAACCCGCTTTTTCTTTTTATACCCGGCAAACCACAAAGCAAGCCAAACCACGCCGAAGAGTCCTCCAATCCAAACAAGCAAAGGAGCTTTGAAAACATCTGGGCAAGAGTCATATCATATTCTATCTCTGATATGACCTCAAAAAAACACAAAGGATGACAGTATACACAAAGCTGCGATTATAACCTCAAGAATGCGGAGAGGAAGAATCAGCTTAGATTTGTTTTCGAGCTCTTCCGCCTTAGCATTGCTTTTTCAACATATTGAGATTACTCGGATGATATCGAGCGCACTGCAAACTCTTCGCCTTTCAGCTTATCGTTTTCCTTATCATCAGTAAGGTCCGCGCAGAGAAAAGGCTTCATACGTTCATCTCTTTTATGTCATTTTACGCACAAATTGTAACATAAAAGCATACTGCTGTCAAGGAAAATCGCCCGAAGAGTAATATCCTGAGAAATTTTTATTTCAGTATTATTTCGTAATTATATCACGCAGAAATTCACTTGTCAACAAAACCATAAGCGTTTCTCTGCTTTTGTTGTATTTACACAAAAATATATGTTTTTTATGTGAAAAGGTCACAAAAGTTTTTTCGCAAATTTCGTTGACATTTGAAAAAAAGAGTAGTAAAATGCAAACGAGAAAAGAAAACATATTCGGATATTGTAAGGAAATGCTGCGGGAAGCAGCTAAGCGAAGATCCAGAACGATAAAACGATACGGCACGTAAATCCAAAGAGTAAAGCATACGTGTCTGCGAGTATCAGGCCGCAGAAAAGCGGCGGGAGGTAGCTATGGATACTGCGATTCACATCAACAAACACCTGACAAAAACCGAGATGAATAACATTTGGGCACTTGGAAGTGCCGACGATCCCATACGCTTTGCGATCGTCGGAGATCTTTCTGCAGACGGCAAATACGAAAAAACCGTGCTTGCCGCAACGTCCGACACACTTTTTGTCACCGATGTACAAAGCGGCGAGATATTCGAAAAAATCCATTTTTCGGATATTGAAAAAATCTTCACAAAGCGTATGTACGGAAACGCATTTATTCGTGTAAAGCTGTACAGCGAAGAAAAGAACAAAAATGTTTTCCGCTACACGTTCAGCGTTTCGGCTCTCTGCGACTGCGTTGTATTTTACGTAAACAGCTACAAAGCGGGCGAAAGTCTTCAAAGCCGTCTTGATGCCGTTGCGGCTGCATATGAAAAACAGCTTTCAAGCTGTCCGCACTGCGGTCGTACACTTTCCGCACCGGGTGTAAAGTGTATAAACTGCGAGAGCAAGCGCAAGGTTTTCTCTCGTCTTGCCAAATATATGAAACCCGAGATACCGACTCTTATATGCTCTGTTATAATTTCGATAATAACCACAGTTCTCGCACTTTTGCCACCGTTTTTAACACGTACTCTCGTTGACGATATACTCGTTTTCGGCAACAAAGCGTCCACCGAGGTAAAGCTGTTCGGAATTTTTGATTTCACTGTATACGAAGGTCTTATTTTCATCGGTATGCTCCTACTTTCGACAAATATCATAAGATACGCTCTCGGGGCGATAAGAGGATATTATCTCAGAAAAGCAGGCGACAGGATCGTAAGAGACCTGCGAAATGACGTCTATGAGCACGCACAGCATCTCTCTATGCGGTTTTATGATAAGACCTCTACCGGATCTGTTATAAACCGAATTTCGGGCGACAGCTCTACGCTTCAGGCGTTTATGCTCAGAATAACGCAAGAGGTTGTGGTTCAGTTTTTCAAGATGATCGGTATAATTATCATTATGATAGTAATGAATCCTACTCTTGCCATATATTCGCTTATTCCCGTTCCCTTCGTTGCTATCGGAGCCCGGGTATTCTCTAAGAAGATCGCTCCCTTTTACAGACGTATCTGGAGACGTTGGGCATCGGTCTCTTCGGTACTCACCGACACGATTCCGGGAATCAGAGTTATAAAATCCTTTACCAACGAGAAAAACTCTACCAAGATATTTGAGGACAAAAATAAGGAGTGGTACGATACCGATATTAAAGCGGGCAAGATACTGAACATCTACCCAGCCGCAGTAAACTGCTTCGTATCCTTTGGCTCGGTAGTCATATGGATGCTCGGCGGTCTTGCCGTCATCGGTACTGCAAGCATCGGCGGAGATATTTCGGTAGGACTGCTTGTTTCGTTTATATCCTACGCTTCAATGTTTTACGAGCCGGTCAACTTCTTTGCAAATCTCAACGACTCCTATCAGCACGCACTTTCATCTGCCGAGCGAATTTTCGACATTCTTGATGCAGAGCCCGAGCACGATTTCGGCAAGGGTAACAAGAAGGTCAATATGCACGGCTCGATTGAATTCAAAAACGTTTCCTTCTCGTTTGACCGTACCAAAAAGGTACTAAGCAACATAAATCTGAAAATCGAACCGGGAGATATTGTCGGTATTGTCGGAACCACCGGCTCCGGCAAATCGACCATGGTAAACCTCCTGCTGCGCTACTACGATCATTATCAGGGCACGATACTTGTTGACGGCGTGGACATACGCAAGATAGATATGGAATACTATCGCTCGCAGATCGGCTTTGTTCAGCAGGAGCCTATGATGTTCCACGATACGATATACAACAACATCGCATACGGCAACGAATCCTACACGGTCGATGACGTTATACACGCCGCAGATATTGCAAACGCACACAAGTTTATAGTCAGACAGCCAGACGGTTACGATTCTGTTCTCGGCGAGCGAGGCGTCGGTCTTTCGGGCGGAGAGCGTCAGAGGCTTTCCATTGCACGTGCCGTGCTTAAAAATCCGAGCATTCTCGTATTCGACGAGGCGACAGCATCTGTTGACTCCGAGACCGAGCATCTGATCCAGGAGGCTATCGAAAATCTCATCAGCGGACGTACGACAATAATGATAGCACACCGTCTTTCCACGCTCAGCAAGGCTAACAAGATCGTTGTTGTAGACAACGGAAAGATAATCGAATGCGGAACTCCCGAGGAGCTGCTTGCTATGAAGGGCAAATACTACAAGCTCGTTCAGATACAGTCTATGGCAGACAAGGTAAGCAGAGAAAAAGAGCAAGAGCGCTTTGTTTAAATCGGAGGTGAAAATAATGTCAAGATATATAGTTACAAAAAATGATAAAATAGTAAGAACCGACACATATCTCGTAAAGCTCGAGCGCAGTGACGGCAATATTATAGTGGATCTTGAGCCAAGAAGGCTTTTCCCGATGACCGACACAGATCATTACATTTCTCTGCTTGATTCCAAGGAGAACGAAATAGCACTGATAAAAGATCTTTCTGAAATAGATCCCGCGTCAAGAAAAGCTCTTGAGGACTGCTTTTTTGACTACTATATGATCCCCGAGATCACGGCAATTTTAAACGTTGAGGACAAGTTCGGAGTTCTGAAATGGGAGGTCGCGACCGACAGAGGAAATATTAAATTCACCATTCGAAACAGACATAGCGATATCAAGCTTATTGATAAAAAATATCTGATCGTCAGAGACTCGGATGATAATAGGTATCAGATAAAGGATGTTACCATACTTGACAAAGCGTCGCTTAGAAAGATATTCAGTTACATATAAAAAATAGCGCCTCGGAAATTTTCCGAGGCGCTGCTCTATTATCTTAAAATGCCCAGTTTCCGTTTTCAAATATCTGCACTCTCCTACCGTCGCGGGTTATGCCGATGACCGAGAGATCGGCAGTTCCTATCATAAAGTCAACGTGGATCATCGACTCATTTATTCCTTTTTCATAGCACTCCTTTACGGTGTACTTATCATAATCTTTAAGCACGTTCGTAAATCCTGCTCCGAGGGCAAGGTGACAAGCGGCA
>JAZUQQ010000017.1:0-3964 GCA_045605765.1 Eubacteriales bacterium | reverse complement strand
TTGGCTCACAGAACGACATGGCTACGATCCGACTTGGGCTGACGATTGATTTTCGTCAGCCCTCGCTCTTATCATCATCCCGACAAATTGGAATTTGACAGTTTATTTAACTGCTTTTACCGTATATGTTGCTCCCCAATTGCTTAACACTTCAACTGAGGAAAAACCTGCTTCAAGAAGTGCTTCTGTTTCATGTTTTACCGTAAGTGGAGTGTCGTAATGATAAAATTCATTATCCGCAATCCCTTGTTCTTCTTTCAAAGACATTAGATTTCGTCTGTGCATTTGTTCTTCCTCGTCGGATAGCGAAAAATAATCCGTAAGGATAAAGTAACCGTCATTCTTTAATGCTGTATGTAGTTTAGCGTATAACGCAACCTTTTCTTCTTTTTCGAAATGATGCAGACTTTCCACTGATACGGCGGCATCAAACACATTCTTGCCGAGAGGCACATCAAAATATGATCCATGTATCAAGGTTATTTCCTTGCCAACAAATTTTCGTTTGAGTTCAGATAACATTCCTTGCGAAAGATCTATTCCTGTTACCCTTGCTGTTGGGTTAAACGTATAATATTCTTGCAATTCCAATCCCGTACCACATCCCAAATCAAGTATTTGGCAGCTTTCGGAAGTCGGCAATTGTTTTGCTGTAAAGGGATAGAACTCGTTTGCGGATTCAATGTTGGTCATCATATGCTCATCATATCCGTCAAGTCGTGCTTCGAAGAAGTCGCTCATTTTTTCAAGCATACATAACCTCCTACAAATTCTTATTTATCTGTGAGTTTATTATATCATATTTTTATGAATATTTCAATCGTTTGCTTGACATTCACCTGTATTTGTGGTACAATATCTGCGTTGAATATATGTCACCGGAGGCAGAACACCGTAGTGTTCAATTGCCGGATTAGGTGTCGAGTGCGCTCGGTTTCGCTTTTTCGCGTTACCGGGTATTTTTGTTTTTTAGGAGGTTTTTTACACTTGGATTCCGAGATTTTTGAAAAATTACCGCCAACGAAATTGTTCTTTCGTCTTGCCATACCGTCAATGATCACGATGGCGTTCGGTGCGCTCTATCAGATTGCCGATGGGTTATTCGTTGGTCGGTTTATCGGTGAGGACGCGCTTGCTGCCGTCAATCTCATTATGCCGATTATTATGATCGTATTCGGCTTTGCCAATCTGATAGCAACAGGTGCATCGGTACGCATATCGGTATTGCTCGGTGAAAAGAAGCGGGAGGAAGCATCGAAGGTATTCACGTTTACGCTAAAGGTCATATTTTTGATTTCCTGTATCATAGGCGTGACAGGATATGCCTTTTCCGAACCGTTCGTGCGGTTTCTCGCACCGGGAGCTACCGAGCAGGCTATCGAATACGGTATTACCTATACCCGTGTTTACGCCGCATTCTCGCCTTTAATGCTTATTTATCACGCTACGGACAACTATCTCCGCGCATGCGGAAAGGAGAGGCTTTCGATGTGGCTGAGTATAGGAACGCAGGTCTTCAACATTGTTCTCGACGTTATTTTGATCGTATTTCTCGGCCAAGGCGTTTGGGCTGCGGCGTTTACAAGTTGTCTTGCGATGGCTCTTGGCTCGGTTATTACGCTGATTCTTTTCCGAGGAAAGCGAATGGATCTCTATTATACCAAAGGCAAGGTTAAAAAAGCTGTTTTTATCCGCATCCTTGCCAATGGCTCCAGCGAGTTCTTCAGTAGCATTTCTATGTCGATTACGTCCATCGTATTCAATTTCTTTTTACTGAAATACGGTGGTACAACGGGAGTAGCTGCATTCTCGGTTATTATGTATGTGGATAGCATTATCGGTATGCTCGTGTTCGGTATGGCTGACTCGCTTCAGCCTGCCATCAGCTATTGCTACGGTGCAGGGCTGATAAATAAGGTCAAGGCAATTTTCCGACGAATTATTTTTGGAGCTATCGTACTATCTGCCGCATCACTCTTATTTATGATGTTTGCAGGACGGTACGTTGCGCCCTTATTCGTTAAGCCCGAGGATACCGAGTTACTCTCCGTCAGCATTATCGGTATGAAGCTGTTCTCGCTCTCTTATCTTACGGGTTGGGTGGATATGTGCTTCTCGTCCTATTTCACGGCACTTGAACGCCCTGCACGCTCGATGCTCACATCCTTCTTCGGAACGCTTGTGTTTCCGATTGCCGCATTGTTTATCCTTGCGCCCTTTCTTGAGCTGAACGGCGTTTGGCTCAGCTCTCTCGCATCCTGTACCGCAAGTGCGATATTTACCGTAATGCTTTATTTGACAATGGCAAAGAAAAACCAGCAACCTATGTAATAATCCTTTTCTTTGACTACTGTGCCGCAATTTTTGAGGGGCGACCGTTTGTATGGTCGCCCCTCTGTGCTTTACGCCGTTTTCATCTTTTTCTTCATCTTGGCAATTTCCTTCTTCTTTTGCTCTATCATCTTGGCAAGCTCCGCTTCGCATTCTTCTCGTGTCTTTGCGTATACATTGAATTTCTTTCGGCTGCCGTCGGGGAGTCTTGGGAAGTAGCTTCCTTCCCACAGGTGATCATTGATCTGATACACGCATCCCGTGCCACTCTTTCGTACCTTGGGCTTCCACGGCTCGAAATTTTCCTCAATTTCGCTCGTTTGCGGTTGCCTTGGCTCATCCTTCGCTTCGGGCATCGGAGCGTCTGTACCGCCGATTTCTCGGTCGATTTTCACCGCCGCTTGCGCTCTCATGGTGTCGGTTACGTGGCTGTATATGTTCAGCGTTGTTTCCGAGCTTACATGTCCTATCATGGCGGAGAGCGTTTTCACATCCATGCCGTTTTCAAGTGCCATCGTTGCGAAGGTGTGGCGCAGGTCGTGGAAGCGAACATGCTTGCAACGCGCTCTTTCAAGCATGATGCGGAAGCGTTTTGTGATAGCCGTGGGATTTCTCGGCTCTCCCTCTTTCACGGGTGATGGAAAGATCCAATCGTATTTTGCCGTCTTTTTCATTTCTCGCAGTAGATCAAGCATATCGGGCGGAAGGAGGATGGTTCTGATCGAGCTTTTTGTTTTCGGTACGGAGATACCCTTGGTCGTAAGCTGCCGTTTGATATTCAGCTCGCCTGTTTCGAGGTTGAGATCTCGCCATTTGAGTCCGAGTATCTCGCCACGGCGCATTCCTGTGGTCAGCTCGAGGAGGAACATCTCGTAGTAGCCCTCGTCGTAGGCTTGGTTTAACAGCCTTACGATCTCGGTCTGCGTTAGCACCTTCATCTCACCGTTCTTCTTTGGCGGTAGCTTGCAACCGATTGATGGGTTTCTCGTTATGAGTCCTTCCTCAACCGCCTTTTCAAGCGACGATCTGCAGAGTGCATGACAGGAGCGTACCATTCGGTCGGATACGCCTGTGCCTTTCAGCTCCACGTTAACTTTTCTGCCTGTGCGTTTAAGCTTTGCGTAAAATTGCTGTAGGTCGTTCTGCGTGAGCTTGGAGAGTGGTATTTTACCTACGCTCGGGATGATGTGACCGTATATGCGGTTCTCATAGGTCGCCTGAGTTGTCGGTCGGAGCTTGGGGCTTGAGAAGTATTTATACCAGAAGTCTATCCATTCTCCGAAGGGCATGTCCGGCTTCAGCTTTTCTGCGGTTCTTCCGCATTCTTCCTTCAGCCTTTCAAGCTTTTCGACGCACTCGCTCTTGGTGTGAGCAAGTACGCTTTTGGTCTTTGGGTTGCCTTTATCGTCGTATCCTATTACGACTCTGCCTTCCCATCTACCGTCCTTGCGAAGGTGTACTGTGCCTTCGCCGTTTTTGCGTTTTTGTTTTACCATAGTCTTATTCCTTTCTCATAAAATTTTGCATCATTCTGCCTACCACATCGGAGGCGTTCTTTTGCATATCGCTTGTTACATGGGTGTAGGTGTCGAGTGTGAAGCTCGCATCGGTGTGTCCGAGCAGACCCGATAAG
>JAZUQQ010000016.1:0-14752 GCA_045605765.1 Eubacteriales bacterium | reverse complement strand
TTCGAACATTTCGCGACACGCTCTGTGTCCGTGTTCGAATTGTGCGGTACTTGCGATGCTTTTTCGTTGTGGCAGCGCCAACTCTCGTTTGAGCGCCTCAGTAGTATAGCATTAACTTTCGCTTTTGTCAAGCCCTTTTTTGAAATTTTTTAAGATTTTTTCAAAAAATCTAAAAATCCGACCGATAAGGCCATATTTTGGTTTTCGGCTGCATCGATCTTTTTGACCTTTCCGGGATCACGAAAGGAACAAAAGCCGCAGAAAGCTTGTAATTTACATTTATATTTTCAGCTTATCTTGACAAATATATAACATAAATGTATAATTTATATAATGAAGTATAACGACAGAAGAGCGATAAAAATATGGATACATCAAAATTCACCCTTCTTTCGAAGATAAATTCTCCGAAGGATCTGAAAAAGCTGCCACTTGACTCTCTAAACACACTCACAGACGAGATACGCGCGCTGCTCATAGAAAGCGTAAGCGCCACCGGTGGTCATCTCGCATCGAACCTGGGAGTGGTCGAGCTTTCTATTGCCCTGCACTACGTTTTTGACTCTCCGCGCGACCGAATAATCTGGGACGTCGGGCACCAGTGTTACACTCATAAGCTTCTGACCGGCAGAACAGAGGTGTTCGATACGCTTCGCGCCCCCGGCGGACTTTCGGGCTTCACCAAACGCAGCGAGAGCGAACACGATCAATTCGGAAGCGGACACAGCTCGACCGCGCTTTCGGCAGGACTTGGACTTGCATTTGCAGACCGCCTTGACCAAAAAGACTCATTTACGGTAGTGGTCATCGGCGACGGTGCCTTCACGGGCGGAATGGTGAGCGAGGCTCTGAATAATCTCGATCCGTCGCTTCCCTTCCTTATTATATTTAATGAAAACGAGATGTCGATCTCAAAGAACGTTGGCGCGTTTGCACGCTACATATCGAATATCCGCTCGACGAAAAAGTATTTCACGGTCAAGAATCGCGCGAAATCCACACTCTCGAACAATGCTCTAGGAATGAAGATTGCAAACGGACTCCGCTACCTCAAACGCAAATGGAAAAACAACATTTACGGAAGCAACTATTTTGAGAATATCGGACTCAAATATCTGGGCCCGATTGACGGTAACGATACCGAAAAGGTCATCGACCTGCTCGAAGAGGCAAAGCGCAGAGGAAAAAGTGCAGTAATTCATCTAAAAACACTCAAGGGCAAGGGATTTGCTCCTGCCGAGAATTCGCCCGAGCATTTTCATATCGTTTATCCCGAAAAATCGCCCGAAAAGACCTTTTCCAAGGTTTTCGGGGATCGTCTTGCCGTACTTGCAGAAAAAGACGAACGCATCTGTGCCATAACTGCGGCAATGTCTCACGGTTGCGGTATTGACGGCTTTGAGAAAAAGTTTCCCGACAGATTTTTTGACGTCGGGATCGCCGAAGCACACGCCGCGACCTTTGCGGCAGGACTTGCCGCAGCAGGAAAACGTCCTGTTTTTGCGGTGTATTCCTCGTTTTTACAGAGAAGCTACGACAACATCATACACGACGTCGCGCTCCAAGGTCTTCCCGTAACCTTTGCCATCGACCGCGCAGGTCTTGCAGGGGCGGACGGCCCGACTCACCACGGAATTTTTGATGTTTCATTCCTGTCGTCGATTCCGGGCGTCGAGCTTTATGCTCCGCTCTCCTTCGAGTCACTTGAAAAAGCGCTTGAAAAAGCATTGCTTTCGGGCAGGCCCTCGTTTATAAGATACCCGTCGGGCGAAGAGGATAAGACCGCGCTCGAAAAGCTCACTAGGCGTTCGGAGAACATTCTCGAAAACTCAGTCGATGCCGAAAGCTGCGACAGCATCATAATCACCTACGGAAAGGTATGCTCTCAGGCACTTGCGGCTTCCGAGGAGCTTGCAAAGGGTTCTCATGCCTGCAAGGTGATCGCGATCGAACGTCTTATGCCCTACGGCGAGATAGCAAATGAGATCACCGCGATGCTGCCCGAAAAGAAAACTCCGATAGTTTTTCTCGAAGAGGGTATGAAAAACGGCGGAGCGGCAATGAATATATACGAGCTTATCCGCGAGAGCGAAAAGATGTCAGGCAGAGCCTTCCGCATCAACGCAATCGATGGGTTTGCCTTCTCGGAAAAAGGCAAGAGCCTTTATGAGACCTGCTCACTTGATGCGAAAAGCCTTGTATATATGATAAAGGAAGAGTTTTTTCAAAAAAGTAAATAATTTTATTTATTTGTTTCTCTGCCTTGACAATTCAGGGGGCAGATGGTACAATTAAAAGGCTCTAATAAGAAAGGATCCGTCATAAATGGCTAAATACAGACAAGCGAAAATAGACGAGGAGATCGCTCACGCGCTCGGAGATATTATGCGCACAGTTCGCGACGCACGACTCGAAGGCTGTGTTTTCAGTATAACGCGCGTCCATGCAGCACCCGACCTCTCGACTGCTGAAATTTATTATTCCTATCTCGGAAGCAAAAGTCTCGACGACGTCAAAAAAGGCATAAAGAGCGCAAACGGATATATCCGCTCCGCCATCTCACGCAAGTTAAATCTCCGCAGGACACCCGAGCTCAGCTTCATTTACGACCGCTCTATGGAAAACGGAGCTCGTATTTTCGAGCTTCTCAAACAGGTCGACATTCCCGAAGAGAACGACGACTCGGACGGTGAAGAAAGCTAAAATGGTAAAAAGTGAAAAACAGGCAGAAAATATTATTTTTTCTGGAATTCTGTGTGTAAACAAGCCGTGCGGCTTCACATCGCACGACGTTGTAAACAAGCTGAGGCGGCTATATAATACTAAAAAAGTCGGTCACACCGGCACACTTGACCCCATGGCGACAGGGGTACTTATCGTCCTCATCGGCGGCGCGGTAAAGGCGTCTGAATATATGATGAGTCAGAAAAAATCGTACTGCGCAGGGCTTCGGCTCGGGCTCACCTCTGACACCGAGGATATAAGCGGCAAAATTCTAACGAGATGCGAAGATCTCCCTAAAAAAGAAGAGGTTTTCAAGGTTTGCAAGGATTTTGTTGGAAATATTATGCAAATCCCTCCGATGTATAGTGCACTGAAAGTCGGCGGGAAAAAGCTTGTTGACATCGCACGAAGCGGAGAGACTGTTGAGCGCGAGGCGCGTCCGATAAGCGTTTACCGACTCGACTGTGAGTGTGTAAACGAGGATTGCGGAGATTATATCCTTTCGGTAGAATGCTCGAAAGGAACTTACATACGAACACTCTGCGCGGATATAGGCGCAAAGCTGGGCTGCGGAGGACTTATGTCCTCACTTGAACGCCGTGAAAACTGCGGATTTTCGCTTACAGAGTCGCATACGCTCGACGAGATCGAGGCTCTTGATATATCCGAGCGCGCAAAACTGCTCATTCCAATAGAAAAAGCGTTTTCAGATTACACAAGACTGAACTTAAACACCTTTTATGCAAACCTCGCCCGCAACGGAGTTCGCCTCTTTACATCAAAGGTCGCTCCTTCGGCAGGACTTGGAGAAAGATTTGCTCTTTACGAGGGTAACAGCTTCTTCGCAATAGCCGAGACTGTATTAAACGAAGATACAGAACTTGTGCTACGAGTAATAAAACAGTTCAGGTAAAGCTCGGAAAGGTAACTGATATGAAAGCAAGATCAACTCTGACCGCAGGCGCGGTGATAAGCTCAGTTTTCGGCGTACTTATCGGTAATTTTATAAAAAATATGTCAGGATATTTTTCTCTTTCCGATCTGATCAATATTATCTTCGCGGTGTTCGGCGTTCTCTCTATAATATCGGGCTTACCCTCACTGATTTACGGTATAAGCTTTTTCGCTTTAAAAAGCGGAAAAGTCAGCTTCTTCTCCTCGCTTGTAAATCTCGCGTTCGGAGCGGCTTTGATATTTTATCATAGTGATATCCTTTTATTCATTGCCTGCGCATATCTCGTTATCTTCCCCCTGTGTCAAATAATTTTTACGCGCAAAGGCAATGAGCGGCGCAGCGTGGCAAAGGCTCTTGCGCCGAGGATCATTATAGGAATACTTATTATCGCCTTTTTCCCGATCACTCTCGGACTTGCGGACACGGTATTTTCTCTGATACTCTCCTGTGTCGGCTGGGCTATCATCGTCATTTCCTTAATTTTTCTCGCAGTTTCGCTATTTGCTTTATATATTAATCCTCTTTTTTCAAAAAAAAGCAGAAAAGACAGCTCTACAATATACCTCGGTGACGAGGATTTTAACGAAAAAAACAAATAATTTATATATCTAAGGAGAAAACAATGTATAATCTCGGAATAGACCTCGGCGGAACAAATATCGCCGTAGGTGTGGTAAACGAAAACAACGAAATAATCCTCAAAGGAAGTGTGCCCACGGGTGCGGAACGCGAGATATCTCTCGTTATCGACGATATGGCAGATCTGTGCAAAAAGCTTATCGCAGAAGCCGGCATCACAGTTTCGGACATCGCTCACGCAGGTGTGGCGTCTCCGGGAACAGTAAACCCCGAAACCGGTGTGGTCGAATATGCAAACAATCTCAGAATGAGCCACGTTCCACTCGCGAAAATGCTCTCCGAGCGCACGGGAATAAAAGATATCTACCTCGCAAACGACGCGGATGCAGCGGCGTACGGCGAAGCGGTCGCAGGCGCGGCAAAGGGCACGAAGGATTCTATTATGATAACTCTTGGCACGGGCGTCGGCGGAGGCATCATAATAGGCGGCAAAATATATTCGGGCTTCAATCACGCAGGCGGAGAGCTCGGCCACACGGTCATTGAAAAGGATGGAAGACCCTGCTCTTGCGGACGAAAAGGATGCTGGGAAGCTTACAGCTCGGCTACCGGTCTTATCAAGATGACTAAAGAAAAGATGCAGGAATGCCCCGACTCAAAAATGTGGGAGTTCTGCGACGGAAGCATTGAAAAAGTAGGTGGAAAGACCGCGTTCAAGGCAGCAAAAGCAGGAGATGCAGCAGGAAAAGCAGTTGTTGACTCCTACATAAGCTATCTCGCTTGCGGACTTACGAATATGATAAACATTTTTCAACCTGAGATCCTTTCTATCGGCGGAGGAGTCTGCAACGAGGGAGATTATCTGCTCGTTCCCATAAAAGAGCTCGTATTTTCCGAAAGCTACTCGCGCGACGGCGTTCCGCAGACTGAGATAAAAATAGCAAAGCTCGGCAACGACGCCGGAATTATCGGCGCGGCGGCTCTTTGTTCCAAATAATTTTTAAAAAGGAAGAATAAATTGAAACACTTAGCTTTTGCGGCACTCGCGGTCTTGCTTGCGCTAACCTGCGTTTTCTGTGCGGTATTTTCTATATGTATGGCGACACGTCCCGACGACGAACCGGATAGAGACGCAAATAATGATAACGTCGGTGATGCCGACACAGATACTGATACCGATGCTGATACTGATACCGATAACGATACCGACACAGATACTGATTCGGATGATGACGGCACTCCCAAAAAGAGAGTCGCAATAACTCTCGACGACGGCCCTTATTCGGTATATCAAAGAAAATTCATTGACGAAATGTCGAAATACGGCGGTGCGGCGACCTTTTTCATCGTAGGAAATCGAGTTGATTGGCACGAAAGCACGGGCCCGGGTCTTGCATACGCGGTCGAAAAGGGCTGGGAAATCGGAATTCACGCTTGGTCGCACGAAAAAGATAAGTTTTTTGACAAGTGCTCCGACTCGGTCTATAACTCAGAAATACAAAACACGGTAAATATTATTCATAAATATCTGCCAAATTACGATATAAAGCTTCTCCGTCCGCCCGGCGGTCAGATAACCTCGGCGCGTGCGGCGGCAAGTCCGTATGCGATAATCCGTTGGGACGTCGACTCGCTCGATTACAATTATCAGAGCACCGCTACCGGCGTAAAGGAGCAGAACGTGCAGGCAATAGTCAACAACGTAGTGGCTCAGGTGCGCGACGGAAGCATAATCCTTATGCACGAGCTTTACGAGAATTCCTATCTTGCGTTCTGTGAGATCCTGAAAACGCTCGATGAGCAGGGCTACGAATTCGTGACCGTTTCCGAGCTTCTCGGAGATAAGTATCAGGCAGGCAAGGTATTTACAAACGGGAGATAATAAAAGCAGGACAAAAGTCCTGCTTTTTTAATGTGCAAAGCCCCGACGGCAAAGCTGTGGCAAAATCGCCAAAAATTTAATTTTTTAAATCTTTTCTCTCCCCTCTTGAAAAAAAGCGTATTATATGATAATATGATACTGAATAATTGTCCGCTCGGACATATATGTTGAAAAGGAAATGAAATATGGACTGTGTAAAAACAAATAAAGTCCGAAAAAGCAACAGGTGGCTTCTGCAAGGGATAGCGATCATCTGCGCGCTCGTCACCGTTTTCGGTATCGCCTCGCTTGCTCTTTCAAATTTTTTATCCAAAGACGTATCTTCGGCAGGTCAGTTTGATAACCTTTACATAGACGGCTCAAAGGTCGTGGAATATCACGGAGCACAGTACAGCGTTGACGAAAAAGGCAACGTATGGGAGGAAAGCCCCGAAGAAATACGCCTCGTGTCCAAAAAGGCGGGCGCACACTTGCTCGCAGTTTTCGGCGATTCACTATGGGTGCTGAGAGAAATCAACCAAAGCTTCATAGTTTCAAGACTTTCACACGCAAACGGATATTTTTCGGACAACATCAGTCTCGAAGGCTCGCTCGTAACCTCTTTCTCAATGAGCAGCGACGGCGTTTACTATATGGCAGACGGAAAGCTTCTTTTGGCATCGGGCAAATCCTCAAAGCAGGTGATCGACCTTTCCTCGCTCGCTTATGACTGTGCAAAAGAACACTCTCACGACTGCGACAAAGATGCCTCTCCTAAAAACGCTGAATTTTTCACGCTCCATGACGAGTCATCAGTTCTTCTCTACTCCGAAAATCCCTACTATGTGGACGAAATCGAGTATGAGGACGACGAACTCGGAGAAAACAGCAAATACATAACCTATTTGTGCGATATTTCTGACAAAAGCGTTTCGCTTTTCCATGAAAACACGACTGACGATGCGGGAATCTCAACCCTTTCTACAACGAGCTCAATAAGCGTCAACGGAGTCACCATCCCCTTCGCGGAATACCCCGCAGGATCCTCGTATTTCACAAAAAATGGCAGAGCTTGTACCTGTCACAACCTTGGAAACTGCGTTGCAAACTCCTCTCCCTGTAACTGCCTGAGATGGGTAAAGATCAAGGGCAGAACCGTTGACCTTCTGTCAACACAGTGTATGGGATTTGCTCGCTATTGCCAGATGAGGGTTTTCGGATATATGGACAAGTCTAGTCCATCAAAATTCGTTAACGCGCTCGGCGGCGGATGGGGAGCAGGGTCGTTCACCGCAAGCGACATTCAAGACGTATTGCTTGAATACGGTGCCGGCGGACATTTCCGCACTAACGGTCACTCGCTCTTCGTAATTTCGGTAAACGCTTCCGGATTTATCACCTACGAATGTAACACAAACAACAAGGACTGTAAGGTCTATACCAGAACTTGGACTTGGGCGACTTTCTACAACTATACCAAATCAAAGGGTATCAACTACTACAAGATGCCTACCGCGTATAAAAATTCGGTTGACGTCGTATATCCTACGGGTGAATATCTTATAGAATCAGACGTAGGGCTCAGACTCCGTGAACAACCCACGACGAGTTCCAAGGCTCTTATCACTATTCCCGACGCAACGCTTGTAAATATAACCGAAACCGTCAAGATTGACGGTGCTTCCGAGAATATCTGGTGGGGCAAGACGACCTATAAGGGCTACGTGGGTTGGATAAGCCTCGACTATGCAAAATTCTCGTCCGAAATAAAGAGTATTCAGATAGTCGCGATGCCTAACCGAGTGGTCTTTAACGAGGACGAAAAATTCTCCTCAGAGGGTCTGCAAATACAGCTTAATTACACGAACGGCACCTCGTCGAGCCCTTTGTCGAGCGGATTTTCGGTAAAGGAACCCTCTATGACTCCCGGAAAGCAGACGGTTACGATCACATATCAGGGTCTCTCGGTGACATACGAGGTCACGATCGTAAAGGTTATCGTTCTTCCCGAGCAGATCGTGTTCGATAGACCCACCATAACTATTATGACGGGCGGAGAATTCATTCCCGCAGCAGGTATCGACTACACGGTCCTTCCCAACGACACTCACAACAAAACGGTCGAATGGTCGGTAGTCAGTGGAGAACACCTCGTTTCGGTAAATAAAACTACTGGTGTGGTCACCGCTGTCAAGGCAAGCAGTAGCTTCGAGGACGGATATGCTACCATCCGCGCAACCTCGCTTGCAGAGGATCTGAAAGGTAACCGCGTTTCGGTATACAGCGACTACGTAGTCGAGGTCATAAAGGCCTCGAGTGGCGGCGAATGGAGCCAAGCGGCATCGAACATTCCAGACGGTGTCTCGCTGTCAGACTACGACATTGAATACTGCGCTACTCAGTCCGATTTCAACAAAGGTAACTGGAAAAAGTACGACGAAAACACGAATGTAAAGGCTTATAAATACCGTTTTAAAAACGCTTATAAGCTCACTTGGTACTACGATCTCGATAACACCGACGGTAATATCGAGCTCCCTTCAAGCTTTGGATATCCCTCGTCGGTGCTCATAGGTGAGCGTATCTACGTTTCTAAACTCAAGGCACTCTCGCAGACTAACCGTCTGTTCGCCGGTTGGTTTACAAGCGCAGAGGGCGCAAAAAACCTTGATATGAAATACGCCTATAAAAACACCGAAATAACCAAGGATACCGAATTTTTTGCAGGCTGGATCGATCTTAGCAGTGAAGACTATATCGTTAACGCCGCCGAAAACGATCCTGTTCACTCAGCAGGAAAGAATCTTCCCGCATTCGGCGTATTTGAGGCAGACGTCAACATAAGCAACGAGGACGGCGGTCTCAGATTTTACGGTCATATCAGTACGGCACTTGCCGATAAACTCGGATCACTCAGCTCGCGCAACGTTGAGTACGGAATGGTAGTTCAACTCGCAAACAAGGTCGGCGGCGAGCTTCGAAGCGCAACCGACAAGGGTTATATCAATCAAGGACATTCGATAGTCGTCGATGCATATCACAACTACGGCGTATATCAGTTTATGTCAGGAAGCAGTTATACCGTATTTACCACGCTAGCTACAAACATTCCCCTTGAAAACGCAAAGACCGAGATCGCCGCGCGCGCATACATCGTTTATTACGATGCCAACGGCGTAAGACGCGCATTCTACTTCACAAACACCGCGGAAAACACAGAAGGATTCGGTCTTGTCGGACGCGGACTGAAAACTAGTCTTTATGCTCACGCAGAAAAGCTTTATGCTACTGCGAGCGAAGAAGAAAAGAGCTGGCTGCTTGAAAACATTCTCGGACACAATTACAACAAGTAATACATAAAAAGCGCACTCGAAATAATCGAGTGCGCTTTGATTTTACTTTTGTTTCGAATTACTTTCAGAATTACTCAGCAATTCTCTTCTTGCGCGAGATGCAAACAACTGCGAAGGTCGCTGCAAGGATTACAGTAGATGCTATAACGTAAACGTTAGTAAAGTCGCCGGTATCGGGTGCGGAAGTTCCGTTGTTGAAGTTCTTAACATAACCAACCTCCGTGTTCGCTTTCGCGGTGCCGTATGTGGTATTGCTTCGAATGATCATTCCGTACTGGGTTCCGAAAAGGGTAACGCCTTCTTTTGTTATCGTCTCAACTCCGTTAACGTAGGCTACAACCTTGCCCGCCATGGTGAATTCAACCTTGAGTTCAACGTCGCTGCTTCCGTCAATGCCGTACTTAGTCGCATTTTCGGGCGTGTCGTTAAGAGCAACGGTAGCAAGGATATTATCTGCAAGCGGAACTCCGGCAGCCGTATCGTCATCGTGATAGAATTTGAGAACCGCAGCGCCTGTGTCGGGGGCAACCTCAAGAGCAATCCAGCTGTATCTGGTATCGACCGCAGTCGTCAAGTTCTTTCCGCCGGCATCCGATACGTTTTCTATGCCAAGAGCACCGAAGAAAATTCCGATGTTTCCTGACGCGCTGATCTTAGCGGTGATCGTTCCCTCTTCCATAGTGTCGTTGCGAAAGACCGGCCAGTCCCAGGTCTTTCCGTTTGCGTCAGCCTTCCAATAAAAATCGACGTCTCTGGCATCATCATACCACACCATGCCTTCTCCACGTACTACGTTCCAGCCGGTGTTGGCTTGCCAAAGCTTGGTGGTTGCCGCGAAAGACGAAAGTGCGCCCGCGCACAGGATAAAAGAAAGTGCAAGAATGATAGATAAAAGTTTTTTCATTTGATTTTTCTCCTTTAAATAAAAATAAGTTTTGGATATCTTGCATATCATTCAATCGAATTATATCAACGTTTTTGTCAAAATGCAATATACATTTTACATAATAGTAGTTTATGTCGTTTTTATAATAGTTTTTGTATATTTTGTCACGATCTTCTCGTTGACGTATGTAATTTTCAAGAACCTAAAGACCGCCTCGGAATGTTCGTTATGACAAAGACGAGCAGCGGTGATGCTCGAACGACCATGACAAATCCGCTTCCCTATACCACAGGCACGGACGGTAATAATTCAAGAATCGGATACAGTCCCTCGTTTGTATCGGGTTCTGACGGTAGAATGATATACTATGTCAATACCACAAATATTCCCGAAACGGGAAAACGAAGAATCCAGTTCGCAAGCTTCTCAATTTATTGATAACAAGGCAAAAGGCGCTTCGCTCCGAAGCGCCTTTTATGTTATCTTTTGTTTTTTTCACAGGATTTAACGAAATCCTCTATTATCTTCCTTGAAAATTTGTCCTCGGCAAAGCTCTTTTCAGGGTGAAACTGCACACCTAGAAGATAACGGCAACCGCGCTCTCCGACAGCTTCAATAATATTATCCTCGCAAACAGCAAGAGCTTCCAGTCCTTCCCCAAGCTTTTTTACAGCCTGACGATGAAAACTGTTTGTGACGACGCTGTTTTTGCCCGATATTTCTGCAAGATATCCACCAAGCGACACCTCGTGAGCGGTCCTCATGTGTCCGCTGATATTTTGAAAAAGCGTTCCGCCGAGTGCCACGTTTATAACCTGCATCCCCCGACAGATACCGAGTATCGGTTTTTTCGTCCTATAAAATTCGTCAAAAACCAAAAATTCAAATTCGTCACGCTCCTCGCAGATCGAATTTTCGGAGTGGCAAAAGGAATCTCCGTACCGAGAAGGCAAAATATCGCCTCCTCCCGCAAGAAGAAGCCCGTCAAAGCGATCAACAAGTAATTTTATTTTATCTCTATCAAAGGTCGGCGCAAATATCATCGGAATGGCACCCGATGCGAGCAGAGCATCGGTATACGTGCGGTCGAGCCTTATCTTTCCGTCCTCAATCGTTGCTGATATTGCTATCATTTTTTGCGAGACAGTTTTTTGAAGAAAGTTTTCTCGCGCACTTTCAAAAACTTCACCTAAAATAAAAAGACTGTTTGATTGTTTCATTTTACGTTAAATCCTTGACTATCATAAAAAAGTATGATAAAATATTAAAACAAATTACAATTTTGTAAAAAAGGGAAATTTCTATGAGAATGGTTATAAAAGTCGGAACATCTACCCTGACCCATCCGACGGGCGCACAAAATATAAGAATGGTAGAAAATCTTTGCAGAGTACTGAGCGATCTCAAAAATTCGGGACACGAGATAATTCTCGTCTCTTCGGGCGCTATCGGTATGGGTGTCGGTAAGCTTTCGCTTTCCGAACGTCCAAAGGATATCCCGACCAAGCAGGCAGCAGCTGCTGTCGGTCAGTGTGAGCTTATGTACACCTACGACAAGCTTTTTTCCGAATATCATCACACAGTCGCGCAGATCCTTCTTACTGCCGCCGATATTGAAAGCGAAAGCAGACGCGAAAACTTCCACAACACTCTCGGAAGACTTCTCGAGCTCCGCACTATTCCGATCATAAATGAGAACGACTCTATCGCTACCGACGAAATAGTTATAGGTGATAATGACACGCTTGCCGCGATGACGGCTGTCAGCGTTTCGGCAGATCTGCTCGTGCTCCTTTCGGACATTGACGGACTTTACACCGCAGATCCGCACACCGATCCTTCGGCAAAGCTGATAAGCGAGGTTCGCGCGATAACTCCCAACATTCTTGCGCTCGCAGGAGGAAAAGGAAGCGAGCTTTCAACAGGCGGAATGACCACCAAGCTCCGCGCGGCAGACAACTGTATGAAAAACGGGGTAGATATGGTAATTGCAAATGGCGGAAGACCCGAGCTTCTTTACGATATTGCCGAGGGAAAGAGCATCGGAACAAGATTTATTTC
The DNA here is from genome assembly GCA_045605765.1 of Eubacteriales bacterium. Taxonomy (GTDB): domain Bacteria; phylum Bacillota; class Clostridia; order Oscillospirales; family CAG-272; genus SIG672. Next base: position 2,333 of record JAZUQQ010000016.1, on the reverse strand, counting down.
AAAATAATTTTATACTTTTAAAATAAGGAGATCTCGTATGAAAAAAATAATCGCCCTTTTTCTGACACTCACACTTATTTTTTCTATTGTCGCCTGCCATAAACCGAGTGACGGTAACGAAAACACAGACAACAACGGCGCTTTGGACGACTCTACACCCGACATCCCCACAGGTGACGATAACTCCGGTGATGATAACACAGGCAACGACAACACCGGTGACGACAACACAGGTGACGACACCACAGGCGACGACACCACAGGCGACGACAACACAGGCAACGATAACACAGTCAACGACAACACAGGTGATGACAACACAGGTGACGACAATACCGGTGACGACACCACAGGTAACGATAACTCCGGTGACGACAACACCGGTGACGACACCACAGGTGATGATAACTCCGGTGACGACACCACAGGTGACGACACCACAGGCGACGACACCACAGGTGATGACAACACAGGTGACGACACCACAGGCGACGACACCACAGGCGACGACACCACAGGTGACGACAACACAGGTGATGACAATACCGGTGACGACACCACAGGTGACGACACCACAGGTGATGACAACACAGGTGACGACAACACAGGTGACGATAACTCCGGTGACGACAACACCGGTGACGACACCAACGGCAACGAAAACACAGGTGACGATAACTCCGGTGATGATAACACAGGTGACGACAACACAGGTGATGACACCAACGGCAACGAAAACACAGGTGACGATAACTCCGGTGACGACACCACAGGCGACGACACCACAGGTGATGACAACACAGGCAACGACAACACAGGTGATGACAACACAGGTGACGACACCCCTCCAAAAGAAGAAAATAAAAACTATATTCCCTCTTTTGTCGACCCGCCCGCTAACAAAACGACGTTAAACGGCAACAAAAGCTGGACGGTCAAGCGCGGCACAGGACTGGTCTACACCGATAATTCCCGATTGATGTATTGGACATCCTCTCAAAAAAACGTCACATACGACTGGCCCGCAATTAATGATAGTGCCCTTGTTGAAGGAACTATTACCGCAACTGTCAGCCCAAATGGAAATGTCGGTATCTTCTTTGGCGGCTCGGGAATGGAAAAATCAACCGACTCCACATCTAATCCCACAAGCATGACCGGAATCTATTACAGCGTGATATCCCTTTTGGTCGATGCGCAAACAGGCGATGCTAAACTTGAATTCTATTATGATAACGACGACACTTCGTCGTACAAGGGTCGGAATAAGATAACCGTAGCGCTCAACGACACGCCCGAAAATGCGGCAAAATACCACCTTAACGGAAGCGATGTCGTAATTAAGATCACCTTTACCGAGGCAGGCAACGTAACTGCCTACGTTAACGGGGTTAAAGCTATTGAGATTGTGGGAAATAAATACCCCACTTTCGGAACACAGCACGGAATGATCGTCCGCTCGGCTTACTGCCCCACCGGTAAAGTCGGAGGATACGTTAAAAATTACGACTTTTACTTTACCGATACTATTAAAAACGGTGTAAACGTAGAGATCCACGGTCCCGTCACCCTGCTGTCAAGTGAAAAAAGTACCACAGAGACAGGAAAAATATCTTCTGTTCATTACCCCTCGATAATAGAACTTAAATATCAGAAAAATCCCCAAGATAACGGCAAACTCATCGCTCATTTCTGTCTCGGCGCAAACAAGTTGGATACAAACGCTTGCTTTATGGAAAGTACAGACGGCGGAAAGACCTGGACCTTCCTTTCCATGCCTATCGAGCAAAGTAGTGCGGGAATCGCCGATGGTCTCCGCCCGGGACAGATGGCACACCTATATGAGCTTCCCGCACAGCTCGGCATTTATCCTGCCGGAACTCTCGTATATGCAAGCGGATCTATAAATTATTCGGTCCGCTCTGAGATCTGGATCTGGTACAGCACAGACTGTGGAAAAACTTGGACACAGACTGTCAAGATCGCAAACGGCGGCTGTTCAAAAAACGCTGTTCCCGGGTGGCCGGCGCAGTCAGGAGTTTGGGAACCCTTCACTTGGTACGAAGACGGATATCTCTACTGCTTCTACTCAGACGATTCGGATCCCGCGCACGACCAAAAGATTGTTTACAAACGTTCAAGCGACGGTATTACTTGGAGCAATATAGTTGACGTTTGCACATTCAGCGACCCAACGGACCGCCCCGGAATGTTCGTTATGACAAAGATGGGCAACGGCGAGTTCTTTATGGTGTACGAATACCTTGGTGCTCCGGGAGGCGACAGAGTTTATTACAAAAAAACAAATGATATTACAAGCTGGAACCCTAGTG
>JAZUQQ010000015.1:0-1652 GCA_045605765.1 Eubacteriales bacterium | reverse complement strand
CAGACCATCAATCTCTTAAACGGTCACGATGTGGACGCAACAACCGTCCCCTGCGGAGAGATCCAGTCCCACGTAATTCTCGGTCTGAATCCGGGGCTTATCAACGCTTCGGGTTATTCCTGGACAGGCGATTATGTAACGGTGACGGGGGACTTGTGCGCCGACCTGCTCAGCAACATCGCATCCGAACAGCGTGCAAAGGTGGTTTACGAATACCTTTACCGCCAGATCGATGACAAAAAGGTACGCGAGACCATTGATTTTCTCTTAAACCGTGAGGAAGCGCACAACCAAATGTTCCGCGATGCCTTTAACAAGGTACAGAATTCCGGCTCCAACCGTGATTTTGGAACGACATAAGCCGCGAAAATGTATTTCTCTATGTCGGATCCCGGGCCTAATGCTTTTGCGACGGGTGATACAAAGCCTGTTTCCTTTGAGTAATAGCAAAAAGCCGCTGAGGAGTTTGTTTCTCAGCGGTTGTTTTCATTAGACAATAAATATCCACCCGCATAGCGGGTGGTATTTCATTTTCGGGCATAGCCCTACCCTCTACTGGCTACGCACAAGTGCGTTGTAGATTGGCCTGCCAGCCACGCAATTGTTACTTACTACCCATAAATGGGTCCCGTGGGTCAAATATCGCTAATTGATCACTCTCCTGATCTCTTTTCATTTGCTCGGAGATATATTCTTTTATCGCCTTTGTGTTTTTTCCCACGGTATCTACGTAATATCCCTTACACCAAAATTCGCGATTTCGGTATGCGAACTTCATATTTCCATATTTCTGAAATATTAACAGGGCACTTTTTCCCTTTAGATATCCCATAAATCCCGAAACGCTCATCTTGGGCGGGATGCTTACCAACATATGTATATGATCCGGGCATACTTCTCCCTCTATTATTTCCACTCCTTTCCACTGGCATAATTGCCGAAGTATTTCCCTTATCTCTAACCTTTTTTCAGCAAAAAATATTTTTCTCCTATATTTCGGTGCAAACACTATATGGTACTTGCAATTCCATTTCGTATGTGCTAAACTATTATTGTCTATGCTAACCTTTTTCATAGATAAATCCTCCAAATATGTTTTTAAGTTTGACTGGCAGGTCTTTCTTATTATACCATATTTGGAGGATTTTTTCTTCATCGGTTAACCTTTTTTCAACCACGCGACTATCGCGTGGTTTTCTGTTTACAAAAAAACGGAGAATACGAGATTCTCCGTTTTTTGTTTAACTTAAGCGTTAATTACGCCCACCACATTTCGCCTTTATCTTCGAAAGTCATGGATTCTTTGTGAACATCGATAGCTTTGCTGAGGCCTTCAGAAGCGGACATAAGGCTGTCTTCATGTTCGATAGACATAACAAAGTCGTAATCAATAGTTCTGAGTGCGCTTACGATATCTTTCCAATAAGCTGTAGAGTTTCCGTAACCAACAGAACGGAATACCCAAGGACGTTCAGCAACCTGGCCGTAATGTCTTGTAGAAAGAACACCGTTTTTCGCAGTATTATATTTATCGATCTTAGTATCTTTAGCATGGAAGTGGAAGATGCAGTCTTTGAGTTCCATGATAGCCGCAACGGGATCCATACCCTGCCATACGAGGTGAGAGGGGTCGAAGTTTGCACCGATCTCAG
>JAZUQQ010000014.1:0-158988 GCA_045605765.1 Eubacteriales bacterium | reverse complement strand
CTAATAATAGTACAAGTATTATTTTGCTTATTATTTTCTTCATAATCACTCTTTGCTTAAAAATACATTTATCTAGATATATTCTTAAGCAGAGAGTAATTAAACTCTCTGCTGATATAAATATTATTTTTTAGGATAAATATAATTATTGGATATTGTTCACCATATCAAGAAGCTTTACGAAACGATTGTTTTTATTAAGTTTCTCGATACACTTATCGGATAATTTGTTTTGCAGTTTCTTTTTTATGATATCCTTGCGAATTCGCTGCTTAAACTCACGCTTTTTTACAATCGGAGAGCAAACAACTATCGGGTAGCAGTTTTCACTGTCTGTTTCTCTGTTCAAGAGCTCAATATAGTACATAATAGAACTCTCGACCGCATCCATTGCTTTTTCTTCCTCGCCGATAGCAAGATATGCTTCAGCGAGCAACAAATAACAATCTCCGGAATCAAAATCGTGATATGGCGGAGGACACTCATCTTTGAAGATTGCGTTCATAACGGCAAAGAATCTTTCATAGACCTCGATAGCATCGGTATAATTTCCGCTTTTATAATATGCTTTGCCTAAACGAGCGACATTGTTTTCGAATGCTTGGAGCGAATAATCAATATCGCTACACAAGTAGGTTGCTTCTCGCTCGTGGTTGCCCATATACTCATTCACGATCGCCATTGTAGAGTATAGTGTGAGATCCGTGCGAACGGGAAAGTTGCGGGCTTCGGTCGTGGCTAAGTCAAATTTCTTATTTGCACTGTATAAGAAAACCAGGTTCTGTCGCGCCCACAATATTTCCGAGACGTTCTTTGAATTTGCGATTATGAAATTAGCCTGTCTGATCGTTTCGTGGATTATTGCTTCGGCACGTTCCCCTGCATATATCCATCCGTTGTCCGGCAACGAAAGAGAAACACCCAAGTTCATACAGTTAAACGTAATTAAATAATTATTGGGATATCTTTTCAGACCGTCCAACAAAATATCGTACGCCTTCAAATATGTGTCAAGTTTGCCATATTCTTGTATGCTGTTTGCAGTTGAGACTATCTTGAGTGCATCTTCTGCTTCAGACGTGCGGTCTATACCAAACAGAAAATCTGTACTTACATCAAAGATTGTCGCCAACGGCACGATCTGCGAAATGTCCGGCATTCCGGAATCGTTTTCCCATTTTGAAATTGCTTGATACGTAACCCCCAATCGCTCGGCAAGCTCTTCTTGTGTAAAACCTCGTCCTTTTCGTAGATTCTTTATAATTTGCCCCATGGTCATTGCCATAATTGCACCTCCGTTAATAGTTCATATCGGTACCGTGATTTAATTATATCACACACGTTATGATTACTGAAGCGACTTAAAAATGAGTTTGCTCAACTTTTCGTTGAGTTTATTATAGCATAAAAACTTGAATTTGTCTACATAAAAGAATTCTGAAATATTGGGTGCTTGCGTCTGGGGCAAGCATAGCGCGTGGCAGTCCACGCACCATCGGGCAGAAGCCCGAACCCACTATCCGCAGAGGAACGGCACGCAAAAGCCTCCCCCCGAGATGCCATCCGCAAGCGGATGCGGGGGACCACGAAGTGGTGGAAGGAGCCTGCGTCACTTGGGATTTATATTGACCTCATAATAACGCGCTCTCCCTCAGTCGCCCGCGGCAAGCCGCCGGCGCCAGCTCCCTCCCGGAGGGAGCCTTTTGTAATTTTCCAACGACAAAAACACCACCAAAGAAAATTCCTTGGTGGTGTTCGCGTTTTCTCCGCTAAAGTTGCAGAGAAGACCGAAAATCCTTTTTGTTATTCTCCGTTAAAATAAAAGCTCTTTCCGTCAGTAAATATCACGACGTCTCCGTTTACGTCGGTGCGATAAATACTAGGCACCAATGCAACAAGCCTTTCTATCGTTGTTGTGTGTGGATGTCCGTAGCTGTTACCTCGCCCACAGGATATTACGGCAATACTCGGTGATACTGCTCTTAGGAAAAGTTCCGAGGTAGACGTATACGACCCGTGATGTCCGATTTTCAGAATATCCGCTGAAAGCTCGCTTTCCGTATAAGCTCCGATTACACTCATCTCAGATTCACGCTCAGCATCTCCCGTAAATATGTGTCTCGTTTCACCGTACTCCATACGGAGCATTATACTGTCATCATTTCCACCATTGTCAGTTATCTTTTCGGGAGAGAGCACGAGGAACTCAGCCTGTCCGAGAGAAAATTCAAGTCCGCGCTCAGCGTAAACAACCTCGCATTCTTCCTTTTCGATATCCCTTTTCAATTTTCTCGCAGTAGCAGTCGTCGCCTCACAATCAAGCACAAGCACCGAAAGGATATCAAAGGCTTCAAAGACATCATGCGAGCCTCCTATATGATCCGAATGATAATGTGACGCTACAAAAACATCTATTTTCACAATTCCGAGAGCCATTATGTAGGAAACTATATCCTCGCCTGATTCGGGAGTACCTGCATCTATGAGCACAGTCTCGCCTGTCGGCGTAGTTATAAGCTCACAGTCGCCTTGCCCTACATCTATAAAGTGCAGAGCGAGCATCTCCTCGCTCGCTGTTATATCGGGCTCTGTGTTTTTTCTACATCCTACAAGGGAAATACATACCAGCATCAAAGCGAGGAGTAAAGCTGATATTCTTTGTATGTATGATTTATGTCCTTTACATTTCATTTTAATCTCGCTTACAGCTTAGCTACTATCTTGTATATATCATCCGCTATTTCTTCGGGAGAACGCGCCGCATCTACTATCTTTATATTCTCTCTGTCACCAAGACGCTCAAAGACATCGAAAAATCTGTTTCTTATGCGTGCGAGCGTTGATGCTTTTTCGTATATTTCAACAAACGCTCGTGATGAATCAATCCTCTGCATACAAATATCGGGGTCAACATCAAGAAAAATGCAGACATCGGGAGTCAGCGTCTCGGGGCAATCAAGGTTCATTTTCATTACCCAATCAAGATCGGTATCTATTCCCTGATATGCAAATGACGAAAAATAATATCTATCGCATATAACGTCTTTTCCCGCATCGAGCATAGCCTTTATTCCTTTTTTTGGATCCTGACAGTGACGTATTCTATCCGAAACGAAAAGCGAGGCAAGCTCGGACGGAGACCTTGCGGGGTCTCCTGCAAGAGCATCTCTGATTATTCCACCAAGCGTACTTTCGGTAGGCTCAGCAGTAAGCACTACGGCTCTGCCGTCTTCAAGAAGCTTCTTCTGGAGCAAACAGATCTGCGTTCCCTTTCCGCTGCCGTCAAGTCCCTCGAATACGATAAATTTTCCCTTTGTAATCTCGGACATTTTACTGTTCCCCTTCAAAGTAAAATTCAAATTTATTATTTTTTCGCCCATCTTTCACGAAGGAAATGAGCGGCAAGCTTAGGCTGTCTTTCCTTAGTGAATACACCCTTGCGATTTCCTCTTACTCGAGTAAGTCCCTGCTTTGTCTTGAAATCGGCAAAGTTCCACACGTGTTCTCCGATGCATCCCTCGGATCTGTCAAACGCCTTGCAGTTTTCACCGAGATGCTCCATCTGGAATTCTTCGGAAAAGCTTTCACTGGGCAACGCGTGAAGACCCTCTATCGTATCCGCGCCGAATTCGGCAACGAACACCGGCTTCTGACATTTTTTACGCCATTTTCCGATTTCGGTCACCATCTTGTCCTGAATGGTAGAAAGATCTCCGTGCTCTTCATACCACGCATAATAGCGATTTATTCCGATAACGTCAACGAGATCGCCGACCAGAGAATCATCCGCCTTGGTGAACTCTATTATAGTAATGGGAATATCGGTGAGGCTTCGTGCGTGATCAACGACGTCGACAAAATACGGGCGGGAGTTCTGTTCATGCGTTGCAGCCTCGTTTGCAACCGAATACATAATTACTGAGGGGTGATTCTTATCGCGCGCAACGAGCTGCGTGAGAAGCTCTTTATGAAGCTCTTTCGTTTCATCGTTCGCTCTGTCCTCGGTAAATGTATCGTCCCACCAGCCCATACCTACTGCGGGAACCTCGTCAATTACCATAATTCCGTACTCATCTGCAAGCGACATTATCTCCTCGCTATACGGATAATGGCTCGTTCTTATAGAATTCGCACCTATCCATTTGAGAAGCTCAAAGTTGCGGATATTTATAGCAGGGCTGTTCCCCTTTCCGAGCACGAAAGAGTCCTCGTGCATACCGAATCCCTTTAAATAAAGCGACTTTCCGTTTAGGAGAAGCTGATCCTTCGTTGCTTCCACCTTGCGTATGCCGAATTTCTCGTCGTATCTATCGCAGTCGGTCTCAACAGAAAGCGTGTAAAGATAGGGATTTTCTGTATCCCACAGAATCGGATTTTCTATTCTGATATCCTTTTCACGGCTTTCGGCGACAAGACTTCCGGATTTGTCATAAACTCTATAAACTGCATTTTGCGCATCGGTAAATACCGAAATTGCGGAATAATCTCCGCCCACGACCGTTTTTATCTCAATATCGTGTATGTATTTTTCGGGAGTTGAATATACGAGAACGTCACGGTGAATTCCCGTGAAGTTATAAAAATCGTGATTTATTATCTGCTTTCCGTTTACTATACGACCTACGGGAAGCGTCTGGAATGTCAGTCTGTTGTCTATGATCACAGAGAGGCGATTGGTCTCCCTAACATCGCAGAGCTCGGTATCTATTGGAAAATAACCGTTTATTCCGTGTGCTATAAGCTTACCGTTGAGATAAACCTCGCATTTATGGCTGGTCGCACCGATACGAAGATGATATATCCTGTCATCTCTTACCGGCAATGAAAAAACAGTCTCGTAAAGCACTTTTCCGACATAATCTTTTATTTCTTTCGAGGTAACTATATCATTGTAGCTTGCGGGCACTGCCATAAGCGAGGTGCCCTCTGCTTCTTCTTCGGGAATGTAATCGTCGGAAACAGTCCTGAATTTCCAAATTCCGTTAAGATTATAAAGGTCTCTGTATTTGTTGAGTTTTGGGTACAACATTTTTTATCTCCTATCATTATTTAATATTCATAGTATAACATACCCAAACTTTTTTATCAATAGCCTTTAACATTTTTTTTAAATAATCTCAAAATTACCCTTATGAATGATTGACAAAATCACTTTACCGTGTTAAAATACATTTTAGAAACTTCAAAATGAGGAAATATCATTATGTATAAGAAATTAAGTTTTTCCTTGCGCATTGACAAGCGATTTATCATCCCGTGCGGCACATAAACTGCCGTCCGAACACAGAAATCATCTATTCTGTTTCCCGTGCGGGATATTTAGGACAATAAAAATTATGAAAAGGAAAAATAAAATGAACAACTATTGGAATGAAGAAATCGAAACTATGGAGCTTTCGGATATGCGCGCGCTGCAATCTGAAAGACTGGTAAAGCAGGTAAAGCACGTTTACGACAACGTACCTTACTACAAGGATCTTATGGATAAAAAGGGAGTTAAGCCCGAAGACATAAAGGGTGTTGAGGATCTTCACAAGCTTCCCTTCATAACCAAAGACGATCTGCGCGAGGCATATCCCTACGGTATGCTTGCAAAGCCCCTCAGCGAATGTGTGAGAATTCAGTCCACCTCTGGAACGACCGGTAAAAGAGTCGTTGCCTTCTACACCCAAAACGACATCGAGCTTTGGGAAAACTGCTGCGCGAGAGCTATCGTCGCAGTAGGCGGTACAAACGAGGACGTTTGTCAGGTGTGCTATGGCTATGGACTTTTCACGGGCGGTCCCGGACTCAACGGCGGAAGCCACAAGGTCGGCTGTCTGACTCTTCCGATGTCGTCGGGTAACACCGACCGTCAGATACAGTTCATGATGGATCTGGGCGCAACAATTCTCTGCTGCACCCCCTCGTATGCCGCTTACATAGGAGAAAGCCTAAAAGAAAAAGGCTATAAACCTGAGGACAACAAGCTCCGCGCGGGAATATTCGGTGCAGAGCCATGGACCGAGGAAATGCGCCGAGAAATCGAGGCTATGCTCGGTATCAAGGCGTACGACATCTACGGTCTTACCGAAACCTCCGGTCCCGGTGTATCCTTCGAATGTCAGGAACAGACGGGCATGCACATCAACGAGGACCATTTCATTCCCGAAATAATCAACCCCGAAACAGGCGAAGTCCTTCCCGACGGAGAAAAGGGAGAGCTCGTATTCACATCTATCACCAAGGAAGCATTCCCCCTGCTTCGTTACCGCACCAAGGATATCTGCGTACTCTCGCGTAAAAAGTGCTCCTGCGGAAGAACTCTTATAAAGATGTCCAAGCCGATGGGAAGAAGCGACGATATGATGATAATTCGCGGAGTAAACGTATTCCCATCCCAGATAGAGACTGTTCTTCTCAACGAAGGATATACTCCCAACTATCAGATCATCGTTGACCGTCAAAACCATACCGATACGCTCGATATTAACGTAGAGCTCTCACCAGAACAATTCTCGGATACTATGCGCGATATTGCCGCTCATGAAAAGAAGCTTGCATCTTCTATTACCACGATGCTCGGTATCACGCCCAAGGTCCATCTCGTAGCCCCTAAGTCAATAACGAGAAGTGAAGGCAAAGCCGTTCGCGTTATTGACAAGAGAAAGCTCCACGACTAATTTAATGGGAAAGGAAAGACAGTTATGGCAGTAAAACAGATCTCTATATTCGTAGATAACACTCCCGGCAAGCTCAGCAAGCTTACAGCTCTCCTTGCGGAGAACAAAATAGATATGCGTGCGCTTTCGCTCGCAGACTCGTCAGATTACGGTATTCTAAGGATACTCGCATCTCATTCCGAAGAGCTTATCGTTACTCTTTACGAGGCGGGATATATAGCAAAGATCAACCCGGTAATTGCGGTGTCGGTCGACGACACTCCCGGCGGACTTTCCAAGGTAGTTTCCATACTTGGAGAAAACGGCGTAAATATCGAGTATCTTTACGCGTTCGTTCTCGCTTCGACCAAGGACGCCTGCGTAGTTATACGTGCAGACGATAATAACAAGGCGGAAAATATACTTTCTCAAAGCGGCGTAAGGCTTCTCAGCGAAAGAGATATCGACGCTATATAAATGTGAGCAAAGAGGGGCTTTTACGTCTCTCTTTTCTTTTGCCTGTTTCGCTACTAGAAAATTGAGTTTTAATTTTTAAAAAAATGTTGCTTTTCGGTCTTTTATATGCTACACTGTTATTATAAAGCAAATCAAACCGAAAGAGGAAAAAATGCTCGAAAAAACCAGTACCCCAAACGACCTCCCAACGGCTCGCGTTTTTCTCGTAGATATCGAAGATATCGACCTTTACGAGATGCTTGAAGCTTACACAGAATTTATAAGCCCCGAGCGTATGAAAAAAATAATAAGGCTCGCGCATATGAGCGACAAAAAGCTCTCGTTCGGCGCAGAGATCGCGCTCTGCTTCGCTCTCCGCAGCTTTTCTTTGCCTTACTCGCCTCCCGCCTATCGCTATGACGAGTGGGGCAAGCCATATCTTGAAAACTGCGATGACACCTATATAAGCATCTCGCATTCAGGTTCGCTGGCTGTCTGCGTTGCGGCTAAATTTCCGATAGCCGTTGACGTGCTTGAAACAGACTATTATATTGCCAGCACGTTTCAGCGCAAGGTAATAACAAAATACGATAAAGAGCCTTCGGATAAGAAGGAGCTTCTTGCTCTGTGGACTAAAAAAGAAAGCTATGTCAAGCTCACCGGCAAGGGTCTTCGCACTTCTATGCTTTCCTTTTCGATAGACGGCGAAGAAGCCACATCGCACACCGGCGGCAGCTCTGCATTCATTAATTTCAGAGAGAGCAATGGATATTTTATCTCACTCGCATCGTATGATAAAACGAATGCTCAGTACTTTAATTTAAGAAAGTGTGACTTTCCGATACTTCTCAAAAACGGCAAAAAAGAAGGAATTTTATGAAGATAAGACATGCAATGCAAGGAGATGCCGAAAGACTCGGTATTCTGCTCTATCAGGTGCAGAAGATACATTCGGATGCCCGTCCCGACATATTCAAGACGGGATCAAAAAAATATACCTCAGATGAGCTTTGTGAAATAATCACAGACAAAAACAGACCGATACTCGTAGCTGTTGACGAAAAGGGCAATATCGTCGGATACGTATTCTGTATATTCGAAACGATGAAAAACAGTCAAAATCTTTTGGACAGAAAAACTCTTTATATAGACGATCTCTGCGTGGACGAAAGTCACAGAGGAAAACATATCGGCAGTGCTCTGTACGATCGTGTCGTCGCACTTGCTCGCGAAAACGCCTGTGACAGCATAACGCTGAATGTTTGGAAACTAAATGAGAGTGCTATGCGCTTTTATGAAAAATGCGGACTTTCTGCGCTTAAAATCACAATGGAAAAAATTTTATAAATCAAGACTCCCTTAAATGCGTTTTATGGGAGTTTTTCTTGTATTCGCACGAAAAATGCCACTATTTTCTTTTAAAATGCCTGTTTTTTCGTTTTCAGAAAAAAATATTGTAAACTCTTTTTTAAACGCTTGACAAATCACCGATATAGATATATTATAAATATATAGTTATATTTAAAACCAAGGAGTTCTGTATGAAAAGAAAAGCCTTCCATACTTTTCTGCTTTCCGTTGCCTTCCTTTTGATAATTTCTTTTGCAACGTCTGCAATAGTTTTCGCAAACTCTTATTTACATACCCAAAAATACAATTCAGCACAGGTCTCTCCTATTAACGAAAAAAGCTCCAAACGCACAGAAATGAAGGTGTGTGTCCAGAGTATGAAGTATTACAAGGATATTACGCTCAGCGGAAGTCCCATAGACTCCAAAAAGTTCGAGGATATCGTTCATGCAGAAAAAATAAGCGCTGAAATTATGTGTATTTACAACAAAAACGGAGTTATGCTCGGTTACTGCAAGGCGTCTGAGCTTGTAAAAAAAGAGGCTAAGTTCTTTGCCGAGATACCCTGCCAGTGGAATGAAAGCGGACATATTTCAAATCTCGTGGATTTGCGAAAATACATTTTGATATTTGACGCGCAAGTCGTGTGTAACGAAGACAAGCCCGTGCTCGTTCAATACGATACGGCGATTAAGCTTTTTAAAGCGGCTGAGGAGATAAAGACAAGTTATGGATACACGCTCTGCGTTAACAAAGCGTATATTCCCGCATCTTCCGCATCCTCTGAGACCTGCTGCTCGATCCGTGCTCACTCAAAGGGCGCATCTCTTACTCTTTCAATTCTGAAAAACGGCGAAAGCGTTTCTGAAAGAATACCCGTTTACGAGGACGAGACATCCGAATCTCCCGTCATAAGCAGCATTGCGAAGCTTCTAGCAGAATTTTCGCTCATAAGAGATTCCGAGTCCGATTGCTTTTATGACGCGGACTATCAGTCCTACATTACAACAGACCACGATATGTCCTCACTTATTTATTCCATTTGGGAATAAGTTTTACAAGTTTTTGAAAGGACCATATATAATGGCTAAAAATAAAAACAAGGTCATTTGCCGTCATGGTAAAAGAAGCGCGCTTCGCTCTCCTCTCGCATTTGACAGTTCAGAGCTGTTCATTGACAGCAGCGGTGCACTCATGCTCAATATAATAATCAAAAACGTTTCAACGTCCGAAAATCCAGTATACGTTGAATCAGCAGGACTTGTTATTCGCTGTTTCGATAAAGGCGGAAATCTTATCGTTTCGGGCGGTCGCGAAATAATCTCAAAAACCCTTAAATTTCCGGACGAGGGCATCTCGCCAGATGCCGCCGTCGGTATCAAGACCAAAATAGACCTTTCGCCCGATATGGTTGCCGATTTTGATATATACATCGGTTGCATCCGAACGACCACACTAGTGGTTACCGATTTCGTTCGTTCGGACTTTTTCGACGAACCGGAAGAAGGCATTCTTCTCACCGCCGGTATGACTGACGAAGAAATATACGACGTTTGCGACAAAATAAGCGACAGCGCAGTTTATTACCCCGAAGAACTCACTTCTTTGGTATGGCGTTGTACCTGCGGAGAAATAAGTGACGGCACAAGTTGTCCCAAATGCGGTGCGGAACGCAGTGAACTATTTGGCTTTTTTACAAGTCTGGTGCGCCCTGCTCGTAAAGCAAATGGAAAAGAGCTCGGCAAAAGGCGCACCCATTTACTCGTTGCTCTGTTTTCGATATCATCCTTCATAATAGCCCTCGTGCTCGCACTTTTACTCGTTTTTTTCTTGTCTGACGGAAGATACGGAGGACGTCCGAGTGCGCCAATCACTGGTGACTCGTCAAATAATGAGCAAAAAGAAGAGACGGTTGAGGAAAAAGCCACACGTCTTGAAGCGCTCATTGCGGAAAAAGATTTTGCTGCGGCTCTTACTCTTGCTCAGAGTGAAAGCTCATTCGCATCTAAAATACCATATATATCGCAGAGTGCGGTAGCATATTATGTCGAAAAAGACGACTACGACACAGCCAGAGAATTTGCAAAAACCACAGAATCTCCCGATGTTACCGAGAAAAGCATTATAAATGCAGGATACGCATATTATATCAACAACGCAATATTCGACAAAGCGCTTACATACGCTCAGCATCTAAACGACAACGAAAAGATAAATACGGTCTATATTTCCCAAATAGACTATCTTGTAAATCAAAAAAAATTTTCAGAAGCAATAGATATTGCCGTTTCTGTGAATCTTGAAGCAAAAAAGGAAGACGTTATTACTTCCGCAATCGAACATCTCGGTTCGCTGCATCAGTACAAAGAAGCGTTTGAATTTGCAAAGCTCTCTAATAAGGAGAACGTACCGAAAGACCTTGCAAGAGAGGCTGCTTATTATTACCTTGACCAAAGCGATGTCGATTCGGCACTCGATTTTGCATCTCATGTGAAGGAAGATGCGCTTATGAGAGAAATTGCCGCGAAGCTTTCTGATTCTCAACTCCGCAAAGATCTTGGAGCGTTTTTTGCATATCTCTCCTTCGAGAGAAAGCAGTCGATATACGCAAACTCAGTATCGCTGGACAAGCAGGTAGCGGTAATAAATGCCTCGGGAAAGGTGTTTTACGGCGCGGGAAAGACTTACACACCGAGTGCCGGACTTCGTGCGGTATCAGTAAAAACGAGTGCACATCACACCGTCATTCTTCTCTCCGACGGAAGCGTAGTTGCTTTCGGAGACAACTCCTTCGAGCAGTGCGACGTGTCTCTGTGGAAAAACGTAATTGCAATTGAAGTGGGTCAATATCATACGGTAGCGCTTCTTGCTGACGGTACGGTTAGAGCCTGCGGTAACCGCAACTTTAGCCAGTGCTCTGTCTCCGATCTGAGCGACGTTATAATGATTTCGGCAGGCAACTATCACACTCTTGCTCTCCTTGCCGACGGTACGGTTAGAGCTACGGGTATGAACTCCTCGTCACAGTGCAACACCTCAAGCTGGGAAAATATATCTATGATATCTGCGGGTGCGCTTCACAGCGTCGGTCTAACCAAGGACGGCAAGGTCGTAGCGGTAGGAAGCGTCTCGCTCGGAAGATGTGACGTTTCCTCGTGGACTGACGTCGCTA
This sequence comes from Eubacteriales bacterium, assembly GCA_045605765.1. Taxonomy (GTDB): domain Bacteria; phylum Bacillota; class Clostridia; order Oscillospirales; family CAG-272; genus SIG672. The sequence goes on along the minus strand of JAZUQQ010000014.1, from coordinate 147,369 downwards.
TGATTTCGGCGGGAAGCTCTCACACACTTGCTGTTTTAAAAGACGGAAGTGTAGTTGCTTGCGGCGGAGTTGTGGGTGACGGAAGCTATGGAAACCTCGTATTCGGAGAAAAAGCGACCTTTGTAGATGCAGGCAACGCATCTATAGTTGCCGTAACGGAAAGCGGAAAGCTTGTCTTTAAGGGTGACGGTCTGCCAAACACATCCCACGTAAGCGACGAAAAAGTTAAACCCGATCATTTCTTTACAAACGATGACTAAGTGCCAAAGGACACTCGATCAATGAACAACAATCCTAAAAATCTTAAAATAATTCCGATCATTTTACTTCTTACACTTCTCATATCTCTGGCGGTTTTATCAATAGTCTTTATGAAAGATTCGGAAAAGGGACACACAGGTTGCGACCTGTCGGACGAGGAATACGAAACTTTATTTGACCAAAAAATCGGACTTCTTAAACGGAAGATATATTCGGACAACGACGTTCGCGCGTTCGAGGGTGTTTACGCGGTCTTTATTTCGGTAAGCAATTCCATTGATCAAGCCCGTGTTTTCGCCGGCACGGCATCTACGCTAATCGATGCTTGGAACGAGGCAGAGACTTCCCTTCGAACTTTTGTTAGCGAGAAAAACTACGCCGCCGTGTGGCTGAAAGCCGAAGCCCTTTCCCATGCATCTCACACGAGCGCAGAGGAGCTTTCAAAAAGCTACGCAAAGAACTACAATCTTATGTACAGAAAGAGTCTCGCCTTTGATGGCAACTTTGAAAACTTCATTCTTGAAGCAGAGCTCCTTTCAAATAATATTATAGACGTAGAAAATAAAATTCTCGTTATTGATTCTCTCAATGATTATTTCGAGTCATCCGGACGATCAACGCGCATACGGGAATATCCCAAAAGCTTTATATCCTTCACATGCGACGGATATTTTGCCGATGAACACGGAGAAATTCATGAGCTCTACACCGATTCTCTGAACTATGGACGCCGTCTTTCGGACACCCCCAGTGCAGAGCATACACTTGAAATGGTATCCTCGGCATCATCTTTTCTTGTCGACCTGCTTGACGAAAAAGGACGCTTCATATATGGATACTATCCGACTTCAAATTCGGAAATAGAGAACTACAATATTCTCCGCCACGCGGGAACGATATGGAGTATGATCTGCCAGTACAAAATAAACGGTAACGAAGATCTCCCCGACAAGATCCGTCTTGCGATAAACTATATGCTTTCAAAGTACACGGGAAAAAACGGTGGATTTTATACCGAAATGGACGATGACACCGTATATATAGTCGAGCGCAAGTCTGCTGAAATAAAGCTTGGCGGAAACGCTATCGCAATAGTCGCGCTGACCGAATACATAAACGAGTTCGGACAGGACGATCCCTATTTCGAGCTATACTCGGACACGGTAAGAAAGCTTGCCAACGGAATACTCAAAATGCAGAATTACGACGGCTCATATTATCACGTTTGGCACGTCAATTTTACCGAAAAAGCCGAGTATCGCACGGTCTACTACGACGGAGAAGCAACCTTTGCTCTCGCTCGTACATATTCGCTCACAAAGGATCAAAAATATCTTGACGCCGCAGAAAAAGCGGTAAATATGTTCATTCGCGAGGATTATACACAGTACCGCGACCACTGGGTGGCGTATGCGCTAAACGAAGTCACAATGTATTCTCCAGAAGAAAAATATTTTAATTTTGCGCTTGAAAATGCATCGAAAAGCCTTGACGTCATATATAATCAAAAAACCGCATACCACACCTATATGGAGCTTCTAATGTCCACATTTGACCTTTACGACCGTATAGTACAAAGCGGTATAAGTGTTAGCGGACTGAGTAATTTTGAGATAAACGATCTTATCGATACGATCTATAAGCGTGCCAATTATATGCTCAACTCATACACCTATCCCGAGCTTATTATGTATATGAAAAATCCCCAGCAGATAATGGGAGCCTTCTTTGTACGTCACGACGAATTCAGAGTCAGAATAGACGACGTTCAACACTTCGTTGGTGGATATTACAAATATTACATCAATTACGACAAGCTCCTTTATTATCGTTTCCCCGGATATTATCCTTACCCAACAAAGTAACAAAACCGCCCAAATGGGCGGTTGTTAATTTCACTTAGCCTTGGTTCTGATCTCTTCGAGTGCCATATTTACAAATTCGTCAACAAGCATAGCACCCATATCGAGAGCCTTGCGCGAGCGGACTGCAACAGTTCCCTCTTCTACCTCTTTTGCTCCGATTACGAGCATGTAGGGGGTCTTAGCGAGCTGGGCCTCTCGGATCTTGTATCCGATCTTCTCGTTTCTCTCGTCGATCTCAACGCGCATACCGAGCGAGGTGAGCTTATCGTAAATTGCCTCTGCCGCCTCGTGCTGCTCGATACCAATGGGAAGAACCTTGACCTGAACGGGAGCGAGCCAAAGCGGGAACGCGCCAGCATACTTTTCAATAAGCAGAGCGAGAGTACGCTCGTAGCAACCGATCGAGGTACGGTGAATGATATAGGGATTCTTCTTTACTCCGTCGCGATCAACATATTCCATACCGAACTTTTCTGCAAGCATCTGGTCGATCTGAATGGTGATAAGAGTATCTTCCTTGCCGTGAACATTCTTGATCTGAATGTCGAGCTTGGGTCCGTAGAACGCCGCCTCGCCAACACCGATCTTGTAGGGTATTTCAAGGTGATCGAGTATCTTCTTCATTACGCCCTGTGCTTCGTCCCACTGCTCGGGAGTGCCGATGTACTTTTCACGGTCATCGGGATCCCATTGAGAGAAGCGGAAGGAAACGTCCTCGTAAAGTCCAAGCGTTTTGAGCATAAATTCGCAAAGCTCAAGACAACCCCTGAATTCGTCCTCAAGCTGCTCGGGAGTACACATAAGGTGTCCCTCTGAGATCGTGAACTGACGCACACGGATAAGACCGTGCATCTCGCCCGAAGCCTCGTTTCTGAAAAGTGTCGAGGTCTCGTTATAGCGAAGCGGGAGATCGCGGTAGGATCTACCCTTATTCAGATAAGCCTGATACTGGAAGGGGCAGGTCATAGGACGAAGTGCCATACATTCCTTGTCCTCAGGATCGCCGAGCACGAACATTCCGTCAAGATAATGATCCCAGTGTCCCGAAACCTTGTAAAGATCCGACTTTGCCATATAGGGTGTCTTAGTGAGAAGCCAGCCGCGCTTTTGCTCCTCATCTTCAACGAATCTTTGAAGGATCTGTATGATTCTTGCACCCTTAGGCAGCATTATCGGAAGTCCCTGACCGATAAGATCGGAGGTCGTGAAGAGCTCAAGCTCTCTTCCGAGCTTATTATGGTCACGCTTCTTTGCTTCCTCAACACGAGCAAGATATTCTTCCATCTCGGTCTTGTTGGGATATGCTACGCCGTAAACTCTCTGGAGCATCTTATTCTCCGATTTACCCTCCCAATATGCGCCGGTGCACTGAGTGAGTTTGAACGCCTTGATTGCACCAGTACTGAAAAGGTGAGGTCCTGCGCAGAGGTCAACGAATTCGCCCTGACGGTAGAAGGAAATGTCCTCTCCCTCGGGAATTCTTGCAATAAGAAGAACCTTATAAGGCTCATCTCTCTCCTCCATAAGCTTTATAGCCTCATCTCTGGGAAGCAAAAATCTTTCCAGCCTAATATTTTCCTTGACGATCTTCTTCATCTCTCCCTCGATCTGAGCCAACATCTCCTGAGTAAATGGGATCTCACTATCGAAGTCGTAGTAAAATCCGTCGTCAACCGAAGGACCGATCGTCAGCTTGACATTCGGGAAAAGTCTTTTGACTGCCTGAGCCATAACGTGCGATGCGGTATGACGGAAGATCGCCTTTCCCTCGTCCTCCTCAAAGGTGAGTGGAGCGATCTCCGCATCGGCGTAAAGCATTGAGGTAAGCTCGCGGACTTCGCCATTTACCTTAGCGGCAAGTACCTTGTTATTTGATGCCTCTGCAGCTCTGAGCGCCTCGTAAACGCTTACGGGAGCATCGAGCTCGATCTCTTTGTCTAAAATCTTGAATTTCATAATTTTCTCCTAATTTATATATTCTTTGTATTATTTTCAAAAAATAATCCCCGAACACAAACGTGTTCGGGGTGTGGACAACATTTTCCGCACGGTTCCACCCGAGCTTTAACTCTTGAAATATTCGGTTTTCACATAAGGTGGTAGCGCGAAGATCACGACGCCGTCTTTTCAGCTTCCGACGGCTCTCTGGGGACGAGGTTGTTTTCGCGTGTTTGTCCTTACGTTTTCCGCACTTTGCGGCAATCTTGTACTTATTATACGCGCAAAGTATTGTTTTGTCAAGATATTTGGTACAATTTATTTTACGTTCTCTTAAAGCGGCGTTCAAGCTCGCCCTCGGAAAGCTCAAACGTACACGGACGTCCGTGAGGACAATATTTTATATCGGGTATCTCGAAAAGGCGATCGACTATCCAAGCAGTATTGGTATCGTTATCGACGATACCCGCCTTCATAGCCGCCTTACAGGACGCCTGATAGAGTGCTTTTTCGAAAATTATATCGCGCGTTACGCTCTCGTTACCCGTTCCCGATGCTATCTGACCTGCAATAGTTACGAGCATATCACCGACATCGGATGCTGATATTATCGAGGGGATACGACTGACCGAAAGAGTTTTTCCGATCTCGTCTACCTCGAAATCAAAGCCGAAAGCCTTGATCTCATCGGAATATTCGATAATAGCACCAAGCTCCTCATTTCCGAGAGAGAACTCCCGCGGCACGAGAAGCATCTGCGAGTGAGGCTCTCTGCTATGCAGTATCTTTCGCATATCCTCAAAAAGTATTCTTTCATGAGCTGCGTGCTTGTCGATAACTAGCACCTTGCCTTCGCTTTCAACGAAAATATAGGCGTTGAACGCGGTTCCGAGCACTTTGTATTCTTTCTCGGTGGTGTGTCTTGTCACCTGAGAGCTCGTCATATCCGAAAGACTGAAAAGGTATTTTTTCTCTTCATCACTTTCGAACTTCGGCTCAATATTTTCGGAAATATTCTGAGGTATTATTTCTTTTTCGGCAAACGTCCCATTTGGAAGTGAAAATTCCTCAGATGTGCCGAACGACATATCGAGGAAGCCATGCGAAGCCGTTTGCGCCGGAATCTCCTGCTTTTGGAGGTCAGGAGAAAAGTCCTTCGTTTCGGCTTTTTCTCTGCTGAGCGTAGCATCGTCGAGAATTCCGAATACGCTTTGCTGCTCAGTCTTTGGCTTGCCATCGTTTGCTATTCTGTCGTAAACAGGAACAAAAGCATTGACCGCGTTGTATTTTTCACTATCTACGTGCTTCGATTGAATTTGAACATCGACCTCCGGATCGACTCTGTGATTTGCAAGCGCGTTCTTTACAGCGCAGTATACCGCGTCGAATATCGAGCGTTCGTTTGAAAATTTCACTTCGAGCTTGGTCGGATGCACGTTCACGTCCACGAAAGCGGGGTGTATGTAAATATAAAGTATTCCGCAGGGGAATTTCGAGCTTTCAAGATAAGAGTCAAACGCCTGTTCAAGCGCCGCCGACACCGTTCTGCTTTTTATATATCTGCCGTTTATGAAGAATATTTGAAAATTTCGGTTAGGACGAACGTTTTCGGGCAGTCCGATATATCCGTTTACCTCTATACCCTCGGTCATCGAGTGGACATCGGTCAGCTTTGATGTAAAATCCTTACCGAAGACCGCGCGCAGAACGCTCATTATCTTGCCGTCGCCCGGCGTTCTAAACTTCTGAACCGAGTCTGATATAAGGCTGATCGCAATATCAGGTCGCGAGAGCGCCTGCTTCTCGACCGCTGCAGCTATCGCCATCGCCTCGGTCGCATCTCTTTTGAGGAATTTTCTGCGAGCAGGGACGTTGGCAAACAACTCCTCGATAATTATCGTAGTGCCGTTTCGTCCGCCACTCTCGGAAATATCTATCACTTCTCCGAACTCAGACGTCAGCACGGTTCCCATATCGTCCTGAGGTCTTTTGGTCATTATCTTGACCTTGGATACCGAGCTTATAGCCGCAAGTGCCTCGCCGCGAAATCCGAGTGTCATTATCGAATCAAGGTCGGAAGCCTTGGATATTTTACTGGTCGCGTGGCGTTTGAGCGCCACAGGCAGATCTTCGCACGATATTCCCGAACCGTTATCGGTGACGCGGATAAAGGTGATACCGCCGTGCTTTATCTCGACGATTATCTCTGTTGCTCCCGCATCTATTGAGTTTTCAACAAGCTCCTTGACCGCAGATGCAGGGCGGTCAACGACCTCGCCGGCGGCAATAAGGTTTGCCACCTGAAAATCAAGCTGGTTTATTATTCCCATTATGACAAATCCTTTCTCCGTCTTGGTTATGTTTATCAGAGCATCTTTTTAAGCTCCCAGACGAAATTGAGCGCCTCTATCGGTGTGAGCGTTTCAACGTCTGTTTTGCGAAGCTTCTCTGCGATCTCCTTTTCAATGTAATCGTCTATCGAGAATGACTCAATTCCTCTGTCAGCAGTCTTTTTATGTGTCTGAGGCTTGTCGCACTCGGCTTCTATTTTCGCAAGTATCTCTTTTGCGTGCTTCACTATTTCGCTCGGTACGCCGGCAAGCTGTGCGACCTCGATACCGTAGCTATCGTCAGCCGCGCCTCTTACTATCTTGCGAAGGAAAACTATTCCCTTTTCTTTTTTTCGCGCGGTTATCGAATAATTTATGATACCATCGGACATGGATTCGAGCTCGGTAAGCTCATGATAGTGTGTAGCAAAAAGCGTTCTCGCGCCTATTTTCTTGCCTGCAGTATATTCGGCAACCGCACGTGCGATACTCATCCCGTCGAAGGTCGATGTTCCTCTGCCTATCTCGTCGTAAATGATAAGGCTTCTGCGCGTAGCATTTTTGAGTATGTAAGCGACCTCGCTCATTTCGAGCATAAAGGTAGACTGTCCTCTCGCAAGGTCGTCAGAAGCGCCGATACGCGTGAAAAGCTTATCAACTATGCCAATACGCGCGTCCTTGGCAGGAACGAACGATCCGATCTGCGCCATAACGCAGATGATTGCGACCTGTCGCATATAGGTCGATTTACCCGCCATATTAGGTCCTGTTATCATAAGCAGACGCTGTGATGCGGTATCGGCATAGGTGTCGTTGGGAACGAACATCTCTCCGTCGCTGAGGAATTTTTCAACGACAGGATGTCTTCCATCTTTAATGTCGATAACCTCGCTGACGTCAACCTCAGGACGGGTATATCCATTCTCGTAAGCGACCGTCGCAAGCGAGCGATAAACGTCGATCTGCGCAATAATGTCGGCAGAATCCTGAATACGCTTCACATTTTCGGTGAGAAGCTCGCGAAGCTTTGTGAAAAGCTCGAATTCGATAGCGTTTATCTTATCGGTCGCACCGAGTATCGTCGCTTCAAGCTGTTTAAGCTCGTCGGTTATATATCGTTCTCCCGTACTGAGGGTCTGTTTTCTTATATATCTCTCGGGGACGTCGGGCAGATTTGACTTCGAAATCTCGATATAATAACCGAACACGCGGTTATACCCGATCTTCATATTTTTGATTCCCGTCTTTTCCTTTTCGTCCGCTTCAAGCTTATCAAGATAGGATTTCCCGTTTGTCAGAATATCTCTGAGTCTGTCAAGCTCGGCGTTTACACCGCTTTCGATAAATCCTCCCTCCCTCACCGAGAACGGTGGGGTTTCGACTATCGAACCGTCTATTACGCGGAAAATATCGTCGAGAGTATCAAGGCTGTTATAGAGCTTTGAAAGCTTATCGGACTTGCAGAGTGCAAGCGTCCTTTTTATATCGGGAAGGCGTCCGATAGTGTTAGCTATCGCGCGCATATCCTTTGCGTTTGCACTTCCGTAAATGACCTTGGTCATAAGTCTTTCAAGGTCGAGCATACCTTTAAGACGGTCGGAAAGATCGTCCCTTATGATAAACTCGTCGAAAAGCTCCTGCACCGCGCCCTGTCTTTCGACTATCGCGTTTGCGTTTACAAGAGGCTGCTCTATCCATTTTCTGAGCATTCTCGCGCCGAGCGAGGTATGCGTTTTATCAAGCACCCAAAGAAGAGTTCCTCTCTTTTCCTTCGTTCGCAGAGTTTCACAAAGCTCGAGATTACGGCGCGTTGACGAGTCTATTTCAAGATACTGTCCGCAGGAATATATCTCGGGCTTTTTGAAATAGGAAATATCTATCTTCTGTGTTTCGGAAATATACGCGCAGAGCGCTCCTATCGCACAGACGAGCGAAACCTCGCAGTCTGCTATCTCCTCGGCAGTCATTTTGAGTCCACCGACAAGCAGCTTGCGCGAGCGTGCAGGATCAAACGACTCCTTTTCACTTGCACTGAAAAAGATGTTCATTTTATTTTTTATGAGCTCGTAAAGCTCGTCACCCTCACTGAGCGCGACGTTTGAGATTATTTCTCTCGGCATATAAACGGAGAGCTCACTGATAAGTGCAACTTTGTAATTTTTAACCGTCGTTGCGCGAAGCTCGCCCGTCGAAACGTCTGCAAAGCAGACCGACGCGTCATTTCCGTTTATGCAGACCGATGCAAGATAGTTATTCTTTCCCTCCGAAAGCTGATTGGTATCGGTAACGGTTCCCGGTGTGATTATTCTCACGACCTCGCGCTTTACCAGTCCTTTGGTAGTGGCGGGATCCTCGGTCTGTTCGCAAATTACGACCTTGTATCCGCGCTCAACGAGCTTGCCTATGTAAATATCCGCGCTGTGATAGGGTACTCCGCACATAGGAGCACGCTCAACGTCACCGCAGAGCTTACCTGTAAGCGTGAGATCAAGCTCTCTCGACACAAGCTTTGCATCGTCGTAGAACATCTCGTAAAAGTCACCAAGGCGGAAGAAAAGTATCGCGTCCTCGTGTTGACCCTTTATTTGCAGATATTGCTGCATCATCGGCGAAAGTGCCATATGTTTTGTCCTTTCTTTGGGGCTTGCCCAAAACCCCACTCAAAACACTTTTCGAAAAAAGTTTTCTGAGAACTTTCAAAAACTCTTGTTAAAAATCATTACAGAGAGAGCATTTAAATCGTTTAGTGGCAACCGCCGCAGGTCGAACAGTCGTGAGTGCAGCCGTCCTCCTCGGTTTCTCCGTTTGCCTGTCTTACAACCTCGGAGATAAGATTGGAAATGAGATTATTGTACGCTTCCTGCGCCGCCTCGTATTCCTTATACACCTCGTGAGCTATAATCTGCTCGTATATCTCGTTAACACGCTTGTCAATAGCACTGATAAGTGCCTCGTCCTTGACTTCAAGCGCTCCGTGCTCTTCAAGCACCTTCTGCTGTACCTGATATTCTGTAAAAGCAGAGCGAAGCTCGGTATTTTCCGCATACGCTCTTGCTGCGTTTTCAAGTCTTTCTCCTGCCTCGGACGATCTTATTCTCTGTCCGAGTATTGCTGCCATTTCAATAAGCTCCATTTTATTTTTCTCCTTGATATTTTTAGTTATTTTATTAGTTCACCCGAAAGCGAAAAGGTCTCTGCTTCGGTTATTTTTACATTTGCCCAACTTCCGATAAGACTCTCGTCTCCCGAAAAATGAATAAGCCTGTTTTTCTCGTTCCGTCCTGTGAGCTTATCGGGATTTGTCTTACTTCTTCCCTCGACGAGCACCTTCTGAACGGTATCGAGATAAACGTTATTTTTTCCGTTTGATATTGAGTTCTGAGTTTCCATCATTCGTGCAAAGCGCTCTTTTTTAACATTTTCGGAAATTTGATTGGGCATCACCGCCGCGTTAGTTCCCTGGCGCTTGGAATATATAAACGAATAGATATTGTCGTACTCAACTCTTTTCAGCATTTCGAGAGTCTCTTCAAAATCCTCCTCGGTCTCACCCGGAAAACCGACGATTATATCGGTCGTTATCGCAATATTCGGCATTTTTTCTCGCATATAATCGACAAGAGCACAGTACGATGATTTGTCGTAGTGACGATTCATCTCTCTGAGAATCCTGTTGCTTCCCGATTGAAGAGGAAGATGAAATGCCTTTGCTATTTTTGGGTTTTCCGCCATTGTGTCGATAAGCTTTCGCGAGGCATCCTTCGGGTGACTCGTCATAAAGCGTACGATAAACTCGCCCTCTATCTTGCATATATCCGAAAGAAGATCGGCGAAATCGTAAGGCGTGTCGAAATCCTTGCCGTACGAGTTTACGTTCTGTCCGAGCAAAGTTATTTCTTTATAGCCGTCTCTTGCAAGGTATTCTATTTCTGTAAGTATTTCTTTTCTACCACGGCTGCGCTCGCGTCCTCTGACGTACGGAACGACGCAGTAGGTGCAGAAATTGTTACAACCGTACATTACAGATACCCACGCCCTGAACGAGGACTCTCGAACTACCGGAAGTCCCTCTGCAATATTTCCTACGTCGCCGCAGTCGAGATGGTACTGTCTTTTCTGCGTCATCATACAGTTATAGAGTATCTCAGGAAAACGGTAGTTCATACTAGTGCCGAAAAGAAAATTTATGTAGGGATATTTGTTTTTTATATCCTCTTTGCGGTGCTCCTGCGATACCATACATCCGCAGACTCCGATAATAAGACTCTTTTTCTTTTCTTTGAGATGCTTGAACTGCCCTGTGATCGAGAGCGCGCGAAGCTCGGCGTGTTCTCTTACGGCACAGGTGTTCACGATGATTATATCTGCAAGCGTCGCATCGCTTGTGGGTATATATCCCATACGTGCGAGCATACCCATAATACGCTCACTGTCCGCTTCGTTCTGTTGGCAACCGAAGGTCTCGATGTAGGCATAATGCTTTTCCTGCATACGCTCTGAAAGCAAAGCCTTCACCTTGTCCATATACGCGTACTGCTCTTTTATTTTTTCAGGTGATATTACTACTTCTTTTCTTTCCATTTCAGTTTCCGTTTTGGTTTAGTTATATATCTTATTTATTATAGCAGAATACATCTGTTTTTACAAGTGAAACCGAATAAAAAACTAAAAATATTTCTTATTTCTGTTACACAAATTATATCACTCAGATTTTTCTTTGTCAATCGGTAAAAATCTTATCATTTTATGTTATTATTCTTTGTTGGCGCGTTTTTGATGTTGACACAACATCGTTTATATGTTATAATACACAAAATAGCAGTGTTAAAATAGTGAATTATTGATAAAAATATAACAAACTTGGAAGGAACGTACCGTTTTATGTTTTCTTTTAAACTTAAAAGAACTCTAATGCCCGGCGGAGCAAATCTGCCGCATTTCAAGGATACATCGAAAATGCCGCCAGTTTATATGCCGCCTCCCGCCTCGGTTGTCATTCCTGTATCAATGCATATAGGAGCACCGGCTCAGCCCATTGTAAAGGCAGGCGACCATGTTGATGTGGGTCAGCTTATTGCTTCGGCGGTTGGATTTGTAAGCGCTCCGATATATTCAAGCATATCGGGAACTGTCAAAAAAATAGACATGATGCTTTCAAGCGCAGGCTCTCCGATGCAGGTCATACATATCGAGTCTGACGGACTTATGACACAGTACGCAGAGATAAAAGCTCCTGACGTTCATGACTACGACTCTTTTATCGCAGCTGTACGCGAGAGCGGAGCCGTTGGTTTAGGCGGAGCAGGATTTCCTACCGCCGTCAAGCTCGATGTCAAGGACACGAGCCGTATTTCCGAGATAATCATAAACGGTGCGGAATGCGAGCCCTACATAACCAGTGACACACGAACGATGCTCGACAGAGGAGAGGATATAAAGCACGGTATCGAACTTCTTGAAAAGTATCTTGATGCTAAAAAAATAATATTCGGTATAGAGTCCAACAAGCCTCAGTGTATCTCATCAATAAAAGCTCTCACGTGCGATGACGATGCGGTGTCGGTTGTCGCTCTGCCCTCGAAATATCCGCAAGGCGGAGAAAAGGTGCTCGTATATAACACCACGGGTAAGCTCATACCCGAAGGAAAGCTTCCGATAGACGTTGGAACAATCGTCCTCAACTGCACAACGCTCGCTTTTCTCGGTTCGTACATCAAAACAGGTATGCCTCTCGTTAAAAAGTGCGTTACCGTTGCAGGCGGAGCGGTCAAAGAACCTAAAAACGTGATAGTTCCTATCGGGACAAGAATGAAGGACGTATTTGAGTTCTGCGGAGGTCTCGTATGCGATCCGAAAAAGGTTCTTTACGGAGGGCCGATGATGGGAATAAGCGTTCCAGATCTCGAACAGCCGATACTCAAAAACACTAACGCCATTCTTGCTTTAAACGAAAAGCAGGCGCCCGCTATCGATACAACGCCTTGTATTCGTTGCGGAAGCTGCATAAACGCTTGTCCGCTTCATCTTGATCCGACGGCATTCACGAGAGCATACAAGGCAAAGGACGGCGCTGCTCTTGAAGCACTTCACCTCGGAATGTGCATGGAATGCGGTTGCTGTTCGTTCGTCTGCCCCGCAAAGCAACCTCTCGTTCAGCGTAACAGACTTGCAAAACCAATACTTCGTCAGCACATCGCATCAAAGCCGAAAAACTGACTCATTTCTCATTCTTAACGCACGAAAGGACTAAAATAATGAATCAACTTACGGTTTCTTCATCGCCGCATATCAGATCGGCAAGGACGACTCAAAAGGTGATGCTTGACGTAATAATCGCTCTTTTACCTGCATCGGTTGCTGCCGTTGTGCTGTTCGGTCTGCCTTCACTGTACATAATTGCCACCTGCGTTATTACGGCGGTAATGTCTGAATTTCTTTTTAATCTTGCTTGTAAAAAAGATCAGACGATCTCGGATCTATCTGCGGCAGTAACGGGACTTATACTTGCACTAAACCTACCTTCAACTGTAGAACTCTGGCAGGCAGCAATCGGATCGATCGTCGCTATCGTTGTAGTTAAGTGCCTGTTCGGTGGAATAGGAAAGAACTTTGCAAACCCAGCTATCGTCGGACGAATAGTTCTATTTCTCTCGTTCAGTGCATCTATCGCGGCAAATTCCGACCCCGTTATCAAGGGCTTTGCGGGAGTTGACGCTGTATCGGGCGCAACGCCTCTCGGCGGCGGAAGCGTAAGCTACGTTCAGCTCCTTCTCGGTCTCCACGGCGGAGCTATCGGTGAAACCTGTGCGATCGCGCTTATCATCGGTGGAATCTACCTGCTTATCCGCAGAATTATCACCTGGCACATTCCAGTAGCGTTTGTCGGAACGGTTGCGATCATTTCTCTTTTAGCAAACCAGGATCCTGCATATCAGATGCTCTCCGGCGGACTTCTTATCGGTGCTATCTTTATGGCAACCGATTACGTCACCTCGCCCGCCACTCCTTTGGGTAAGATAATCTTCGGTATCGGTTGCGGACTCATCACCTCTGTTATCCGTATATTCGGAAGCTATCCCGAAGGCGTTTCATTTGCAATACTTCTTATGAACATCCTCTGCCCTTACATAGAAAAATGGACGGTCAGACGTCCTCTCGGCACTCAGAGTGCGAAAAAAAGTGAAGGTCGGTGAAAACAAATGAAAGATTCTATCAAAAGCGTAGTCGTGATCACCGCAATTTGTCTGGTTATTGCAGCAGCTCTCGGCGTTACAAATTATTTCACCAAAGACGTTATAGAAGATGGCACGCGTGAGCGTACTCAGACGGCTCTCGGAAAGCTGATTGAAGGCGGAGATTTTGAGGAGCTAGACGTCGGTTTCTACGCAGATCTTCCGTATAATGTAAGTGCCATCTACAAGGAAACGAACGGCAAGGGCTACGTTTTCCAAATAACCACAAAGGGCTACGACTCAGGACTCGTTATTATGTGCGCTATATCGGTAAAAGGCGAAGTCATCAAGACTTCCACTCTTTCAAGCAACGAAACGCCCACCCTCGGAGGTGATAAGGTAATAAACGATCAAAGCTACACCGATAAGTATATCGGCGCAAACACCGACTCGGTAAACGGCGTTGATACCGTTTCGGGTGCTACCATAACGTCGAAGGCATACAGAGCAGCAGTAAGCGATGCGCTGAAAGCCTTTGCTATCGTTCACATATGCCAAGAATAAGAAAGGAGGACCGAAATGGAAAAGAAAAAAAGTAAGCTTTCAATTCTTATAAACGGACTCATACGTGAAAATCCGGTTCTTGTTCTCGTCCTCGGAACCTGCCCCACGCTTGCGGTAACGACGAGCGTGACTGCCGCTATCGGTATGGGAATTGCGGCAACTCTCGTTCTTATTTGCTCGAATATGGCAATCTCGGCACTTCGTAAGGTCATTCCCGACAAGGTAAGAATTCCATGCTACATAGTTCTTATCGCAGGGTTTGTTACCATCGTTCAGCTGGTTATGCAGGCGTACGTTTACTCAATATACGAAAGCCTCGGCGTGTATCTTGCTCTTATAGTTGTAAACTGTATTATCCTCGGAAGAGCGGAAATGTTCGCACGCGAAAACACCGTCGGAGCTTCCTTTTTAGACGGTCTCGGTATGGGTCTCGGATTTACGCTGGCTCTCTGCGCCATGGCTGCTATCCGCGAAGTGCTCGGCGCGGGAACCTTCTGCGGAATAGCAATTCCCTTTCTCAAAGAGTATTCGCTTTCTATACTCACGATGGCTCCCGGCGGATTTTTCATCTTCGGTTGCCTTATCGCGCTCATAAACAAGATAACCAAGGGCAAGGGCGTAAAGCGTAAGGATTTCTCCTGCGATGTCTGTCCCTCCGCCGCTTTCTGCAAGAAGAGAGTATTCGGTACTCCCGACGAAGCCTGCGAAAGCTTGGACGATAAGCCCTCTGAAAACTAAGAAAGGTGGTAGATAAAAATGGAACTATTTAAATCTCTTGCCTTTATACTTGTAAGCAGCGTACTTGTAAATAACTACGTTCTGAGCAAATTCCTCGGCATCTGTCCCTTTCTCGGAGTGTCAAAGAAGCTTGATCAGGCCACAGGCATGGGGCTTGCTGTAATCTTCGTAATGCTTACCGCGACTGCCGCAACTTGGCCGATATATACATATATTCTCGTTCCTAACAAACTCGAATATATGCAGACCATCGTATTCATTCTCGTTATCGCGGCTCTCGTTCAGTTCGTTGAGATTGCTCTCAAAAAGTACGTACCCTCGCTTCACAGATCGCTTGGCGTATATCTTCCCCTTATAACCACTAACTGCGCGGTACTCGGCGTTGCGCTCAACAACATCAGCGACGAATACAATTTTCTTGAATCTATAGTCAGCTCGCTCGGCTGCGGTCTCGGATTTTTACTTGCTATGGTAATCTTCTCGGGAGTTCGCTCGCGAGTCGATCAGGCGGAGCCTCCGAAGTCCTTTGCAGGTCTGCCGATAACACTTGCTGCCGCTTCAATAGTTTCTCTCGCTTTCTTCGGATTTGCCGGAGTTGCCGAGAATCTGTTTAAGTGATAGGGGGTTGAAAATATGTCGGAAATTCTTATTGCAATAGCCGTAGTTGCCGTCATCGGTCTTATCTGCGGACTTATACTCACAATTGCCTCCAAGGTTATGGAGGTAAAAGAGGACGAGCGCATCGGACTTGTTCGCGTCTGCCTGCCCGGAGCAAACTGCGGAGCATGCGGCTTCACAGGTTGTGATGGATATGCAAAGGCACTTATTGAAACAGAAGGAACTCCCACAAACCTCTGTACTCCCGGAGGAGCGAATGCGGCAAGAAAGATCGCCGAAACACTCGGAGTTGAGTTTGCAGACGTTGAAAACAAGGTCGCCTACGTTCACTGTCACGGCGACTGCTCGGCGACTCACACCAAGTTTAACTACGAGGGAATACACACCTGCGTAGGCGCAAGAATGCTCTTTGCAGGCCAGTGGAGCTGCCCTCACGGTTGTCTTGGTTTCGGAGACTGTATGAACGTCTGCACGAACGATGCCATCATAATAAAGGGCGGCGTTGCTCACATAGATCCCTCGAAATGTACCGGCTGCGGACTCTGTGCAAAGACCTGTCCGAACGCTCTTATTTCGCTCTTTGGCGACAAGAAATACGTAGTTGTTGCCTGCAACAATCATGAAAAGGGCGCACTTACCCGCTCGGAATGCTCGAACGGCTGTATCGGATGTAAAAAGTGCGAAAAGATCTGTTCTTATGGCGCTGTAAAGGTTGAAAACAACCTTGCAAAAATCGAATACGACAAGTGTGTAAACTGCGGTGAATGTGTTTCCGCTTGCCCTGTCGGTTGTCTTAAACTCGCCGATTTCAGCGCAAAATAAAAACACAAAGGCATAAAACTAAGGCGGTGACAAGAATGTATCAGTCAAGAAAGAAGATAATTCGAAACGATATTATCGTAATTCTGATACCTCTCGTCATCGCCGTTATTTTTTTCATTTTTACGCTTACCGCCCGAAGTACCGGCGAAACTGCGGTAATATCCCTTAAAGGAAATGAGATCGCAAGATACTCGCTTTCCGAGGACGCAAGCATACCGATCAAAAACTCGGACGGAGAAACTCTTCTTATTTTCACGGTCAAGGACGGAAAAGCTGAGGTTTCGGAGTCAATCTGTCACGATCATAGTTGCGAGAGAATGGGACCTATCTCCCGATCGGGTGAGAGCATTATCTGCCTGATCTCGCAAGTCGTTATAAAAATAGAAGGATCGAAGAATTCCGTCGATGCGGTCGCATTTATCTGTCAGGTGGTGAAGATGCCCTAATGAAAAAGGACTCTAAGGCTCGCTACATATCGTTTGTCGCTATGTTTTCCCTGCTCGCGCTCGGACTCTCATATCTCGAAAGCCTGATACCGCCGCTCACGTCGATACCGGGCATAAAGCTTGGACTTGCAAATATCGCGGTAATATTCGTGCTTTACAGGTTTGACACGAAAGGCGCGGCGGTCGTTTCCCTGATGAGGGTTTTCATTTCGTTTCTTCTCTTCGGAAGTCCTCTCTCGCTCGCGTACAGCTTTTCGGGAGCACTACTTAGTCTTTGCATAATGGCGATAATGAAAAAGAGCGGAAAATTCTCGGAAATCGGTGTAAGCGTTTCGGGAGCTATTACCCACAACACGGCGCAGATACTCGTTGCGATGATTTTGTTTTCAACGAATGAGATAATCTTCTATCTGCCTGTTCTTGTAATTTCCGCCGTGATTTCGGGAATTTTTATCGGAACTGCGGGGGCATTGCTCGTGAGAAGGATAAATCTAAAATAAAAAATTTTGCTTTGTAAATGCAACACTTATATTAAATCATCCAACAAATTTGTGTTTAACGGAGCCAATATATGAATAATCGAATAAAAAAACAATTGGAATTTGCATTAGAAATTGACAAGGTTAAGAATGTATTTAGGCAAACACATTTATCCGGTGGAGGAAGAAATGAAAATGACGCGGAACATTCTTGGCATATGGCGGTTATGGCATATTTACTTAAAGAGTATGCTAACGAAAATATTGATATTACCAAAGTAATGCTAATGTGTTTGATACACGATATTGTTGAAATAGATGCAGGCGACACTTATGCCTACGATAATGAAAATTTAAAGACACAGAAATTTAGAGAGGATTTAGCGAAAGAACGGATTTTCTCGCTATTGCCGGACGAACAGAAAAAAGAATTCATTTCTTTGTTTGATGAATTTGAAGCATATGAAACAGCCGAATCCAAATTTGCTCATGCTATGGATAATATTCAGCCTTTGATATTAAATCATAGTAATAATGGTGGTGATTGGAGAGAGCATGACGTAACCGCAGGACAGGTCTATAAAAGACAAACCAAAACAAGGTCAGGCTCTGAAAAATTATTTGAAATAACCGACAAAATAATTCAAGAAAACATACAAAAAGGCAATATAAAGAAATAATCCAATTCAGACTTTGTGATTTGAAATAAATTACCCGACAGATCTTCTGTCGGGGTAATTGTTATCATATTTATTACAGCGGACTTTTCTTTATCTTCGCGTAAGCTCTCGGATACTTTTCGGGAGTTTTTTCAACCTTTTCTATAATAAGAAGTGCTCTTGCGCCGAAATCGGCGAGGGTGCTTTTTTTATTTTCGAGGAGCGCTCCGCCAAGGAGTGCTATTCCCTTTTTCGCCTCGTTATATTCGGTGTCGGCGTCCGCGCCCTTCATCGCGATAAAACGTCCGCCTTTTTTTACAAACGGCAGGCAGATCTCGTCAAGTATACTGAGTCTTGCGACAGCTCTTGACACACACACGTCGAAATTTTCTCTGTATTCGGGCATTTTCGCGGCGTCCTCGGCGCGCATAGCGAGAGTTTCTACCGAAAGTCCGAGTTCATTTGCGACCTCGGAAACGAACACCAGCTTTTTAGCGGTCGAATCGAGCGCCGTCACCGAAATATCAGGTCGTGCGATCGCGAGCGGCAGGGTCGGAAATCCGCCTCCGCACCCGACGTCTATAACTTTTGCGCCCTCCTTTATAGAGTCTGAGGCGGCAAGACTGTCGGCAAAATGACCGATTATCACGTCGCGCATTTCGGTAAGCGCGGTCAGGTTCATCACCTTGTTTTTTTCGACGAGCCGCTCGTAAAGTATCTCGAAGCGATCGGGAAGATCGCCTTCTGTATACTTTTCAAGTCCGAGCGAGCAAAATATATTTCTGAATTCTTCTTTGAATGAAATCATAATTCTTCCTTTAAAGAGCGATCAAAGGGCAAGTGACATTATCATAAAGAGCAGTACGCACACAATAAACACCGGTGAAAGAAAGACCTCGCTTATAGCGTATATTCCCCTCGTTCTTCCCTTCTTTTCTTTCGGATTTTTCTTCATCGTGGCATCACCCACCGCATATTCCCAGTAAACGATCGACGCTTCTCTGAGCGACAGAGTGAGCGCAAGCAAAAACACGACGACTATCACAAAAAGTGAAAGCGTCATACTTCCCGATCCGAGTATCATTTGCGACACAAGCGGTACGGCGTAAATACTAAACAGGTTACTTACAAGGTGCAAAAGTATGGTTATAAACAGATTTTGCGTGACGTAGAAGGAAATTCCGAGCACGATACCGCAGAAAAAGTAGGAAAGAAATCCGCTTATACTGAAATGAAGCATCGCGAACGCGAGCGACGAGATCGTAATGGCGCAGAATTTTCCGTACGAGCTATACTCGTGCAGAAGAATTCCTCTGAACACGAACTCCTCGCATATTGCGGGAACGAGTCCGAGCGCGAGAAAAACGTATGCAAATCCGCTCTGCTCGCTTATTTCGGAGAGCTCCTGTCCGGTCGTTGAAACGCCGTACTCGCTTCCGCCTATCGCATAGACGGCAAATTGTATGATCATACTTCCGAGCACGAGAACGATAAGCGTATAAAGCAAAAATAGCGTTCTCGACGGTATCATCGCGCTCACCGGAATATTCGAGAAATAATTATCATCTCTTGTTCGGCAGTAAAAAAGCGCTGGGAGCGCAAATATCACGATCTGCGCGACTATCGTTTTGGCGAATATCTCGTCCAATGTTTGTCCCGCTGTCAGATCAAAAGCTCTCGTAAGAATAGTCATAACAAAGATGAAAAGTATGAGTATCGGGGCAATTCCCGAGCTTTTAAACCTTTTTGCCAATTACTCTCACCTCTTTTTCGCTCACGAGCAGATCAACTGCAATATCGTATCTTCCGTGCGGAAGCTTATCTACGAGAAAGTCGGAATGTATAAGTCCTACGGTCGAAATATCTGATCTGTTAAAATATCTGTCGTAAAAACCCTTACCATATCCGAGCCTATAGCCTAATTTGTCATAAGCGAGCGCAGGAATAACGACCACGCACGGACCGCAAAGACTATTCGGATCAAAACGCTCTGCATTCTCCGACGGCTCCATAATACCGAAGCGTCCGACGGACAGCTCGTCAAGCGAATTCACAAAGTGAAAGTGCATTATCGAGTCCTTGCTTTCACATCTGGGCAGGGCTACCCTTTTTCCAGATGCAAGCGCGCGTGTGATAAGCCCTCTCACATCTATCTCGCCCTCTATGGGATAGTAAAGAAGCAGAGTATGAGCGTATCTGTAAGTCGCAAGTGAGACAAATCTCTCTATTATTTTTTCATCGAGCTTTACTTTGTGTTCGCGGTCAATAGAGGCTCTTTTTTTCGAATACGTCTTACGAAGCTCCTTTTTTTCTTCTTTTATCTGATACATCTTAAAATAAATGCTCCAATCTGTGCTTTTACACAGTTTATCTGAATCTTATCTCTTTGGCTATCTTTCTTGCAGCCTCTCTTGATCTTATCTTTTTAACGATCGCAAGTCCGAACTGCGTAGCCACTCCCATTCCTGCCGCCGTTATGATATTGTCGCTCGTGACGACCCTGAAAAGCTTCGGAATGTTTGCTCCGACGAGCTCGTCCTCAAACCCGGGATAGCAAGTAGCGGTTTTCCCTTCAAGAATTCCGAGCTTTCCGAGTATCATCGGTGCCGCGCAGATAGCCGCGATCGGAACGTTATTATTATCTGCGTAAATCAACATTTCGCGAAGAGACGTTGATGCCAGTAGGTTTTTAGTTCCTGGCATTCCGCCTGGGAGCATTACGAGCTCGGGAAGCTCCTCATCAAATGATATTTCATTTATTTTTTTATCCGCCTTTATGGCTATTCCATGTGAGCCGACCACACTAAGATCGTCAGAGATCGAAATCTTTACGACATCTATTCCCGCACGAAGCATAATATCTATCGGGCATATAGCCTCGGTTTCCTCGAAGCCGTTTGCAAGAAATACATATACCATTTAATCTTTTTCCTTTCGCTTTATATGAAAAACTCGGCGTTTGAGAGCCTCACATTTTCACTCTTTACGAGCGCGCATATTTTGGACATTTTATCAAAGAGGAGCTTGTGTGGCTCTATAAATCCCCGACAAACGTCGGTCGTGACCGTATATCCGAGATGAGCGTACATCTCAAAAAGCTCGTCTCTTTCGGGAATGAGCATAGTGAAAAGCTCGCCCTCTCCCATTTTGAGAAGCTTTTTTGCAACTCCCCGACCGCGATATTCTTTTTTTACTGCAAGCGCGTATATATACTTGCCGTTTAAAATTTCTCCGCAAAGCCTTGCCTTACAGTTAAGAGAATTTACCATACCCACGACCCTATCGCCGTCAAGCGCGACAAGGGCGTTTTCTTCTGTCGGAAAAATTTTATAAAACTCCTCAACGTAATCGGAAGTGTCTCCAAAGGTTTCCTGCCAAAGAGCCTTTATCTGCCCTTTTTCATTTGCAGTATCGACCTTTTTAAACAAAAATTCATTATTCATCGCCATAGCTGCCTGAGGTTTCCGCCATATTGTGTCTTATACGCATCTCGTAATAGTCCTGCTGAGAGATAAGCGTAGTTCTCGGCTTCTGTCCATCGGGAGGACTCACGATGCCGCGCTTTTCCATCTCGTCGATAATTTTAGCGGCTCTGCCATAGCCGAGTGAGAGCTTTCTCTGAATGAGAGATGTCGATATCTTACCCTCATCAACCGCAAGCTCGACTGCTTCGTAGAATTTGGAGTCGAGCTCGGAATCGTCCGAGGCACCCTCGCCCAAAGCACCCGCTCCACCTTTCTTTTTCTTTTCTCCGCAGAGTGCTGCCTGTTCTTCGATTTCGTCGATAATGTCCGAATCGTAAGAAACCTCGCACTGTTCGTTTATAAAGGAAACCACGCTTTCAACCTCACTGTCGCTTACGAACGAGCCTTGGAGTCTAAGCGGCTTCATTTCCTGAACGGGAGCGTAGAGCATATCTCCGCGTCCGACGAGCTTTTCTGCGCCCGCTACGTCGATTATGGTGCGCGAGTCGGTATTTGAAGCAACCGTAAAGGCAATTCTCGAAGGAATATTTGCCTTGATAAGACCTGTAATGACGTCAACTGACGGTCTTTGAGTACCGACGATCATATGCATACCTGCGGCACGTGCCTTTGCGGCAAGGCGGCATATCGAATCCTCGACGTCGTCCTTTGCCTGCATCATAAGGTCGGCAAGCTCGTCTATTACAATGATAATATGAGGCAGATACTGCATATCCTCATTCTGTGCGGCAATAGCGTTATATCCTGCAAGGTTACGTACACCGTACTGCTCAATAAGCGTGAAGCGGCGCTCCATCTCGATAACTGCCCACGCGAGCGCACCTGCCGCCTTTCTCGGCTCGTTAAGAACGGGAACGAGAAGATGAGGAAGTCTGTTATAAGTATTAAGCTCTACCTTCTTGGGGTCGACGAGTATAAGCTTGACCTCATCGGGCTTTGCTCTGTAAAGGAGACTGACAAGCAGACTGTTTATACACACCGATTTACCCATACCGG
The DNA here is from genome assembly GCA_045605765.1 of Eubacteriales bacterium. GTDB lineage: Bacteria > Bacillota > Clostridia > Oscillospirales > CAG-272 > SIG672. The sequence goes on along the minus strand of JAZUQQ010000014.1, from coordinate 124,996 downwards.
TAGCACCCGCAATAAGAAGGTGGGGCATCTTGGCAATATCGAGAAGCACGGGCTCACCCGCGACGTTCACGCCGAGAGCACAGGTGACCTTGCTCTTTGCGTTTCTAAACTGCTCAGTATCTATAAGATTTCGTAGGAACACGGTAGCTCTCGATCTGTTGGGTACCTCTATACCGACCGCAACCTTGCCGGGTATCGGCTCAACGCGGACTCCGCTTGTTTTCATATTAAGCGCAATATCGTCAACGAGGTTCGATATTGCTTTAACCTTAACACCCGCCTTGGGCGCAACTTCATATCTTGTAATTGTCGGTCCGTGTGAAATATGTACGACCTCGACATCAACCTTAAAGCTCCGAAGCACCTCGACCAGACGCTTCGCATTTGCTTCAAGCTCTGCGGGAGAATCTCCGTCGAGGGCACCATCGCCCTCGCTAAGAAGGTCTATGGGAGGAAGTTCATAAGGCTTTTGTTCAGGCGGAGCAACCTCCTCAACAACAGCCTCTCGCTCTACCTCCATAATCTCAATCGGAAGGTCATCAAATTCGTTTGGTGTTATAGTCGCCGAAGGAGTTATCTTTTCGGCTTTTGCAGTTCTTTCTTTTCTTAGCTGATTGCCGTCTATATCGTACTCTCTTTCACTTGCGGGAATAAACTGACCCTGAGGAAGCTCGTCCCTTTCGGAGAATATCTTTTTGACATCCTCTTCGTCAAGCTCCTTTCTATCGCCCTTTATATGAGGTATAACGTCGGTGGCGGTTTTATAATCGTGCACCTGCTCCATATCCACAGGAGTTACCTCAACCGTCTTTTTAGTGGGTGTTGTTACCTTAACAGGCTCCGAAGCAGGAGTATCAGGAGTGCTCGGAGTCTTGAACTGCTTATCGTAGAAGGAAGATATTTCAACTTCCTTCTTATCGCTTTCCTCTTTTTCCAGACGCGCTTTTTCTGCCTTTTCACGCTCGATCCGCTCTTTCTCGAGTCTGTCGTGCTCGGCTTTTTCCTTTGCACGGCGTATCTTATCTTCTTTCGCTGCTTCTTCTCTTTCCTGTTGCTCTTTCAAAGCTTCAAGAGCAGCAGCCTCTCTTGCCGCCGCGCGTCTTTCTTTAGTGCGGACATATGCTATCGAGATACGCTTATGCATCCACTTACAAAATTTAACGATAAGTCGCCACAGCTTGGCGGGAGTTATCTCGAACATAAACATTATTGCGGTGAGAAGTATCGCGCCCATTACAACGAGGGATACTGCCTTAAAGCCCGTGTAGAGCATTCCGCCGATAAATCCCCCTATAATTCCTCCGCCGCTTCTTTTTGCCATAAAATCGTAGTAAACGTCAAGATCCCAGAACTTGACACTTCTGTCGAAGAAATTAAAGGTAAGTCCGACCGTTTGTATAAACGCGGAAAATGCACCCATTAGAAAAACGCCTATAACGATTTTTGGAACGAGTATATTCTTAGCAACGCTTCTCTTCCAGAACATAGCGTATCCGACAAAAACAAGCGGTATAAACCACGCACCGTATCCGAAAATGCCATACAGGAATCGGCAGGTGTAATAACCAATAGGACCCGATATTCCCTGTGCGCCCTTATTCAAATTGGTAAGAAGCAGGCAGAAAGCAAAAAATATTGCCAATATCGCCATAATGAAGATCATTGCCTGATTTCCGATACTGTCCGGATTTGGCGCTTTTGGCTCCTGATTTTCCTTTTTCACCGCGGACACCGTGTTTTTATTTCTATCGGGGGCTTTTTCACGCTTTTCCACAGGTCTTACGGACTGGCCGCTCGGCAGAAGCTGTGTTCGTTTTTTTTCTATAAGATCAGGCTCGTTTGCCCTGTTTTTTCTACTTGCCATATCACTAAAAAGTCCTTTCTTTTTAACTTTTTATCTTTTATGCGAAAAAGCTCCATATTACAGCCGCCGTGCCCACCGCGAAGCAGTAATAGGAAAATATTCTGAAATTCGATTTTTTAGAAATGTATGCGAGAAGTTTTATAGCGCATACTCCGACTATCGCGGAAACTGCGGCTCCCACAAAATATATAGCTAGGGTTTTTCCGTCGGGTACGTCGGCAAAGAATGCGGGAAGCTTCAAAACCGACGCGCCAAGAATTGCGGGAATAGAAAGTAAGAATGAAAATCTCACCGCATCTGGACGTTCAAGTCCGTTCATAAGTCCCCCGGTTATGGTTGAACCCGAACGGGAAATTCCGGGCAGTAGAGCAAATGCCTGACAAAGACCAATAAGAATCGCATTCTTAGGCTTCATTTCGTCGAGCGTCCTGTTCCCTCTTGATAGCTTATCAGAGATAATAAGCACGAGTCCGTTGAAAATAAGGAGAGCACCGACTATCACGAGATAACCCGAGACCATATCGAGATAATCCTCAATAATCATCATAGGCACGAGAGGAAGGGTCGCAATTATTATGTATATGACGAGTCTTTCGTGCAGAGAATACTCACTAAGCTTGAATTTGCCCTTAAAAAGCTTAGCGCAAAGAGTGAAAAAGCTCTTTACAAGTCCCCAAATGTCTTTATAGTAAACTATCGCGACCGCAACGAGCGTTCCGAGGTGCAAAAGCACGTTAAACGCAACAGTATCCATCCCGTCCCCAAATCCCATTATTATTTGAAGCATCGCCAGATGACCAGAGCTTGAAACCGGCAAAAACTCAGTAAGTCCTTGTATGATTCCGTAAAAGATCGCTTCCCAAATACTCATCTCCACGCTATCTCCCCTCAAATTTGATATAAATATAAATATTCATAATAATTTTATCATATTACTCTCAAAAATACAAGTGTAATTACACCATTATTTTATTTTTTAAGCTTTATTTTCTCTTGTTTTTACCCTTGTTTCCTCATTTTTTGACTCGCAAAACAAAGCACACCGCTCCGTTTTTCAGAGCGGTGTATTTTCGCATATTATTTAACTTAATTCCCGTAGAGTCCCTGATCAACTTTAAGGAGCTCTTCGGCAGACATAGAGTCGTATTTAACGTGCTCCGCATAGTTCTTGGAGTAGACGAGATAGCCGTTACTCTTCGAGATGAAGTAGTAGAATTTCGTGCTCGAAGGATACAGTGCTGCCTTTATCGCAGTAAGCGACGGACTACATATCGGACCGGGAGTGTATCCCGAATATCTTCTGGTATTATACTGCGACTCGATAAGGAGGTCGGACGCGGTTATCTCCGCGTGTCTTGAACCCTCAACGTGTCTGAAATAGTATTGAAGAGTTACGTCACATTCGAATCGTGGATAGGTCTTTTTATTGTTCAGTCTGTTATGAAGAACACTCGAAACGTATTCGTAGTCAACTACGTATTTCGCCTCACACTGAATTATAGATGCCAGAATGATCGCCTCGTCTATCGTAATTCCAAGCTCCTCGCAACGCTTCTCGTAAGCTCTTGCGAACTTTTTATTGAAGTTATTGAGTAGCTTTTTGAGAACGGTCACCTCGGACGAGTTCGTGTAGAAATAATACGTATCGGGATAGAGATAGCCGTCAAGACGGTAAAATCTTTCTTCGTGCGTTCCTTCTTTAAGCGGTTCGAGGAACCAGTAGTTAAGTTCTGCATTGTTTATGGCATCTACAAATCCCTCGCGAGTACCGATTCCCTTTGAGACGAACAGATCGATTATATCGTCTGTGGTAAAGCCCTCAGGAATAGTTACCGTGATCGTCTTACGCGGCGGCTTGGGATTTATCTTCGATAGTATTACGTCGTAATTATTCGCCGCGGAAAATTCGTACGTTCCGTTTTTAAGCCCGAATCTGCCGTCTTTTTTGAGATAAACGTACAACTTGAAGAACTCAGGATACTTTATGGCACCTTCCTTATGAAGCAGGTCTGCCAGATCGTCAAGCGTCATATTTACGTTGTCGATTGTTACGCTTACGGTAATATCGTCCTTGACGAATGCAAACGCGTCGTTGGCGCGAGTAATTACATAGTGCGCAAGAAGAAGCGCTAGAATAAGCACAGCCATGACGTATATTATCGTAAAGCACAAGCTTCTTATGCTGAGCCCGCGCTCATTTACCACCTTGGTTTTGACCTTTACTCTTCTCACGGGAGCATTATCCGAAGCAATTTCGATCTCTCTGGTTTTATCGTTATCGTCGATAACGTCAAAGCCGAGCGATGTATCTTCGAGCGAATTTCCTTTGTAAAAAAGCTCGTTATCTGCTCCAAACGAAAGATTTTCTACCGCTTTGTCAGTTCTGGCGAAAATATTTTTCTCCTCATCCGAAATATTCACAGGCTTCTTTTCCCCTACCGCGTCGCTTTCGTTTTCGCGTATCGTATCATCATTTTTTGGCATATCAGTTTATCCTTTCGGAGCGTTTAACTAAACGATATTTTTTGAAAATACCGCCTATTTTATGCGTTATTTTACTGCGCTTTGTACTTTTCTATTTTATCAACGACCGCTTTCGCGCTTTCGTACATATATTTTTCCATAAGCGGCATAAATTCCTTTTGAGATGCGCCCATCGCGCCATCGGCTTCAAGAGTAAAAATGCCTTTATAGTCAATATCGGCAAGTGCCTTTGCGACCTCGTCCCAATCTATTTTACCCATTCCGATTGCCCGATGCTGATCGGAAATAAAATCGTTATCGTGAACGTGAAGAGCGCCTATTCTGTCGTGTCCGAGCATTCTTATCGCGTCCTGCGGTTTAGTACCTACGAGTCCGCAGTGTCCAATATCGAGGCAACACGTTAAGGTGTTGTTATCAAGCGAATCGAAATAGTCGATAAACCCGCCGTCGAAGCAACAAACCGACTGAACTATATTTTTTCCTATCGGATCCCGTTGAAACATATTTTCAAGGCAAATTCTTATACCGCAACTCTCGGCGTAGGGACGGAGAATATTATAGTACTCCATATTTATCTCGCGGAGCTTTTCCTTATTATCCTTATATGGAACGTGGTGCAGCGGGTGTACCACAACGGTATCGACTCCGAGAATAGAGCAGAGCTCAAAGGTATTTACAATTATGGGAACTATCTCGCTCTTGAAATTTTCACTTTTTTCAAACGAAAAAACAAAGGGGGGCGTGCGCCTGATTGTAGAATATACCTATAGAGTCGGCATATTCTTTGAGATCCTTAGCCCACTTAACTCTATCCGGAGACGTAACCTTTTCTATTCCGTTACTTATGCCAAAACTCATATCGGCACAATCGTATCCGGTCTCTTTAATAATGCGGAGTGCTTCCTTATCTCCGAACGCAGTCGCAAGGCGCGCGGTCATAGTTGAAATAAGCATTATATTTTTCCTTTCACTTATTTTGTTGCTCTTTGAGATACTTTTCCATATCTCTCTGCCTTATTTCGGTACGGCGGATCTTCCCGCTGGTCGTTTTGGGCAGAGCATCAACAAATTCGATAACTCTGGGATATTTATAAGGGGCAGTATTCTTTTTAACGTAGTTTTGAAGTTCTCTTACAAGCTCGGGCGAACCATTGTATCCGTTTTGGAGAACGATAGTCGCTTTTACGTTAAAGCCCCTTGTCGGGTCGGGTACACCCGTAACCGCAACTTCAAGAACAGACGGATGCTCTATAAGCACACTCTCTATCTCGAACGGTCCAATACGATAACCCGAGGACTTGATAATATCGTCGTTTCTTCCAACGTAATGGATATATCCAAGTTCATCCTTGTAAGCGGTATCTCCTGTGTGGAAAAATCCTCCGTAATAGACACCTTTGGTATCTTCTTCACTTCTATTGTAGCTATGACAAATACCTACAGGTCTCGTTTCGTAATCAGTCTTTATACATATCTCACCGACCTGACCGACCGAGCAATCCTCGCCATCCGCGTCTATAATATGTACGTCAATATGCGGTGCCGACTTACCGATAGCGCCGAGCATCGGCTTCATATAGGGATAGAAGGTTCCTATCGCAACCGTTGTCTCAGTCTGACCGAAGCCCTCATAGATATCAAGCCCGGTGTGTTCCTTCCAAGCGTTATATATTTCGGGATTGAGAGCTTCGCCTGCGGTACAGCAGTGAACAAGTGACGAAAGGTCGTGTTTCTTAACGTCAGTTTGAAGAATAAATCTATACATCGTAGGCGGTACGCAGAAGGTAGTGACTTTGTATTTTTCTATAACGGCAAGTATATCCTCTCCGTTAAATTTATCAAAATCATAGACCATTATGGCACTTTCGCCGAACCACTGACCGTACATCTTGCCCCAGAGCGATTTAAGCCATCCGGTATCGGATACGGTAAAGTGAAGTCCACCGTCAACAACTCTGTGCCAAAACACACCAGTCATAATGTGTCCAAGCGGGTATCTGAAATCGTGCGCGACCATCTTCGGATAACTCGTAGTTCCCGACGAGAAGGAATATAGCATAATATCGGTTGCTTTGATAGCGTTTTCGCCTGCAGGACGGATCCAGCCTTCTGCGCTCGTAGCCTCAAATTCAGCCTCAAAATCACGCCAGCCGTTTCCCGCATCCTTGTGACCGATAACGAGCTTATGCTGAACCGTCTTACATTCAGCCTCGCCCTCGTCGTAATATTTTGTGCAGTCGCCGTGATCGGTAATTACGACCGCCTTTATTTCAGCCTTATTACAACGGTAAATATAATCCTTCGCCATAAGCATATCGGTAGCCTGAACGGTTATCGCGCCTATTTTATGGAGTCCCATTATGCAGAACCAAAAAAGGTAATGACGGCGAAGAACAAGAAGGACGCTGTCTCCTTTTTTTATTCCCAGCGAAGTAAAATAGTTTGCTGCTCTATCCGATTCTCTGGCAACTTCGGCAAAGGTGAACGTTTTTTCTCTGCCGTCAGCACCGAGCCAAACGAGAGCCGTTTTATTTGGTTGTTCTTTACCCAGAGCGTCTAAAATGTCATAAGCAAAATTGAAATCATCTCCGTAACTAAATTTTATATTTTCACGGAGTTCTTCCATCGTTTTGAAATCGTCTCTGTGTTTTCCTATAAATCTTTCGTATATTGGCATTGTCTTATCTTTGACCCTTTCTGTTTTAAAGCCGTGAGCAGGACCTTATTTCATAACCACCGCAAGAAAACGTGCGCGTTTTCCATCAAGAGCTCTTTCGGCGTGCGGTACCGATGAATTAAAGTACACGCTGTCGCCCTCTTCAAGTTCGTAGGTTATGTCTCCGATCTTAAAGAGCATTTTTCCTTCGATTATATAGTTAAACTCCTGCCCTTCGTGCGAGTTCAAAGCGGGAAGTTCTTCTGTTGGTTCAACCGTCACAAGAAAAGGCTCTGCTTTTTTGTTTCTGAATGTAAATGCAAGGTGCTTATAGTCGTAAGCTTCATTTCTCGAAATGTTAAATCCTTGCCCTTTTCTTACCAGTGCACAAGTCGAAAGCTTTGGCGATTCTCCACTCATAAGATCAAGAATATCTACGCCGAGTATTTCTGCGCAGTTGTAAAGAAAGCTGAATGAAAAATCACGTTCTCCCCTTTCGTAAGCAATATACTTTTCAAGGGGAACTCCGAGCCGCTCTGCCATCGTTGCAGGCGTCATATCGCAAACCTCGCGAAGTGTCGCAAGTCGGAGACCAATTTCTCTGATTTGTTCAGTCATAGCGTTATGACCGTCCTTTCCGTTCTTATTTTGTTTCTCCGCTAAGAAACCTTATTGCTCTTTCGGGAGAATCCTTGGCATTACCCCAAGGCTCGTCTTCATAGCGGTAATCGTATTTTTTACAGAACCAGCTCACGTCCGCGCAAAGCTCGTCAAGAATCTTGTTTGCAACAGCTTCGGCAGACAGTGCAAATTCCTTAAATACTTTTTTAGTCATTTCATTTTTTCCGCAGGCAAGAAGGCTTGCATAATGATTTATGCAAAAATATTTCTGTCCTTCAAATTTTTCGCGGAAGGTTACGTCGGTTTCCCACATATAGACCACGTTAGAAACGAGTCTTGTGAAATTATCGTCTATTCGCGAGCAAACGTAGCAGGTCTCCGACAGATTTTCAAGACGCTTTACCGTTTTTTCGGGAGACGACCATCTACCTGCTATCTCATCTCGCAGCTCACTTAGATGACTTTCAAGCATAAGTGCAAGCGGAAGACGTTTGCCGTTTGTCAGCATCTTGTCAAAGTGATGCTGACAAAATCCGAGACGGTTAGTTTTTATGCGTACATCAGGCTCCATCATAGAAGCTCCGAGAATGAGCGAAAGCTCGTCACTTTCGAGCTTTTTATAGAGATTACAAAGCGGACAGACGCACTGACTGCTTTCAAGACGCGCCTCGAATTCTTCATTTATCGGTATCGTATAGATAGTTTCCGCCATTTTGTCGCGAATCCCTTCTTACAGCTCTACGCCGTTGAGTTTGAGGAGTTCTCTGGCACTCTCAACCGAGTCAACACCAGTCTTGTTCTTGATAGGCGCGAACTCCTTCTGTCTGTCAACCTCGAAGGACAGGCAGGAATCTACCATGTGAACCATATCGAGAATGAGAGTTTCAAACTTGTATCCGTTAGGCGATTCTGGCTTTACGAGCTCGCCGTTCTCGTCAATATAGGGAATCTTCTTTTCAACGATGTGGAGAGGCATTCTCTTATTGATATTAGCTTTGAGAACCTCAATGTTAAACATATAGTTGAGAATTACTCCGAAGCTGTAAAGAAGCTCGCCGCGCTCGTCGCGGAGATTGATCATATCGTCGGTGATCTCGTAGTATTCAACTATCGAGGGCTTGTTGTCTTCAAGACAAAGAACGCCGATCTTTTCCATCGGTTCAGCCTTACGGACGACCTTTGCGCCGCTCTGACGTCCTGATGCGATAGTAGCACCTACGAAGGCGGGAGAGTTTATTCTTTGAAGAACGTTATCTACCGCGAAGATAGTGAGCCATTCAACGCCTTGCTTTTCGAGCTTTTCAACGAGACCTGCTTTTTCGAGCGAGGTGAACCAACCACCGTTTCCGTTAGGAGAAAGCGAAAGCTTATCTTTTGCCTCCATATAGATCTTACCGTTATAGTCAACCGACGGCGCCATCTCCTGAATAAAGAAGTGGACATAATCCTTGTTATATCCAAAATAATTCTTTTCCTCGAAGAATGCGATGGTATCGTCGTTGTTCTTTTGGCTGGTCATAATGCAAAGAGGCATCCAAGCGCCTGCTTGCTTTACTACATCGAGCATATTATTAATAAGGCACTCGAAAATATAAAGATCACGGGTAATTCCAATATTATACATACCCTTTGGCTTGTCGCTTCCAAGACGTGTTCCCTGCCCGCCTGCAAGAAGCACCGCGCAAACCTTACCCGCCTTGATGGCTTCGATGCCCACCTTTTCAAATTCTTCCTTGCGTGATTCGATCTCGTCGATTTCAAGCGCACCAAGAGGAGCAAGCGCGCCTCTATTTTCTATCTCGTCTCTGTTTTTGAGAATATCCAGAAGCTTCCAGTCAATATTGGCTATCTGATTTGCAAGGCTTTCCCTTGACTCGTCGCCAAGCTCGTCCCAATATTTAAGAAGATGTGTCTGCGAGTGTTTTTCAAGAAGATTGTAAAGTTCGCTGTAATTCATTTTTGATTGCCCTCCGTAAGGTCATTAGAAATTATAATTATACATATAGCAGTATATCACATTTTTTTTCTCTTGTAAAGAGAAATTTTGCCGTAATATTACGTTTTTTGTGTGTTTTTTTTAAACATTTTTTATACTTTTGAATTTCGGGCATTGCAGGTCGCAAAAAACCGCCGAAGCGAAAACGCTTCGGCGGTCGTGTCTGCCTTATCCTATTTCAAAATTTTGAGTCTCGTACGAGAAAGTATACTTTGCAAAAACCTTTGCGCCACATGCATCGGTGTATTCAAAGGAGAAACTTGACACTGTTCTTTTTTTCTTCGATGCTTCGACCAAGACAATGACGTCCTTTACTCCCTGCTCAAATGCATCCTCGACAAGCTTTCCCGAAAAAGTCAAAATCTCGTTTTTCTCGACGATACTGTACGTTTTAAACATATCCTTTTTAATGCTCAGCATAGCGATCATTGCCGTATTATCGCCGTCGGACACCGACGATATCATATTATTTATTTGATCTTCGCCTTCTGCGTAAAACGTACCGTTAAATGTCGAAACAAACCCGTCAGATGATCCTATTTCGTTCAATTTGTCGTACTTGTAAGTGAGCTTTGCACATTTTTTGCCGTCTATGTCGGCAAAAAGCATACTGTATCTGCCGTAGAGGGTTACACCTGCCGTCTCATAGGAGATATCACAGTAATATGCCGTAGGCAAGGATTTGTCGATTATATCAGCAAAATCGTCAAATTCATCGGTTTCGTCAACGGGAGGTTCGCGGGGAACACTCGGCTTCTCGTTTTTAACACACGCAGAAAGAACGGTGAGCGTTGACATAAGTAAACATACAAGGCAAAGCGATACGATTATAAATTTCATTCGTTTCATTGCTTTGCCCTCCCTACGCTATTTCCAGAAGCTTTTTAACAAGCTCCCATATAAACCATATCGCATTTATATAAACGGTGTTAATACTGTTAAACGAAGCTGTTGCTTCGCATGCCTGTGCGAAATTCGAGTTTATGCTCGATACATCGGTGTTATATTTTTGAATTTCTCTTTCAAGCGAATTGAGCGTTTCTGCGAGCGCAGGGTCTGAAAGATCGGTATCTTCTTTCATAGAAACAACCCTGCTTATCGCATTAAAACGCTCCGTAAGCGTTACGGCAGACGCTATTTCTTCAAAAGCATTTATAAAATTCTGAGCACTGTATTTGAATATCCTGCGCTGTGAGAACACCGCTTGGTACTCGGAGTTTCCGTGTACCTGATTTTCAACATCGGGCGACCAACCCAAAAAGACGTATTCGTATTTTCCGTCGCTTTCGCGCACAGGCGCTTCGGGAATGGTTATCTTATCCCCGCAATAAAGCTTTTGCTCGGAAATTACCATTCCGTCGTAATTTTTAAAGATCACCATATATTCGATATATTCTGCCGTATATTTTGCGTATATATCTCTGTCGGAGGTCACTCTTTTGTACTTCCCGTCCCACTCGCTAAACTTATAACTATAAACAGTATCGGACGCCTTGATCGGACTGGCGGGAGGTGTTGCACTATGGCCGTGATATACTTCTTCTCTTTTGAGAAGCGTTCCGTCTTCGTCGTAAAAGGATACTGTATATTTAGTCACACCGTCGCTGAAAACTGCCGTAAATACGCTGTCTGATGTTATGTTTTCGGTATCCTCGTCCCACTCGACGAAGGTGTAGATCATTCCTTCCATCGGAAGATGCATGGGGGTATCGCCGACGTAAACAGCAGTTCCGCCGTATTCGACCTCGGTTTCATAAAGCACCGTGCCGTCGTGATTTTGGAACATCACCTTGTATTTTCTTATGTCCTCGTCAAAAACAGCCGTGAAGGAAATATCATCTTCTACTATCATATCTTCAATGTAGCCGTCCCAAGAGTTAAATATATATACTATCTGTGCAGTGGGAGCTTTTTGCGGAAGGGTATCAGGGAGAGTGATGAGACTTCCGTATTCAAGCTCGGTCTCAAAGAAGACATCTCCTTCGCTTATAAAGCTCACCTTGTATTTGGTCAGGCTATAAGTAACGATTACGCTCACGCCGTTTTCAGTCATGATTCCACTGACAGTTTCGTGGGTAGCCGTATAATTATCAAAGATCGGAGACAGAACGCTATAATGTGCACCGTACTCTATTTCCTCGGTATAGATCTCACCTATCGGAGTTCCGTCGGCATAAATATATTGTATTTGAAGCAGATATTTATTAGCGGTATATCTAACTATAAATTCAACAGAGCTTCGCTCCGCTTTTCCCGATATTGTCGCGTTTTCAGCGGTATATCCCGTGAGTGTGGGAGAGACGAACTCAAAATCTGCGCCCCAATTGAGAGTTTCGCTTTTTTCTTCTATCAAGCTTCCGTCGGGATAAAGATATTTGACTAGTATGCTGCACTGAGTGACTGTGTATGTGACCGTTATTTCAAGGTCATCATCTATTTTCCCCGAAACACATAGTATCGAAGGGGTAAATCCGATAATTTCGGGAGATGGCACCGAGTATTCACTCATATACAACAGATCGCTTGCAAGATATTCGGGTGTAGCAGGGCTTCCATCCGAATAAACGTAATTTATCTTTAAACTGTAAAAGTCCTTGGAGTAAACAACAGTGATCTCCACGCCTTCTTCGGTCATTTTTCCCTCGACCGTAGCTATACTTGAGAAATATTCGTCAATGCTCGGAGAAACTATGCTGTACGTCTGACCAACCTCGAACTTCTCGTCTATATAGCTTTCATGCGCCGTATCTCCATTGCGGTATATGTAATTTATTTTCAGAGAAGCAAACTGCTTATAAACGACCGTCTCGCTCATTCCGCAGAGAGGCATTCTTCCGCTGATCGTCATAGCATCTGGGGTATAGCTTTCAAAACTCGGAGCATCTATCGAAAAATCCTTTCCCCATCCGATACCGATCTTATGAGTTCCTATTCCAACCTCATATTTGTTTTGGCATACTATGTTAAGATCAAAAGTAATTTCCGAAAGATCTGTGACGATATGTGTATTTTCTGCATAAGCGTTAGGATCTTTCGTAACACGGAAGGTAGCGGTCGATCCGACTATCAGCATACCACAAATATACCCGTCCTCATACAGATAATCGCCGAGCTTCACAAGTCCAGCATCGGGATTGTATGCGTAGAGTTCTTTTGCTGTACTTATAACCAGAGAGTCAAAATATCTGCCAAAGCCCGCAAAAATATCTTGATAATAACTACTCGTTGAGCCCCACACGTACCACTTTGTCTTTATGTGAATTATCGGGATGTAGGTATTACTTTCAAAATCTGCACGTGCGAGTGATATTCCGGATTCATCGTTTTTTCCGCTTCTTATGAGAATATACCAATCTTCGTTGAGCGGAGAAAGGTCTATCTTTGAGGTGACGGTCTTAAAAAACAGAGAGTCGTAATCGTCAGAAAATGTTACGTTAGACACCCAGTCGCAATGCCCGCTCTCCGTTATTTTGGCATCGGAGCAAAGGAAGTTCTCGTAGGAAACCTCATCAAATCGGTCGATATTTCCAGTAGTACACGGATCGTCCCACGTGATATCCATATGATACCATTTTCCGTCTATCTCTACGCTGTTCCATATATGCTCCATAGGGTCGCTCGGTACAGCACCGACCCCTATATCAAGTCTTTCGAGAAGCTCAATGCACAGAAGTGTATAAGCCTGACATACGCCCTTTTTGTTTTTCAGGAAATCGTATGTATCATACACCGAATAAGTGTGGTCATATTCGAAATTTTTGACTATATAGTCGTGTACGAAAAGGACTTTTTCAAGCTCGCTCCACGAAGGACTGACCTGAGATATTATCTCTAAAACGAGCTCTTCGTATTGAGTGCGGGCATCGGAAAGCGCTTTGCCGCTGAGATTATATGTCGGTTTAACGTATTCAACTATAACTCCGTCGTACGAGCCGCAGTTATAGAGGGAAGAAACGTAAAAGAGCTCGGGGTTAGTATTAAGCACTTGTGTAAACGCACTTTTTATTTCCTGCACCGTAACCGACATACCCGAAAAGGATATTTGAGATTCCTCGGCAAGGAGACCGCTTAGCAGTTTTTCATATATATGAGAATACGCAGACATAGTTCCGTAGAGCGCCGCGCTCTCTGTCGAAAGGGTTATTTCGGGATACTTTTTATCTACCCTATAAGAAACAGCTTCGGGTATATCTCCGAACTGTATTGCCTCTATTTCCACACTGAACTCGTCGGCGGTAATGCAGCGTTCATGTACGCAAAGTACGCCGAAGATCAGACAAACAGCAATTACCGAAAGTACCGCTGCCGATATAAATAACGCACAACTTTTTTTAGCCGACATTCCTGCCTCCTTGACAACTTATATGTAGATATAATTACACATATTTATCATATCACACAAAGTCCAATGTGTCAAGCATTTTTGCCGAGTGCGCCAGAAAAGTGCTCCAACAAAATTGTAAAAATAATTCATACGGATCAAAATATTTTGTAATTTTCTGTCGATATGCAATATTGACCAAAAATCCACTTTTCAATTTGTACAAAATGCCGTCAGAAATAGACAAAAATCTCAAAAAAAACCGTGGTACTCGTAGAAAATTCAGTAAATCTATTGAAATGTAAAAAAATGTATGCTATACTTTATATACTAAATCAATTGCAAACGCGCAGTTTTTACAACGGAGGGTCAAATTATGAATGATAAAAGCTTTAATGTAACCGCGAGAGAAAAAACAACCACCGTATCAGAAAACCTTGCGCATTATTTTTTTCATCAGGGTACTAATTTCAGTGCTTACGACTATCTCGGCGTTCAAAAGACAAACAGTGGATACGTTTTCAGAACTTGGGCTCCAAACGCGCATGAAATATATGTAGTAGGTGATTTCAACGCTTGGCAGAAGGATAATGCCATGTCTAGGATCACCGAAATGGGTATCTGGGAATGTTTTATCGCAACCGACTTATCCTTCGAAGGAATGAAATACAAGTTCCTTATAATATCGGGCTCGGGTGAGCATTACAAAGCTGATCCTTACGCAAAATACAGTGAGACGGGTCTTAAAACCGCTTCGATAGTACATACCGTATCCGATTTCGTATGGAAGGATAGTTCTTGGTTCACTCACAGAAGAAAAGCTATCGAAGGCGGATATTGGGACGTTCCGCTCAACATCTACGAGATGCACCTTGCCTCATGGAAAAAGAAGGAGCCTGATAACTGCGAGGACGAAGGATATTTCTCATACCGCGAGATAGTCGATATGCTCGTACCGTACGTCAAGGAGATGGGTTACACTCATGTTGAGCTCCTGCCGATAACCGAATTCCCGTACTACGCCTCGTGGGGATATCAGGTGACCGGATATTTTGCTCCCACATCGCGTTTTGGTTCTCCCGAGGATTTTAAATATTTTATAAACAAGTTGCATACAAATGGAATAGGCGTTATTCTTGACTGGGTACCCGCGCATTTTCCGAAGGACGAGCACGGTCTGCGCGATTTCGACGGTTCCCCGCTCTACGAGTATCAGGGTGCTGACAGAATGGAGCACAAAGAATGGGGCACTCGTTGCTTTGATGTAGGTCGAAACGAGGTGCAGAGCTTCCTTATTTCGAGTGCACTCTATTGGCTCAAAGAGTTTCATATCGACGGTCTGCGCGTCGACGCCGTTGCGTCTATGCTCTATCTCGATTATGCAAGAGATCCGGGAGAATGGGTGCCTAACATATACGGAACGAACTTAAATCTTGAAGCACAAGCATTCTTCCAAAAGTTAAACAAAGCAATTTTCGGAGAGCTTCCGGACGTACTCATGATAGCCGAGGAATCAACTGCCTTTGCAAAGGTCACAAAGCCCGTGCATGAGGGAGGACTGGGATTTAATTTCAAGTGGAATATGGGTTGGTCGAACGATATGTTCGACTACGTTCAGTGCGACCCGTTTTTCAGAAAGGAAAAGCACGACAAACTCACATTCTCGCTTTGCTACGCATTTACAGAAAATTATATCCTTCCCGTTTCACACGACGAGGTCGTACACGGAAAGAAATCACTTATAGACAAGATGCACGGGAGTTACGAGCAAAAATTTGCAGGAATACGTCTCTTCCTTGCCTATCAGATAACACACCCAGGAAAGAAAATGCTCTTTATGGGGTGCGAGTACGGTCAATTCCGTGAGTGGGACTTTGCAACACAGCTTGAATGGTTTATGCTTGATTACGAAACTCACGCAAATCTTCGTCGCTACACGTCAAAACTCAACAACTTTTATTTAAAAACTCCTCAGCTATGGGAAATTGACTTCACGTGGGACGGATTTGACTGGATATATCCCGATATGAAAGGTGAAAACATCATCGCTTTCAGACGCTTCGATAAATCGGGTAATGAGCTTATTGCCGTTATGAATTTCTCGGCTTCCGAGGTGCGCGATCTTTGGATTCCCGCACGCTCGTCCTCCTACCGCGTAGCCTTTTCAACCGACGACCTGGATCTTGGCGGAAGCGGCAGATCAAGCAGCGGAGTGCTCAAAGCCCTCGGCAAAAAGAATGAGGAAAAATTTATACACGTGGATCTTGCTCCTCTTTCGGGAATTATCTTACTCCCGCCAAAAAAACGCAAAAAATAAAATTCACCGTTATAAATCAAACGAAATCAAATAAGCCGCAATGCGGCACGGAGGTGTTATACAAATGAGCATGTATAAAAAGAAAGAATGCGTTGCTATGCTGCTCGCAGGCGGTCAGGGAAGCCGTCTCTACACGCTTACCGAGAAAACGGCAAAGCCTGCTGTGCTTTTCGGTGGAAAATACCGTATCATCGACTTTCCCCTGTCGAACTGCGTAAATTCGGGCATCGACACTGTCGGAGTTCTTACGCAGTACCAACCTCTCGTTCTTAACGAGTATATTGGTAATGGTCAGCCTTGGGATCTTGACCGGTCGGTAGGCGGAGTTATGGTTCTCCCACCTTATCAGGGAAATAAGTCGGCAGATTGGTACAAAGGAACTGCAAACGCCATTTATCAAAACTTGAACTTCCTTGACAGATACGACCCGACATACGTTCTCATTCTTTCGGGTGACCATATCTACAAGATGGATTACAGTGCTATGCTCAATTTTCACAAGGAAAAGGGCGCAGACTGTACGATAGCAGTCCTTGATGTTCCGATCGAAGAAGCTTCGCGCTTCGGCATTATGAATACGAGAGATAACCGCGAGATCTATGAATTTGAGGAGAAGCCCGCTCACCCCAAGAGCACCAACGCTTCGATGGGAATTTACATATTCACCTATGAAAAGCTCCGCAAATATCTTGTTGCAGACGAGGCAGATCCTACCTCCGACAACGACTTCGGAAAGAATATCATACCTTCAATGCTCTCCGGTGGAGAGAAGCTTTATGCATACCCCTTCGAGGGATATTGGAAGGATGTTGGAACGATCTCATCTCTTTGGGAAGCAAATATGGATCTTCTCGGAAACCCTCCAAAATTCAACATTCACGATAAGAGCTGGCGTATCTTTTCAAGAACTCCCGCTCAGCCCGCACAGTATATCGGCGAGGGTGCTTCCCTTTCATCTTCGCTTATCACCGAGGGTTGCGAGATATATGGAACTGTTGAGAATTCGATAATCTTCTCGGGAGTTCACATCGCTCCCGGTGCGGTCGTGCGCGACAGCGTTATAATGCGCGACGTCGAGATAGGAGAAGGCGCAGTCGTCGAATACTCAATCATCGACAGCGGCGTCAAGATCGGCAAGAATGCAAAGGTTGGAGAGGGCAGGGACACCGCCGAGGGCATCGCGGTCGTTGGCGTTGGTCTTGAAATCCCCGAAAATATGTCTATAAAGAGCGGACTTATGGTAAATAAGGCAAAGCTTGCCGAGCTCAAAAACGACAAGGAGGAAAACTAATATGTCTGTTTCAGGAATTATTTTTGCAAATCTGCACGATCAGTACATACCTCAGCTCACGACCACGCGAACTCTCGCATCGGTTCCCTTCGGTTGCAGATATCGTCTTATCGACTTTCCTTTGTCTAATTTCGCGAACTCGGGCATATCCGACGTTCACGTTATAACACAGACCAACTATCACTCGCTTATGGATCATCTTGGCTCAGGTAAGGACTGGGATCTTGCAAGAAGAGTTGGAGGTCTGAAGCTCTATCCCCCATTTATTACCGCGTATTCTTCAAATGAGGCACAGATATATTCCACACGTCTTAACGCGCTGAAAAATCTCTCTATGCTCATAAACCGTTCCTCGGATGACTACATAGTTCTCGCCGACTGTGACGGCATCTGTAACATAGACATAAACGCGCTTGTAGAGGATCATATCAAAAACGGAGCGGACATAACCTTTGCTATCAAGAGAGTATTCCTTACTCCCGAAAAGGCAAAGCATAATTCGATAGTAGTATCCAGTCCGGACGGAGAGCTTCTCGATATGATGCGCGAACCGAAAAACATCTCGGGCGAGGTAGATATCAACATACATATATGGGTAGCAACTCGTACTTATCTGCAAAGAGTTATTGCTGAGGCTATCGCGAGAGACTACGAAAGTTTCGTAAAGGACATAGTCGCTCGTAACATCGGCAAGGACAATTACAGAGTTTACCGTTTTGACGGATACTACGCAAAAATAACCTCTATCGAGGATTATTTCGCCTGCAATATGAGTCTACTCAGCAACAAGAGCGTACGCGACGCGCTCTTCCACGTTGCGAACCGTCCGATAGTTACCAAGGTAAGAAACTCCACGCCTACCGAATATCTCACCAGCTCGTCGGTAGTAAACTCGATGATTGCCGACGGTTGCGTTATCGAGGGTCACGTTGAAAACTCGATAATCTTCCGCGGAGTCAAGATTGGCAAGGGCTCGGTAGTTAAAAATTCGATACTTTTCCAGGACACTCAGACGGGCAGGGGCGTAAGCCTCAACTGTGTCATTGCTGACAAGGGCGTTTATATCCGTGACGGCGTTTCCCTCTCGGGACACCACACCATTCCCTTCTGCATAGAAAAGGAAAAGGTTCTTTAAAAAATAAAAAACGAAGGTCTTATACAGTTATGGAAAACAAAACTAAAATTCTCATAGTCGGCGCGGAAGCGCTTCCCTTTGCTGCCACCGGCGGTCTCGGAGACGTTCTCGGCTCTCTTCCGGCAGCTCTCGCACGTGAAGCGTCAGATGCAGATGTACGTGTAGTTATGCCTCTTTATGAAAAGATAGGCACACAGTACCGTGAAAAAATGGTTAAGGTAGCAGAGACCACAGTTGCTCTCTCATGGAGAAATCAGTACTGCGGCATCTACTCTCTTGAAAAAGACGGTGTCATCTATTATTTCATAGATAACGAGTACTACTTTAAGCGCGACGGTCTCTACGGCTTCTTTGATGACGGAGAAAGATACGCATTCTTTTCGCGTGCGGTTATGGATATGATCCCCGTTATCGGATTCTATCCCGACGTTCTCCACGCAAACGATTGGCAGAGCGCGCTGACCGTTATCTACAACAAGCTTTACTACAAATACCCCGCAATGAAGACGATATACACGATACATAACATCGAATATCAAGGAAAATACGACAATTTTATCCTAGGAGACGTTTTTGCTATTGACAACTGCCACCTTTCGGTGGTAGAATATGACGGTTGCATCAACCTCACCAAGGGAGCGATAGTTTGCTGTGACCGTCTTACGACGGTAAGTAGCCGCTATGCAGACGAGATCAAGGACGCGTTCTTTGCGCACGGACTTGAAAACATAATCCTCGCAAACGCCGACAAGCTTTCGGGTATCGTAAACGGAATTGACTACGATTACTATAACCCTATGTCACTCGAAAACAAGTTCAGCGCATCGTACAGGACGTACGCAGGCAAAGCAAAAAACAAGGTCGCTCTCCAAGAAATGCTTTCACTTCCCACAGTCAGTGACGCCCCGATAGTTTCAATGATATCCCGTCTTGCTTCACATAAGGGCTTCGACCTTGTAAAATGCGTTCTCGAAGAAGCACTTTGCACATCTGATATGCAATTCGTCCTGCTCGGAACGGGTGAGAAGGAATTCGAGGATTTCTTCCGAGATATTGCCGCGAAATATCCCGACAGAGTCCGCGCTCTGTTTGAATTCAACAAGGATCTTTCAAAGAAGATCTACGCAGGCTCGGATATCTTCCTTATGCCTTCGAAGAGCGAACCTTGTGGACTTTCGCAGATGATAGCGTCGAGATACGCTGCCGTACCGATCGTGCGCGAAGCAGGCGGTCTTTACGACACGATAAAGCCGTTTAACCCCGAAACGGGCGAAGGAAACGGAGTTACATTCTGCACCTACAACGCTCACGATATGCTTGATGCGATAAGACGTACGCTTGATCTTTACAAAAACAGTAATTTGTGGAAGAGGCTCCTCAAAAACGCCGCAGAAAAGGACTTTTCGTGGAACGCTTCCGCACGTCTCTATCTCCATATGTACGCATCTCTGTAAGAGCAAAAGATCACCAAGAAAAAACATAAATCGCTTGTGGAAAACTGCAAGCGATTTAAACCTATAAACCTCCCTTATCCTTAATAAAAATAAAGATTTTTGGGAGGCTCGGAACCCTTTTCCCACAAAGGGTTCCTAAAAAAATACCAAAGAAAGACAGACACAAATGAAGAAAACAGAAATCAAAAGCTCCTCAAAAAAATTCACCAAAGCCGAGCTCTCGGCATCGCTCAGCGACAAGCTCTCGCGAGTTTTCGGAACGACTGCCGCGGAGGCAACCGCAGATCAGATTTATAAGGCGACTCTTATCTCCATAAGAGACATTCTCGCGCAGAAGCGCACCGAGTTCAAGAAGAACGTAACCGCACAGCAAGGCAAAAAGCTCTATTACGTCTGTATGGAATTTCTTATCGGAAAGAGCCTTAAAAACAATCTCTGCAACCTGGGCATTGAGGACCAGTACAGACAAATACTTTCCGAGCTTGGATACGATCTCGATTGGCTTTACGCTCACGAAACTGATGCCGCCCTCGGAAACGGAGGCCTCGGACGTCTTGCCGCCTGCTTTATGGACGCGCTCACCACGCTCGACTATTCAGCTACCGGATTTTCCCTGCTATACGAGTACGGCCTCTTCCGTCAGAAAATAATCGACGGCGAGCAGATCGAGATGCCCGACACTTGGATGCCCACAGGCGAGTCATGGCTCGTTCCCCGTACCGATAAGGCTTGCACAGTACGCTTCGGCGGACACGTCACCGAATCGTGGAACAACGGCAAGTGCGACATAATCCACACAGATTACACCGAAGTCCGTGCAGTTCCCTACGACCTGCTCATTTCGGGCGCAGACAGCGAGGCTGTAAACAGCCTTCGCCTTTGGAAGGCAACCTCGGCAAGCGGTCAGTTCAATATGAATCTCTTCTCGCAGGGCGATTATATCAAGGCGATGGAGGAAAATACTCAGGCAGAGATAATATCGAAGGTGCTCTACCCCTCGGATAACCATGAGGAAGGCAAGCTTCTCCGTCTTAGTCAGCAGTATTTCCTCGTTTGTGCATCTCTCCAAAGTATTATAGCAGACCACCTCAGAACTTACGGAAATCTCGCAAACTTTGCAGACAAGGTGGCCATTCATATCAACGATACCCACCCCGCGCTCGTAGTTCCCGAGCTTATGCGTATTCTTCTCGATACCTACTCGTATTCGTGGGAAGATGCTTGGGATATTGTCACAAAAACAGTAAGCTACACTAACCATACCGTTCTTCCCGAAGCACTAGAAACTTGGAACGAGGATCTCTTCAAATACAAGCTCCCGAGAATTTATATGATAATCTCCGAGATAAATCGCCGCTTCTGTGCCGATCTCTGGAATATTTATCCCGGTGACTGGAATCGCATTACGGATATGTCGATACTCTCTCACGGCAGAGTGAAGATGGCAAATCTCAGCGTTCTCGGCTCGCACACTGTCAACGGCGTTTCAAAGCTCCACTCGGACATTCTCACGCAAACGATATTCTCGAATTTCTATCACCACACGCCCGAGAAGTTCACAAACGTAACAAACGGCGTAGCTCACAGAAGATGGCTGTGCGCCTCCAACCCCGGTCTTGCAAAGCTTCTTTCCGAGACCATCGGTGATGCATACCGCAAAGAGCCCGAAAAGATCGCAGATCTTGCAAAGTTCGCAAACGACTCTTCGGTTCTCGAACAGATCGGCAAGATCAAATACGAAAACAAGGTACGCTTTACGAACCATATCAAGGCGAGAAACGGAGTAACTCTCGACCCCAATACCCTTTTCGACGTGCAGATAAAGCGTATGCACGAATATAAGCGTCAGCTTCTCAATACGCTCCGCATAATCGAGCTTTATTCCGAGCTTCTCGAAGATCCCGACAAGGACATTCTTCCTCAGACCTTTATCTTCGGTGCGAAGGCAGCTCCCGGATACTATATGGCAAAAGAGCTTATCAGACTTATTTGCTCGATCTCTGCAGAGATCGAAAAGCATCCGAAGATCCGCGAAAAGATCCGTGTTCTCTTTGCAGAGGATTATAACGTATCTCTCGCCGAGGTACTCATTCCTTCGGCAGAGGTCTCCGAACAGATCTCGCTTGCAGGTAAGGAGGCATCGGGTACGGGTAATATGAAGCTTATGTATAACGGCGCGCTCACTATCGGTACTCTCGACGGGGCAAACGTCGAGATAAACGAGGCACTCGGCGGCGAAAACGTATACATCTTCGGTCTTACCACTCCTGAGGTTGACGATCTCTGGAAGCGCGGATACCGCTCATACGAATACTACGTAAATAGTGAAAGAATCCGCCGCGCGGTCGATATGCTCAAAAAAGGCTTCAACGGCAACGATTTCACGATGATATTCAACTACCTGCTCACAGGTCCCGGAGTACCCGATCCGTATATGTGTCTTGCAGATTTCGACAGTTATTTCAATACGCACGAAAAGATCTGCCGAGACTATACCGACAAGACTCTATGGAACCGTATGTCGCTTCTCAACACGGCAAGCGCGGGAATCTTCTCGGCAGACCGCTCAATACGCGATTATGCAGACGGAATCTGGAATATTAAGCCTATCAAAAAGGCAAACAATCCGGTTAAATAAACCCAAAACGAAAGGCATCGTAGCTTTTGCGATGCCTTTTATAAAATAATACCACAAGAACGGAATATCTTTATGATACCACATCATCTTGAAAAGCTTGCAAAAATCAAAAAAAGTGCAAAAAAGACAAAAAACGCCGATATTCTCGGAGCTTTTCCCGAGGACGATACCGTAAAGATCACCCTCAGCGTTCCGAGAGCACTCGGTATCTCGTCGCCACAGTTTGAAATATACGCCGACGATACGGGAGAAAAGACCTTGTCGGACCTTTCGTGGAAGGCTCTTTCGCTCGACTGCGAACGCTATGAGATCACGCTCAAGCTCAGTGAGCTCTGTAAGGGCAAAAGTAGCGGACTCTTCTTTTGGAGTATAGTGGCAGACAGTGCATACGGAAGGCTTCGCTTTTCCTGTGACAGCTTCTCCTACTCGCCAAGAATAACCCCCGATGGCGGCGACTACAATTCGTACGTTCTGACCGTCTATGAAAAGCTCTACAAGACTCCCGACTGGATCAAGGGCGGAGTTATGTACCATATCTTCGTTGACCGCTTTGCAAAGGGTGGCGAGGTACCTGTGCGCTCTGACGCCATAATGAACCCTGACTGGCAAAACTATATGCCGCAGTACGCACAGTATCCGGGCGGCGAAGTCGCAAACAATATGTTTTTTGGCGGCACGCTCGACGGAGTTACTTCAAAGCTTGACTATCTTTCCTCGCTTGGTGTAAGTTGCCTCTATCTTTCCCCGATATTCGAGGCGTATTCGAACCATAAATACGACACCGGCGACTACGAAAAGGTCGACGAGATGTTCGGCGGCAACGAGGCACTTGAACGTCTTATTTCAGAGGCAGACGCGCGTGGCATCAGAATAATCCTCGACGGAGTTTTCAATCATACCGGCGACGACAGCAAATATTTCAACCGCAGAGGCAGGTACGACACTCTCGGCGCGTATAACAGTCCCGACTCGCCCTATTTTAAGTGGTTCGATTTTCAGAATTATCCCGACAAATACCGCTGTTGGTGGGATATTAAGATACTTCCTGCGGTTAATTCGAAAAACGCCGAATATAACGAGTACATAAACGGAGAGGACGGCATCGTTCAAAAATATCTAAAAAAAGGCACGTCGGGTTGGCGTCTTGACGTCGCGGACGAGCTTTACGAGCCATTTTTGCAAAATCTGCGCGAGGCGGCAAAAAAAGCCGATCCCGACTCTATAATCATCGGAGAGGTCTGGGAGGACGCGTCGATCAAGATCGCCTATACCGACCGCAGAAAGTATTTCAGGGGCAGAGAACTCGACTCGGTAATGAACTATCCGCTGCGTACCGGAATTATTGATTTTATAAGAACGGGTGACTCTAAAAATCTCTTTTCGGCATCGGCAGGACTTTATCTGCGCTATCCGAAACAGGTGAGCGATGCGCTTATGAATTTCCTCGGAACTCACGATACAGAGCGAATTCTGACCGTTTTGGGCGTCGGAGTTCCAGCGCTCTCGATGAAAGAAAAGGCACATTTTAAAATGTCGGACGGCGAACGTAAAAGAGCCAAAGCTCTGCTTAAGCTCGCATATACGATACTCGCGTTTATGCCCGGTGTTCCCTGTATTTTTTACGGTGACGAGGCAGGAGTTGAGGGACTCGGCGATCCGTTCAACAGAGTTACCTACCCTTGGGGACGCGAAGACGGCGAGCTCGTCGAATTTTACCGTCAGATCGGCATTTTGAGAAGATCTCAAAGCCTGCTTGAAAACGGATATTTAAAGGTTTCCGAGGGCACTCCTCACGGCGTTTTCGCGTTCGAGCGTTTTAATAAAAGCGAACGTCTTTCGGTTGTCATCAACCGCTCGGATAAGCCGTACGACACGAAAACAAAGGGTAAAAATCTCGTTTCGCATCTGTTCGGTGCGGACACGGACAGTCCGATACTTCCGCCGATGTGCGCGGGCGTTTGGGTGAAATAAATAAACAAAAAAAGCACTTATGACACGGTTTTATGCATCATAAGTGCTTTATTTGTCTGTACATTTATTCAAGTTTTTTATTTGTGCTTACAAGATGTTTTTGCGGTATTTTGTTCCGAACATAACAGATAAAATCAACTAAATCTTGTTATATATGCAATATTCACTCACATTCTAAAACTTCATAGTATGTGAATTTCATGGAAATCTCACCATCCATACGGGTAAGATGCATAATATTTGTCACCAAATATGTTTTACCGGAATCAACCTCAACATAAAATTTCACTTTTAAATCTATTTTATCATTTTCGCCATTGATTTTTTGCACTCTTTGCGGTTTTGCGTAGCTGAAATTGACAGGAGTCCATATCTGTCACGGAATTCGACATCGGTTTCTATGTGTTCGTAACAATCACTTACGGCACCGCGATAATCCACTTTTATGTGGTTGTGGTTTCATCAAATCTATATATCTCTTTTCAGCTTCGCAAAGGTACCCATAAGCTTCTTCGTTCCTTCGGTATCAAAGGCGACCTCGTACATCACGTCCGCGCCCATCTTGGTTGCCGAGATCACGATGCCGCGTCCGAACTTCGCGTGAAGTACGCCGTCGCCTGCCACGAACTGCTCGCTCGGCGTTTTGATCTGCACCTTGGGTGCCGTCGTTCTATCGAATGTCTTGCGAGCCTCCTGTGTGAATTTTGCCTCAACCTCGGACACTTTTTCGAGGGATGAAATATGGCTTTCCACAAGATACGAGGGTATTTCCTTAACGAACTGCGACACAGGCGAGAACTGAGTTCTACCGAATAGCATTCTGTTTTTAACGTAGGTTATATACAACTTTTCCTTTGCTCTCGTTATCGCAACGTATGCAAGACGGCGCTCTTCTTCAAGCTCTGCCATATCGGTCTGCGAGCGGTAGCCTGGGAATATTCCCTCCTCCATTCCGGTCAGGAATACGTAGGGGAATTCAAGTCCCTTCGCACTGTGTACGGTCATAAGCACGACCGCTTTGGCATCGTCGTCAAGATTATCGACGTCAGAAACGAGCGCGATGTCCTCGAGAAATCCCGCGAGCATATCGGAAGCCTTCGCGTTTTCCGCCTCCTGTGAAACAAATCTTACTCCGGTTGCTCCCGGCTCGTCCGAAAGAGGATCGAGCACGACGCCCTCTCCGAGCGTTTCGTTGACGTATTCGAGCGCGTTCGTTATAAGCTCTCTTGCATTGTCGTAACGCTCGACCTCGGCTTCTCCCGCGTCTTTGAGCATTTGCAGATAGCCCGTCGCGCCGAGCAGATATTCGACGAAATCGGGGAGATTTTTGTTTTCCGCCTCTCTTCTGAGGTCGTCCACAAGATCTCCGAAGGCAGAAAGCACCTTATACGACTTTGCAAGTGCCGTATAGTTTGCCGCGTCCTTTATGACCGAGAACATCGAGCGTCCCTCTGCGGCGGCGATCTGCGCAACGGCATCGACCGTCGTGTCGCCTATCTTACGCCTCGGCACGTTGATTATCCTCATAAGTCTTATGTTATCATGCGGATTTGAAACGAGTTGAAGGTATGCAAGCAGATCCTTTATTTCCTTACGGTCGTAGAAACGGGTATCGCCTACGATATAATACTTGACCCCCGCACGTACGAGCGCCTTTTCAAGCGCGTTAGACTGTGCGCGTGTGCGGTAGAGTACGGCAAAATCCGAAAAGCTCTTGCCATGTTTTTTGCAAATATCGTTTATGGTATCCGCAACAAAATAACCTTCAACGATCTGATCATCGAGCTTTGCGAGAGTTATCTTTTCTCCGCCCTCTTTATCCGTCCATAGCTCCTTGCCCTTACGTCCCGTATTATTCTTAATGACCGAATTCGCCGCATCGAGTATAACGCTCGTCGAGCGGTAATTCTGTTCGAGCTTTATAACCTTTGCGTCCGAATAGGTTCTGTCAAAATTAAGTATATTTTCGATGGTCGCGCCGCGGAAACGGTAAATACTCTGGTCGTCATCACCGACAACCATAAGATTTCTCCTTGTGCCCGACATAAGCGAAGCGAGCATAAACTGCGCGTAGTTGGTATCCTGATACTCGTCCACCGAAATATAGCGAAAACGCTTATTTATAAACTCGCGAACATCCGTACTGACTGTGAGAAGCTCAACCGCGCGCATAATAATATCGTCAAAATCAACCGCGTTTGCCGCTTTCAGGCGCTTTGTATATTCACTGTAAAGCTCGGCGGTGCGCCTCATACCGAAGTCGCGACTCGCCTCTGCTTGAGCTGAAAATTCCTCGGGCGTTGTAAGCTTATCTTTAAGTCGTCCTATGACGGCGAGCACGTTTTTAACAGGCAGAGCTTTATCGTCGATACGAAGATCCTTCATTACCGTGCTCATCATTTTCTGAGAGTCGGATTCGTCGTATATCGTAAAGTTTTTATCAAGTCCGATCTGATCTCCGAAGCGGCGAAGAAGGCGCACACAGACCGAGTGGAAGGTTCCTGCCCAGACGTCGTTTGCCTCAGGACCGAGCATTTTTTCAAGACGCTCCTTCATCTCGCCCGCCGCCTTTTTAGTAAAGGTTATAGCGAGCACCGACCATGGCGGACAGGGTGATACCGCACATTCTTCAAGCAGAGCAGCTATCTCCTCTTTCGGAGCGTTTATCGCACTTTCAAGGCGCATAATATCCTCGTCACTTATCTCCGACGCGGGTGTTTCGTGAAAATACGCGTTTCCGTATCTTATTATGTATCCGATACGCTCGACAAGCACTGTGGTCTTTCCGCTTCCTGCGCCCGCAAGGACGAGAAGCGGACCGTTTACCGTATATACCGCCTCGCGTTGGCGATCGTTGAGCGATACGTACATTTTATCAAAAAGCGCGCGCTTTGCCGCGTTATATCTGCGCTCGCGTTCGAGCTCGTAAATAGTAGCTGACAAGTTGGTTTCTCCTTATATTTAAAAGCAAGATGTGACAAATTTTCGTATCTATAATTATATCAGCATAGCTCTCTTTTGTCAAGGAAAATAACGGGATAAGGATAAAATAAAGCGGCTCGTAACATGGCTTTACTATTGACTTTAAATGTAAAGTATGTTATACTACTATGTTGAAAGCTACAATATATTATAATAATCAGGTAAAGCGGTATGAATTCTATTAAAAAAATTATAAAAAAGATCGTATTTTTCTTCTTGGAGCGACTTCCGCTTCGTAACATAATAATTTTCGAAAGCGTACCGAGCTTATCGGACAACCCTAAGGCAGTTTTTGATGAGATGATTGCTCGCAAAATGAACAAGAAATACAAGTTCATTTGGCTACTCTGCAAAAACACCGACAAGCCCCCTAAAATCAAAAACGTAAAATATCTTTCGCCCGAAAACACAGTGCTTCTCAGATATTACCGCTCTGTTGCAAAATGTATTATCTGCGGAAACCGACTGATCTGCCCGATGTCGAAAAGGCAACGCGCCTTCTATCTTTCGCACGGAACGGCGCTCAAGCTCGTCACCTCGTATTATAACATTCCGGACACTATCGAATACAATCTGATAGCCTCCCCCGGTGTTGCTGATATAATGGTAGAGGCTCTGGGAATGAACGAAAAAACATTCTTTTCGCTCGGATATCCGCGCAACGACGCCCTGACGAAAACCAAGGCAGACGTAAAAAAGCTTTTTAACACTCCCTGCGAAAAGGTCATCGTCTGGTATCCAACGTTCAGACAACATTCGAGCGGCAGACGACATACCGGCTGCGAAAACGCACTTCCCATTATTCACGACGAGGAAAAAGCAAGAGCTCTCAACGAGGCGGCAAAGAAAAACGGCGTTCTGATCGTTCTGAAGCCGCATTTCGTACAGGACGTTTCTTACGTAAAGAACCTCGGTCTTGAAAACATCGTCTTTATTGACGACGGCTTTTTCACCAAAAACTCTCTGTCATCTTACGAGTTTGTTGGAGCCTGCGACGCCCTTATTTCCGACTATTCTTCGATCTATTTCGATTTCACTCTTTGCAACAAGCCTATCGGTCTTGTATGGGAGGATATTGAGGAATATAAGCAAAATCCCGGTCTTATAAAGGATTACGAGTTCTATTCAAAGGGCGGCGTTAAGATCTATAATATAGACGATATGATCGCCTTCGTTTCGGACGTTGCAAACGGCGTTGACACCTTAAAAGTTGAAAGAAACGAAATAAAGCTTATTGCCAACTATTCGGACGACGCCAAAAGCTCCGAACGCGTCACCGACTTTATCATCGAAAAAACGAATTTGTAAAGGCAGGTCGGAGTTATGCTGATCCTTCTCGCACTTCTTGGCATCGTATGCCTGTATAAAATAAAGATCTCGACCTTTCACGAGGACTATATGTCACGCCCGCAAAGCGGCGCGATCAAGGGCATATTTGCAGTTATAATCCTCTTTTCCCATCTCAAAGGATACGTTACTTTGGGCGGACCTCTCGATACCCTTTACGATATGATACTCAGATACATAGGTCAGCTAATGGTCACTATGTTCTTCTTCTATTCGGGATACGGTATTATCAAGTCCTATCAGGCAAAGGAGAACTACTCAAAGGGATTTGTCAAAAACAGAATTCTCAAAACGCTTCTTCATTTTGACATCGCGGTACTTTGCTTCTTTATTTTATCGCTTATCGTAGGCAACAAATACGAGCTTATCGATTACCTGCTCGCTCCCACGGGTTGGACGTCACTCGGAAACTCAAACTGGTTCATATTCGTTATTCTCGCGCTTTATGCGATAAGTGCTATCGCGTTTTGGGTAAAGGAAAGGCTACTGAAATCAGACTCGGTGCTTATCATTCCCGTTCTGACCTCTCTGCTCAGTGTCTGCCTCTGGATCGTTCTCTACGTTGCGGGCAAAGATGCTTATTGGTACAATACTCTTCTCTGTTACGGGCTCGGAATGTACTTTGCTCTTATAAAGGATAGACTCGACGCCCTGATGAAAAAGAATATTTTCTTGAATTTCGGTATAGTCGCTCTTTCTGCGGTGATCTTCGTTATTTCTTACAAGACCGCAACGAACAGTCTGCTTTACAGTATTCTGGCATGTGTCTTTTGCCTCACTCTCACTATGGTCACAACGAAGGTGAAGGTCGACAATCCCGTTCTTGCCTTTCTCGGCAAATACAGCTTTGAGATCTATATATTCCAAAGAATACCGATGATAATTTTCTCCGAGATGACGCCCGCACTTAACAGATACGTTTTTGCGGCACTGTCGATAATTATAAGCCTTGTGCTCGCGGTTTTGTTCAGTCGGCTTTACGCGATAATAGACAAAAAGCTATTCAGTGCCAAGGTTCCGATCAACAACTAAGTTTACGGAAGGAATGGTTTATGAAATGAATAATAACATATTAAAAATAGGCTCCGGTAAGATTGTTGAAATAGAATCGACTTTGCGCGAAGCTAACATTTCAGGAAAGATTTTATATGTTTTCGATCCGTATGTAGACTCTCTCTACGGCAATATCGTCCGCCCACAGATTGAAGCTGTTGGAAGAATCAAGGAACAGGCGGTTGATTATAATACGATTGCTTATGCAATGGAAATTGCCGAGCGTGTTATTGCCACAGATATAGATTGTATTGTGGCCATGGGTGGTGGCAAGACACTTGACGTTGGAAAATACGCAGCTTTTGTTTCCAAACGTCCATTCCTTTCTATCCCAACAACGATAGCTCACGACGGTATAGCATCTCCGATAGCAGTTCTGAAACGGCAGGACGGTAAGCCAAAAAGTTTAGGCTGTGCGATGCCATCTATGATTGTTCTTGACACTCAGCTCATTTCTACTTGCCCTTCTCAGCTGATCAAAGCAGGAATAGGAGATACAATCTCCAATTATATGGCACTCATGGATTGGAAATTTGCAGTTTCCAGAGACAAAGATGAAATGAACGGTTATGCGTATATGATGTCAAGAACATCGTTAGATGCCTTGATGGAAACACAATTTGACCGTATCTGTCCCGAATTTATCGACGTTTTAGCCAACTCTCTTGTTTTGTCGGGAATAGCCATGGACTACGCGGGATCAAGCCGACCGGTATCAGGATCGGAACATCTATTTTCTCATGCACTGGATTATTACAACGAAAAACAGAATCTTCACGGGTTAAACGTTGCTCTTGGAACTGTTGCCGTACTAAAAATCATCGGAGAAGACGCTACAAAAGTAATTGACTACTTGAAAAAATTCGAAGTCGATATTAACCCACAACATATGGGAATAAGCGAAAAGACGTTTATCTACTGTATGCAGCACGCAACAGAGATGCGAAGCAACCGTTATACTTATCTGCACGAAGCGGATCTGGGAGATGATAAATTAGTAGCAATATATAATGAATTAGTTGAAAAATTATAAAACAGAGGATAACAATATGAAAACTAATACAAGCATAAGCAAGGCTCTGATTCTTGCGGCGGGTCTTGGTATTCGTCTTGCGCCAATCACTGATGATCGACCGAAGTCACTTGTCCCGGTTAATGGAAAACCCATTTTAATGAAACAAATCGACAACTTAAAGCAAAACGGAATCCACGATATCACGATCGTTTCGGGATATAAATCCAACGTGCTTGAAAAAGCCGTGAAGGAAATTTATCCCGAAATCAAACTTGTCGAATCTGTTGATTACGCTTCAACAAATAATATGTACTCGGCTTATCTGGGAATTCAGGCGTTGTTTCCGAACAAGGAGTTCGAACCGTTTTATATGATGAACGCGGACGTATTTTACGATGCCTCTGTTATTACCGCTTTAGAAAAAGACGAACGCCAAAATCTTGTCGTTGTAGATATCGGACGTTACATAGAAGAATCTATGAAGGTAGTAGAAAAAGACGGACATCTTGCGGAGATCTCAAAGCAAATTTCTGCCGAAGAAGCTCTTGGTTGCTCTATTGACGTATATAAATTCGGAGCAGACGGTGGCAAAGCATTCTACGACCACTGCTGCGAACACATTGAAAAAAAGAAAGAACTGAAAAAATGGAGCGAAGTTGCCTTAAATGACGCATTTGCCAATGTAGACTTCTACGCTTGCCCACTTGTTGGTCGTTGGCTTGAAATTGACAACCACGAGGATCTGGCAGCGGCAGAAGAACTTTTCTCATGCTAGAAAACACTGCGGACTACTAAGGAAATCTCAACCTCGGAATAGCGAAAGATGTTTGCCGACATACTCAACAAGCCGAATTCAGCAAAGGTAAAGCTTTACAACAACACCTTCAAGGTGTGGGAGCACTGCTACAACAGCAGTAATAAAACTATTTACAACTAACAGTTTGTCTTCACTGACAAGACGGAAGGAATACAGATTATGAAAAGAGTTATAACATACGGCACCTTTGACCTGCTTCATTACGGTCACATAAATCTCCTGAGAAGGGCAAAGCAACAGGGCGACTACCTGATAGTTGCACTCTCGACCGACGAGTTCAACTGGAACGAAAAGCAGAAAAAATGCTATTTCAATTACGAAAAAAGGAAGCAACTTCTTGAAGCCGTCCGCTATGTCGATCTAGTTATCCCGGAAGAAAATTGGGATCAGAAGATAAGCGACGTAAAAGAGTATCATATCGACACCTTCGTTATGGGCGACGACTGGAAGGGCAAATTCGATTTCCTGTCAGACTACTGTGACGTCGTATATCTGGAACGTACTCCTGAAATCTCAACCTCACAGATAAAAAAAGATCTTAACAAATAAAGCTAACGGCCTGCGGTACAACGCAGGTCGTTTTGTATGTCAAAATTCGATTTTAAATATTAAATTTTTCCATCACACACTACCATAGTTGACAAAATTCGAGTCAAGTGTTACAATATGTTATACATATAATTATATGATCTGTCTTATTTGGTTATAAATAAATTTATCGGAGGAAATACAGTATGACAGCGAAAAACCGTTCTTCTATCAGTTTTGCGAAAGCTGTCCGCATAGTCATAAGCATATTCCTGCTTACGGTCGTGTTATCCGTAGCGGCGCTTGATTCCTTTGCGAACACCGAAAACGGTCTTGATATAGAAATAACTCTTGACAAGGAGCGCTATACCGAGGGCGACGATGTCACCATAATGCTCTCTATCACGAACAATACCGGTAAAAAGATCGAAAACGTATCGGCAAGATATTACATTCCTGATTGCTTTGAAGTTAACGAGAACACTATTGTAGATATCAGTGTCTTAAATTCACGTCAAATGGTTACATCGCAGATCCATGCAATTGCCAAAACCGATGTAGGCAGTCATTCGATCGTCCAAAGCGACGAAAATGACCGTACCATACTTTACATAATTCTTATAGTTCTCAGTGCGGTCATCTTCATTGCTGCCGTTTCTCTTCTCATATTCAGAGAGAAAAACCGCAGGAAGATCGCTGCTACGATATCCTTCGTTTTTGCTCTTATTTTTTGCTTGTCACCCATCTCGTCGTTTATGAACATCTCGGCGGCATCGAATGATCCGATGTTCACCGACGATATAACGTACGAGGATACAAAATCCATAATTAACAAGCTGTTTCCGGAGGATTATGCTAAAATGATAGCGCAGCTATCCCCTTCTTCCGAGCTTACCAGAGAGAGTGCGGCTATAATTACTTCGATAATGCTTCTTGGTAAAAGAGAGCTTCCCGAAACGGTAAATAAAACATATCTGGACGTTTCTTCCGATACTTTTTCTGTTCCGTATATCGATCTCGCCGTAAGCGAAGGAATAATTCTTCCGATTTCGGCAAACAGATTTGAACCGGCTGCCGAGGTATCGGGATATCAGTTCGTAGAATACGCCTTGCGTGCGGCAGGCTTCGGCGCGGCAGATGAATACAAGGGACAGCGAGGCAGAGCGAGAGTTATCTCAGATGCACTCAGTCTCCCATACGCAGACGTCACAGATGTTCTTACAGAGAGAACTCTGACCTGTTCGGAAGCCCTTTGTCTTGCCTTTAAAATTCTACTCAATTCATCGGTTGCAAAGAACGAAAACGGTGAATACATATTCACTAAGAAATCTTTAATTTCAAATTTTGAGAGCGTTACCGAAAAGAAGGCTTTTGCGGCAGAAAACAAAATCCTAATCACCGAGGACGGCACAAAGCTTGAAATACAAGAAAAAGATCTTGAAGACTCGGCATACAGCGTAATATACTTTGAAGACAAGCCGCTTATTGTGACACGCGATTTTGCCACCATTGATCACTCATTTCTGTCTATATATTCGGGAAAAGAAACAAGAGAGATCGGTGTTGGAATTGAATACACTTATCCTACACCCAGCTCCGCGTTTGCTCTCTACACGGGAAGCTACGACGAAAACGCTGAAACGGGACCAGGAGTATTCACATCTGATAACGTGCACTACACGGTGAATCAAAGTGCTTTCGAAAATGCCTTATATATTCTTGATGCAAAAATCACGGACAAGTCATCAATAAGCTATGATAGAACGGTAATTTTCGTAGCGAAAGTAGATTCGTCTACCGTTGGAAAAGCTATCAGCGAAATATTCTGCGTTTATCAGCTCAGTTCTGATGAAAGTGCAAAGTACGATTCATTTAACGATGCGCTTGCGGCAGCAAGAGAAATAACCAACGACAAAAATCTGTTTCTGCCCTCGGCTTACGAAAGCTTCGTTATTACTCTGAACATAATCGATTCTTCGCTCGCAAGGGATCTTACCGACACAGAAGAAAGCCGCTCTCTTATAGCACAGGCGGAAAAGGATATAAAAGACGCGGTAAACAATCTCGACAACTATCTGCTTGAATCATATGCAGAGCTTGATGCCGAGATACTTCGCGCCGAGTCCTATATCGAACAAGCGGGAGAATATACCGAAAAAAGTATCGAAAATCTCAAAAATGCTCTCTCAAACGCTCAGAATCTTTCTCGTGAGTTGCTCCGCGGAGACGAAAGCAAAGCGTTAATTGACGCCTGCAAGCAGGAGGTAAGCAAGGCCATCGAAGGTCTGGTTTACAGTGCGTTCTGTGATTACACAAAATATAACACAACTCTTGAAATTGCAAAAAAGATTGCCAATAACAACGGAAAATATAACGCATCAGATTTTTCAAGTTTCCAAAAGACGGTAAACGACATCGATAAAAAGCTTGATAAAAATCTTCCTAGAAGCGCGGCAAATCAAATGCTTGTTGACGATGCGCGTACAAAGATAAACGATGCCATTGAAAAACTCAACTCAAAGCTCCCCTGCGACTACACCTCGCTCGATTCGGCGATAGCACAGGCTGAGGAAAAGGTAAAAGACGATCCTAACAACTCTATTTGCCGCTGGACAAACGGAAGCTTTACGGAATTCAAGGAGGCTCTTACTGCCGCAAAGAAGGTCAAGAGGAATATGACCCTTGGATACGGAAGCACTAATCAATCAACTATAAACGCGGCGGCGGCATTCCTATTCTCCGCCACCGATACCCTTACCGAAAATGCAAAGCAGGATCTGTCAGCATTTAATACCAAGCTTACCGAAGCGCAGGGTATAAAGAACGACGACAACACCTACGATGAAGCATCCTACACGCTATTTAGCGATACGCTGACAAAGATTAAAAACAAGATCGCGGACAGCACCCTCTACAAGTGCGAAGCGAGCCAAAAGGTAGTAGACAATGCAATCGCAGACATCGACAAAGCTATCGCAAGACTGAGCGCACCCGAAAACTGCGATTATACGAAGCTAAGTGAAAAGCTTGCTGAAATAGAAGCTCTTGACAGAACGCCGTACACGGTAAAATCTCTCGCACTTCTCGACAAGGCGGTATCAGATGCAAAGGCGATAGCTCCCGATATGCTAGATGATATCTACGGTGATAATCAGGCTATCATAGATAGCGCCATCAAGGCTCTCGACGATGCAAAGAATACTCTGATCGAGATCGATAGGTTTGCTTCCGAGGCACTCTCGACTGTTTATGAAAAACAGATTGGGGGCGAGAGCAGAATCTTTATCAAACTACTTATAGACGGTAAGGAAAAGGAATTTGCGCTTGATCCGAGCATCACCGAGCGTCCAGAGATCGGAGACGTGATAATCGTTACGGCAGATGGCGACGAGCTACTCTCTATACGGATGGCAAAGGTCGAGGTGGGTGAATTCACCCAGGGCAGCACACTATCCAAAATAAAGAAGCATATATCCTACGCAGCCATCACTCCGAGCGCAGGCGATCGAGTAGTTTTCTTCAAGAGCGCATCAGACGAGATAATTTTCATCACAGCTATTACCGAAAAGCTGGGAGAAGTAGTCTACGATCAGTCAAAGCTGACCCTTGCAGGAAACAAGCTTGCAATCTTAGAGGGTTCGGATTTCACGGCATTTTCCGAAAAAACGCTTGCAAAGGTGTTCTTTGCGGGAAGATTTGCATTCTCCGCCGAGGCGCTTAATTCGAACGATGTTACAATTTCGCTCGTCTTGGACAAAGCGGTATATAAGGAGGGCGCAGACGGCGAGGAAAAAACCTTAGAGGCTTCGAGTACCGTGTTTGAAGCATGGGAAGGCAGTACGCTACTCACGCTCGAAAAGCTCGTTTCGACCCTTCAAGCTGAGAGCTCGGCAAAGATGTACACCGCAAAGCTCTATCTCGATGCAGACGGTAAGCTTATCGCGTGCAAAATAGTAGAAGCAGTCATCGAAAATCCCGAAACTCCCGACAACCCATAATCCCGATAATACTAACTATCACGAAGATCCTCAGGATCAGAACACGGGACACGAAGTGCAGTAAAAATATTGCAGATCACTTGGAGATCAAAATGAAATCAATCAGAGAAATATACAAAATAGGCATCGGACCGTCAAGCTCACACACAATGGGTCCAGAGCGTGCCTGCAAATATATTATCTCGGAAGCGCCGAGTGCGGATCGTTTCGAGGTCGTGCTATACGGCTCGCTTGCCTCTACGGGTAAGGGACACCGCACCGATCATGCGATAGAGTGTACTCTTGCACCATACCCTGTTGAAATAATTTTCGACACCGAGACGGGAGATCTTCCTCACGCCAACACAATGGACTTTTTCGCTTACAAGGGCGACGCTCTCCTTACGAAAAAAAGAATACTGTCGATAGGCGGCGGAGACATCAGGGTAGAAGGTCACCCCGAAGCAGAAAAGCCCGAAATGTACGACAAAAATTCATTCAAGCAGATCGCAGACTATTGTAGATCGAAAAATATCCGTCTGAGCGACTACGTTTTTTCTCACGAGGACGAGAATTTCAAAAAATTCCTTTTTGACGTCTGGCAGGTTATGAAATCCGAAATTGAGGACGGACTCAAAGCACAAGGGTATCTCCCGGGCGAGCTTCACGTTCAGAGAGTGGCGCAAATAATATTTAACAAACGTCATATCGACGAGCGCCCCGAAACCAGAGAAAACCGCATCGTTTGTGCGTACGCATTCGCTGCAAGCGAGCAGAATGCGGACGGCGGACGTATCGTCACCGCGCCGACCTGCGGAGCGTGTGCGGTAGTTCCATCGGTGCTCAAATATATGCAGGAGAAAAAGGGATTTTCGGACGAGGATATAATAAAAGCTCTCGCAGTCGGAGGACTTATCGGAAATCTTGTAAAGCAGAACGCGTCCATATCGGGCGCCGAGTGCGGCTGTCAGGCAGAGGTCGGAACGGCGTGTGCTATGGCAGCAGCAGCCCTTGCCGAGCTTTTTGAAATGGGAATCGACCAGATCGAGTATGCCGCAGAAGTCTCGCTCGAACATCACCTCGGACTCACCTGCGACCCCATTTGCGGTCTCGTGCAGATACCGTGCATAGAGCGAAACGCGGTAGCGGCGATGAGAGCGCTCAACTCGCTATCCCTTGCAAATTTCCTCACAGGAACGCGCAAAATATCCTTTGATATGGTCGTAAAGACCATGTACGAAACGGGTCGCGACCTGTCACACCATTATCGCGAGACCTCCATCGGCGGACTTGCAAAATTATTTGGGTGAAAAATAAAGCCAGTCAAACGAAGACGTTTGACTGGCTTTTTATTTAACACTACTCAACTATGGTAATACTATCACCTATAACCGCTGAAAGCTTTTCGGTCTTAAAGGAGTTTTCGATATAATCCCTTCCGAAGTGCTCGATGAAATCATCAACGCTCTTCATTCCGTAATACTCGTAATAAGCTTTATTTTCCTCCCATATCTCGCTTACTCTCGAACTAAATTCATCCTCGCTGAGAGTTATCCCGAAGTACTCAAAAAGGTAATTCGATATTATATAATTCGAGGCTTCCGTCTCTGCCTGAGCAGCGATGTTTTCATACATAGTATCATAAGCCTCTCTGTATGCCGCATCATACTGCTCCTGAGTGATCTCCTCACCATTTTGGTAAATAACGTATTCGTGGATATAATCGTCAATATAAATATCAACGATTTCCTTGCAGGAGCCGATTATCTCTACCGCATTATACACGAGCTCGTAAGCATGCTGCGCGGTATAATACTTTTCGACGTACTGCTTAAAAGCGTCGAGCGTTTTGTACTCTCCATTGGTAGCCTTGTCGCACTGCTCGTCGGTAGGAACGAAGGTGTCGAGTTTGGGTCTTTCGATAGAGTTTATTTTTACGGTAAATACTACTACCGCGCCGCAAAGCTCGGCGTTATTATATTTATCAGGGAAGGTTACAGTAATCTCTCTCGTTTCACCGACCTTTGCACCGATAAGCTGCTCCTCGAAGCCTTTATTTCTTTTTTCTTCATCGTCACTGAAATATTCTCCGATAAAGCTGCCTGATCCTATTACCAGACCATATCCTGCCTTATCAGACGCATTAGTCATACCCGCAGTAGTATCTTCGCTGAGTTTAAGATCCTCGTCCTTTGCGCGTCCTGTGTACGTAATATACGCTTTATCAAAAAGCTTTACCTGCGCACTTTCCTCATCGCTGAATTTTTCATATTCGGCATCCGATAAAAGAATACCTGCCACCTTATAATCAACGATACTGTCGATAACTTTTTTATGGAGCTTTATATCGGAAAGCGTGGGAAATTTAATGTAATCGAGTGCATTATATTCAACATCCTCAACGTTTTTAGCCGTTCTCTTATAATATTCTACGTTTTTATTGCCACCATCATCTACCACATCCTCACGGAACTCACACCCTACAAGTGCGCAGGCAAGTATCGTAAGAAGAGTCAAAGACCAAGCAAGAACCCTAATAATAATATTTGAAAAATCTCTTTTCATATTTGCGTTTGTTCCTTTTAATTTTATTTTTGATGATACCTACTGTGCCTTCTTCGAAACGACATTTTTGATTTTTTTCTTGATATTTTCTATTTTTTTCACCGTTTTTGCGCTGCTTCGAATCTTCACAATAAGTGAGGACACGAGCGGAGCAATTATCGGAAGGATAATTGCAGGAATAAGTATATAATTTGAAACCGCCGTTGCTCCTGTTATAGTACAGGTAAATTCCTTAAATATCATACATATACCCACAAACACTGCTACTGCCGCAAGGTAAAGAAATTGCGCCTTACTTATTCTAAGTTCCGATCTTGCCGCTCGCCCCTCGTTGAGCGTATACATCATAACAGATGCAGAAAGCGTAACGAGCGAAACAAACATACAAGCCGCTAATGACGACGTTGGTATAACCTTTGTGAGTGCAAGAATATATGTAAAAACAAGAGCAAGCACTCCACCTATAATTCCTTTTTCAGTACACTGCTTTAACGTACGAATGATACTTTTTTCTGAAATATCCCGATCCTTTTCGCCAAGTATTCTCGGAGATGGCTTTCTGAATGCCATTATAAGAGATGCGGAAAGATCAAAAACAAGACCAGATATGAGTATTGCAGTAGGGCTTAGAAGGAGCGAGCCCGATAAAAGAGACCATATCGTCAAAACAAGTCTCACACTTTGGATACTAATTAAATATCTAAGCATCCTGTCAATATTGTTGTTTATATTTTTCGCGCTTCCAATTACTTCGACTGCCGAGTTAAGACCGCCGCTTGCATCCATATCGACCATAGTAACTACGACATCCGAAACGAATCTCAGCGCCTCGCATCCGTCGGCCTTCGATTTTTCCTCGTCCGTACCCGCAAGATCGAGACATTCGGTCATTCCGATATCAGCAACTCGAAGGAGCGGAAGCTCCCTGAGCTTGTTTGCGAGAAAGGCAACCGTATTTCCTCCTTCACGAAGCATATTTATGGCGAGCTCCTTATCAGAAACGCTCATTCCTTCGAACATCGTATATTTTGATATTATCTCAGACGCACCATCAGGATTTTTCTCAACTATATCACGAAGCTTTTCTCCGCTTATCACCTCAGAGCGCGAGGCTACCATACCTATAGCTCTCGCTATCTGATAGTTCTTCTCGCTGACCTCGTCACTGAAAAGCATAACCTTCATTCCTGCGGTGCGGCATCTTGATACTGTCTTTGACACGCCGGGAAGTATCGGTTCAATAAGAGCTATAAAGCCCTCGAATATCAGCTCATTCTGACTGTCTTTAAGCTTGGTCAGAGAATTGAAGCGCGAATTCTTCGATGCTATGGCAACAACTCTGTATGCTTGACGCATAAGCTGTACTGCCGATACTTCTATCTTGCTCCGTTCTACAGGTGTGAGACGCAAATATTTTCCATTTTCGTAGTAATGAGTACAGCAGGAAAGTATCTCGCTCACTTCTCCGCGAAGCAGAACAGTATTGTCTCCGTTGAAGCGAACGAGTGCTGTGTCGAATTTGTTGTACTCATTCTTTCTTCTGAATTCAATAAGTGGATATTCG
The DNA here is from genome assembly GCA_045605765.1 of Eubacteriales bacterium. Taxonomy (GTDB): domain Bacteria; phylum Bacillota; class Clostridia; order Oscillospirales; family CAG-272; genus SIG672. The sequence goes on along the minus strand of JAZUQQ010000014.1, from coordinate 84,400 downwards.
CTTTCAAGTGAAGTATTATAAACTCCGCATTCGAACGCCGAACGAAGTATGGCATCCTCTTCGAACGTGTAAAAATCTCCGCCATCATCGTTAGAGGCTTCTATTTTATTCTGACCGTAAAGTCCAGTCGTTACTACCGAGTATTTTAAAAGTCTGATACAGTTATCTCCGAAAGCCCGTTCGGACACGTCGTAAAGCTTACCCGAGATATACGCCTTTTCTAGCGACATCCGACGGGTAGAATATATAGATTCGGGTGGCACTATCAGCGTATCGACCTTTTTCAGGGTATCGAGCCTGTCCGCATTTTTTATAAGCGAGCCCTTTCGCGTCTGTTTTTTTCTGCTCAGCGAATCAAAAAGCCCGCACGCAACGATAATATATCCGAAAAGCACGAGGAATTCGGATAATGCCGCCGAACCAAGCGAAAGTGCTACGAGTAAAGTGGTGAGCGAATTATATGTGCGCATCATGGGTAAAAGTCCGAGTAGCGAAATAATAAATGCCACTGCAATATAGAAAAGGCTCATTTTGCCGCCGACTTTTTTGAGCGTATCAAATATCGCGAGCTTATGGTACTGCGCCGCAGGCTTATTTTTGCCTGTTCTGCACACCAGAGTATTACTTCCTACCTCACACGCGATAGCAAGTCCGCTGCCTTTTGTCACAATGGTTGACGCCCACGCCATATTGAAGCACATATGAGGAGGCACGTTTCGGTATTCAATGAAATCACTATTTTTTTGTATGCTTCTCACACCATCGGTTATACCAGTTTCAACTATGTAAAGACTGTGGTCCTTGACTATTCGCGCATCACATGGAACTATATCTCCTGCCGACAGCTGAATGAGATCTCCTACAACTATTTCGTCCTGCTTTACACTGCAAAGCTTTCCGTCTCGTATGATCTTTGCGCTCGGGAGAGAATTCCTTGCTGCCCTTTCAAGTACGACGCGCGAGCTGTAATATGTCATAAAAACAACAAAATAGCTGAGCGCTATCAGAAAAATTGCCGAAGCGGCAAGTAAATACTCATTAAAGAAGATTGAAATGAGTGCTACGAGCACAAGAAGCATTCCGAGTCCACTCGTTGAAAAATCGGAAAGGTATTGTGCGGCAGTTCGTCGTTCTATCGGGAATATCTCGTTTCTTCCGTTTTTTTCGAGTCTTTCCTGAGCACTTTCGTATGAAAGTCCGTTTACGACGTCACTATCCGTGAGCTCCTCAACCTCTGACACCGTTTTATCATACCATCTATCTGCCATTTCCTACTTACCGCCTCCTCTCTTTAAAGTAAATTTTCTCCATCGCAGTAATTTCAGTTACACACTATAACGAGGTCGCCATTTTCTGCGTACATACTTATAGCCGAGATATTTCGATCATAATCCCCTATCAGACGGCTCGCGAGCACATCCTCTACCTCGCGCTGGATAGTACGGCGGAGATTTCTCGCACCGTATTTACGAGAGAACGAGCGTACTGCTATAACCCTTACAGCATCGTCGCTATATGTGAGCGTAATTTCCTTTTCTGCAAGCGTTTTGGCAAGGTCTCCAAGCATTATCTTCGCTATCTCAACAAAATCGTCCTCATCAAGACTGCGGAAGGTAATTATCTCGTCCACGCGATTGATAAACTCGGGGCGAAGGAACTGTGCAAGTGCTTTCTCGGTCTTTCCTTCTGCCGCCGATACGCTATCACTCGAAAATCCCAGCGGAGCATCAACGCCAACCGCACCTGCGTTTGTCGTCATAACTATGACCGTGTTTTCGAAATTCACCTTTTTACCGCGCGCATCGGTGATATGTCCGTCGTCGAGTATTTGAAGAAGAATGTTCATAACGTCGGGATGCGCCTTCTCGATCTCGTCGAAAAGAATTACCGAATAGGGCTTACGGCGTATTTTTTCGGTGAGCTGTCCCGCGTCGTCGTATCCGACGTATCCGGGAGGTGCTCCGATAATTCTCGATACCGAGTGTTTTTCCATAAACTCTGACATATCAAGACGAATAAGCGTTTCGGGGGAATCGAACAGGTCTGCAGCAAGGAGCTTGACAAGCTCGGTCTTACCAACACCCGTCGGTCCTGCGAAAATGAAGGATACGGGCTTGCGCTTATACGCGATACCCGCGCGGTTACGCTTGATTGCTCTTGCGACCGCATCTACCGCTTCGTCCTGACCGATCAGGCGTTCTTTAAGTCTGTCTGCAAGCTTATCAACTCGTTTGAATTCGTTTTCGGTTATATTACTCGCAGGAATTCCCGTCCAAAGTTCGACCACAGATGCGAGATGCGAGGTGGTGAGAACGACCGTTGCCCTCGCTTTTTCCGCCTCCTCGACTTCCTTTTCGGCGGCAATGAGCGCAGTCTTTATCTCAGCAACTCTACGGTATTTTTCGTTGGCGTCTTCCTCGGAAACCTCCTTCGTCTCCTCTGTGTCGGCTTCCTTTTTGAGACGTTCAAGCTCTGTCTTAGCCTTTGCCGCGCGCTCGACCTCAGGTGAGTGAAGCGCAAGGTGAGAAGCCGCCTCGTCAAGCAGGTCTATTGCCTTATCAGGCAGAAATCTGTCGGTTATATATCTTTCCGAAAGAATTACGGTGCGCTCAATTACGATATCGGGAATGGTGATGCCGTGGAAGCTCTCATAATACCCCTTGATTCCTCGAAGTATCTCTACCGTATCCTCTATCGATGGTTCTTCGACGATTATCGGCTGGAATCTGCGTTCAAGTGCCGAATCGCTCTCAATATATTTTCTGTATTCGGCAAGGGTGGTTGCGCCTATGATCTGGACATCTCCACGCGAAAGCGCAGGCTTCAATATGTTCGCCGCACTCATACTACCCTCTGAATCGCCCGCGCCGACTATACTGTGGACCTCGTCAATCACAAGAATGACGTTACCTCTTGCCTTAACTTCTTCGATAAGACCCTTTATTCTCGACTCAAACTGACCTCTGAACTGTGTTCCCGCAACGAGCGCGGTGAGGTCAACGACTCTTACCTCCTTGTCCGCAAGCTTTCTCGGAGCTTTTCCGTCTGCGATAAGCTGGGCAAGCGCCTCGGCTATCGCCGTTTTGCCAACACCCGGCTCACCTATAAGGCAGGGATTGTTCTTCTGACGGCGGCAGAGAATCTGCATCATACGCTCCATCTCGCTGTCGCGTCCTATAACCCTGTCAAGCTTGCCCTCTCTTGCTCTTGCCGTTATGTCAGTACAGTAAGTATCAAGAAATTGCGTGCCGTTTTTTGCATTTTTGCCTTTTTTCTGACCTTTTGAGTTGCCCTCTCCACCGTCGCTCTTAGCACCAAAATTACCCATTGATCCAAAAAGCTTTCCGAAATTTACGGCAGGAGCTTTGCCCACATCGTCCGAGTCATTGTCAGACTGAGCGCTTATTATGCCCTCCATCTCCATATCCATACGGTCGATATCCTCATCGGTTATACCCATATTTCCGAGAATATTATTTATAGGACCGATACCAAGCTCCTTAGCGCATTTTATACATATACCCTCGTTGGTAGTCTTATCTCCTTCCATACGCGAGATAAAGATGACGGCAACTCTTTTTTTGCATCTTGCACACATTTCCATAATTCAAATAACCACGCTTTCAATTAAAAACATTTTTCTTTAATAAATATTAAACCACTGCAAATATAGTCTTAAACAGATTAAACTCGAAGAACCATCTGGTAACTGTGAGTCCTTCGAAGGCTTCGATCGGGAACCCCGACACACTGTTTGCAAGTATTTCGATCAGGGCATAAACTACCATAGATGCAACTTGCGCCCACGCAATTCCGAGAAGAAGTCCCAGAATGGCACCGAGCATCTTATCTGCCGTAGAAATTATAGGCAGCTTTATACTTCTCGCAAGCTTGACTATAAACTTAACTACGGTCATACATATAAAAAATACCGCCGTAAACGCAATTATCCTTGCGAGTGCATCAGAGGTCAGAATATCCAGAACTATACCACCGTCTCCGTTTTTGACCGTGTTTTTCATAAATCCCGAGATATATCCGCCGATCATAGGCGAGAAATACCATGCAACAAGGGAAGCAAGAATAAATCCCGCGATATCTATTGCAACGCCGACGAGTCCGCGCCTTGCGTAAACAAAAACGCTTACCGCTATAATGGCGATTATCACGAAATCAATTATAAAACTCATAACAGTTTAATATCCTTTCCGTATAAAAGTCTATTTTGCAAAGTCAATTTTCACGATCGAATCGACAAAACAGATATACTCATCTCCCGAAATTATCGCAAATGAGTGTATTTTTTCGTTCGTTTGAAAAATTTCTTTATTTTCAAGATCGGACGCATCAAGCTTCATCGCAAAATTCTCTGTAATAATATACGCATAATCTCCGTACATATTCAGTCCGACCACTCTTCCGTTTACCGTACACTGCGACTTTTTCATACCGTCTTGGGAAAGTCGCACCAGATCAAACGAGAAAATATCCGCATCATTGCGCGAGCGTACACAGTAAGCAAGCTGCCCATTATCCGATAGCTCGTACATATACGTTTCTTTTATATTTACCGCACAGGATGCGATCTTATTGCCATCGCCATCGATAATACACAGTATATCGTTAAAAAGCAGAGCAATTCCGCCGTTTTCCAGATATTTACATTCAAGCGGCATTCCCTCGTCAAAGGCAATCAGCCGTCTGGGGGAATCCGATTTAGTGTCGAGAAGCATAAGCTCGCTTTCAGTTCTGCCGTCCGCGGTAACCGAATAGGAGAGAATCATTATCTCGCTTCCGTCATCCTTAATATCAAGAGCGGCAACACGGTTGTTCTTTTTAATGAGATTGAGCAGATCGAAATTTGAGTTATATATAGCTACCTCACTGTTATATTCTCTACCCTTACGCGCAACTATGCTCGTTCCGTTGTCAGCCACGTCTCCGCAGTAGATGCGTCCACCGTCGCCTTGGGAATACCTCACTCCGAAAGCGTCGTAAAGAGCAAAAGCCGTACCGCTTTGGTCGTAAATGAGTATATACTTCTCGGAGGTCTTGACGACAGGCAAAGCATATGTTGACTCGTCCGAATACTGATGGCTTCCGTCGGGCGCAAATATTACGACTCTATCACTTCCTGCAACGACAGGAACACCCGAAAAATCACCCAAAGTGGCATTGTCATTCACACTAAAATAATATTCGGTAGCACTTCCGAGACCGTCTCCGTGTCCAAACATATTTCTGAACATATACTGCATACTTCCTGTAGTTATACCATCACCGAAAAAGACGAAAAACAAAACCACGAATGCTATAAGAACAAGCCACAGAACATTATAAGCTGCATTAAAGCGCTCTGATATCTTCTTTGCCTCCGCATCAACGGTAGGCTTCTCATCCGATTCTGTATGGAGATCAAACGCCTTGTTTTTTCTGAAAAGAACCTTAAAAACATTAGTTTTCTTTGGCTTTTTGTGATTTTCCGAAAATTTTCCAAAGTCTATTCTTCCGTCCTTATTTTCGGAAATTTTTTTTCTTTGATTATCATTCTTCAAGAGTTATCCTGCGCCCCCTTTCGCCTCCCTGAGAAAACGCCGATTCGGGATATACTACCTTTGAAAGGTAGAGTCCATCGGGCACGAGTGTCATACCTGCACGAGTTCTGTCACAGGAAAGTATTATTTCGGAGATATCCTTTTCAGATATCTTCCCTTCGGATACTGCGACAAGAGTTCCGCAAAGTATCCGCACCATATTATAGAGAAATCCGTCCGCCGCAACTCTCATTATAACGAGGTCGCCCTCTCGACGTACGTCAAAATATTTTATCGTTCTGACCGTATCCTTAACAGCCGAGCCTTGTGCCATAAACGCAGCAAAATCGTGTTTTCCCACAAAATGCTTTGCCGCAGAGTTCATTTTATCTATGTCAAGCTTTCTCGGACAGTGCCAAGCACGGCTCGCATAAAACGGGTCTGCAATCAGAGTATTCAGCACCACGTACTCGTACTCTTTATAATCAACGTCATATCTGACATGAAAATCGTCGCTCACATATCTTGCGGAGCGCACCGATATATCGCTCGGAAGAAATCTTGCAATAGCAAGTGGTATTTTATTTTCGGGAATTGTTTTTCCGTTTATCCCGTCGGCAGTACAGAAGAACTGACGGGCGTGTACGCCCGCATCGGTACGGCTACAACCGCTAAGACAAAATCTTCTGCCAAGCAGTCCTTCGACCGCATCCTGCATTGCCTTTTGAACAGTAGCAAGATTGCTCCCGTTTTGAACCTGATACCCGTGATACGCCGTACCAAGATATGATAGCTCAAAAAGTATCTTCATATCACTCCCCCTTTCTTAGTGAGCTCTGCTCTCTGAAGACCTCGATTAACGAACTTTTCGTGAAAAATTCCTTAACGATCATCAAAAGCTTTACTACAAACTTTTTGTAAAGTTTTTTCACTTGATTTGCCCGAAAATCAATTTGAACTTATCCAAAAACTTTTATTAAAATGTCGGTCCGCCCGTGTATTTACTTATAAATACGACGGCAACGCAAAGAGTAACAAAAATAAGCAGTACGACAAAATCTTTTACCGAATATTTCAGCTTATTCATAGCCGTCCTCCCGTTATCCCCCGTATAGCAACGGCATTCCATAGCCACCGCAAGCTCGTCCGCTCGTCTTATAAGCGAGGCGAAAAGCGGGATGAATATCGGGATAAGCGCTTTTGCCCTCTTTACAAGTGAGCCGCTGGAAAAATCCGCGCCGCGCGAGCGTTGCGCGCTCATTATTCTGTCGGTCTCCTCGATAAGCGTCGGAATAAATCTGAGCGCTATCGTCATTATCATCGAAAAATCGTGAACGGGCACCTTTATCTTTTTGAGCGGAGAAAGGAGCTGTTCAAGTCCGTCGGTAAGCGCTATTGGCGAAGTCGTGTACGAAAGAATCACGTTAGTGCCAAGCACGAGCACGACTATTCTCAGCGCGACAAGAAGCGCGTAGGTAACGCCTTCTGCATATATTTTTATCTTCCAAAAGGAAACGAGAAGATGCTCTCCCGTCCGCCAGAAAATACTGATCACCGACGTAAACACTATCACGAAGATTATCGGTTTAAGCGCCTTGAATATCACCTTCAAAGACAGTTTTGTCACAAAAACAAGTAGTAGCGAGAAAGCAAGAAGCACGAGGAGCGACCACAGATTTTTCGCAAGAAATACGATTACTATGAAAAGTATCGAAATTATAAGCTTCATTCGCGGATCCGTCTTATGAAGCGGAGTATCTCCGGGAAGATACTGACCAAGTGTAACGTCTCTCAGCATTTCGCCTCACCTCCGCTAAGCGTCGAAATTATCGCATTAAGCGCATCATCGACAGTGTATATTTCGCGAGGAATATCTATACCCATCTCGCGCAGACGCAGAGACAGTCTCGTTATCTGAGGAAGATACAGTCCTATCTTGCCAAGTTCCTCATCTCTTGCAAAAACCTCGTCCTTACTTCCCTGCATTATGACCTTACCGTTTTCAAACACGACTATATCGTCTGCATATTTCGCCATATCCTCCATAGAATGGCTAACTATGACCATAGTCGTTCCCGTAGCTCTTCTATATTTTTCAAGCCCACCGAATATGTCTCGCCGTCCTATCGGATCAAGGCCCGAGGCTGGCTCGTCGAGCACGATTATATCGGGCTTCATCGCAAGTATTCCTGCAATCGCCACGCGTCTTTTCTGTCCGCCCGAAAGATCAAACGGAGACTTTTCAAGTATATTCTCATCAATACCGACGAACTCTGCTGCTTCCCTAACCCGTGCTTCAATCTCCTCGTCTGACAGACCCATATTCTTAGGCCCGAAGGCTATATCCTTCTTCACGCTGTCCTCGAAAAGCTGGTATTCGGGATACTGAAAAACGAGTCCGACGCGGAAGCAAGCTTGGCGGCGCAGCTTTTTATTTGAATATATATCGTCCTCACCGATGAATATTTTTCCCGTATCCGGATTCACCAGACCGTTGAGCATTTGGAGCAGGGTGGATTTCCCCGAGCCAGTATGCCCGATTATTCCAGTAAGTTTTCCTTTTTTTACGTTCAGCGAAACATTGTCGAGTGCAAGCACCCGAAAGGGTGTTCCCTCTCCGTAAACATACGACACATTTTCGACTTTTACTGCATTTTGCATCTTTTTTCCTGTTCTTTCCTTTAACTTTCGGCTCTTTTCGCCCGTATCGCATCAAATATCGCCCTCGCGCAGTTTTCCTGCCCGATTATACCGCGCTCAATATCAAATCCCGCATCCGCAAGCCTGTCGCAGAGCTCTGTTGCCTGCGGTGCTTCAAGTCCGAGATCTTTTATCGTTTTTATGTCCGAAAAGATCTCTTTTGGACTTCCTTCGAGACGTATTCCGATGTCATCGAGAACGATTATCCTGTCGGCTATCTCCGCCTCGTCCATATTATGAGTTATGTGTATTATCGTTTTTCTGCGTTCCTTATTTAGATATCTCATGACCTCGATTATGTCTCTGCGGCCGTGAGGATCGAGCATGGAGGTCGATTCGTCGAAAATGATACATTCGGGATCCATAGCGAGAACACCCGCAATAGCCACCCTTTGCTTCTGTCCGCCCGAAAGCTTATGCGGAGCGTGACGCGCGTACTTCGTCATATCTACCGTGGCAAGAGCTTCGTCTACTCTGCGGCGTATCTGGGAGCTTTCAATCCCAAGATTTTCGGGGCCGAAAGCGACGTCCTCCTCGACGATAGTCGCAAATATCTGATTGTCGGGGTTTTGAAAGACCATGCCGATCTTTTTACGAACATCGAGAAAAATCTCGTCGTCAACGTCCGAGGTTATATTTATACCGTCAATATAGATCTCACCCGAGTTTGGCGTAAGTATCATATTGAGCAGCTTGGCGAGAGTTGATTTACCCGAACCGTTTCGTCCGAGAATTGCAACGAACTCACCCCTCTCGATTTCGAAACTGACGTTATCGAGCACCGTCCTCTTTTCCTGAGTGTCCTCCTCATAGGAAAAACACACGTTTTTGACTTCAATATATGCCATATTTCTTCCTTCTTGCTGTTTATCACTCTTTTACTGCTGTCCAACGAGCCGCCGCGCCGCAGGGGAGATTTATACCCGACGCACTTATCGGAAGTCCTACCTCGTCGGCTTCGACCACTCCTCCAAAGCGTTCCTTAACGGCAAGCGATAGCACCGCGCCCATAGTAGATGCGGAAAGTCCTGTCGTATAAGAGTTAACGAGCACAAATAGAGGCGTATCAGATATAAGGTTTGAGCAAAGCTGAACGAATTCGTAGATATTATCTTCGAGCTTCCAGAGCTCTCCGCTCGGTCCTCTGCCATAGGACGGGGGATCCATTATGATAGCGTCATATTTATTTCCGCGTCTTATCTCGCGCTCGACGAATTTACGGCAATCGTCAACGATATATCTGATAGGCGCATCGGCAAGTCCCGAAAGCGCCGCATTTTCCTTTGCCTGCTCGACCATTCCGCGAGAAGCGTCAACGTGACAGACTGACGTGCCTGCCGCTGCCGCCGCCACTGTTGCTCCTCCCGTATATGCGAAAAGATTGAGTAACCTTATTTTTCTGCCTGAATTTTTTATGAGATTATAGCTCCATTCCCAGTTGACCGCCTGCTCGGGAAAGATTCCTGTATGCTTAAATCCTGTTGGTCGGACTACAAATCTAAGCCCAAGATTTTCGTACTCTATCTGCCATCTTTCGGGCATTTTAGATCCATCGTCCCAAGCGCCTCCTCCGCTTTTTGAGCGGGTGTATTTCGCATCTGCCCGTCTCCAGAGCTTTTCGGACGCGCAGCCCTTCCATATTACCTGAGGATCGGGACGAACGAGTGTGTATTTCCCCCATCTTTCGAGTCTTTTACCGCTATCCGCGTCAAGAAGCTCATAAGAATTCCATTTATCTGCAACAAACATTTTTATTTCCTTTCTCAGGCCAAAGAGATTCTGCCCCTTGGAGCCCTGTTTAAGAAGCTTTTTTCAAAAAGTTTCTTGGAACTTCAAAAACTTTAATTAAATTATTTTCAACAAAGTTTTGAAGGTTCTTAGGAAACTTTTACAAAAGTTTCCTAAGCGGGTTTTAGGGCAGAGCCCTAAAAAATAGACGTCTGAGAGCCTTGACCGTTGAACGGTATACCGAGGTGATCGTACGCGAGCTTTGTTACACAGCGCCCGCGCGGCGTACGGCTGAGAAATCCTATCTGCATAAGATAGGGCTCGTAAACGTCCTCGATTGTGACTGCCTCTTCACCTATCGTCGCGGCGAGAGTATCAAGTCCGACAGGTCCTCCTCCGTAATATTTTATTATCGCTTCGAGCATACGTCTGTCAACATTATCGAGTCCAAGATGGTCGATTTCAAGCGCTTCAAGTGCGATTTTGGCTATATTTCCGTCAATTACGCCATTTCCCTTTATCTGAGCAAAATCGCGCGTTCTTTTAAGCAGTCTGTTGGCGATTCTTGGTGTTCCGCGCGAGCAGGAAGCTATCTGATAAGCACCGCTCTCGTCGATGTCGAAGCCAAGAATGTGCGCAGAGCGCGAAACTATGGTAGAAAGCTCTTCGGGCGAGTAAAGCTCGAGCTTAAAGAGCACGCCGAAACGGTCGCGAAGCGGAGTCGAAAGTTGACCTGCGCGTGTGGTAGCGCCGATAAGCGTAAACTTCGGAAGCTTCATTCGCAGCGAACGCGCCGCAGGTCCCTTGCCGATTATAATATCTATCTCGTAGTCCTCCATCGCGGGATAAAGTATCTCCTCAACGGTTCGTGCAAGGCGGTGTATCTCGTCTATGAAAAGTATATCGTTATCACTGAGATTTGTGAGAAGCGCAACCAGATCGCCCGGCTTTTCGATAGCGGGACCCGAGGTTATTCTGATATTTACGTTCATCTCGTTTGCAATTATTCCGGCAAGCGTGGTCTTTCCAAGACCGGGAGGTCCGTACAGCAGAACGTGATCGAGCATTTCTCCTCTCTGCTTTGCCGCCTCTATATAAACTTTAAGATTTTCCTTGACCTTGGTCTGTCCGATATAATCGTCGAGCTTCTTGGGGCGCAGAGTTATCTCAGTATCAACGTCGTTTTCCGAATACTCAGCATCAAGTATTCTATTTTCAAACTCGTATCCTTCGTTTTCAGCATACTGATAATCAATAGCCATTTTTCACCTCTCCCTTCTTTAAAATCATCTCATAAGACTGCGCAGTGCAAGTCTTATCATTTCCTCAGTATCGAGGCTCGTGTCTACTCCTTTTAGCGCGTATGATATCTCGGGTCTTGAATAGCCGAGAACAGTGAGTGCCGCCTCAACATCGGCGAGCTTGCCACCCAATACCGCAGGATTTGCAGTTCCGCCTACAAGATCCGCCTCTCCGACTCCTGCCAAAGTACCTATCTTGTCTTTGAGTTCAAGCACAACTCGCGCGGCAGTTTTTGCTCCGACTCCTTGCGCCTTTGCTATCGCTTTGGCATCTCCCGTGGAAATGGCAAATGAAAGCTTTTCTGGAGTAAGCACCGAAAGTATAGAGGTAGCCGCTTTGGGTCCGATACCCGATACGCTAATTAACATAGTGAAAGCGAGATGCTCCTCCTCGGTAAAGAAGCCGTAAAGCTCCTGCGCGTCCTCACGAACCGAAAAATAGGTATAGAGCTTGACCTTGGTATTCTCTTTTCCCGCAAGCTTTGAAAGAGTGTTTGCACTGATAGTCAGCTTGTATCCGACCCCTGAGCAATCAATTACCGCCATCGTGGGTGTGCAGAGTGCGAGAATTCCCGAAATATAGTAGAACATAGCATTTCTCCGTTAAATTTATTTGAGGTTGTAAAAGCGTCTTACCGATGAGCCGCTCGTATGCGCGTGGCAGATAGCGGCGGCGAGCGCGTCGTTGGTGTCATCGAGCTTTGGAGGATCTTTAAGACCGAGAATAGTGCCGACCATATGTATGACCTGCTTTTTCTCTGCCTTGCCGTATCCAACCACCGACTGCTTTATTTGGAGCGGTGTGTATTCGCTTATTTTGAGACCGCGTTCAGCAGCCGTGAGAAGAATAACGCCTCTCGCCTCGGCAACCGCTATGGCAGTCGTGGTATTACTGTTGAAAAAAAGCTCCTCGACTGACATTTCGTTGGGCGAAAACTTATCAATTATCTCTCCAAGCTCCCCATGTATCGTTTTGAGCCTGTCCTCAACAGGAGTATGCGCGGGGGTTCTTATTGCGCCGTAAGCAATCGGGCGAAATCTTGAATTTTTATATTCGATAACGCCGTAACCTACTATAGCGATACCGGGGTCTATGCCGAGTATTATCAAAATTTTCGCCTCCCTTTTCAGTCAATAAGAATAAAACTCCACAATAATCGTTTTATTATATCACAAAGCATACTGTATGTCAAAGGTTTTTTGTAAATTTTTACTCTATAATATATAATAGAATTTATAAATCAAAAAGGCATTGACAAAAAAGATAATATATGTTAAAATTACAGAATAATCGGAAAATATTGTCTAAAACACAACCAACGATACAATAAAGCACCGAAAGGAAATATAAAATCAAATGAGAAAAGAACTCGCCAAGACTTATGATCCGTCCGAGATAGAGGACAGGCTATACAAGTTCTGGAACGAAAACGGCTATTTTACGCCCGATGCAAAAAACGAAAACGAATCGTTTTCAATAGTAATTCCGCCCCCTAACGTAACTGGTCAGCTCCATATGGGTCACGCTCTCGACGAGACCCTTCAAGATATTCTCGTAAGATACAAGAGAATGCAGGGCTTCAACACACTTTGGATCCCCGGTACCGACCACGCGGGAATTGCAACTCAGATAAAGGTCGAAGAGCGTCTCAGAGTTGACGAAAAGCTCACCAGATACGACCTCGGAAGAGAAAAATTCTTAGAGAGAGTCTGGGCTTGGAAGGATACCTACGAAAACCGCATCACGAGCCAGCTCAAAAAGCTGGGCGCGTCCTGCGATTGGAGTCGTCAGCGCTTCACAATGGACGAGGGCTGCTCGAAGGCAGTCCGAGAGGTATTCGTCAACCTTTACAACAAAGGGCTTATCTATCGCGGAAACAGAATAATCAACTGGTGTCCGCACTGTCTTACCGCGCTCTCTGACGCAGAGGTCGAATACAAGGATCAGCCCGGATTTTTCTGGCACATCAAGTATCCTATCAAGGGAGAGGACACCTATGTTGAGATAGCGACCACACGTCCCGAAACTATGTTCGGTGACACCGCCGTTGCGGTGAACCCCGAGGACGAAAACACGAAGCATCTTATCGGAAAGACGCTTATACTTCCGATAGTAGGTAGAGAAATTCCCGTAGTTGCCGACGATTACGTTGAGATCGGCTTCGGTACAGGCTGTGTTAAGATCACCCCTGCACACGACCCCAACGACTTCCTCGTCGGTCAGAGACACAATCTTGAACAGATAAAGGTTATGAACGACGACGCTACGATGAACGCTCACGCGGGCAAATACGAGGGTATGGACCGCTACACCTGCCGCAAAGCACTCGTAGCAGACCTTGAAGCCGAGGGCTATCTCGTCAAGACCGAGCCTCACGATCACAACGTCGGCGTTTGCTACCGTTGTGGCACGACAGTCGAGCCTCTCACCTCCGACCAGTGGTTCGTTAAGATGAAGCCTCTGGCAGAGCCTGCTATCGAGGCGGTTGAGAACGGCTCTATCAAGTTCGTTCCCGAGCGCTTCTCGAAGAACTATTTCAACTGGATGAACAACATTCTCGACTGGTGTATCTCCCGTCAGCTTTGGTGGGGACACAGAATTCCTGCGTTCTACTGCGATTCTTGCGGCGAGATGACGGTTTCCAAGCAGGACATCGCCGTATGTCCAAAGTGCGGCGGAAAGGTCCGTCAGGACAGCGACGTGCTCGACACATGGTTCTCCTCTGCACTCTGGCCGTTCTCTACTCTCGGTTGGCCCGAAACTACCGAGGATTTAAAGAAATACTATCCCACGAACGTACTCGTAACCGGCTACGACATCATCACCTTCTGGGTATCGAGAATGATATTCTCAGGACTTGAGCACATGGGTGAAAAGCCCTTCTCTACCGTATTTATTCACGGCCTTGTCCGTGACGCGCAGGGACGCAAGATGTCGAAATCGCTCGGCAACGGAATAGATCCTCTCGAAATCATATCTCAATATGGAGCAGATGCTCTCCGCTTTGCGCTCGCTACGGGCAACAGTCCCGGAAACGATATGCGCTTCTCTCCCGAGAAGATCGAAGCGGCGCGTAACTTCAACAACAAGATATGGAACGCGGCAAGATTCGTGCTTATGAATCTCTCCATCAACGAGGCAAAGTTGCCTGATTCCGACAAGCTAGAACTCGAAGACAAGTGGGTAATCTCCAAATTCAACACGCTCTGCAAAGAGGTTACGACTAATCTCGATCACTTCGAGCTCGGCGTGTCTCTTTCGAAGCTTTACGACTTCATCTGGGACGTATTCTGCGACTGGTACATCGAGCTCGTCAAACCCCGTCTCAACGACAAGGGCTCGAAGAGCAACGAGGTCGCTCAGAACGTGCTCGTTTACGTTCTTTCCGAAACGCTCAAGCTTCTCCACCCATTTATGCCCTTCATCACCGAGGAGATCTGGCAGTCGCTTCCTCACTCGGGCGAGAGCATTATGATAAGCGAGTATCCCAAATACAGCGACAGCCTCAGCTTTGCCGATGACGAGGAGCGTATGGCGGCTCTTATTGCGACTATCCGCGCTATCCGTAACCTAAGAAGCGAAATGAACGTTCCTCCGTCGAAGAAGGCGGCACTTACCATCGTTTCAGAGAGAGGCGATATATATAATGAAAAGACTGAAGCATTCTTCGTAAAGCTCGCGTCCGCATCCTCTGTAAGCGTAGTTTCCGAGTATCACGACGAAAAGTCGGTACAGACGGTCACCGAAAATGCGACCGTTTACATTCCGCTTGCCGAAATGATCGACTTCGAGAAAGAGCTCGCGCGTCTTGAAGGCGAGAAAAAGAACACGATTGGAGAGATCGAACGACTCGAAAAGAAGCTTTCGAACGAAGGATTTGTCGCAAAAGCCCCCGCTCAAGTCGTGGAGGGCGAGCGTGCAAAACTCGTAAAATATCGCGATACTCTTGAAAAAATTCAGAGCGCGATCGAAAAATTTAAAAACTGACCTTATTTTGACAAATTTTTCAACTAAGATGCAGTATCCTTATCCCGAGAGGGTTTAAGGATACTGCTTTTTCTTTTCCCACTCGCAAGTACAAAAAGAAAGGACAGGCACTATGGACATAGCAAGCGTGAAATGCGTAGTAAAAAAGGACACGCTCTCTATTGAGATAGAGGGAGACATCGATCATCACACAGCAAAATTTATCAGAGGAGAGATAGACAAGGCGATATTTTATTACCGTCCGAAGATCGCACTTCTCGATGTTGGGAGCGTCGCTTTTATGGATTCGTCGGGACTCGGGCTGATTCTCGGAAGATACACAAGTGTCAGAGAGGTCGGCGGTGTACTGAAAATCGTAAATCCATCAAAGGATATTGAAAAGATCCTTTCTCTTGCAGGAATAGAGCGTCTCATACCCATAATAAGAAACACGTCTGTTGCTAACTGAAAAACAAAAGAAAGGATATATGAAATGAAAAAAATTTTGACTAATTCTATGTCTCTGACCTTCAAGGCTCTCTCACAAAACGAGAGCTTTGCAAGGCAGACGGTCTGCGCGTTCGCCGCACAGATGGATCCTACGCTTGAAGAGCTTTCGGATATACGAATAATAATCTCAGAGGCGGTGACGAACTGCGTCGTTCACGCTTACAGAAAGAGTGAGGGAGATATTTTTCTATCGGTAAAATGCTACGACGACAAAAGTTTGCATATTAAGATAAAAGATAAAGGATGCGGCATAGAGGATATAGAGCAGGCAATGACTCCCTTCTATACCACCGACCGCCAGGGCGAGCGGAGCGGTATGGGCTTTGCCATAATGCAAGGACTTTCAAAAAAACTGAAAGTAAAGTCCGAACCGAACAAAGGAACCACGCTGGACATATACATAAAGCTCGGTGAATAAAAATTCTCCGAGCCAAAAAAGCGGAGGTTAAATTAAGATGGCATACGACAATAATGCGCTCATAAAAAGACTTAGCGAGGGCGATGAAAGCGCACTTGATGAAATAGTTTCACAAAATATGGGGCTTGTCAAAAGCGTTGCTGTGCGTTTCTGCGGACGGGGCACCGATTACGAGGATCTCGTCCAGATAGGCTCTATCGGACTTCTGAGGGCGGCACGAAGCTTTGACTTTTCCTTCGGATGTATGTTCTCGACCTACGCCGTGCCTCTTATTATTGGAGAAATACGGCGTTTCCTGCGCGACGACGGTCTTATAAAGGTAGGACGGGCTACGAGGCAGGCGGCAGGCGTAATAATGAGGGCAAGAGAAAATTTTCTTGCGGAGAAACAACGCGAGCCAAGCGTTAGCGAGCTTGCCAAGATATGCAAAATGAGCGTTGAGGAGATAGTTTACGCGCTCGACGCCGCAGGTCCGATCCGTTCTTTGAGCGAGAGCGTAGGACTTGATGGAGAGGGCACGTCTCTTGAATATTTTATTGCCGACCGCGAAAACCTTCTCGAAAAGCTGACCGAAAGTATCGCTCTGCGAGAGGCAATATCCACTCTTTCTCCTCGTCAGCAGGAAATAGTGAATCTTAGGTATTTCAAAGAAATGTCCCAACAACAAACAGGAGACGCTCTTGGTATAACGCAGGTGAAGGTCTCGCGCGAAGAGAAAAAGATAATGGAACTGCTGCGCAAAGCGCTATAAGCGTTGATATATGCTGATTTTAAACATTTTTATCCTGATTTTCCGACCTTTTATACTGGTTTTTGACGAAATTTTGTAAAAACCGATTTTTCTATTGACAAATCCCAACGTATGTGTATAATATATTTTGCGACTTTTGTGATATAAAAAGTCTTAAATCATTTTTTTGCGGTGATAATATGCTTATTGATCTGAGTCCTGTTTTGCGCGGTGAAGCATCATTTCTGAATTTTGAATATGAAATGTCAGAGTTGCCCGAAATAGATGGAGTCACCTTCACAGGAGGCTGTAAGGTCACGGGCAATGTGGACAACAGAGCGGGTTATATGACCCTCTCACTTCACGCTTCTCTGCCCTACGTTTCTGTCTGTGCAAGATGTGTTGAGGACATAAACGGGGTATTTGAGGTAAACGTAAATATGCCCCTCGCCGTTCATGGAACGCTCAGCGACGAGGACACTGACGACTATATTATAGTAGTAAACAACTCAGTGAACTGCAACGCGCAGGTAAACGAGGCGGTTCTGCTTGAATTCCCAATGCGACTGCTCTGCAAAGAGGATTGCGCGGGTCTGTGTGACGTCTGCGGACAGAATTTAAACCACTCAAAATGCTCGTGCACAAAAAAAGAAATTGATCCAAGGCTCGAAATTCTCACAAAACTACTTGACAAATAAAATTATTTGGTATATAATACAGTTTAGGTAATTTTAGAAAAACGTCCGGGAGGTGTTTATAAATGGCAGTACCGAAGAAAAAAGTATCGAAGGCAAGACGCGACAAGAGACGTTCGAACAACTCTAAGATCGACGCTCCCGCGCTCCAAATATGTCCTAAGTGTGGTGAATACAAGGCTCCGCACAAGGTTTGCAGCGCATGCGGCACATACAACGGCAAGACTATCATTGACGTAAACAAGGATAGCGCTGATGCTTAAAGCCAAATGAGGGTATGTTCGCAAAGTACCGGACATACCCTGTCGTTTTTTTAGAGCACGGTTTTGCCGTAATACGACAGAAGCGGCTGATTAGAAAAACAATTTTCACCGCTTAACAGCGGTGTATTTTGTTTTAGGCAAGGTCACTCAAAAAATTCATTTAAATGGAAAGCGAGGGGGACTGTATATGGTAACAGTTGCTTCGGTAAAAAAAGGATCACTTGCCGATAAGGCGGGGATTCTTGACGGCGATGTTCTCATATCTGTCAACGGAAACGATATTGCTGATGTACTCGACTATCAGTTCTACATCGCGGAAAGTGAGCTTTTTCTCGTTATACATCGAGGTCCCGAGCTTTTTGAGGTGAAAATATCAAAGGACGAATACTCGGATATTGGTCTCGATTTTGACACATATCTTATGGACAATAAGCGTTCCTGCCGAAACAACTGTGTTTTCTGCTTTATCGACCAAAATCCTTCGGGTATGCGTGAAACTATCTATTTCAAGGACGACGATTCACGGCTTTCCTTCCTTTCGGGAAACTATATAACTCTTACCAATTTAAAGGATAGCGACATCGACCGCATTATAAAGATGCATATGTCACCGATAAACGTATCAGTCCATACGACTAACCCCGAGCTTCGCTACAAAATGATGAAAAATCGCTTTGCGGGCAAGTCTCTCGAATACCTGAGGAAGCTTGCCGATGCAGGAATAACGATAAACGGTCAGATAGTCCTATGCAAAGGTCTTAACGACGGCGAGGAGCTTGACCGTACTATGCGTGATCTCTATGCGCTATATCCTGCAATTTCAAGCGTTTCGATAGTTCCTGCAGGACTCACAAAGCACAGAAACGGTCTTTATCCGCTCGAAGCTTTTTCTCCCGAGGAATCAGCAGAGGTTATAAAGCAAGTAACCTCTTTCGGAGACAGATGTGTGGAAGAATGCGGTGAACGCATATTCTGCTGTGCAGACGAGTTGTATTTAAAATCGAAAACTCCATTTCCCGACGCTACGTACTACGGAGACTATCCGCAATTTGAAAACGGAGTGGGAATGATAGTTTCTATGCTCGACGAGTTTAACGGCGAGCTTGAATATATCGACGAGGATTTTGATACCTCTGTGAAAAAGAATTTTTCTGTTGCAACGGGCGATGCGGCGTTTGAATTCATCTCATCGTTGAGTGAGCGTCTGTGCGAAAAATGCCCGTCGCTGTGCGGAAACGTATATAAAATAGAAAACGACTTCTTCGGAAGATCGATAACCGTCGCAGGGCTTATCTGCGGTTGTGATCTCGTTTCACAGCTACGTGGCAAGGAGCTTGGAGATACCCTTTATATCTCGTCAAATATGCTTCGTGCCGAGGGAGATTTCTTTCTCGACAGTATGTCGGTAAGCGAGGTGGAAGAAGCGCTCAGCGTGAAGATCGTTCCCGTCCCTACCGACGGATACGAATTTATAAAAGCAATTCTTGATAATTAAAACAACATTTTTAGAAAGGTGGGCTTAAAATGTCAAAACCCGTAATTGCAATAGTCGGACGTCCGAACGTCGGAAAATCGACACTCTTCAATAAGCTTGCGGGTGAACGCATCGCTATCGTTGAGGATACTCCCGGCGTAACGCGCGACCGTATCTATCACGACATTGAATGGCGCGGAAAGACATGTCTTATGATAGACACCGGAGGTATTGAGCCGAAGACTGACGATATAATCCTCAAACATATGCGTACTCAAGCAGAGATCGCCATTGAAAGCGCAGACGTCATAATCTTTATGTGCGATATTCATTCAGGCGTAACGGCAAGCGACAGAGATATCGCGAATATGCTCCTTCGTGCGCGCACTCCCGTAGTAGTTGCGGTAAACAAGATCGACAAGATCGGCGCTCCGCCTCCCGAATTTTACGAATTCTACGAGCTCGGCTTCGACGGCGACCCCATCCCTCTTTCCTCGGTACACGGAAGCGGTACGGGAGACCTGCTCGACGCCGTATATGACAGACTACCCGATTTTGAGGACGAGGAAGATGAGAACGACCGCATAAAGGTCGCAGTTATCGGAAAACCGAATGCGGGGAAAAGCTCGATAATCAACAAAATTCTCGGTGAAAACCGTCTTATCGTATCGAATATTGCTGGAACTACCCGCGATGCCATCGACACTGAGGTAGATAACGACTACGGAAAATATACCTTCATCGACACCGCAGGCATCAGACGTCAGAGCAGAGTTGATGACAAGATCGAAAAATACAGCGTTCTTCGCGCCAAGATGGCAGTCGAAAAGGCAGACGTTTGCCTGCTCGTTATCGATGCCGAGAAAGGCATCACCGAGCAGGACGAGAAGATCGCAGGAATTGCTCACGAGGCAGGAAAAGCCTCGATAATCGTCGTAAACAAGTGGGATCTTATCGAAAAAGATAACTCGACTACGAGAAAGTTTACCGAAAAGATATATCAGGCGCTTTCCTATATGACCTACGCTCCCCTTATCTTCGTTTCGGCAAAGACAGGTCAACGACTTGAAAAGCTGTTTGAGCACATAAATTACGTCAATAATCAGTCGTGCATGAGAATAACTACGGGAATGCTCAACGATATGCTCGCAGACGCTATGGCAAGAGTTCAGCCTCCGTCTGACAAGGGTCGCAGACTCAAAATATATTATATGACTCAAACCTCAATAAAGCCTCCGTCATTCGTGCTTTTCTGCAATGATATTCGGCTTTTCCACTATTCTTATCAGAGATATATCGAAAACCAACTCCGTGAGGTGTTTGGATTTAAAGGAACTCCGATAAGGTTCGTTCTTCGCCAGCGCGGAGACGAGACCTGATCTCTTTTGGAGGTATTTATGAACATTGCACTTTATTCTTTTCAGGATATAAGACACTTTGGACTCATGTCACTCGCAAGCGGAGATAAAGGCGTAGAAACTTATATTTTCATAGCAGTTGCCGCTCTTCTTGTTATCGGATCATATCTTCTCGGAAGTGTGAATTTCGCTATCGTAATTTCCAAGGCGGCATACGGCAAGGATATCCGAGACTACGGAAGCAAAAACGCTGGAATGACAAATATGATGCGTACCTTCGGCACCAAGGCGGCAGTCATGGTGCTTCTCGGAGATGTTATGAAATCGATACTCAGCGTTGCCCTGTCTATGCTCGTTTGCGGAATAGACGTGGCTTATATCGCGGGTATTGCCTGTATGATAGGTCACTGCTTTCCTGTATTCTATAAATTCAGAGGAGGAAAAGGCTTCGCCACAGCCGCAGGAATGGTGCTTGCCGCAGAGCCTCTTATCTTCCTTATCTGTCTTATAATCTTCGTAGTGATCGTCGCCGCAACCAAATACATCTCGGCAGGCTCAATAATAACCTCGCTCTTCTTTCCGCTTATTTTGAATATGGTTTACAGAAGCGCGGGCGGAATAACTCTCATTATGGCACTCTGCTCTGTTTTTCTCGCTTTCTTTATCCTGTTCAATCACAGAGCCAACGTGGCAAGACTTATGAAGGGCGAGGAAAAGAAGTTCAGCTTCAAGAAAAGTGTACCTACCGAGGCAGAAAAAGCACACGAAAAATCGGACGATAGTTCGGAAGACAGCTCAAACTGAGTGCAAAAGTATGGATTTTGCCGATTTGCAGAAAAAATTATAAAGATTTTTTGTATTTTTTTCTGTTTTTTCAAAAATCCTCTTGCATTTTTGAAAGTATTGTGATATAATTCTATCCGTTGACTTTTCGAAAGTCGGCAAATACTTAAAATAATAATTATTTGTATATAAAATTGGAGGTGCAGAATATGGCAAAGTGTGATATCTGCGGAAAAGGTGTAACGTTCGGACTTAAAGTTTCCCACTCTAACCGCAAGACCAACAGACAGTGGAAACCCAACATCAGAACAGTCAAGGCAGACGTAAACGGAACTCACAAGACTCTTCATGTGTGCTCGCGTTGCCTCCGTTCCGGTAAGGTTACCCGCGTTTAATTATAACGTATTAATGTCATCAGCAAAAAATAAAATGGACGAAGTATTTCGTCCATATTTGCTTTGTAGCGAAAATATCGGCAGCGAGGAGAAGCTTTTACTCGAAAAATCCTTTCGTGTATTAACTCTCCCGCCTTTTGATGCGCTTGATAACGCGGTTGCTTCACACGCCGATATGCTTCTCTGCCCCATAGGAGAAGCTCTTGCCGCGCACTCTGATTATTATAGTGAAAACAGAGCGATTTTTGACGAAAACTATATAAAAATTGTTACCATAGCTGAGTCCGCGAGCAAAAAATATCCTAACGATATTCTTTTGAACGGGCTTTTTTTGTCTGAAAATCTATACGGTCGAATTGACAAGCTCTCCAAAACCCTCGTACGATCTGCTAAAAAAGCGGTCTTCACAAGGCAAGGGTATACACGTTGCAGTGTGTGTAAGCTGAGTGAGCGTGCCATTATCACTGCCGACCCAAGCATCGCAAACGCAGCCTCGGAAAACGGAGTGGACGTTCTCCAAATCTCTTCCGGAAATATTGTGCTCGACGGATACGACTACGGATTCATCGGCGGAGCATCTTTCACATACAATAATACAGTGTTCTTTTTCGGAAGGATCGAGTCTCACCCAGATTTCGACAAAATCCGCGATTTTGCGGCAAAGCACTCCGTAAAGCTTGTATCGCTTTCCGACAAACCATTGTACGATATAGGAGGCGCAGTGATCTATGAACGGTAACGGCAACACCTTGAAGATCCAAAGAACAGTTCGGATATTCCTTCTTTGCATAATCTCACTCGCCGTTCTGACTCTTGTTTTTTCCGCTATCATAAACGCTTTTATGCTTTCTATCTCTAGCGATGAAATACTTGATTTTAACGAGATAGGAAACTCGGACATTTCGGCAGATTACGCGATCATCCTAGGTTGTAGGGTATATTCTGACAAAACTCCGAGCGTTATGCTGAAACACCGTCTTGACACGGGAGCGGAGCTATATTTCAACGGCAGAGTCAAAAAGATCATCGTAAGCGGAAATCCGACCGAGAGCTTCAACAACGAGCCCGAGGCTATGAAAAGCTATCTCGTTTCACTTGGAGTTGAGAGCGAAGATATACTCACAGACAACGGCGGACTCTCTACCTACGACACGATGAGGCGTGCAAGCGAGGTCTTTGACATCGAAAGCGCGGTCGTCGTTTCTCAAAAGTATCACCTCTACCGCGCAATGTATATAGGTAAGGAAAGCGGCATCAAAATTTTCGGAGCATCGGCGACGCTTGGAGTATATGACAATCAGTTCAAATACGACCTGCGCGAGTATCTTGCTCGCTGCAAGGACTTTTTTATGACACTTTTAGATCTTCCATACACACAAACGTAAAACAGCAAACAGACATTTTCACCGGAGATAAACTATGAAAACCATTCTCAAAATAACAATTTCGCTCGTTTTGCTTCTCGCTCTTCTGTCGGGAACCGTCCTGCTCCTTATACGTGACTACGGTCAAACAGATGAAGACGACGATCGCCCCGAGGGGTTTGAACCCGAGCCTGAGCCTGAGCCTGAACCCGAGCCTGAGCCTGAACCTGAGCCTAAGCCCGAACCTGAGCCTGAACCTGAACCTGAACCTGAGCCCGAGCCTGAACCTGAGCCCGAGCCTGAACCTGAACCCGAGCCCGAGCCTGAGCCTGAACCTGAACCTGAACCTGAGCCCGAGCCTGAACCCGAGCCTGAACCTGAACCTGAGCCCGAGCCTGAACCTGAGCCCGAGCCTGAACCTGAGCCCGAGCCTGACAATGACCAATATCTCACCGACGACGATTCGGGCATAAAAAACAGCGATTTCGTTCGCATAAAGGATCATATCCCGTCGATCTTCATCGATATCAGATATGGCGGAGAAAACAATCTGCTCGGTGACAAGATATATAGCTTTAACGAGGCTTATCTGCGATACGGCACAGTCAGAAAGCTAAAAGCTGTCCAGAACGAGCTCCTTTCAAAAGGTCTTTCTCTGAAAATATGGGACGCCTACCGTCCGCTTGATGCTCAGAGTGATCTTGCAATCCTGCTCCCACAAAACGCGACCAATCCCACAAAAGGCTTTACCGACTTCAATTACGGCGATACTCTTTCTCTGACTATCGTCAAATCGAACGGAAAAGCCATCGCGATGCCTACTGATTTCGACGCGAGCGGCTCGAAAGCAGACAGAAATTTTAGCGATCTCTCAAAGGATGCGGCGGCAAACGGAAAGCTACTCGACGATATTATGAAAAAGCACGGATTCGTTCAGTATCTTCCCGCAAAATGGTACAGATATTCGGATAGCGCGAGCTACAAAATATCCCCCGAAACCTCTATCAACAAATATGGACTCTACACTATATCCGACAAATGGGAAATAGACACCACCTCGAATGTTACGGTCTATACCGTTGCATCAAATAGAAAAGCCTGCGACACCCTTTCGGACGGGAAAAGCGTCACTCCTATCTTCTTTTACGGATCGTATGTCTATATTAAATACGGAAGCAAGTACGGTCTCGTATATTCACATCAGATAATACATTCAGACAACTCCTACTACTCAAACGATCTTAAATACGTTGATGCCAAGGACAAATATTCCTACGAGGATATGCTCTCGGACGCAAAAGAGATTGCTGAAAGCTATCCCGACGTTGTAACTCTTTCATCTATCGGAAAGAGCGAGGAGGGCAGAGATCTGACTCTCCTTCTTATCGGAAACTCCGATGCTGACATAAACGTTATGATACAGGCAAGTATGCACGCAAGAGAGTATATCACGACTACTGTCCTTATGGCTCAGATAGACTATATGCTCAAAAATCTCGACAGCGAGTACGAAAATTCTGGATATACATTCCGTGAGCTGCTTGACGAGATCTGCTTCCATATCGTACCTATGTCAAATCCCGACGGAGTAGAGATAGTACAAACAGGAATAATTTCTCCGCTCTATACTGGCAGCAGAGAAAACGTCAACACATCTTCGTGGAAGGCAAATGCCAAGGGTGTCGATCTCAACTCGAACTTTGACGCTATCTGGGAACGCAAGGCGGCTCGCGACAGTCTGCCTGATGGACCTGCTCCCTCGTCCTACATAGGCGAAAATCCCGAATGTGCCGCAGAAAGCAAGGCCCTTGCAAATTATCTGCGCGAGCATGCGATAGATATAACGCTCAGCTATCACACGTCAGGCTCGATAGTATATTGGGATTTTGAAAATTACGCTAAAACAAATTCGCTCTGCAAATCGCTCTGCGCTAAAATCACAAACAAACTAAAATATGTCCTTTACAGTGACCCTGATACCTGTGCGGGATTTCATGACTGGGCAGTAACGCGTGGAATTCCTTCACTCACAATAGAATTTGGTGCAGGATCAAGTCCGAGCCATTTCAGAGAATTCTATACTATGTGGGCACGAGGCAAGGACATAATCTACGACACCGCTCTCTGGGCGCTTGAAAACAAAAAATCCCTGCCCTATTATAACAAGACCTTTACCCCCGAATACGTTGACAAGGTAGAGGTACTCTGCGGAGTCGTAACTGCCGACAGTCTTAACGTCCGCAAGGGTACGGGCACTAGCTATGCAAAGCTCGGTGCTTTAAAAAAGGGAGATACCGTCGTAATAGTCGGCACTTACAGCGGTTGGCACAAGATAAAATACGGTAGCGGCTACGGATTCGTTTCGACCGATTATATCCAACTTAAATACTCGGTACAACCGTCCGAGCACGTAATCTACGACGGCGCGGTAAACGACCTTTTCCCTATTGCGGAAAGCTATTCGTATGAAAGAGAAAACGATCCCAACTACGTTATGCTCCATTTTTCCAGCGCAATAAAGATAAACTGGAACGATCCCTATAATATGGATCTTATCCGCGACATTTTCCTTGACGGCGGAGTTGATGCGAACTACCTGATAGACAGAGACGGCACTATCTACTGCAACGTACCCGAGGACCGAGTAGCATATCACGCAGGACCCGGAACGTTCGGCGATGTCACGGGTGATATGAACAAGCGATCGATCGGTATCGAGATAATGGCTATCGGATCGAAAGAAGATATGTCAATCTATATGTCCGGCTCGAAATACGACACGATAGATCCTTCGCTTATCGGATACACCGAGGCACAATACGAGGCGCTCGGAAGACTTATTTCGGATATTTGCGAAAGATACGGCATTGAAAAGGACAGAGATCATATCATCGGTCACGACGAGTATAACCCGAACAAGAACGATCCCGGTGAGCTTTTCGACTGGGATAAGATGATGGATATTTTGAATCCTTAAGGCAAAAAACTCAGAAGCCTTGCTTCTGAGTTTTTGCTTATTTAGGAAATCTCGAGGTTTTCGAGATTTTAGAATCACCGTATATCCAGAGCGCCTCTGCACCAAGCTCTTCGCAAAGAGCTCTTCCCTCGTCCTCGCTCATAAGAAAGAGAGCTGTCGAGAGCGCGTCTGCAAGTCCGCTATCCTTCACACATACCGAAACCGACAGAAAATACTCTGACGGAAGCAGTGTTTCGGGATCTATTATGTGATGATAATTCTTGCCGTCCACCGTGTAGAAGCGTTGATACGATCCGCTCGTTACCACAGAGTTGTGGGAAATTTCGCATATCGCGGGATAAGAATTCCCGCCGTTTGGATCGGCTATTGCCACCTTCCATTTTTCGCCGCTCGGCTTTGCTCCGATGGCGCGCACGTTTCCGCCTGCGGAAATCAAAACGCTCTTGTATCCTGCATCTTCAAGTGCCTGCGCGACCTTTTCGACCGCAAAGCCCTTTGCAACGGCGCCAACGTCGAGCGAGATATTTTCGTCCTTTATGTAGACAGAAATATCTTCCTCGTTTAACTCAATAGCGTTAATATCGGTATGCTCTGCCGCCGCAGAAAGCAGATCGCTCGGCGGTATTTCTGCGCTTTCACTGTTTTCAAGTCCCGCCTCGCGATAAGAGTGCCATATCTTCAAAACGCTTCCCATTGCGATATTGACCTTGCCGTTTGTCGCGGAGTATATTTCTTTTGAATAGGACAGAAGCTCGAAAAGGTCCTTGTCAACGACAGTCGGCGTTTTGCCCGAGTTTTTATTGACCGTGCAGAGGTTGTTTATGCCGTCGTACTCGTTGTAAATATCGAAAAGCCTGTCGTATTTTTCAAACATTTGTGAAGATATTTCCCACACCTTCTCAAAATCGTCCTTCGGTGCGCTTATCGTGGTAACCGTGTCAAACCATTCAAACGAGGTCTCGCTCACGAGCTTTTCGTCCGTGCAGGACGGAAGCATTCCCATAGCAAGCGAAAGAAGCATCGCGAGGGATATTATTTTTGCCGTAAATTTACGCATATTTTCCTTATTTCCTTTTGATTTATATGGAAATTATAACATTTACAGAATTATATGTCAAGTAAAAAAGGTACGGCTCGCCGTACCTTTTAGTGTTTAATAAATAGTTTTTATAACTTCAATTACACTTCCGTCGGGACTGTATTTGGTTTCTGTCTGAATCCGAGTATCAGAATCTTGCTGAATAATATAGTAAAACATTACCTCTCCGTTGGAATCGTAAACGGTTTTTCTTTCGCCGCCGTTACTCCAATTTTGATCCTCATCACTGTATTCTGCGTAAGAATCCACCTTTCCATCCGCTTTATAAACGATTTCACTTATTGGGTGTAGAGGATAAGATAAATTTTCATCATACTCATACACCACGTAATGGTCCACCGTGTTGTCTGAATTATATTTTGTCATCGTAACCGACTCATATCCTACAGGTTCTTCTCCGCGATAAATATATACATTATCGTACACACAATAGTTTCTCGCGGTCCCATCCGCATTGAACTCACTTTTTCTGATGATTACCCCGTATTCGTCATATTCATATTCGATGTAATAGTTTACCGTATCATCGCCGTTATAATAGGTCTCTTTTATAACAACGCCTTTTTCGTTTCTTTCTTGACTAAAACGGACGTTTCCGTCGTCATTGAAAAGAAACTTAACCACGTTAATCGGCTTTTGATTGTGTACTTTTACTCTCGGAAGCGTTGTTTCTCCTTCGCTCGGACGCGTTATTACTACATCACTCGGAACGTCAGACTGTCCGCTATACGTACTAATCGTTTCCGGTTTTCCATCCTTGTTATAGCGCGTTACTTTAACAGGATTTCCATCCTCGTTATATTTAAATTCGGTGTAGGAAACAAGGGCATCATTCTCGTCGTAAAATGTAAATTTGGTTATTTTTCCGTCAGCATCAAATTCATTAACGCGCTTACGCGACATTTCAAGAGCACAGAATGCACTCGAACTATACCTCATAGCCCCGCTACTGATAGTTCTAAACGAATTATGAATCTTTACCCCGCCCTCGGACAAAGACAAAGAACCGTCCTCTAAATCATAAATTATTACGCCCGGAGATGTAGGAATTGGTCCGGTAATGTTTGTTCCTCCTGCATCATCCATATAGTAATCAAAATCACACGTACTATAAAGAGTTGATTTTAATAGCTTCTGATTTTCGTCATATTCATACATGAAATAGGCTACGACTTCATTCGGCTCACGATAATCGTAAATTGATGCTTTAATAGGCTTTTCGTTCTTGTTATAATCTAAAACCAGATGTACAAGATCACTATTTATGTAATAATGAGTTTCCTTTATCAGCTTGCCGTCCTCGTCATATTCCTGATACGTTTTCAGTCCGCCTTCGCTTTCTTTGCTTTCCGAGCATCCCGTGAATATACACAGAAGCACCGTAACCAGTACCATGATCAGCGAGACTACTCTGAGTTTTGTGTTTTTCATTTTTACCTCCGTAAATAAAAATATAAAATAAAAAGTGCGCCAACCGAAGTCAGCGCACAAAAAATACGTCGCTCCGATTGTCGCCAAACAAACCACTTCCCTACACCACAAGTATGCAGAAATGAGCGTGTATTTTTATCAAAATAAAAATACACACTTACAGTGGGGATTATTCGGTTCGTTTGGCAAAAACATTCTATCACGTTTTAAGTGTTTTGTCAAGAGTGTTTTCTCCCTACTCTCTTGACAGACAAAAGCCTTCGTGATATAATTACTTAGTTATTTTATGTTTAAAATCGAAAGGCTGAAATTAAAATGGTAAAACTTACAAAAGGCGGCGTTTTCTATAAAAACGGAAAATTCTCGGACAAGGGCGAGCTTCCCGTAGGCGAGGCGCGCAAAAATACTATGGCGTACTCGATACTCACATCACACAACGTATCGGGAAACGACTCTTTTCTTAACATCAAATTCGACGCAATGGCATCGCACGATATAACCTACGTCGGTATTATCCAGACGGCAAAGGCAAGCGGACTTAAAAAATTCCCCCTGCCTTACGTTCTCACCAACTGCCACAACTCGCTTTGCGCGGTCGGCGGCACGATCAACGAGGACGACCACGTATTCGGTCTTTCGGCGGCAAAAAAATACGGCGGAATCTACGTTCCCGCACATCAGGCGGTCATTCACTCCTTTATGCGTGAGAACCTCGCAGGCTGCGGAAAGATGATCCTCGGATCGGACAGCCATACCAGATACGGCGCTATCGGTTGTATGGCGGTCGGAGAGGGCGGTCCCGAGCTTGTAAAACAGCTTCTTAGCCGTACTTACGATATAAAATATCCCGAGGTAATCTGTGTACATCTTACAGGCGCACCTCGCAAGGGGGTCGGTCCGCAGGACGTTGCTCTCGTGCTTATCGGCGCGACCTTCAAGTCGGGTTTTGTTAAGAACAAGGTACTCGAATTCGTAGGCGACGGCATCGCAAATCTTCCTATGGAATTCCGTAACGGCATCGACGTTATGACCACCGAGACGACCTGTCTCTCCTCTATCTGGGAAACAGACGGCGAGACAGAAAAATATCTGACCCGTCATAAGAGACCGCAGGATTATAAAAAGCTCTCACCGAAGAACGGCGCATACTACGACGGACTTGTCGAGATCGATCTTGCAAAGGTCGAGCCGATGATAGCTCTTCCCTTCCACCCCAGCAACACTTATACTATAAGAGAATTCCTCGCAAACGCTCCGAAAATTCTTGCAGAGGTAGAAAAAACGGCAGTCGAGCAGCTCGGTGTTCCCGAAGGACGACTTGATCTCAGGAGCAAATTCTACGACGGCAAGATGCATGTCGATCAGGGCGTTATCGCAGGTTGTGCAGGCGGTACGTTCGACAATCTGACTGCGGCGGCAGACATTCTTAAAAACAAGAGCACCGGCAACGGCGCATTCTCGCTTTCGGTTTATCCCGCAAGCCAGCCCGTTCTGCTTGAGCTTATGAAATGCGGCGTTGCAGAAACTCTCGTTTCTGCAGGCGCAACTCTCAGAACCGCATTCTGCGGTCCCTGCTTCGGTGCAGGCGACGTTCCCGCGTGCGGCGGACTTTCGATAAGACACTCGACGAGAAACTTCCCGAACCGCGAGGGCTCCAAGCCGAACGACAATCAGATCGCGGCAGTCGCGCTTATGGACTCGCGCTCGATCGCGGCGACCGCGGCAAACGGCGGTATCCTTACCCCCGCAGATGAGTTCGAGGGAGAATTCACAAGCTACGATTACAGCTTCGATAACGGTGTTTACGACAACAGAATTTATAACGGATACGGAAATCCCATTCCCGAAACCGAGCTCGTTCTTGGACCGAACATCACCGACTGGCCTGAAATGCCCGCTCTTGCAGAGGATCTTCTCATCAAGGCAGTTTCGATAATAAACGATCCGGTTACCACGACCGACGAGCTTATTCCCTCGGGTGATACCTCGTCCTACCGCTCAAATCCTATAAGACTTGCGCAGTTCACCCTTTCGAGAAAGGACCCCGAGTATGTCGGAGAGGCCAAAAAGGCTCTTGAAGCACCCTCACAGGCTATCCTTGACAAGGTGTCCGAGATCAAGGGAGCTTCCGTCAGCGCAAACGATCTCCAAATCGGAAGCACTATCTGCGCTCTTCGTCCGGGCGACGGAAGCGCGAGAGAGCAGGCGGCGTCCTGTCAGAGAGTTCTCGGCGGAATTGCAAATATCGCACTCGAATACGCGACCAAGCGTTACCGCTCCAACCTTATCAACTGGGGTATGCTTCCCTTCACCTACAAGGGTGAGCTGAAAGTTGAAAAGGGAGATTACATATTCATCAAAGGCGCAAGAAGCGCAATAATTTCAGGTGAAGAAAAGCTTGACGCATACGTTATAAGCGAAAACAAGGTCGAAAAGATCGAGCTTCTCCTTGAAAATCTCTCGGAGGGCGAGCGCGAGATACTCGCAGATGGCTGTCTTATCAACCACTACGCAAAATAAAAGCCGACCTTAGACGGTCAAGGAGAAAAATGTTTTTTAAAAAAATAGAAAAATTGTACCGCGACAAGATATACACCCGCTCGGACGACAACGGAAGCATATTTTATTTTTCCAGCGATGATTTTGAGGGTCTAAGTAAAATATCTTATCCCTTCAAATCCTCAAAAGGACACACGCTTCAAGGATATTTTTACTTCTACGACGGATACAAGGAAAACCGCATCGTAATGTTTGAGCACGGTATGGGCTCGGGTCATCGCGGATATATGAAGGAAATAGAGCTTCTCGCGCGTCACGGATTTCTCGTTTTTTCATACGACCACACCGGTTGTATGGAATCGGGCGGAGAGACGACGGGCGGCTTCGTCCATTCGCTCATCGACCTTGACGACGCGATAAATACCCTACGCGCCGACAAAAAATACCGTTCCTACGATATTTCAATAGTCGGTCATAGTTGGGGAGCGTATTCCACGCTTAATATCTCGAATTTCCAGAGGAATATAAAGCATATAGTCGCACTTTCGGGTCCTGTTTCGCTGGAAGCTCTGCTCAGACAATCTTTTAGCGGTTTTCTCTCGCCAATCGGCAAAAAGCTTTACAAAAAAGAACTCTCTCAAAACTCCAAATACGCTTCGTCGGATGCTATCACGGCACTCTCAAAGACCTCTGCTAAGGTCCTCGTTATACATTCAGACGACGATACGATAGTAAAATGTGAACGTCACTTCGATGTTATGGAGAAGGCTCTTTCAGACCGCGAAAATATAAAATTCGTGAAGGTACACTCGAAAGCGCACAATCCGAACTATACCGAGGATTCGGTACGCTACAAGGACTCTTTCTTTGAGACCTATCAGAAGGCGATGAGTGAAAACTTGCTCGATACAGACGAGGCAAAGGAGCATTTCAAAAAACGCTTCGATTGGCATCGTATGACTGCACAGGACGAGAAGGTATGGAATATGATTTTTGAGACACTTGACAGTTAAAAATACCGCAAGGAATTTATCCTTGCGGTATTTTATTATTTAACAACTTCCACCTTGATAATGTTGGTATTCCCCGGTTTGCCGTTTATTTGACCGCCTGTGAGGACCACGTTATCTCCTTTTGAGAGTCCAAGCACCTTCTTTGCCTGAACCATTGCCTGATAGAATATGACTTCTATCGAGCTGAACTCCTCGCTCATGACCGGAGTTACTCCCCAGCTGAGGTTGAGCTTTCGCCACGCCTTCTCTTCGGTCGTCATGCCGATTATATCAACAGGCGAACGGAATCTACTGACCATACGGGCGGTCTGTCCGCTCTTGGTGCTTATTACCATTGCCTTGGCATTCACATCGATCGCCATCGCACAGGTCGCGTGAGATATAGCATCAAGGTTGTTTCTGATTCTGAACTCGGTGGACAGAAACCAATGTCTGTAATCAATACGTTTTTCGGTGAATTCCGCGATCTCCGCCATATTGCGGACCGCATCGACAGGATACTTTCCCGCCGCAGTTTCTCCCGAAAGCATTATCGCCGAAGAACCGTCGTAAACCGCGTTCGCAACGTCTGATATTTCCGCTCTCGTCGGTCTTGGATTGTTTATCATAGATTCGAGCATTTCGGTCGCAGTGATAACTCGCTTTCCGAGAAGTCTGCACTTGTTTATAAGATATTTCTGAACGGAAGGAACCTCTACAAAGGGTATCTCGACTCCCAGATCGCCTCTTGCGACCATTATTCCGTCCGCAATATCG
The DNA here is from genome assembly GCA_045605765.1 of Eubacteriales bacterium. Lineage (GTDB taxonomy): Bacteria > Bacillota > Clostridia > Oscillospirales > CAG-272 > SIG672. The sequence continues at coordinate 51,405 of JAZUQQ010000014.1, read as the reverse complement.
CAGATCTCGTCGATATTATCAACACCTGCGCGGTTTTCGATCTTGGCGATAATATCTACGTCCTTACCGCCGTTTTCGTTGAGAAACTCTCTTATTGCCGCAATATCGCTCTTGTTTGATACGAAAGACGCCGCAACGAAGTCGATATCGTTTTCAATACCGAAAAGAAGGTCGGATCTGTCCTGCTCGCTGAGATATTCCTGATCGAGCACTTTGTTCGGGAAGTTCATACTCTTTCGGTCGGACAGATCTCCGCCGTGAATAACCTTACAGTACGCGCTGGTTCCTTCGAGCCTTTCGACCTCGAAGCTTACGAGTCCGTTATTGACAAGTATCGTATCTCCGACGCTGAGCTCCTCGATAAGATGCTTGTAGGTGACAGAAACGCGAGTGTTATCTCCGATTATATCATCGGTAGTGAAGATAAAGCTATCGCCGTCGGAAAGGGTTATTTTTTTATTTACAAAGGTCTTGATACGGTATTCCGGACCTTTGGTGTCCAGCATTATCGCTATTGGCATACCGAGCTTTTCTCTGACATTTTTTATAAGCTCTATCGTTTTTCTGTGCTCCTCGTGAGTTCCGTGCGAGAAATTAAGACGGGCTACGTTCATGCCCTCCTTGCACATCTTGGTAAGCGTTTTTTCGTCGTTGCACGCAGGTCCTATCGTGCATATTATTTTAGTTTTACGCATTTCTTCTCCTAACGTTTAGACGTCAGTTTGACGAATTTTTGATCTTCGCCTGAGCTTTAAGTCTGTTTGCAGTATTGAGTATCTGTTTTCTTATTCTTATCGTACTCGGAGTAACCTCGATAAGCTCATCGGCGTTTATAAACTCGATAGCTTCTTCAAGGCTCATAATTCTCGGAGGCGTAAGAATAAGCTTTTCGTCCGCTCCCTTCGAGCGCACTGCGGTGAGATGCTTTTCCTTGCAGGGATTTATCGTAATATCTCCAAGCTTCGGATTTTCTCCGATGACCATTCCCTCGTAAACGGGAGTCTGAACTCCTATAAAGAGCTGTCCTCTATCCTGAGTGTTGTAAAGACCGTAGGAGGTGGTAACTCCGTTTTCGGAGGCTACGAGCGAGCCTGTAAATCTTGCGGTGATTTCTCCCTTGTAGGGCTGATATCCGTCAAAAACCGTATTGAGTATTCCCTCTCCTCTGGTGTCGGTCATGAATTTGCTTCTGTAACCAAACAGGCAACGTGTAGGAATAACATATTCAAGCTTGGTACGCGTTCCGTTCGAGTTTACCGACATATCGACGAATTCGCCCTTGCGTGCGCCCAGCTTTTCCATAACCGCACCCGCAAATTCGCTTCCTACGTCAATATAAACTCTCTCCATAGGCTCGCACTTCACGCCGTCTATTTCCTTGAAGATAACCCTCGGAGCTGATACCGCAACCTCGAATCCCTCGCGGCGCATATTTTCAATAAGTATCGAAAGGTGCATCTCGCCTCTTCCCGACACCTTAAAGCTGTCGGTAGTTTCACCGTCGGTAACTCGGAGAGAAACGTCCTTGAGAAGCTCGTCGTAAAGACGTTTTCTTATCTGACGTGAGGTGACAAATTTGCCCTCTCTGCCTGCAAATGGGCTGTCGTTTACCGAAATTGTCATTTCGAGCGTAGGCTCGCTTATCTTTACAAAGGGTAGTGGAGTGGGGTCGAGTGTTGAGCAGATTGTGTCTCCTATCGTAAGGTCTTCTGCTCCTGAGAAACAGACTATATCACCCGGATAAGCCTTATTTACCGATACTTTTCCAAGTCCGTCAAACTGTTGAAGAGATACTACTCTCGTTTTCACAGGATTTCCCTCTTTATGATAGTTGCAAATAGCAACCTCGTCACCCACGTTTATAATTCCTCTTTCAATACGTCCGACACCTATTCTTCCTACGTATTCGTTGTAGTCTATAGAGGAAACAAGTAGTTGAAGTCCGTCATTTTCGTCGCCTTCGGGAGCCTGAATGTATTCAAGTATCGTATCGAAAAGCGGAACAAGGTCTGTACCCTGCTTTTCGGGTGAAAACGATGCCGTTCCCGCTCTTCCTGAGCAGAAGAGCATCGGGGAGTCGAGCTGTTCCTCGGTCGCTTCAAGATCGATAAGAAGCTCGAGTACCTCGTCAACAACCTCGTGAATACGTGCGTCCGGCTTGTCGATCTTGTTCACGACTACGATAACTCTGTGGTTGAGTTCGAGTGCTCTTTGAAGTACAAATCGAGTCTGAGGCATGGGGCCCTCTGCGGCATCTACGAGAAGAAGAACTCCGTTTACCATTTTAAGAATTCTCTCGACCTCACCGCCGAAATCGGCGTGTCCGGGAGTGTCTATTATGTTGATCTTTGCGTCCTTATAGTGAACTGCCGTGTTTTTTGCAAGAATGGTGATTCCGCGCTCTCTTTCGAGATCGTTTGAGTCCATAACTCTCTCAGTAGTTGACTGATTATCACGGTAGATACCGCCCTGTTTGAGCATCTCGTCAACAAGAGTTGTCTTGCCGTGGTCAACGTGCGCTATTATTGCTATGTTTCTTAAATCGTTTCGTACCAAATCTGTTACCTCTTACTTTAAAATTTCCTTAATTTTATTCAAACAAGTTATTATAACACATTTACTTTAAAATTAAAATAGTTTTTATAAATTTTTTGCCACTTTTTTATTTTATTGTCTCGCTCTCTTGAAATACGGATAAAAAGACTGTATAATAAGTTGTGTAATAATCTTTTAATTAAAGTTTTTTGGAAGGATTGGAAATCCTTTTGGAAAAAGGGTTTCCAAAATAAAAATGTCTATTTTCAAGAAAAAGATACCGAAGAATACAAACAGTCGTGCATATCGAGTCAAAATGGCAGAGTTTTTAAACGGACGCGCCATCAAATACTGCTCGGAGCGCATTGACGGTGTCGAGAACGTGATCGGAAAAGCGGGCAGTCTGACCCTGCGGGATGGTGAGCTTCTCGTTTTTTCGTCCGGCGATATTGTAATGCGTGCGAAGATTGAGGAGCTGAACGCTTCCGAGCTTTTGTCGCTCGAAGGGGTCATACTGACGGCGCCCGATTACGAGCACGGCGGAAAAGAAAGAACGATAATTGCTTATTACACTTATTATAGAAAGTAAAGTATGTCATATTCAAGAGTTTACGTTGAAATAACCAACATCTGCAACAAAAGCTGCTCTTTCTGCCACGGAACGAAAAGACCGCATAGGCTTATGACTATGGACGAGTTCAAGCTCGTTTGCGAAAGGCTTTCGGGAGTGACCCAGTATCTTTACCTTCACGTTATGGGTGAACCGCTCACGCACACACTTCTCTGTGACTTTGTAAGACACGCCACGCAGAAAGGCTTTAAGGTCGCAATAACCACAAACGGCTCTCTGCTTGACAAACGGGGGAAGGAGCTTATCGACGCAGGCGTTTACAAGGTCAATATTTCGCTTCACAGTTTCGAATTCGGCGAGGACGAGGAACACATCGGATACGTGCAAAAGTGCCTTGATTTCTCGGATATTGCCTCCAAAAACGGAGTTCTGACCGTTCTTCGACTGTGGAACGGCGGGGTCGAGGATACCAAAAACGAGGAAACACTCTCGCTTCTTCACGAAAAATTCCCCGAAAAGTGGCATCTCGGATCACGAGGCGCGCGGATACGCGACAAGCTTCATCTCGAATACGGCGAACGTTTTATCTGGCCAGACATCGGCGCAGACAATATGGGGGTTGAGGTCTTCTGTCACGGACTCGGCGACCATTTCGCAATACTGTCCGACGGAAGTGTGATTCCTTGTTGTCTCGACAGCGACGGACAGATAACGCTCGGTAATATCTATACCGAGAACATCGAAGATATTTTATCCTCAGATCGCGCAGTAAAAATAAAAAAAGGATTTCAAAACAAAAAAGCCGTTGAGGAGCTTTGCCAAAAATGCTCCTTTGCCCGACGATTTAAGTTGTAAAGGAAAACAAAATGCTCAAAAGATTTATTTCATACTACAAACCGCACAAACTGATATTTTCTCTCGATATGCTCGCCTCTCTCGCAGTCGCGCTTATCGGTATTATCTACCCGATAGTTACGAGGAAAATGCTAAATGATCTTATCCCGAACAAAAACTATCGCATGATAGTCCTTGCAGGAATACTTCTGCTTTCGATTTACATAATACGAATGCTTCTGAACTATTTTATTCAATATTACGGTCACGTCATGGGTGTACGTATGCAGGCGCAAATGCGCTCGGATATGTTCCGCCATCTCGAAAAACTGCCATATTCTTTTTATGACAACAACGAGACGGGTAAAATAATGTCGCGTATGACGAGCGATCTTATGGATATAAGCGAGCTCGCTCATCACGGACCTGAAAATCTCATAATTTCAAGTATTTCGGTAGTGACCTCTTTCGTTTATCTTTGTACCATCGACCCTTGGCTGACACTCATCGTTTTCTCGTGTGTTCCCTTTCTTTTCATAGTTGCTCTCGTGCTTCGCAGAAGAATGAGGAGCGCGTTTATGGAAAGCCGCGTTTCGACGGCTCAGATAAACGCCTCGCTTGAAAGCAGTATTTCGGGCATACGCGTCACTAAAGCCTTTACAAACGCGGAAAAGGAAGAAGAAAAATTTGAAGAAGGAAATATAGCTTTCGTATCCGCACGTCGCAAAGCATATGATGCTATGGGTCGCTTTCACTCGATAAATTCCTTCATTACCGACGTATTCAACGTAATAGTCCTGATAGCAGGCGGTCTTTTCCTATATAACGACATTATAAATTTCGCCGATTATTCGGCATTCGTAGTCTCGATAAATCTCTTTATCTCGCCCGTTATGACTCTTATAAACTTTATGGAGCAGTATCAAAGCGGTATCACGGGATTTGAGCGTTTTGTTGAAATAATGGATGCAGAGCCCGAAAAAGACCTTGACGAAGCACTTGATATCGGCGAGGTTGACGGCAAAATAGAATTAAAACAGGTCGTTTGCTCTTATGACGGAACAAAAGAAGTCCTCAGAGGCGTAGATCTTATCATTGAAAAAGGCAAAAAGTTTGCGCTCGTCGGACCTTCGGGCGGCGGAAAAACGACTATCTGCCATCTCATCCCCCGTTTTTACGGTATAGAGTCAGGAGAAATACTCATTGACGGCAAAAATATAAACGGTCTCACAGCCGAGTCGATACGAAAGAATATCGGTATCGTTCAGCAGGACATCTATCTTTTCAACGCATCAATAAAGGAAAACATCCTTTACGGACGTCTTGACGCGACCGACGAAGAGGTGATGGAGGCAGCCAAACGCGCAAACATTCATGACTACATAATGACACTTGAAAACGGCTACGACACACAGATCGGCGAGCGCGGAGTCCGTCTTTCTGGCGGTCAGAAGCAACGTCTGTCAATAGCGCGAGTGTTTCTCAAAAATCCGCCGATACTTATTCTTGATGAGGCGACGAGCGCGCTTGACAATACGCCCGAGATACTCATTCAAGAAGCACACGACGAGCTTTGCAAGGGCAGAACGACACTTGTAGTCGCACACCGCCTTTCGACTATCAAAAACGCCGACGAGATCGCGGTTGTTGGCGGCGGCAAAATAGTCGAGCAAGGAACTCACGATACTCTTGTCGCAAAGGGCGGTCAGTACGCAGAGCTTTACAGGCTTCAATTCAGAGCCAACGCGGTCGAATGATTTTTCTTGAAAGCCTTTTAAAAAAGGTTTTCAAACTTTCCCAAAAACCTTACTTAAAGTAATTCCCGACAGACTGTCGGGAATTTTTTGTCCTATCACAAATCCACCCTTTCTCTCATATTATAAAAACAGCGGAGAAAATCTCCGCGGAAAGGAAGTAAAGATAATGGCAGTATTCACAAATCAAGCAACCTTGTCATACAACGATGTTGTGACAAGCTCAAATATAGTGACGGGAGAGGTCGTACAAGTTTTGTCCGCCACTAAGACGGCACTCAGCGACACTTACGGTGCAAACGAAGTCATAACCTATGTCGTAAGCATAGTCAACGCAGGAAATACCCCTTATAACAACCTTACGGTTACCGACGATCTCGGTGCGTATGAGTTTGAAGGCGAGACCGTAGTGCCGCTGACCTATGCGGGCGATATCCTCTTTTATCTGGACGGCGTTCTCCAAGGCGCACCGACCGTAGAGGCGGGTCCTCCGCTCACAGTCAGCGGTATAGATGTTCCCGCAGGCGAAAACGCTATGATAATTTACCGCGCGTCGGTAAACTCATTTGCTCCACCGACGCCGGATGGCGCAGTGACTAACACGGTAACGGTAAGCGGACCTGGCATCATGACTCCGATAAGTGCTCAGGAAACGGTGAGCGCATCGTCCGAGCCTCTGCTTACGATTAGCAAGGCAATATCCCCATCAACTGTCGCCGAAAACGGAGAACTCACCTACACTTTTATCATCGAGAATTCGGGAAATGCTCCTGCGACCGAAGAAGCAAATGCAGTCGTCACCGATCTTTTTGACCCGATACTGTCGGATATCGAGGTGACCCTTAACGGTCAGGTGCTCTCCTCCCCCGAAGAGTACACCTACAACGAAAGCAGCGGTCTCTTTCGCACAGTCGAAGGCGTAATAACCGTTCCTGCCGCGACTTACACGCAAGATCCCGCTACGGGAATGTGGGAGATAACTCCCGGTGTAACCGTTCTTACGGTTACGGGAACACTCTGAGTCAGCATTAAAAAAGAGCCGATAATCCGCTCTTTCTCATAAGGATGATAAAACCCCGACCAGATTTTTAAAAATCTGTCGGGGTTTAGTTATATGTAATTTGTTTAAGTTTTTGGGCGCGGTTTATTTGTCAACGGCTTTCATTCTTCGTCTCTGTTTATCGGTGTTGCTTTAAGGTGAAAATTAATGCTTCTGCAAGGACAGGGCAGATCCATTTCATTCTTTTCTTTTACTCCTCTATGTGTAAAATTCCCACCGCAACGAACGACCTCACACCAAGTGAACACTTCTGCCATTACTCGCGGACACATTCCATCAGGACATTCATAAGAAAAGGTAAATTTATCACCTTTTTCTATGCCAAGTCTGCAATTTTCTGCTTTCCCGTCAACAGCAGTTAATTCAAATTGCCAATCCTCAACAACCCATTTCTTCATAATATATTCCTCACATATAAATGAATTTATCTTTACTTGTCATAAAGAAGTTGGGCGATGGCTCTTTTTATTCTTCGGTTTCGTCTTCCTCATCTGTTTTTTCGAGAACTCTTACAAGTGCGGTCTTTATCTGATGCTCCGCGACCTCTGAAATCTTCACAAGAAGCCTGCCGACCTCGATCTCGAACTCGCTTCCGTCGTCAGGTATCGAGCCGAGAGCTCCGAAAACAAGACCGCTGAACGTGTCGTATTCGTCTGTGGGAAGCTGAACGTCAAGCTCTTTTTCCATTTCGTCGAGCGTAACATTTCCTCTTATGCTCCAAAGATTTTCACCGATATTTTCGATAGAGAGCTCTTCCTTATCTTCGCTTTCGGTTTCCTCGACATTGAAATCTCCCACAAGACGCTCGATAAGGTCGTTCATCGTAACGATACCAGTCACGCCGCCATACTCGTCAAGCACGACCGCAAACGAGTTGTGCGAGGTCTTCATATTTCTGAAAAGAACATCGGCTTTGACAGTTTCGGGCACGAAATATGCAGGTTTCACGGCGTTTTTCATTATTTCGTCGCGATCGCTTGTGTCAAGTCTGAAATAGTCTCTCTCGCTGAGAACGCCGACTACGTTATCGACGGTTTCACTGCATATCGGATATCTCGTATGTCGGCTTGAACGTATCGTCTTTCTCCACGTGTCAACATCTTCTTCGAGCCAGAGAAGCTCGATATCGGTACGGTGAGTTGCGATCTCGCCTGCGGTCAGGTCGTCAAATTCAAAGACGTTTTGTATGAATTCCTTCTCGTCGTCGTCAATAGTGCCGTTTTCACTACCGACGTCAACCATCATTTTAATATCTTCTTCGCTCACTTCTTCTTCCTGCGCGTTAGGGTCAATACCGAAAATGCGCAGAATTCCGTTGGTCGATACCGTAAGAAGCCACACGAACGGTTTGAAAGTACCTGCCATAAAGCAGATAAATCCTGCCATTTTGAGTGCCTGTTTCTCAGGATTTTTCATAGCTATTCTCTTTGGAACGAGCTCACCGAGCACAATAGTCAAATATGATAGCAGGAGCGTTATAAATATCAAAGCTATTTTGTCAAGAATCTCTACACCAAGCTCGACACCAAGACTTACAAGCCATGCTGCTATTTTATCAGAAAAGGTATCTGCCGCAAAAGCACTTCCCAAAAATCCCGCAAGGGTTATGGCTACCTGAATAGTTGCTAAAAAATTTGACGGTTTTTCTGTAAGCTTTGCAAGCTTCTTTGCACGTCTGTCGCCCTCCTCAGCAAGCTTCGCTATACGATTATCGTTCATTCCGATAATTGCGGTCTCGGCACTCGCAAAGACTGCATTTAATGCTATAAGCACTACTTGGAGCAAAAGTATTGCCCATAAATAACTGTCCACAGTTACTTCCTCCGAAAAATATTTTGCCTACTTAAAACTCAAAAAAGCAACACAAGGCATAGCCTGTACAAAAATCCATACAGACCACGCCTTGTTTTACATATTTAGTATACAAACAGTGGTACTTCGGGCTTCTACGCCGCGATTCCCGCCACCTTCGTCCATAGCTACTTTGTTTTTTCCTTTCGGCAATTTTATGTACCTTGAATTACATATGAGGACATTATACCGTATCCGATCTGTTTTGTCAAGTCCTAGCTGGATTTTTGCAAAAATATATCTTTGTTATGAAAAAAAGCCTCGTTTTATCTCATTTTCTTGCCATTTGACTATTGAATATAGTTTTTTTTCGTGATATAATATAATGAATTATGATGATCTTATATAAAATACAGTTTTAAGGAAAGATAAAAATGCAGAATTTAAAAGCTAACATAGCAAAAAAACTCGCAGAGGCTATTGCGTTTGACTCGTATGAGGGTATCTATACCGACGTCGTAACCTCGCTTGAATATCCGCCCGACCATACTATGGGCGACCTCGCGCTTCCCTGTTTCAAGTTTGCAAAGCTGCTCCGCAAATCTCCTGTTATGATTGCAGAGGAGCTCGCCTTGAAGCTTGAGATCGAGGAAATTGCAAAGATCGAGGCGGTAAAGGGATACCTTAATTTCTTTATATCGGACGACTATCTTGCAAAAACACTACTTCCCGAGATTCTCGAAAAGAAGGATATGTACGGAAGCTCTGACGAGGGCAGAGGCAAGACCGTAGTTCTAGACTACTCTTCCCCTAACGTCGCAAAGCCCTTCCACATCGGACACCTCGGCACGACGGTTATAGGGCATTCTCTAAAGCTTCTCCACACCTTCTGCGGATACGACTGCGTGGGAATCAACCATCTCGGCGACTGGGGAACACAGTTCGGTAAGCTTATCACCGCGTTTAATCTTTGGGGAAACCGCGACGAGATCGAAAACGGCGGTATCGACGCGCTCGTTTCGCTTTACGTCAAATTCCATGAGGAAGCAGAAAAGGACGCATCTCTCAACGACCGCGCAAGAGAAGAATTTCACAAGCTCGAGCTTGGCGACAAAAACAATACCGAGCTTTGGAAATGGTTCATCGACATCTCGATAGCAGAATACAAAAAGACCTACACTCAGCTGGGAATCGAGTTCGACTCGTATAAGGGCGAGGCGTTTTATAGCGACAAAATGATGCCGCAGGTCGAAAAGATACGCGAAAAAGGACTCCTCAAAATAGACGACGGAGCATCTATCGTAGATCTTTCGGACTACAATATGCCTCCCTGCCTTATACTCAAACGCGACGGCTCGACACTTTATCCGACCCGTGACATTGCGGCGGCGGTTTACAGAAAAGAAACCTACGACTTCGATAAGGTGATCTACGTAACCTCGGCAGGACAGAGCCTCCACTTTGCACAGTGGTTCAAGGTAGTCGAGCTTATGGGATACGACTGGGCGAAGGATCTCGTTCACGTTCCTTACGGTACTGTCAGCATCGGCGGAGCAAAGCTCGCAACCAGAACGGGTAATGTGATTCTTCTGCGCGACCTCTTTGCAAGCGCTATTGACAAGGTACGCGAGATAATCGACGAAAAGAGCCCCGACCTTGAAAACAAGGACGAAACCGCAGAGGCAGTCGGTGTTGGAGCCATCGTATTCTATTATCTTCTCAACACGATAATCAAGGATATAAACTTCAATATGGAGGACGCTCTCTCGTTCGAGGGCAACACGGGTCCTTACGCGCAGTACACCTACGCGCGTACCTGCTCACTTCTTGCCAAGGCTGAAAACGCCGAAATCGGCAAAGAGACAAAGATCAGCGCCCCCGAAGAGGCGTCCATGCTCAAAGTGCTCGCACGTTTCCCCGAGACAGTTCTCAGAGCGACCCACGAATATGAGCCATCGTATATCACGCGCTACATTCTTGACGTATGTACGGCATTCAACCGCTTCTATCACTCATGCCCGATAAACTCGGCAGAGGACGGAGCTGTGCGCGCATCGCGTATCAAGATAACCGAGGCGGTAAATCACGTCCTCGGCAGAGCGCTCAGCCTCATCTGTCTTAAAACACCCCGTAAGATATAATTAAAGGAGATATAAATTCATGTCAGGACATAGCAAATGGAGTAACATCAAGCACAAAAAAGAAAAGACCGACGCACAGAAAGCAAAGGTCTTTACAAAAATAGGTAAGGAAATGGCTATCGCTATCAGAGCGGGCGGCGCAGATCCTGCGGTCAACGGCAAGCTCCGCGACCTTATCGCAAAGGCAAAGAGTCTTAATGTGCCTAACGACAACATCAAGAGAATAATCGACAAGGCGACCTCTGCGGACGCGGCAAACTACGAGGAGATCGTTTACGAGGGCTATGGACCGTCGGGTATCGCAGTTATCGTAACGACCGCTACCGACAATCGCAACCGTACTGCAGGCGACGTTCGTCATTTCTTCGACAAATACGGCGGAAATCTTGGACAGACCGGTTGCGTTTCCTATATGTTCACCGATACCGGAATAATCGTTATAGAGAACGACGGCAGCATCGACGAGGAGGCTCTTATGGACGCTGCTCTCGAAGCAGGCGCTACCGACTTCGTTTTGAGCGACGACGTATTCGAGATAAGCACTGAGCCCTCAGATCTTACGGCAGTAAAGGAGACTCTCGAAGCGGCAGGCTACACCATCGTTTCGGCAGAAGAGGACAAGATCCCTTCGTCCTACATCTCACTCACAGACGAGGACGACATCAAGAAGATGAACCTTCTTATTCAGACTCTCGAAGAGCACGACGATGTTCAGGATATTTACCACAACTGGGAAAACGCCGACGAATAAGATAATTTGTATAAAGATAAAAAACTGCAAGGAAAAATCCTTGCAGTTTTATTTTACCAGTCGAATCCGATGTCATCGTCGTCCGAGCTATCCGGGAAAGGGCTTCCTTCGAGTCCGCCGAGATCCTCCTCGGCTTTACCGATGATGTTTTCAACGTCCTTTTCGCTCATAGAGAATACGTTTGTAACCTTGTTCTTCTTCACGGGCTTCGGCATAGAATCCTTTTCGTCAATAACGATCTTGATCTCGAAATCGTCAAAGGCTTCGTCACCGATCTCGATCTTATTTATAGTAATAGTGGTCTTTTTGATCTTTGATATTAAGTCACCGCGAACGATAATATCATCGTACTCGCCTTCTTCAAGCGGAATAATGAGTTTGAACTCGTCTTTCTTTTTATCTATCGAAAGTCTGAATACCTCATACTCGTTTTTATCGCTCGAAGCGTACATCGCGCTGTCGCTTGTGGAAACGGTCATTTTTCCGATATATTCCTTAGAGGTGTTCTCGGTTACCTCGTACTCTATAATAACTCTTCCGTCGAGCAGATCGAGCGAGATAAGATCGGTCTTTGCGATACCCTTCTTACCGAAATCGAGAGTGAAGAGCTCCTGCTTTGCACCCTCGCTCTTTAACGTGCAGGATATTTGGAGAAGCTTTGACGAGCCGGTAGCGGTAACCACATCAAACTCCACCTTGAAATCTCCGAGAGTATCCTCGATACTGTCCTTATCAAGCTCTTCCTCGACAAACTGCTCGAATTTATCGAGCATATCCTCATACTCTTCCTCGATATTTATATCACCGGAAACCACATCGGAACGGTTATAAGAAAGTATGTACTCTCCGTACTTGATAACGAAATCTTCAAGATCGTCGTCGTCCTCGATCTTTTCGTAAATATCCTTAATGATGCTTGCAAGCGCCTTTTCGTCTATCGAGACGGTAATAACTCTTGCACGCTTAAACTCTCCGCCGAGCTTAACGTCGTCCTTTTCCTTTTCGTATTCCGCGTGCTTTTCAAGGGTTTTCATAAGGAATTTGGCGTATTTTTTGACAAGCTTTTCGTAATCCTTTTGCAGATCCTTATCGACATCGTTGTCAATGTCCGAAAGCAGATCTACCATTGTATTATACGTTTCGATATCGAGAATTTCGTACTGACTTCCGCTTCCTAGTGCAAATATCGAGTTTTTAAAGCTTTCCGCAAGATCTCCGCGGACTATGCCGTACGTACCGTCGAGTATCTCCTCATTTGTTATGTAGACGTAGTCGCGTCCGAAATATGCATCTGCGCTTATTTCAATGTTATCACTTTCAACGAAGAAGTTTTCAAAATAGATCTCTTCTTTGTCGAAATATATCTTTCCGCCAAGCTCGCCCTTCATATTCTCTATTTCGGAGGACGCGCTGATTTCAAGCGAGCCCTTTTTAAGCATATTTACAACAGGCTCAACTTCATTTCTGTCAATAAAATCTTCAAGGGCGTTGCCCATAGAATTTCGAACTATCACCTTAGGCGAGTTAGCATACACCGACACACCCACTATTGCGCCAACGACCAGAACACTGACAACGATAATAGCAATTAAAAGTTTTTTCATAGTAATTCTCCTTTGACTTTTTATACAGTATATCACAAATCCCCCGATATGTCAAGAAAAAACAACCTTGCAAACACACGCTGTGGGCGCATACTTTTGCAAGGTCATTTTACAGTCAAAGAATTGTTTAGTTAATTTAAAAATTCAAACCGTAATCGTATCTTCTGCTCTCGGGAAACGGAGAGATAAGAACGTTTTCTCCTCCTTTGGGAGCGTCAATTTTTTCACGCTCCGGGCAGAAGTATCTGAGTTCTGCGTTTGACCACTGGTCATTACCCGCAGGCTTTTTAGGGGTATTCTTCTTTTTGCCGTTAATAAACGAATATTTGTCCATTTTAATCATCCCGTTTGTATAAAGTTCAGGCGGCAAATATATTGTTTACACGCAACTCTTATATTATTCGTCTTTTTTAGACTCTTTCGTCGAGCTGAACAACGTATTTTTTGTAAAACTCTTCAAAATTTCCCTCGTCAAGCGCATCGCGTATTTTTTGCATAAGCTCATTGTAAAAATGAAGATTATGAAGCACACAGAGTCGCATTCCGAGAATTTCATCAACCTTTAAAAGATGACGTATATAGGCCCTCGAATAGCTTCGACAGGCAGGACAGGTACAGCCTTCGGATATAGGACCGCTATCCTCTTTGAATTTTTCATTTTTAAGAGTCAGCTTTCCCTGCCACGTAAAGAGATTTCCGTGCCTTGCATTTCTGCTTGGCATAACGCAGTCAAAGAAATCCACTCCTCTGTGGACTGCTTCAAGGATGTTTACGGGCGTTCCGACGCCCATTAAGTATCTCGGCTTATCCTTGGGCATATAAGGCTCAACGACGTCGATGGTTTCGTACATCACGCTCGCCTCTTCACCGACGGCAAGACCGCCGATGGCGTATCCGGGCAGATCAAGCTCGGCTATCTGTTGCATATGACGTATTCGCAGGTCGGCATAGGTGCTTCCCTGATTTATACCGAAAAGCATCTGCTCCTTATTTATCGTGCGGTCAAGCGAGTTAAGACGCGCCATTTCCGCCTTGCAGCGCTCGAGCCATCTTGTGGTTCTTGCTATCGACTGCTCAACGTATTTATATTCAGCGGGATTTGCGATACATTCGTCGAACGCCATTGCGATAGTCGAAGCGAGGTTCGACTGTATCTGCATGCTCTGCTCAGGACCCATGAATATACGCGCTCCGTCGAGATGCGACTGGAAATAAACGCCCTCTTCCTTTATTCTGCGGAGCTTTGCAAGCGAAAACACCTGAAATCCGCCACTATCGGTAAGAATCGGCTTGTCCCAATTCATAAACTTATGAAGTCCGCCCTGACGGTAGATAAGATCGTCGCCCGGTCTTATATGAAGATGGTAGGTGTTGGAAAGCTCGACCTGACATTTGACATCGCGAAGATCGTCGGTCGATGCTCCGCCGCGTATTGCCGCGCAGGTACCGACGTTCATAAACACAGGAGTTTCGATTTCTCCGTGTACAGTCGTCATATGACCGCGTCTTGCCCTTCCTTCGTTTTTTAAAACTTTAAACATTTTGATTTTTCTCTTTCGGTATCGTATTTATGCTCTTTTAGCTTATATCCGCATCTTTTACGTACTTGCTTCCGTTTTCGGTAATAAAACGCTTTCTTTCGGCAAGATTATCACCAAGCAGAATATCGAGAAGCTCTGCTGTCTCGGCAGCATCCGCCTCGCAGACTCTTATAAGCCTTCTGCTCGCAGGGTTCATCGTGGTCTTCCACATCATATCGGGCTCGTTTTCGCCAAGTCCCTTTGAACGCTGCAAGGTGTATTTTTTGTTTTCCTCTTCAAGCTTTTTGAGAATATCTGCCTTTTCCTTCTCGTCGTAGGCGAAATAGGTATCGTCCTTCGTTGTTATCTCGAAAAGCGGCGACTCTGCTATATAGACCTTTCCCAGTTTAAGCAGTGTCGGGAGAAGTCTGTAAAAGAGAGTCAGAATAAGTGCTCTTATCTGGAATCCGTCCTCGTCGGCATCGGTACAGATAATTATCTTATTCCATTTGAGCGAGTCAAGATCAAACGAGCTGACTTCTTTGCTCTTACTCTTTATTTCAGCTCCGCAACCGATAACCTTCAGAAGATCGACGATGATCTCGCTCTTGAAGATTTTATCGTAGGTGCTTTTCAGACAGTTGAGCGTCTTACCTCTTACGGGAATTATAGCCTGAAATTCGGCGTCACGTCCGAGCTTACACGATGAAAGCGCGGAATCACCCTCAACTATATAGAGTTCCCTTCTTTCGGGATCCTTCGAGCGGCAGCTTACGAATTTTTCAACGCGGTTGGTAACGTCTGTGTTTCCGCTCAGTTTTTTCTTTATGTCAAGCTTCGTCGTTTCGGCGGTTTCTCTTGCGCGCTTGTTGAGAAGCACCTGAGAGGATATTGCCTCGGCATCTACCGGATTTTCCGCAAAATAGATTTCGAGCGACCTTTTGAAGAAATCGGTCATTGCAGTCGCGATAAACTGATTGGTGATCGCCTTCTTGGTCTGGTTGGCGTAGCTCGTTTGCGTGGAAAAGCTGCTAGTCACAAGCACAAGACAGTCCTCGACGTCCGAGAAGGTTATCTTGCTCTCGTTTTTCTTATACTTCCCCGCATCCTTTATATATTTATCAATAGCGTAGACGAACGCGCTTCTGGTAGCCTTATCGGGCGATCCGCCGTGTTCGAGCCAGCTCGAATTGTGATAATATTCGATATTTTGCGAATAGTTGGAGAAGCAAAATGCGGCTTCCATTTTGAGCTTGTACTCATCAAGGTCTGCTCTGTCTCTGCCTGCGGTCTCAGTCTTTATGAAATGAGGCATCGTAAGAGCCTTTTCGCCCGCGAATTTAGCAACGCGGTCGGCAACACCGTTCTCGTAAAAGAAATCTTCTTCGTCAAAGCCCTTATCAGTCTCGATTCTGAGTACAAAGTGCACTCCCGCGTTTACGACAGCCTGACGCTCTAAAACGTCTGCGTAATGCTCGTAGGGAATGTCTATGTCCATAAACACTTCAAGATCGGGACGCCATCTGATGATAGTTCCCGTCTTCTTCTCTCCACGTCTGAGTTCTCTCTTTATAAGCTCACCCTGAGGCTCGCCCTTTTTAAAGTTCATCTCATAGTAGTTTTTGCCGTTATGCGACTTTACTACCATATAATCGGAAGCGTACTGCGTAGCGCACGCGCCTACGCCGTTAAGTCCGAGCGAATACTCGTAGGAAGCGTTTTTCTTATTGTTCTCGTACTTGCCGCCTGCATAAAGCTCGCAGTAAACCAGTTCCCAGTTGTATTTTCCCTCGCGCTCGTTATAGTCCATAGGAACTCCTCGTCCCTCGTCTTCAACCTCAATAGATTTATCCTTAAACACAGTGGTTATTATTTTGTTTCCGTGTCCCTCTCTTGCCTCGTCAACCGAGTTTGAGAGTATTTCAAAGAAGGAGTGCTCGCATCCGTCAAGTCCGTCCGAGCCGAAAATTACCGCAGGGCGCTTTCTTACTCTATCAGCGCCTTTCAGCGAGGTTATACTCTGATCGCCGTATTCTTTCTTAGCCAAGTCTTTTCTCTCCTTACCGTGTTTTTTACAGTTTATATCCTAATAATTATATCATTTTTGTCGTAAATTGTCAATACGCGCGCCTATGTTAGCAAAAACAGTTCTTTTGCATTTTTTGCCACCTGCTCTGCCATCTCATCGGGAGATACACCCTTTATTTCGGCGAGCTTTTCAACGATATACGAAACGTACTGCGAGCTGTTGCGCGTGCCTCTGAACGGGTGCGGCGTAAGATAGGGCGCGTCCGTTTCGGTGAGAATTCTGTCGATCGGCACGACCTGCGCCGCCTCGACCGTCTTACGCGCGTTTTTAAAGGTCACGACTCCCGAAAAGGAGATATACCATCCAAGCTCGACAAGCTCCCTTGCCATCTCTGCGCTTCCGCTAAAACTGTGGAAAACGCCGCGCACACCCTTGTACTCGCGCGCAATTTCAAGGCAGTCTCCGTGAGCCTCGCGGTCGTGAACGACTATCGGATATCCCGTTTTCATAGCGAGCTCTATCTGGGCTCTGAAATACGCCTTCTGCGTCTCGCGGTCGGGATAGTCCTCCCAGTAATAATCGAGCCCGATCTCGCCGATGGCAACGGCCTTCGGGTGCGAAAGCATTTTTTCAAGCTCGCTTATCGTATTTTCTATGTCTTCGATGTTTTTCGCGTTTTCGGGGTGAATTCCGACAGACGCGTAAAATCCGTTGAATTTTTCTGCAAGCTCTATTTGATTTTTACAGCTTTCTATGCTTGTAGCTGCGCCTATGACCGTCCTGACATCTCCCAAAAAAAGCTCGGAAAGAAGCGTGTCGCGCTCGTTTTCAAAGCGGGCATCGTCATAGTGCGCGTGAATGTCGGTTATTTTCATAATTATTTCCGTTATTTAAGAGTCAGCTTGCCAAGCAGCGTACTGAAATACTCGGGCAGATCACTTTCAAAGCGAAGTCTTTCTCCGCTCGTCGGGTGAGTAAAGCCGAGCGTGCGCGCGTGCAGGCACTGACCTTTTATTTTCGATGCGTTGTTTATTTCGGTCTTTGTATGGAGTCCGCCGTAGACCTCGTCGCAGAACACGCTATGACCTAGCGAGGACATATGTACTCTTATCTGATGCGTTCTTCCGGTTTCAAGACGAAGCCTCAAGTGAGTATATCCCTCGTAGGAGCTTATGACCTCCCAGTGTGTGACAGCCTCGCGGCCGCCGGCAATTATCGCCATTTTTTTGCGGTCTGTCGGGTGGCGCGCTATCGGAGCGTCCACCTTTCCCGAGCTTTCCTTCATATTGCCGACAACGATCGCCTCGTAGGTCCTCTCGCAGCTATGCTCCTTGATCTGAGCGGCAAGAGAATTGTGGGCTTTGTCGTTTTTTGCAACCACGAGCAATCCGCTCGTATCCTTGTCGATACGGTGAACTATACCCGGACGGATCTCTCCGTTTATTCCCGAAAGAGAGCCCTTACAGTGAAAAAGCAGAGCGTTTACAAGCGTTCCGCTATAATTCCCGGGAGCAGGGTGGACCACCATTCCCTTCGGCTTATTCACCACTATAAGATCGTCGTCCTCGTAAACGACGTCAAGCGGAATATTCTCGGGACTTACCGATATTTCCTCAGGCTCGGGAACATCTATCTCGATAACGTCGCCTGCCTCGATGCGGTAGCTTTTTTTCGAGATAGCGTCGTTCACTCTGACGTTTCCCTTTTCTATAAGTTTTTGAATGGCGGAACGCGTAATATCCTCGCGTTCCGCCACAAAAGCGTCAAGTCTTAAACCGATTTCATTTTCAGTCGGTATATGAGTCATTTATTTTTCCTCTTTTTTCGTAGCTTCGGTTTCCTTCTCCGAGCCTTCGACCGTAGCGGTCTTTTGCGCCTTCGACTGCTTATATCTTCTGATCTCGTCGAGAACAATATCAAGCACGGCGAGTCCTACTCCGACACAGACAAAGGAGTCTGCAACGTTGAATATCCATTTCCAGATTTCGGGAAACGCGCAGAAATCAATAAAATCAATAACCACTCCGTCGCCAAACACATCTCCGTTGAAGACGCGGTCTATCATATTGCCGATACCGCCGCCGACGACCATCGAAAATGCGATGCCCGAAAGCTTTGATATTTTTTTATGACAAATGCAGATCCAGACGGATATTCCGATGAGCGCGACCGTCGAGACGGTCATAAACACCCAGCGGTAGTCGTCCATCATTCCCATAGCGGCACCGTCGTTTGTAACGTACGTGAGATGGAGAACGTTCTCAATAAGTGGTATCGACTGTCCCTCTGCCATATTTAAAGCAACTGCGTATTTCGTGATCTGGTCAATAATGACCGAGATCACGACTACCGCAATATAGATATAAAGCATCATAAGCTTTCGATTATCTTAGCGCAACGCGGGCAGAGGCAGCCTTCTCCGTCGGTGACGGGAGTCTTGGTGAACATCCAGCAACGGTCGCACTTCTGACCTTCTGCCGCCTCAACGAGCACTCCTATTCCGCTTTCGGTTTCGGTGTGCGCACCCTCGGGAGCATTCGCGCCTTCAAGGCAGACGTCCGAAACGATGAATACGGTGGGAAGCATATCGCCGAACGAAGCGACAAAATCTCTGATCTCGTCCGAAAGATATAGGGTTACCTTGGCGTCAAGCGACTTTCCAACGAGCTTATTAGCACGCGCAATTTCGAGTGCCTTCATAACGTCGTCACGGAGATCGAAGAGCTTGTTCCATCTGTCTTCAAGCTCGCTGAAATCCCATTTCTCGTCATACGCGGGCATATCGCAAAGGAATACGCTTTCCTTCTTGTCGGTAGAGAGGTGAGGCATCTGTTGCCAGATCTCCTCTGCGGTGAAGGAAATGAGGGGAGCGATAAGACGGGTGAGAGATGAGAGGATATACCACATAGCACTCTGTGCCGAGCGGCGTGCCTCGCTATCCGCCTTTTCCGTGTAAACTCTGTCCTTGGTAATGTCAACGTAGAGCTTGGACATATCGGTCGTACAGAAGTTATTTACGCCGTGATAGATGATATGGAACTCATAGTTATCGTAAGCCTCTCTTGCCGCCTTTGCAAGCTTGTTCATACGCGAGAGCGCCCACTTATCAATATCCATAAGCTTGTCGGCAGGAAGAAGATCTCTGTCGGGCTCAAAGCCGTTAAGGTTAGCCATAAGAATTCTTGCCGTATTTCTGATCTTACGGTAGGTTTCGGAGAGCTGCTTGAATATGTTATCCGAAACACGAACGTCAACTCGGTAATCACTCGATGCTACCCAAAGACGAACGAGCTCTGCGCCATACTTGTTTACGATCTCGTCGGGAGCTATCGTGTTTCCGAGCGACTTGTGCATCGCCTTGCCTTCACCGTCAACAGTCCAGCCGTGAGTGAGGACTGCCTTGAAGGGCGCACCCTCGCCGCCTGCGGCAACTGCCGTAAGGAGCGAGGACTGGAACCAACCTCTGTACTGGTCGGCACCTTCAAGATAGAGGTCTGCCGGCCACTTGCCCTTCTTATCGCCTTCAAGAACTGCGAAATGGCTTGATCCCGAATCAAACCAGCCGTCGAGGGTATTGGTTTCTTTTACAAATTTCTTGGAGGAGCAGTGGGGACAGCAGTAGTTCTCGGGGAGTAGTGCCTCTGCGCTGTCTTCGTACCAGCTGTTCGAGCCCTTTTCGCCGAAACGCTTTGCGACCGAGTTTATAGTATCCTCGTTGCAGATCGCCTTGCCGCAATCCTCACAGTAGAATACAGGAATGGGAAGCCCCCAATGACGCTGACGCGAGATACACCAGTCTGCTCTCTCTCGTACCATCTGCGAGATACGGTCTCCGCCCCAAGCGGGGATCCACTCAACGTCCTCGCAAGCCTTTTCCGCCTGACCCTTAAACGCATCTACCGAGCAGAACCACTGAGGGGTTGCACGGAAGATGATCGGATGCTTACATCTCCAACAGTGAGGATATTCGTGCTCAATGACCTCGGATGCAAAGAGTGCGCCGCTCTCGGTCATATCGTCAAGTATTGCCTTGTTGGACTCCTCGTAGTACATTCCTGCGAACTTGCCCGCATCGGCAGTCTGATAACCTCTGTCGTCAACAGGAACAATAATATCCATATTATATTTCTTGCAGGTGATATAGTCGTCTGCACCGAATCCGGGAGCAGTATGAACGCATCCCGTACCGCTATCCATCGTGACGTAATCTGCAAGCAGGAGCACGCTCTCTCTGTCAAGGAAGGGGTGAGCTGCTTTCATAAGCTCGAGCTCTCTACCTTTTATTTCGGAAACGACAGAGTAATCGGCAACGCCGCCGTCCTTCATCGTCTTTTCTAGCAAAGCCTTTGCAACAATGTAATCCTCGTCCTTTTCGTTATTTCTGACAACCACGTAGATTTCGTCAGGATTTACCGCGATAGCGAGGTTTCCGGGGAGAGTCCAAGGGGTGGTCGTCCAGATTATGAAATAGGTCTTATCGAGTCTTGACTCATCCAGCTTGCCGAGTCCGTCGCACACTCTGAATTTAACGTAGATAGAGGTACATTTATCGGTCTGATACTCGATCTCCGCCTCTGCAAGCGCTGTCTCGTCGTGAGGACACCAATATACCGGTTTAAGCCCTTTATAGATATATCCCTTGCGGAACATTTCGCCAAAGACCTTTACCTCGCGCTCCTCGAATTTCGGATCCATAGTGAGATAAGGATTATCCCAATCGGCAACGATACCGAGACGAATGAACTGGTCGCGCTGAATGTTTACGAAATCCTGTGCGAAATCCTGACAAGCGTTTCTGAACTCGGGTATCGACATCTTCTTTCTGTCGAGCTTATTCTTTTTTATTATAGCACTCTCGATAGGCATACCGTGGTTATCCCAACCGGGAATGAAGGAGATGCGATATCCGCCCATTACCTTTGATTTGTTTATGAAGTCTTTAAGTATCTTGTTGAGCGCGTGTCCCATATGAAGCTTTCCGTTCGAAAAGGGGGGACCGTCGTGAAGCTCAAAAAGAGGCTTGTCGGCTCCATTTTTATCGAGAAGCTCGTAAAGTCCTATATCATTCCAGTATTTGATAGTTTCGGGCTCTCTTTGGGGAAGATTTGCACGCATCGAAAAATTCGTCTGCGGCAGATTAAGTGTACTTGTGTAATCCTTAGCCATTTTTATGGAAACTCCTTTGTATGTTAGTCTTTTATCCTAAGTTATTTAAGGTGGGTTAGTTTTCTTTCTTCTTTTTTCTTACGTCAACGAGGGGCTCCTCGCCGATACCGTATCCCAGCGGCATCTGTCCGATACCTCTGAAATTCTCTCTTTCAGAAACCATTCTTTCGAGCATTTCATCTTCAAAAGGATTTTTCGCGGACGCACCGTTTGCCTGACCGCTTAATGCACCGTCGTTTTCTCCCTTTGCAACATCAAGCCGTATCTGATGAACAGCCATGGTGACATATTCCTCATCTTCGAGATTCCAGTCGTCTTCATCTTGTCCGAGCTCGGGGATTATCGATTCGAGAAATTCTATATGCTGATGATATTGACTGTAAATATTGTTTCTGAATTCAACCACACGCGCACGCATTATCCTCAGCGCGTCTTTCTGACTCTTTACCTGCTCCTGAAATTCGTGGAGTATTCGGTCAGTCTCGCTTTTTGCAGCATCTCTTATGCTTTGAGCCTTGCTTTTTGCCTCGTCAATTATTTTCTGAGATTCTGTCTGTGCCGCAAGCATAGCGCGCTCTGCCATCTCTTCGTTTTTCCGGCAAACACCAAGCTCTGCCTCAACCTTTCTCAGTCGACATTCGAGCTCGTTGTACGCGGTATAAAGCTCTGTATATTTTGCAGTAACGAAAGCCAGATGCTCGTCCACCTCGGCGGTACTGTAACCCTTTATTGCTTTTGAAAATTTCTTTTTTTGAAGTTCATAAGGCGGAAGCACACCGTCATCTCCTTTCATAGCCATCTTTTAGAGGATATCTCAAACGTATCGCCTGACCTCTACTTTTAGTCTGCCGCTTCTCGTTTCGCCGCAGACCGCGTTTATTATAAATTTTCCGACTCCTCTTATCGAAAGAGTGTCCCCCTGCGCTATCTCTGCGCTCACCGACGTTTCCTCGCGGTAATTTTTCTGAACGAGTCCGCGCAATACCTTTTCCTGTGCAATCGCACGCGAGCAGTTTGACAGAGATGCCACCGCGCAGTCAAGGCGCAGTGACGCCATTATCACCGATAACATTTCATATTCCCTCATAAAATCGGCAAAAAGCTCTTTTTCTGCATAAGACACCGACACTTTATCTCGCCCTACCCTTTCAAGCGGCGAGGGCTCACTCATAAGCATCGCGGCGACCGGAAGCATGCAGAAAACCACCGCACCGTCGGATAGAAGTATAATATCCCCAAGCGTTTCCCTCTTTATCGAGAGATTCATAAGCGCCCCGAGATACGATCTGTGATCAAGATCGACGTGTCCGGAATTCTTTATCAGAACTGCGCGAAAAAGCTCGTCTGTATCAAGACATTCGATATCGAGATAATCGGGAAGAACGACGAGTATTTTTCGCTCGGCGTCCGCATATCCGCCGTAAAGTGCCCAATTACAGGAAAATTTTCCGTAAGTCAGATATTTTTCTGCGAGAAGCACCTCGGACGGAGTAAGAAAGCCGCTTGAAGCAAGACGTCCTCTTGCGGCCTTGTCTATCATATCGTCTATTTTGGCATAAAGCAGCTTTTCATCTGCCGCCGCATTTTCGTACGACCTTCCCATTTTTTAAAGTCTCACCGTCGGCAGGATCATCTGCACGATCGAAAGAAGTATTACGGTCACGAGAAAGGAAATATCTATCATCATACCGTCGCCTGCAAGCCCCAATTTATGAAGCAGGCGTCTGACCGGATATATGACAGGCTCTGTCGCATAGTAGAGAAAATCGTAAAATCGCGATCCCTCGTCCTGCACAAACCAAGAGCTTATTGCTCTTACAAGCATAAGCCCTTGCAGAACGAAAATTATGCCGTAAACGAAATAAACGACGAAATAAATGAGGTAATCCAAGTTCAGTGGCTCCTGTTTGAGTTTTAATTAGAATCCGCCAAATCCCGAATCGTCTGCCGCCTGAGTAACGGCTGCCGCGGGCTTGCTCTCTGTCAGAGATTCGCCCGATATATCAACGTGACTGGGGGTTATAACGTAAGTATTGTTCGCGACCGCCTTGATCTGTCCGTCGAGAGTGTATGCAACTCCGTTAAGGAAGTCGATTATTCTTCTCGAAGTTTCCTTCGAGGTCGATTCAAGGTTTAAAACTACCGTTCTTCTATTGATAAGATGGTCTGCTATCTGACCTACCGAAGCGAAGTTTTCAGGCTTGACTACCTTAAGCTCGAAGGAAGCGTCTGCCGCCTTTGCTATCGTCTCACGCTTTGCAACGGGAGTTGCCTCGGGCGCGCTTGCTGCGGGAGTGCTCTCGGGCTTTGCCTGATATTCGTTTGCCGCCTCGTCCTCGTACTCGTCCGAATTATAGCTTTGTATTTCCTCCTCTTCCTCAGAAGAAAAGATCTTGTTGAACACGTTTTTTACATCTTTGAGTGCCATAACGTACCTCCAAAATTGATTTTGTTTTTAATATATTTTTCAGCGCTCCGAGCGCAAAAATATTCGATTTTGCTCTTATTTTTCGCCGTAATCTCTCACCCCAAAGAGACAAGATCCCGGTCTTATAAGGTTCGCTCCGCATTCGAGTGCCGCCACATAGGAATCTGACATTCCCATAGACAGAAGATTATCCTCTATATTATGATCCTTTTCACTCGCCTTGTCAAGGAAAATTTCAGAAAAAAGTGAGTATGTCTTTTCAAAATACCGCTTGTACTCTTCAAAATCACTGCATTTAGGTCCCACCGTCATCATTCCGCGCAGGCGAACGTGAGGAAGCTCGGAGAGCTTTTCGACTATCTCATAAACCTCGGAAATATCTGCTCCGCTTTTATTTTCCTCCGCGCCGATATTGACCTCGACAAGCACGTCGGTAACGATACCGCGCTTTGCAGACTGCTTCTCTATTTCAATAGCAAGTCCGACCGAATCAAGCGAATGTATCAGACAGACCTTGCCAATGATATATTTGACCTTGTTTTTCTGCAAATGTCCAATGAAATGAATATTCAAGCGATCCTTATCAAGAGCGTCATATTTCGAAAGAAGCTCCTGAACTCGGTTCTCGCCTATGTCGGTAAGTCCGAAATGCTCAGCGGCATAGTTTATGACCTCCGGGTCTACCGTTTTGGTTGCGGCGACCACCTTCGGAAAAACTCCGTTTTTCGTATGTTTTTTTATATTTTCTTCAAGCCGAACGAAATTGTCGGCAAGCGTTTGCTTATATTGTTCTGTCATAACGCGCCTTATACTATTACTTTCCTATCATACAGATTATGTCCGCGAACGATTATGCGGTCGTATCTGTTGAGTACAGAAACGCCCTCGGCAACCTGCGAAACGCTCGTTGCCGCCACGATGAATCCTTCGCCAGATCCGACTATATCTATCTGACGAAATCTTACCATACTTCCGCGAAGCACGTAAACCCCAGAAACGCCGTTCACGTACCTGACCGCGCTTATCGGTATCTTATATCCGTTTACACTGCTGACAGCAACCTTGACTGTCTGAAAATGAGCGTAATCGTCGCTGTCAAGCATAAGCGATGAAGAAAATATAACCACCGCTTTATCGCTATCTCTTTCGGTAACCACGCGTTCGACAGTAAGCGTGTAAGTGTTCCCCGAGGCACCGAGTGTAACGTTAAGTCGCTTTCCTTTAATAGTCCTGAGAGAGCTTTCCTTGTCAGTGATACACACAAGCCGCCAAGAGTTCATATCAGCAACCTTTCCGAGCTTTCCGATGTTTTGCGAGGCTCTGCCTTCCGAGACTGCGTCGTAAAGCAGGTCGAGACCACCCTTGGAGATATCATCCCAATTGAACATACTCTCATATCCGTCGCACTCTGCAAAATACGCTCCGTTTATATCTGAGGTATATTCAGCCTTCGCTTTTCCAAGCGCTTCGTATGCAGAGCTTATCTCTTTTTCGTAACCTCTTATGATATCCGAATAATTCACAGAGGCATCCATCTTTGCTGCGTGCGCGGCAAGAAGCACTTGAAGCTCGTCGCGAAGCTCGTTTTTCTTACCGAGATCGGTAGCTGCGGAAATATCCTTCTCACACTTTTCTATCTGTGTTTTGAGGCGTTCTACGCTCTCTCTTGACACGTACAACGACACTTTTTGACAAAACTCTATCTTTTCTTTGAGTCCTTTTATTTTCTCTATCAAAGAAGCATCGGCATCCTGTGAGTAGACCCTCACTACGGTATCCCCTTTTGATATGAGAGCATTTTCTCCCGAAGCATATTCGAGAACCGCATCTTTCTCAATGCTTCCTGATATCGGATGCTCACTAAGCGAGAGATAAGCCTTCATTTCAAGCGTTTCCGAGTAATTGATTTTTTTCAAAAACATGAGCTCAAGGTCATCTGAAAGTCCGTCAAAAGCGTGATATACAAGACTGATTATAAGCGCAAGCGCAAGCAGGGCAAGCAAAAGGTAAAAACCTATTCTCTTTATATAAGCTGTATCCATATATCATCACCGTTACACTTCCAAATTATTTAATTATTATAACATATATTTTTCTATATATCAATCATTTTTTGCAAGAGAAATCGCAAAGTTTACAATATTTTCAAAGTTTTCCTTACAAATATCCACCATAGCTGCGTTTTCGCACCTTCTCCACCAAGTCTGCTGTCTTTTTGCATAGTTCCTGCTCGCTTGTTTTATCTTATCGATTGCCTCGTCAAGCGTACATCTGCCGTCGATATATTCTGACATTTCCTTATATCCGATGGCCTGTGCCGCAGTCGATGATCTTTTAAGAGAAAGCTCTCTCACTTCCCTTTCAAGTCCCTGCTCGATCATAATGTCCACCCTTTTATTTATCCTGTTGTAGAGGATCTCTCTGTCCGAGGCGAAAAGCACCAAAATGCGAGGATCATAATCGGATATTTTCTCCTTCGAACGTCTGTCCCACTCTGTTTTGGTAATACCCGTCAGCTCGTAAATTTCGAGCGCACGAATGACTCTTATATGATTGTTTATATGCGTTTTTGCCGCCGCATCTGGGTCAATTTTTATAAGACGTTCCCAATTTTCTTCAGGAGTATTTGCCGCGAGTATTTCTCTTAAATTTTGGTTAGCAGGGGCTTCGGAAAATCCGCCGTTAAAAAGCACACTTTCAAGATAAAGTCCCGTACCTCCGCAAAATATCGGAATCTTGCCTCTCGAAGCTATATCTTGGAGCGCCTCTGTAGCCATAGCCCTATAATCGGCACAGGAAAAGCTTGCGTCGGGAGAAACAACGTCTATCATATGATGGCGCACCAGAGAAAGCTCCTCTTTCGTCGGCTTTGCCGTTCCAACGTCCATTCCCTTGTATATCTGCATCGAGTCGCATGAGATTATCTCCCCATCAAGCTCGCGAGCGACTGCGAGCGCAAGCGCGGTCTTCCCGACGGCGGTCGGTCCGCTTATTGCAAGAACTCTTTTTTTCACAAATTTCTCCTTATTTACGGACGTTTCAATTTATCTTATCGTACGAGCTTTCAAGCGCGAAGCCCTGTCCGAGTACCTCTTTTGTATCGTTTACGACTATGAAAGCGCCTCTGTCTATGTTTCTGACTCTGTTTATTATATCCGGGAGCCGTTTTGGCACAACCATGCAAAGAAGCATCATTCCCTCCTTGCCCGAGTACATGCCCTTGCAGTGTATGCCTGTAATTCCGCGGTCAAAATCCTCTAGAATAACTCTTGCGATCTCGTCGTTTTTCTCTGAAAATATCTGAACTTTTCACTCGACTTTCTCCTACATCAATAAACACTCGATAATTATGGCGTTTTTACTGTATGAACATCGCATCTCCGAAGGAAAAGAAACGGTATTTTCTTTCAACTGCCTGCCTATACGCATCCATTACAAACTCACGTCCGGCAAGCGCAGACACGAGCATAATAAGCGTGCTTTCTGGCAGATGGAAATTGGTTATAAGCGCATCTGTGGCTTTGAATTTATATCCGGGATAAATGAATATTTTTGTATCGTCGCATACAGGGTGAACGACTCCGTTTTCGTCGGACGCGCTTTCGAGCGTGCGGCAGGATGTGGTTCCGACAGCGATTATTCTACCGCCCTTTTCGCGTGCTTCATTTATTATATCCGCGCTTTCCTTCTTGACCGTTATAAACTCACTGTGCATCGTATGCTCTGCGATTTTCTCAACCTTGACAGGTCTGAAAGTTCCAAGTCCAACGTGAAGCATGACAGATGCTATCTTGACACCCTTAGCCTTTATTTTTTCGAGAAGCTCGGTGGTAAAATGCAGTCCTGCCGTGGGTGCCGCCGCGCTTCCGCGCTCGTTTGCGTACACAGTCTGATAACGGTCCTTATCTTCAAGCGGCTTTGTGATATAAGGCGGCAGAGGCATCATTCCGAGACGGTCGATTATCGAGAAGAAATCTTCCTTTGTTTTGTCGTATTCAAAGCGAAGCATACGGTTTCCGCCCTCGACTACATCCTCGACGTGAGCACGAAGCGAGTCACCGAATATAATGGTAGTACCGACCTTAGTCTTTTTACCCGGACGAGTAAGAACTTCCCAGAGATCACTTTCGCGGCGGCGGAGAAGAACGACCTCAATAGGTGCTCCGCTTCCTTCTTTTTCTCCGAAAATACGTGCAGGAATTACGCGCGAATCATTGATAACTAGAACGTCGCCTTCTTTCATATAGTCAACTATATCGCAGAATTTCTTATCCTGTACCGTTTTACTTTCGCGGTCAAGCACCATAAGACGCGAAGAGTCGCGAGGCTCGACAGGCTCCTGAGCTATCAGCTCCTCGGGAAGCTCGTACGAGAAATCGTGGACTGAAAGGTCGGTAAAAGCTTTTATATTTGATATCATATAGAGAAATTCCTTTCAAAAGAGCTATGTAAGGTCAAACAGTTAAAGAAAATAGTTAAAAAACTCCTTGACATAAAACTCGATTTGTGATATTATATTATATGGCAAATTTTGTTGTCTGCGTTTCTGACGCTCCAACAAATCCCATTATACAATAATATGTTGATTTTTTCAACCCAATTTTGCATTTTTTTAAAAAGCGCCTCAGAGCGCTCTCACACAGAGAAAGGATTGACTAATAAAATGAAAAAAACTCTTTTTACAGGCTCAGGAGTCGCTATCATAACTCCTTTCAAGGATTATGAGGTAGATTACGAGGCTCTCGGCAACATAATAGAGTATCAGATAACAAACGGCACCGATGCCATCATCATCTGCGGTACTACTGGAGAATGTGCAACTCTTTCGGATACCGAGCATAAAAAGTGCCTTGAATACACGCTCGAAAAGGTAAACGGACGCATCCCTGTAATCGCAGGCACGGGAAGCAACGACACGAGCTACGCAGTCGAGCTCTCTCGCTTTGCAAGTCAAGCAGGCGCAAACGGACTTCTCACCGTCACTCCTTATTATAATAAAGCAACCACCACAGGTCTTATAAAGCATTACAACCTCATAGCAGACGCGGTTGACTGTCCTATCATAGTTTACAACGTACCCTCGCGTACCGGCTGCAACATTACCGCACCGGTTTACAGAGAGCTCGCAAAGCACCCAAACATCGTCGGAGTCAAGGAGGCTTCGGGAAACTTCTCCCAGATAGTTGACCTTTTCCACGAGTTTGGCGAAGTATTTGATATTTACAGCGGCGACGACGACCAGATAGTTCCTATGCTCTCTCTCGGCGGCAAGGGAGTTATCTCGGTAATGGCAAACGCTCTTCCGAAGGAAACCCACGACATCTGTCAGCTTTATTTCGACGGCAAGGTCAAGGAGAGTGCTTCGCTTCAGCTCAAGCTCCATTCGTTCGCAAGAGCAATCTTCTGCGAGGTAAATCCCGTACCGATCAAGGCGATAATGGAGGAGCTCGGCTTCTGCTCTGGCGAGCTTCGTCTCCCCCTTTCCGAGGTAGAGCCTCAGAACCGTGCAAAGCTCGTTTCGATAATGAAGGAGCTCGGACTTAAAAAGTAAACCAAAGCAGCCTCGGTTACGCTAAGGTGTCCGAGGCTGATAAATTATAAAGCTACAAATTAGAAGGAGTCCAAAATGACTAACATAATTTTTTGCGGAATAAACGGCAGAATGGGACAAGCCTTTGAGGATATAATCTCCGAAAAGGAGGGCGTTAGGATCATCGCGGGCGTTGACGTGAACACTGCTCAGAGAGGCGGCTATCCGGTCTATTCAAAAATATCCGAAGTTAAGGAAAGTGCCAACGTTATCGTGGATTTTTCCTTTCACGCTGCGCTCCCCGAATATCTTGAATATGCAAAATCAAAGAAGCTTCCGATCGTAGTATCCACAACAGGTCACACGCAGGAAGAAACCGCGCTTATGCAGGAATACTCGAAATATATCCCGATTTTCTTTTCGAGAAATATGTCCATCGGAATAAATCTCGTGATCGAGCTTTCAAAAAAGGCGGCGGCAATGCTCGGCGAGGACTTTGATATTGAAATAATTGAGGCGCATCACAACAAAAAGCTTGATGCTCCGAGCGGAACCGCTCTTATGATAGCAGACGCCATATCCGAAACGCTCGAAGAGGCGCCGCAGTACGTTTACGACCGCAGTGAACGTCGCGAAGCGCGTCCGAAAAACGAAATCGGAATTCACGCCGTCCGCGCAGGCGGTATCGTCGGTGAGCACAGCGTGCTTTTCGGCGGAAAGAACGAGTCGGTAACGATCTCACACTCTGCATATTCTCGCTCGGTATTCGCTCTCGGAGCGCTCCGCGCCGCAGAATTTATGGTAGATATGCCTGCCGGTATGTACTCTATGTCCGATCTTATCGGAGATCTTACTTAAAATAAACAAGCCGACCGTCGGACTTTCGTTCGACGGTCGATTTTTGCTTTATGACCATTTTTTCTTTGTATTTCCTTCTTCCTTGCGCTTTTTGCGAAGTCCGCCGAAAAAATCTCTGAGAAGCGCGGAGCACTCATCTCCGCAAACTCCGCTCACGATATTCGGGTGGTGGTTGAGCGCAAAGGAGTTCATATCAAAAAGACCGCCGAACGCGCCCGCCTTCGGATCGCTCGCTCCGAAATAGACGTTCTTTATCCGCGAATTTATGATAGCCCCCGCGCACATCGGACAGGGCTCGAGCGTCACGTAAAGATCGCATTTATGAAGACGCCAACCACCGAGTTTTTCGCACGCGCCGTTTATAGCCTCGATCTCGGCGTGCGAGAGCGCGTTTTTACTGCCCTCTCTGCGGTTGTAGCCGTAGGAAACGATCTCGCCGTCGCATACGACGATCGCACCAACCGGTACGTCTGCCGTTTCTTTTGCAAGGCAGGCATATTCGAGCGCCTTTTTCATAAAGTAGATATGGGGATCGTCCACCGTGATAATTTTATCTTCCAAATCCATAATAGCTCCAAAAAAGTTCTTTTCATTAGTATTCTATCACGCCTTCGCGAGATTTTCAATAGCTTTTAAGGACAAAAACGCCTAAAACAGGACAAAAATGCGGTCTATTCTATTCAAATCGGGCAGAACCGCAGAAAAAACACTTGACAATAGATGCAACTTGTGCTATAATGACCTCGTATGCGGTTTAATATGGATATGTTTGGGCGATAATATCCCGTATCCTTGAATCTGCGTACTAAATTTCAGGAGAGGTGTTTTTATGTTGAAAAAGACACGCTTGTTTGGAATACTGCTTATCGCACTCCAAATAATCGCGATAATCGCGGTAGCTTCCACCGTAATCTTTTTGAATAACGTAAGCCTTGATTCAGGTAATTCCGACGAGGGACCTGTAAGCGTTGGCGATACCGGATCTGCAAAGCTCTTCTACGAGGTTTGGGTTGACGGCGAAATGCTCTGCATCACCGACGACCTTGGCGACTATTTCCTCGCCTCTAACACCGTAGAGAGAGTTATGTCGGGCAGACTCGGCTACGCACACTCAATAGCAGACGACCTTTCCATCAAGCTTGTAGCCATTAGAAAGAACGCTGTTACTGCTCCCGTCGAAGAAATGTTCGACGCTCTTATGAGCAAAACGGTCGCTCTTTACGATAAGTGCTATGCTCTTTACGTTGGAGGAAGCATCGTCGGTTACTGTCCTGTATCCGAAAAGGAAGATGTGCAACAGCTTGCTGTTAATATCGTAAATTATGTTTTTGATAACGATAAGATGCATAGCGAGACATCAGCTGTTTACGCAACTCCGAGCTTTGCCAAGATCGAAAATATTGCTTCAAGTGTTACCCAAATAAATGATGCCATATCTTCCGCAGGTAAGACCGACACATCTCTCCAAGATAAATTCGATGAGACCGTGCGTGATATAATCGAAAGTATAGATCACGCGATACTTTACGGAAGCAGTAACAATGTTCCCCAAAACGCTTCTCCCGAATTCACGGTAACCTCGGTGCGCAGAACCGAAACGGAAACCGTAAAATTCGAGCAGCTTCGTGTACCCGATACGGATTACGATCTGAAATACGGCGACGACGACCCCGATTTCGTTTATATCAAAGGAAAGGACGGTCAGTGCACCGTCGAATACGAGGACGTTTACATAGGTGATAATCTCTCGCACACCAACAGAATCGACGAAAGCGTAATAATAACGCTCGAACCCGTCGACGAGATCACGGTTTACGGGACTCAGTCCACCACGTGGGATGGCGGAAAGTTCATCTGGCCGACTGTCGGCTGGGTAACCTCCGAGTACGGTAGCAGATACCTGTCGGGAAAATGGCAGAACCACGACGGGATTGACATCGCGAGAAACGGTAATCCGAAGATCGTTGCAGCCGCTGCAGGAACGGTAATTTACGTGAGCAGCCACGGCAGCGGATCGTACGGTTGGAACCTTATAATCGACCACGGAAACGGAGTCGCTACCAGATACGCGCATATGAACAAGCGCCCCGCTGTCAAGGTAGGCGACAAGGTATATCAAGGCGAATACATCGGAAATATGGGAAGAACCGGTTGGGTTACCGGAGCACATCTCCACTTTGAGGTCCTCACAGGATTTGTTGACGTGAATAATCGCGGAGATTTCGTAAATCCCAGAAACTATCTCGCAACAAAGAAGCCCGCAGTTGAATGGTAAAATGATAAAGCCTTGCATCCAAAACGGTGCGAGGCTTTTTAATTAGTTTCCGATCACGAAAAAAGCTCCTGCACAAAGCAAGAGCTTTTTCTTATGCCGGTAACCGGGGTCGAACCGGTACGGTGTTACCACCGAGGGATTTTAAGTCCCTTGCGTCTGCCAATTCCGCCACACCGGCAAATCTTTTCGACCCTTGCATTATATCATACTTGAACGCGCTTGTCAACAAGATTTTAAAATTCTTCTTTGCTGTCCGCTCAATTATTAAATTTCTGAAAACTCACTACAATTTTATAGTAAATTATTGAAATTATTTTCAAGTGTGGTATAATTTATAAAAATAGCGCTTTTCAATAAGCCTGTAAATGAAATTTCTGAAAGGAAGCGTACCTGCCCCAATTAATATGGACAATATTTATATAAGAAAAGCAAATCTCGGTGATTTCGATGCAGTTATGCAGATATACGCACAGGCTCGTGAATTTATGAGAAAAAACGGAAATCCCGACCAGTGGGGAGACTATTATCCACCTGCCGAAACGGTAAAAGAAGATCTTTTCGAAAACGGTGGCGGGTACGTTGTAACCGACGAAAAAAACATTCTTGCAGCCTTTTACTTTGAGCAAAGCGCAGATGACCCGACTTACCGCGAAATATTTGGTGGAGAGTGGATTAACGATCTTCCATACGGGGTAGTCCACCGTGTAGGTGTGGGCGAGCTTGGTCGCGGCAAAGGGATTGGGTGCTTATGCCTTTCTTGGGCGCTTAGCGCAGCGGGAAATCTTAAAATAGACACCCATGTAAAAAATCTGCCGATGCAAAGACTTCTCGAAAAGCTCGGCTTCGTCCGTTGCGGATCAATATATCTCGAAGACGGAAGTCACAGGCTTGCGTATCAATGTGTGTTAAAGGAAAGATGATTTATGGCAAATCTTTTTGATTATCTTAAATGGCGCGGAGACATCGACACGCGTCAAGCTCGATTCAACGAGATAGATGCACTGATACTCAGCGAAATTTCATATATCAATTTTTCGGGTATCGTATCTGCCGATTTTAAAAATCCAATAACATTACGAACACTTTCCGAACTCTTTTTTGCTGACAAAAAAAGAGCAAGACGATCGCTCGGGCTCATAATACCGCGATCGGTTCTAGATGTACTGAAATCTGCCGCAAAAACACGTCGATTTTCCGATATGAAGATTTATTCGTTCGTTAGCGAGATAGATGAGGTTAAGAAAAAACAATTTTGCGCCATGGCAATAGATACAGGAGACAGACATATTTTTCTCGCGTTTCGCGGCACAGACGACACGATAGTCGGCTGGAAAGAGAATTTCAGTATGAGTTATTCAGACACAGTGGCCGCTCAGCTTGATGCAAAAGACTTTCTTGACAAAGCGGCGACGATTTTCCCGAGCGTTCCTATAAGATTGGGTGGACATTCAAAAGGCGGAAATCTTGCCATGTTTTCGGCTCTTCATACCCACAAAGAGATTCGAACCCGTATAAGCGCTATATATTGCTTTGACGGTCCGGGATTTTCAAGGTCTATGACAGAGAATAAAAATTATCTGGCTCTCGGAGACCGAATATTCACCTTTGTTCCCGAAAATTCGATAGTTGGAATGTTACTCAGTCACGATACAAATTACGTCACTGTCAAATCGGACGGCGTCGGACTTTATCAACACGATGCTTTTAATTGGAAGATAGATGTTGACCGTTTTGATATCCTGCCTGAAAACTCAAAACGTAATATGCGAAATGATAAGATCATAAAAAATTGGCTTTCTGCATACAGTCCTGACAAACGACGCGAGTTCACAGAAGCACTTTTCGAACTTCTCGAATCAAGCGGAGCAAAAACTCTTACCGATCTGTCGATAGATTCTGTCGATAAGGCACGCGAAATGATAAATGCAATAAACAAACTCGACAAGGAAAAGAAAAAAACGCTTTCAGATGTTTTTTCTCTGCTTATAAGAGAATCTTTAAGAAGCGGAAGCAAAAAACGAACCGCCAAAAAAGAAAAATGAATTCAAAACACCCGCGGTGGCGGGTGTTTTGATTATTTAAGGTATTCCTTTAAAAATTCAACCGCACGGCGGTATCCATAAAATCCGATTCCCACAAAACGCTCCTTTGCAACGTACGAAACGAAGGAATGCTTTCTGAATTCCTCACGCGAGTCAACGTCCGAGATATGAACCTCAACAGTCGGGATATTCACCGATTTTATAGCGTCAAGGATCGACACGCTCGTGTGCGTATATGCCGCAGGATTTATCACAAGTCCGTCAAAAATTCCGTAAGCCGCCTGTATTTTATCGACTATATCCCCCTCGTGGTTCGACTGATAAAGCTCACATTCAATGCCGAGCTCATCGCAGGATTTTTTTATAAAATCACAAAGATCAGCGTAGGTTTTCGAGCCGTATATCTCAGGCTCTCTAAGCCCGAGCATATTGAGATTTGGTCCGTTTATAACGAGTACCTTCATATTTTTTCTCCTTACATTATTCAAATCCGAGACTGCTTGCAAATCGCGCGTAGGTCTCTTCAATATTGTCTGACACCTCTATTTTGATGTCGGCAAATCGAAGGTAAAACGGAAGTCTCTCATTATAGAGCTTTTCCACACCGTCTCTCTGGGAAAGCGGTCTGCCGTCAGTATCGAGGCTTTTCACATCTCGGTCAAGAAAAATTATTTTGCCGTTTCTGTGAAGCGCACGGTAGTTTTCCTCTTTTTTTACTACGCCCCCGCCCGTTGCGATAACGGCGCCTGTCATTTTACCAACGCTTTTAACAACTCGTGACTCATAATCACGGAAAATATTCTCTCCGTCATCGGCAAATATCTCGGGAATGCTCTTCCCTGCCGTTTTCACTATCTCGGCATCGGTATCGACGAAGACTCTACCATACCTTTCTGCAATAAGCTTACCGAGAGTACTTTTTCCGCATCCGGGCATACCGACAAGCACGATATTTTCCTGTGATTTTTCTATTTTCTCGGTAATTTCGGGTATGACCTTGTCGTGTATCTCTTTGTCGAGAAATATTTCACAGGCACGTTTCGCCTGAGCCACGAGCATAGAAAGTCCGCCGATACATTTTATTCCAAGCATTTCTGCATCACAGATAATGTTCGTTCTTGCAGGATTATATATAAGGTCGGCAACTCCCTCGCACTCTTTAAAAAGAGTAACGTCGATAGGCTTTCCCTCACATTCAGGGTACATACCGACAGGCGAAGCGTTAACGATGATATTAGCGTCGCTATGCTTTGACACATTTTCGGGAGTATTGTTTTTGCTGTTCAAAACGACTATTTCTCGCGCACCACGCCTTTTCAGCACCTCGCACACCGTAGCCGACGCTCCGCCCGCGCCTACAACGAGTGCCTTTCTTCCCTTTACGTCAATATCGACAACGTCGAGCATATAAGAAAATCCGTAAAAATCGGTATTATCTCCGTACAAGCTTCCGTTTTTACGTCTCACGACAGTATTGACCGCGCCAAGTTCTTTGGCGATATCCGAAAGCTCGTCAAGAAAAGCAGTAACCGTCTTTTTATACGGAACGGTTACGTTTATCCCATCAAACGGTCCGTTTTTTATAAATTCTTCGACTTCGTCCTCTTCGCGCTCGAACATCGAGTAATCGTAATCCGCCAGATATTTGTGTATTATCTTAGAGTAACTATGACCGAGTTTCCTTCCAAGAAGCCCTGCTCTGAATTTTTGCATTTTCTTTTTCGGAAACCATTTTTGGAAAAAGGTTTCCATACCTTCCCATAAACTTTACTAAAAATTATCTGTCAAGAATCAAGTCAAGAACAGCAATAGCTGTCGCGCCCTCGACCGCCGCCGCCGCGCGTGGTACTATACAAGGGTCGTGCCTACCTACTATCTGCATCTTGACGTTATCCATTTTTGAAAGAGAAACGCTGTCCTGCTCTTTTGCAATAGACGGCGTAGGCTTCATAGCCGTCCTGAAAACGACAGGCATTCCGCTTGTCATTCCACCGAGAATTCCGCCACAATTATTCGTTTTGGTTTTAATAGTTTTACCGTCGGTAACGAACGGATCGTTGTTTTCCGAACCATACAGCTCACTAGCCTCAAATCCCAGCCCGAACTCGATTCCCTTAACTGCAGGAATGGCAAAAATCATTTCGGAAATACGCGCTTCAACGCTTGCAAACATATGCTCTCCAAGACCTATGGGGAGTCCTGTAACAGCACATTCCACAATTCCTCCTACAGAATCTCCGTTTGCCTTCGCTTCGGCTATCTTCTCCTTCATTTTTTCTCCCGCCTGCAAACTGAGCACAGGAAAAAGTGACCCTTCAAGAACTCTTTTTTCGCTTTCACCCACATCAGTCAGAGAAAACGGTATGTCACTTACAGAGTGTACCGAGTATATATGCGAAAAGACCGAAACTCCCATTTTTTCGAGATATTGCAGGCAAATTCCTCCAAACGCGCAGAAAAGCGCGGTAAGTCTGCCCGAAAAATGTCCACCTCCGCGAAGATCAACATCATTTCCGTATTTAATCATCGCAGGATAATCGGCGTGCGACGGTCTCGGAATATCGTGAACATCCTTATAAGCCGATGAGCGCATATTTTGGCTGTAAATTCTTATTATCATCTCGTCGCCGTTTGTTACAAGATGCTCGTCAACGCCAGACACAAATACAGGCTCGTCGCTCTCCTTACGCGGAGTTGCAAAATCCGAGTTCCCCGGCGCGCGCCTCGCCATAAAGGCAAGGAGCTTTTCCCTATCGATAGCAAATCCTGCAGGGAACGCGCTTATTTTTGCTTCGATGAACTTGTCGTGCGATCCGCCCGAAGTCGTAAGCGTTATATTTTTTCCGAATCTGTTTATTTCTCTGTTCATCTTATTTTTCAAGCCCTTTTTGGAATATTTCTTCAAGTTCACTTACCTTGACCTTACAAATTCTCGCGTCACCTACACCGTAAATGAGAATGACATTTATACTTTCGCCCATTCTCTTTTTGTCTCCGAGTGCTCCGTCTGCAAGCTCTTTTGCACTGAAACAGGTTTCACTCGGAAGTCCGAATTTATCGATCAGGGTAATAAGTCTGTCGAGCACAATATTATCACAAAGACCCATTTTTACCGATGCGCGTGTTATTATTGCCATACCAACAGCCACCGCGCTTCCATGAGTGGTCTCATAATTTGAATAAAGCTCGATAGCGTGTGCGGGAGTGTGTCCAAAATTAAGTAGCGCACGGATACCGAAATCAAACTCGTCTTTGGAAACGATATCGCGCTTATCCTCAATGCACATAGAGATTATATCGTCAAGTGCGTCTTTGTCTGCCCCGTCGTAAGCGTAAAGCTTGTCTATAAGCGCGGTACGGTTTATCATACCGTATTTTATGACCTCTGCCATTCCGTCGCGGAAATGCTCTTTCGGGAGCGTTTCGAGCGTTTCGGGGTCACACAGAACAAGACAGGGTTGATGAAATGCACCCGCGAGATTTTTGCCCGCTTTCAGGTCAACAGCAGTCTTACCACCAACCGAAGAATCGGTCATAGCAAGCAGAGTCGTGGGAATCTGAATATATTTTATGCCGCGAAGGAAAGTTGATGCGGCAAATCCTGCGAGATCTCCGACTACGCCACCGCCGAGCGCGACAACAGCGTCGCTTCGCGTTATATCGCTATCAGCAAGGGTCTCCCAAAGTCTTACGAGATTGTCGGTCGATTTTGATTTTTCGCCGGGAACTATCACAAACTTGCACACTTCAAGATTTTCATCTTCAAGTGATCTTTTGATGCGCGCAAAATAGAGTGCTTCAACCGTTTCGTCGGTAACGACCATAACTTTTTTCGCACTGCAAACATTCTTTATTTTTTTGCCGAGTGTATCTAGCGCCCCACGATCGACAATTATCTGATATGGTTTACCTGTTTTTACCTCTATTATTTTCATCGGAATGTTGTCCTTTTACTTTATAATTCTTTTCTTATATTTTATCACTCACCAAGTTTGATGTCAAGAGATTTGTAACAACTTACCGTAACGCGTAACAAAAAACTCGCCTTTCGGCGAGTTTAGATAATTTGAAAATTTGACCTCATTCGCAACGCGCAAAAGTCGCACTCTTTGGATGGGATTTCTTGCCGAATCGCGGCTTCGCTGCCGAGGTTAGTTTTGCGAAGCTAAACCGTCAAACAATGCCAACAGCATCGTTTTTTCACATACGTGCCATAATATGATTTCTCTTGTGAATAACGTTTTCGGGGAAGGTCTCACTATCGTAGTCGCTAACCATAACAAACGCTTCAAGGAGAGTCTTGTCTGCATCTTTGACCAAAATCTTGTTAACAGTAACATCGTCGCTAAGCTCAGATGTAATATATTCAGCACTTGCGATATTACTGTAATGTATGTCGTATTCCTTGTCCTCGAAGAAATCCTCTGTCAGTGAGAAGGTGCGGGTGAAAACGTAGAATTTTTCTTTGCGCGAATAAACGTAGCAAACTCTTCCCAAAGGGGAAACATTCTTTGCTCCGAATTTTCTGACGCTTTCAAGGTTGTTCTCATCAATAACAAAGCCTTCAAATGTTACCGCATTTTTAAGATCGTCAGCGTAACCGAACTTAGATTCGCACTTTTCCTTTATCTCGCGGGAAACTCTGTAAAACACATCGTCAAATTCAAATTCTTTTACGACTCTCCCGGAACCCACTGCCCAAGTAACAGCACCCGCTCCGCAGGCTATAAGAAAATAAAATCTCAGGTCGTAAAATCCGGATACGTAGAAAAATCCGAGAAGAGCGGGGATACCACCCACCACCGTAAGAGCAAGTCCGACGATGATCATTATTTTGGTAATCTTATCGTAACTCTGTTTAAAAAAAGCGGCAAAGCGCTTATATTCAATAAATTCCATAAATGCCTCCAAATTATTTCAGAGAATTCCTCTGCATCGTTTACTTCTGTAATTATACTACATTTGTTTGCTTTTTGCAATATGTTTTTGTTCTTTTTTTTAAATTTACATTCATTTTATATTTTTAGTCAAACAGCAAGATGTTTTATGTGATTTTTGTCGCAAAGCCCCTTGACAAAAATTATAAACGGATATATAATAAACGGTAAGAGAATCTGCTTTTGTGGAAATCCTGTCAGAGAGTCCGCGTCGTAGGCTGAAAGCGCGGTCGGGAGAGTATTAAGTCAGGGAACACTCGGTTTTTCAAAACAAAATATTTGAAAGTGGATGCGCAGGTCGCATCAATGCGGGTGGCACCGCGGACTAAGAACAGTTCGTCCCGGGTAACGTTTTTTGCGTTTCCGAGGCGTTTTTATTTTCAATGCATAGCGGTAAGCGTAATAAGCTTTTTAAGACTGTCCGGCTGAACTGCCGCATCGTGTGCCGCTCGGTTTCTGTGTGTTTCGCCACATTTTGTGCATCGGTATATGATTATATACCCTTTTCTCGGATCGGTAACGGCAGACACCGGCTCCATAAGCCCTCTGCACTCGTTGGCTCTGTCACCAGGATTTATGTCAACATGTATCGACCAGAGACAGAACGGACAGTGATCGCGCGAGCTCTTTCCGAGAGGCTTTACCTCTTTGCCGCAATTTTCGCAGATAAATCCGCTGTCGTTTTTTGAAAATCTTTTTACTTCCATAGCAAAAATCCTTTATAAATCATTCATTATAAAAGCATTATAACATATAGGAAAAGAAATTACAACATTTTATATCAGGAGAAAAGTTTGAAAACGAAATACAGTCATAGAATAAAGTGCGCCGTTTTCAAATCTATTTGTACCTTGCGGCACAAATGCAAAGAAAGGAATGGTCATAAATAATGAAAAGAATCGAAATTACAAAAATTTTCAGCAATCCCTCGTCATTTGACGGAAAAACGATAACTGTTGCAGGTTGGTGCAGAACTATCCGCGCGAGCAATGTGTTCGGCTTTATCGAGCTTAACGACGGATCCTGCTTCAAAAATCTTCAAGTTGTTTTCGAAGCCGACAAGCTTGAAAACTACAAAACGGTAGCAAAGCAGAACGTCGGTGCGTCATTCTGCATCACTGGAGTGCTCGTGCTCACTCCAGAGGCAAAGCAGCCCTTCGAGCTTAAAGCGGAAAATATTGAGATAGAAGGAACATCTACTCCCGACTACCCTATGCAGAAAAAGGGACAGTCGCTTGAATTCCTTCGTACCAAGCCGCATCTTCGTCCGAGAACCAACCTTTTCTCGGCAGTTTTCCGCGTTCGCAGTATGGCGGCTCAGATACTTCACAGATTTTTCTACGAGAATGGTTTTATATACGTTCACACTCCGCTTATCACGACCTCAGACTGCGAGGGCGCGGGCGATATGTTCAAGGTAACCACCCTTGATTTTGACAACATTCCGAGAAATCCCGACGGAAGTGTCGATTACAGTCAAGATTTCTTCTGCAAGAGCGCAAACCTCACCGTTTCAGGTCAGCTCAACGTTGAGTCATACGCTATGGCGTTCGGCAAGGTATATACCTTCGGTCCGACCTTCCGTGCAGAGCGCTCGAACACTCCTCGCCACGCGGCAGAGTTTTGGATGCTCGAGCCCGAGATCGCATTTGCCGATCTTTCAGACGACATGGAGCTCGCGGAAAAGATGCTTAAATACGTCATCAGCGCGCTCCTCACCGAGTGCCGAGACGAGCTTGAATTCTTCAACCTCAGAGTTGACAAAGGTCTTATAGAGCGTCTTGAAGGCATCGTAAATTCGAGCTTCGCAGTATGCACTTACGAGGAGGCTATAGAGATCCTCAAAAAGAGCGGCGAGAGCTTCGAATATCCTGTTGGTTGGGGAGAAGATCTCCAAACCGAGCACGAAAGATACCTGACCGAAAAGTATTTCAAGCGTCCGGTATTCGTTACCAACTGGCCAAGGGAGATCAAGGCGTTCTATATGCGCCTCAACGACGACGGCAAGACTGTCGCCGCTATGGACCTTCTCGTTCCGGGTGTCGGAGAGCTTATCGGCGGATCTCAACGCGAGGAAAGAGTTGATTATCTGGAAGCAGCCTTCGACCGCTTCGGTCTTGATAAAGAATCTTATTCTTGGTACACCGAGCTTCGCCGCTACGGTGGCACGAAGCACGCAGGCTTCGGTCTCGGCTTTGAGCGCCTTATTATGTACGTTACCGGCATGTCGAACATTCGCGACGTAGAAAGTTTTCCGAGAACGACAGGAAACGCAGAATTTTAATAAAGTAGTAAATTAATGGAGAATAAAATGAATTACTCACAAATGACACATCCTGAGCTCGCAAAGGAGCTAGAAAAGGAGCGTGAGATATACGAAAGCTTTCTTGAAAAGAAGCTCAGTCTCAATATGGCGAGAGGAAAGCCGGGTGCAGATCAGCTCGAACTGTCGGTCGATATGCAAGTGGACATTTCCTCGCCTATTGCCGATGACGGCACCGACTGCCGCAACTACGGACTACTTGACGGGATTCCCGAAGCAAAAAGACTTTTCGCAACAATACTCGAAGCTCCCGCAGAGAACGTTATCGTCTGCGGAAATTCAAGCCTTAATCTTATGTTTGATGCAATCGCGCGCGCGATGCTCTTCGGTTCCTACAAGGGTGCTACCCCTTGGTGCAGACAGGGCAAGATCAAATTTCTATGCCCCGTCCCCGGTTATGACAGGCATTTTGCAATA
Organism: Eubacteriales bacterium; assembly: GCA_045605765.1. GTDB lineage: Bacteria > Bacillota > Clostridia > Oscillospirales > CAG-272 > SIG672. The sequence continues at coordinate 8,839 of JAZUQQ010000014.1, read as the reverse complement.
ACCGAAACCTTCGGAATCGAAATGATCAATATCCCGATGACTCCCGACGGACCTGATATGGATCTCGTTGAAAAATACGTCGAAAGCGACAGCTCGGTCAAGGGCATATGGTGCGTTCCGAAATATTCAAATCCGGACGGATACACCTACTCTGACGACACCGTCCGTCGCTTTGCAAATCTGAAGCCTGCCGCAGACGATTTCAGAATTTTCTGGGATAACGCGTACGTAGTTCACGATCTTTACGACGAGGGCGATAAGCTGCTCAGCCTCTACGACGAGGCTAAAAAAGCAGGCAACGAGAACATTTTTATAATGTTCGCCTCGACCTCTAAGGTCACCTTCCCCGGCTCGGGCATCTCGGCTATCGTTTCTGGCAAGGAAAATGTTGAGTTTATAAAATCGATACTTACTGTACAGACCATTGGCTTTGACAAGATGAATATGCTCCGCCACGTTGAGTTTCTCAAAGATTTCGACAGCCTCAAAGCTCATATGAAGCGCCACGCATCGATACTTCGCCCGAAATTCGAAACGGTTCTTTCCGAATTTGAGAAAGAGCTTTCCTGTCTGCCAAACACTCACTGGACAAATCCGAGAGGCGGATATTTCATAACGCTTTATCTCGACAAAGGCTGTGCGAGCCGAACCTTCGAGCTTTGCAAAAAAGCGGGAGTTACGCTCACAAATGCCGGTGCGACCTTCCCTTACGGAAAGGATCCCGATGACAGTGTGCTCCGCATCGCGCCGACCTTCCCGCCGGTTGACGAGCTGAAAATCGCAGTTTCGGTTCTCGTCTGCGCGGCAAAGATAGCAACTCTCGAGAAACTCGTTTAACAAGGGGCTTTGCCCCTTGACCCCACTAAGAAACTTTTTGGAAAAAGTTTCTTGGAATTTCAAAAACTTTGAGTAAAATAGCTTTTCTGTCAGGAAAAGTTTTGAAGGTCTTAGGAAACTTTTTTCAAAAAGTTTCCTAAATTAGAATAAAAATGATCAAATATAATGCAGGAAAAGCGGATATTGCCGTTATCGGAGCAGGACACGCCGGAGTTGAGGCGGCTCTCAGTGCCGCAAGACTGGGTCTTGACGTGTTGCTGTTCACGATAAACCTTGATGCGGTCGGAAATATGCCCTGCAATCCGTCTATCGGAGGCACGGGAAAAGGTCATCTCGTTTACGAGATAGACGCGCTCGGCGGCGAAATGGGGCGTGCGGCAGATGCCGTAACTTTACAAAGCAGAACGCTTAACCTCGGGAAGGGCGCGGCAGTCCACTCGAAAAGAGTTCAGGCAGACCGCGGGCTATACAAGTCAACAATAAAAAAAGTCCTTGAGAATACAGAAAATCTCTCGCTCATTCAGGCTGAAATAATATCTATCGAAACAGAAAAAGACTCTGACGGAAAGATGCGAGTTAGCTCTGTAACGACTTCAATGGGTGCCGTGTGGGAGGTTTCCGCCGCGATAATTTGCAGTGGTACGTTCCTTGATTCGCGCACGATAACAGGCGAGACGGTATGCACCTCCGGCCCTGACGGACTTCTACCCGCGCACGGACTTTCCGACTGCCTGCGCGATCTCGGAATTTCGCTTATGCGATTCAAGACCGGAACTCCTCCGAGAATTCACGCGGACAGCATTGATTTCAGTCTGCTGGAAATTCAAAACGGCGAAACGGGTGACGAGTGTATTCCCTTCTCGGTCTATACCGATCCCGATGCTTATGCAAATATGAAGCAGCTTCCCTGCCATATTGCATACACAAACGAGGAAACGCATCGCATAATAAAGGAAAACCTTTCGCGCTCGCCTCTTTATTCGGGAGTTATCGAGGGCACGGGTCCTAGATACTGCCCTAGTATCGAGGACAAAGTAGTCCGTTTTTCGGATAAAAGCCGTCATCAGCTCTTCGTCGAGCCCTGCGGTCTTGACACCAAAGAAATATATCTGCAGGGATTTTCTTCATCTCTTCCCGAAGAGGTGCAGATGCAGATGCTTCACAGCATAAGAGGCTTCGAAAATGCAAAGGTGATGCGTACCGCGTACGCCATCGAATACGATTGCATAGATCCTACTCAGCTTTTCGCGACACTCGAATTCAAAAATATCGGCGGTCTTTATGGCGCAGGACAGTTCAACGGCAGCTCGGGATACGAGGAAGCCGCCGTGCAAGGTCTTATTGCAGGCATAAACGCTTCCCTTTCAATAAAGGGAGAAAAACCGCTCGTACTCTCGCGCAACAGCTCGTATATCGGAACGCTTATCGACGATCTCGTAACCAAGGGTACAAACGAGCCATACAGAATGATGACCTCGAGAAGCGAATACAGACTTCTTCTGCGTCAGGACAACGCCGACGAGCGACTGACACCCGAAGGTCACCGAGTAGGACTCATCAACGACGAAAGATTTTCGCGCTTTGAGGCAAAACAGAAGCTTATACAGGACGAGATCTACCGTCTTGAACACACGTTTTTATCTCCCGAAAAGGCAAATCCTTTTCTCAACGAGCGTGGACTTGCAAATGCTCTCTCCGGTATTTCGCTTGCCGAACTTCTTCGCCGTCCTCAGCTCACCTACCGCGATATTGAGGTGCTCGATCCCGACAGACCTAAAAACATCTCCCGTGCCGCACTGCTTAGTATACAAACAGCGGTGAAGTATGAGGGATATATCAAAAAACAGCTCGCCGAGGTCGCTCGCAAGGCAAAGCTTGAATCTATGAAAATTCCCGAAAATATCGACTTTTCTGATGTTTTAGGAATACGCATCGAGGCTCGCCAAAAGCTCGAAAAATTCCGTCCGCTCACGATCGGACAGGCATCTCGAATTTCGGGTATCTCCCCTGCCGACATCTCGGTGCTTCTGATCTATCTGTCGCAGAAAACCTTTTAAAAACGTTTCTTGGGAAAACTTTACTTAAAATTATATTAAAGGAGATACAAAAATGATCATCGACACCTTAAACCGTTCGTCCCTTTATAACGGCGCACACCCCTGCTTTGAAGGCGCGTTTGCTCTGGCAAACAAGCTGATCGCCGAAAACGCTCCCGCAGGAAAATACTTCGGTGAAAACGGAGTCTACGCTTCGGTTTCCGAGTACGATTCCAAGATCAAGGAAAACCCGAACTACGAAAATCACCACGATTACATCGACATTCAGATAATCATTTCGGGCAAGGAGACCCTGCTCGCAGGTGACACCGCACACACCTCGATCGCAGTCGAGTATAAGCCAGACATCGAGTTCTACTACGCTCCCGAGTGCTTCCAGAACATCACGCTCGACAGCGGAAAGTTCGCCATCTTCTATCCGGGCGACACTCACGCTCCCGGTCTTGCTTTCGGCGGAGTTTCCTCTCCTATAAAGAAGATCGTAGTTAAGGTTCCGGTCGTTAAATAAAAGAAAACCGCCTCGTTGGCGTGCCTGCTTTATCGCAAGTACGCCAGTTGTATTCGCCTTTGGCGAGTGATATTGCTTCGCAGTGATGCTGTCTCGTGACGAGTGATATTCGCTACGCGAGTTAAAATGAAAATGGCGAATATAATATCACTGCTACAAACGGGAGCAATATCACTGTTGCTTGCAACAATATAACGCTGACGAAGTAGCATTTTACTTGTACTTTAATATAACATTTGTGAAGAAAATAGGACAGAGAATTTTTATGTTCTCTGTCCTATTCTTGTTAGTAGAAAGGATACGGTTCTATTGCAGAAACCTTTTGTGGTGGCTGATTTCAATTTTCTCACTATTTTGCGCGGCATCGCTTTATACGTTTACTTCTTCGGTTTCTTCGTCCGTGTCGTTTACCACGACCTCGACCTCGCTTACACGGTGGCTCTCGGTGGCAATTACACGAATCGAAAGGTTGAGGTAATCAAAGCTATCGCCAACATCGGGAATCTTTGCGAGCTGCTCGGTAACCCAACCGCTAAGCGATATCGTTTCGGTTTCGATCTCAATATCAAACTGAGCGCAGAAATCGTCAACCGTCATAGCACAGTTCACTCTAAAGTTGTTTTCTCCGACTCTGCGGTAATTTTCGGTAACTTCGTCGTGCTCGTCCCAAATGTCGCCGACAAGCTCTTCGAGAATGTCCTCCATGGTGACGAGCCCGTAGGTTCCGCCATATTCGTCAAGAACGACCGCAACGTGCGATTTGTTCTTTTGAAGAAGTCTGAGGAGCTCGTCGATCTTTTTCGATGGCAAAATGAAGATCGGCGGAGTCATAATATCACGGATCTCCTTTTTGGTAACGCCAGTTCCTGTGTAAAAGTCCTTCTGGTGAACGACGCCGACTATGTTGTCAATGCTCTCCTCATAAACGAGAAGGCGAGAATATTTGGATTCCGAAAACGCCTGCGCGATCTCCTGCTTAGGCGCATCTACGGGAAAAGCCTCAATGTCAACGCGGTGCGTGAGTATGTCCTCGGCTTTGAGATCGGAAAACTCGATAGCATTCTGCACGAGAATGCTCTCTTCGCTGTTGAGAGTTCCCTCCTCGGTTACCTCTTCGACCATCATTATAAGCTCTTCCTGAGAGGTCTTTTCGCCGTCCTTGACTTTGAGCATCTTGGAAAGCCCCTTTTTGAGGAGCGAGAAAAGGAAATTTATCGGAGCAAGGATCCAGACGAAAAGTCTTATTATCGGAGCGGAAAACACTGCAAACGATTCGGGCATATCCTTTGCGATGCTCTTGGGACAGACCTCGCCGAAGATGAGAACCATAACGGTTATGACGACGGTCGAAAGAGTCGCTCCGATATCACCGAACTTGTCGATGAAAAACACCGTACCTATCGAGGAAAGCGAAATGTTTACGATATTGTTTCCAATAAGTATAGACGAAATAAGATTATCGTAATTTTCCGACAGCTTGAGCGCGAGAGCGGCTTTTTTGCTCTTTTCGCTCATAAGCCTTAGTCTGGTCTTGTTGAGAGAGGAAAAGGCAGTTTCGGTCGCCGAGAAATAAGCAGACATAAGCACGAGAGCTGCCATTATGATTATGTAAACGGGGGTACTCATTATGTAAAACTCCTGAAATATAATTAAAAATTCTGTTCAAAGCGCAAAAAGGCATATCCGAAAAGAGGTATCAATTCGGATATACCTTGATAATATTTATGTAATTTCGATAATTGACCGAGATAAACTTATTGTAATTACAGTCTTCGGTACTGTCACCGTCCATTAAAAAGTCCTCCAAAAGTGATTATATTTATATTATACACAAAAAAAGTAAAAAATCAAGGACCTTCAATAAAAATCTGCCGCGAGGAAAAATTTTATATTTTTATTGTTGACACTAAGATTTTTTTGTGATATAATATTTTGCGGTTAAAAATTCTCGTCAAAAGGCTCCATCGGGATGTAGCGCAGTTGGTAGCGCGCGACGTTTGGGAGCATGCAGGCGGCTTTCGCTTCTTGATTTTTCAAACGATCAAAAAACCTTGTAAACATTGACTTTTTCGGGCGTTACCCTTTTCAAAAAAACACCGACAAAATGTTTTGACCACAGATTTGACCACTTACGGAAAAATTTAATACAAAATCGGGGTGTAGCGAAGCTGGTATCGCACCGCATTTGGGATGCGGGGATCGCACGTTCGAGTCGTGTCACTCCGACCAAAATCGCGGTTTTGACCGCAGTTGAAGCCGCAGGGGAAACTCTGCGGCTTATTTCATTTACTGCATTAAAACAATCTTCGAAAAAGCGAGGTGCCAAAGTTATGCCAGACAAGAAATACATAATTGATAACGCCGAACTGATGGCAGAATGGAATTGTGAAAAGAATACCGAATTAGCTTTTGACCCTAAAACATTAACTCTTGGTAGCGGGAAAAAAGCATGGTGGAAATGTGGCAAGGGGCACGAATGGCAAGCTCCGATATATAGCAGAGCTAACGGGCGCGGGTGCCCATATTGTTCGGGGCGAATTGCCATTAGTGGTGAAAACGATTTGCAAACCGTTAATTCGACCTTGGCAGAAGAATGGAATTACGATAAGAATAACGGATTAACACCAAGGGATCTATTGCCCAATAGTAATAAAAAAGTATGGTGGAAGTGCAGTAAAGGCCACGAGTGGCAAGCTACAGTTAATCACAGAAATAATGGGCGGGGTTGTCCTGCTTGTTCGGGTAATATAGTTTTAAAAGGTGAAAATGATTTGCAAACCATAAGTCCAACTTTAGCAAAAGAATGGAATTACGAAAAAAACGGAAATACCAAACCTGAACATTTTACTGAAAGTAGTAGTAAAAAAGTATGGTGGAAGTGTAGTAAAGGACACGAGTGGCAAGCAACTATCAATCATAGAAATAACGGGAGAGGTTGTCCTATTTGCAACTCTGAACGTAACACATCTTTGCCAGAATATGCGATCCTGTATTATCTAAAAAAACACGGTTTAGAAGTAATACATTCATACAGAGAAATGGGTTACGAGTTGGATATTTACATTCCATCAAAAAAAGTTGCCATTGAGTATGATGGATATCTTTGGCATAAAAATAAAGCAAAAATAGATTTAAAGAAAAATCAAAAGTGTAAAAAAGATGGAATTAAATTGTATAGAATAAGAGAAGGATTACCTTCGTTAAATGATAGTTCCATAGATTTTATTGTTCAAAAAGGGCAAAAGAATTTGTCTGAAATACTCAAACGTGTTTTAATCGAAATAATTGGGTTATGTATTGATATTGATCTAGAAAGAGATTCTATTGCTATAGCAAATTTGCGGGAGTATACAGAAAAGGAAAGTTCTCTGTTGTTATCTAATCCAAACTTAGCTAAAGAATGGAATTGCGAAAAGATTGGTAATTTAAAACCGGAACATTTCACGAAGAATAGCGGAAAAAAGGTATGGTGGCAATGTAGCGAAGGACACGAATGGCAAGCAACAATTGATCACAGAAATAAAGGGCGTGGATGTCCATATTGTTCAAGCAGAAAAGTTTTAAAGGGTTATAACGATCTGGAAACAGTTAATCCAACTTTAGCTAAAGATTGGCATTATGATAAGAACAATGGATTAACGCCTGCAGACGTAATGCCTAATAGTAATAAAAAAGTATGGTGGAAATGCAGCGAAGGTCACGCATGGCAAGCAAGGATAATAGAGCGAAATAGAGGAAATAGTTGCCCATATTGTTCAGGTCGATATGCCGTAAAAGGCGAAAATGATTTGCAAACGGTTAATCCGTCGTTAGCAAAAGAATGGAATTATGAAAAAAATGACGGATTAACACCTATGGATGTATTACCTAACAGCAATAAAAAAGTCTGGTGGAAATGCAGCGAAGGTCACGAATGGCAGGCAAGGATTGCAGATAGAAACAAAGGCCGTGGCTGTCCTATTTGTAGAAAATAAAAAAGCAAGAAAAAATAGTAAGAAAGTAAATACATTGGAAGATTATAGAGGTGATTGTTTATGAATTGGAACGCGCTTTCTGCAATTGGAACTACATTAGCTACTATCGTTGGTATTGTTGGTATTTGGTTAAATTTGTGGGATAAAACAAGAAAAGTACATACACATTTTGAAACAGTACCCGATTTCAAAATTTATCTATCTAACAACTCGCTTAGAACAATTGCAATAACTAAAATGATTTTTTGCGCAAACACACATGTCTTTCATGTTGAATACTTTAACGGTTTGAAGGAATTGAATTTACCGCCGGCAACAACGCAAAATATAGACATTATTAAGCAGGATGTTTATAGAGCTTATTGTAAAACCAATATGTGTGCGGTTTGCAATCCTAATGACAAAGTGAGAATCATTCTTTATGACAATTACGGCAGGAAATATACCATAAAAACTGATTTAAGCATTGGGGCTTTTCAAGAATAGTACTTAATTGTGTTACATTAAGTCATTAGCATTCAAAAGTGTTCACAATAATTTGTTAATTACCGTGTGTATCTTATAGGCGCAGAAGGTTTCTTTGCCTACTGCACCGCAAAATTTGAGGGCTGACGATTGATTTCGTCAGCCCTCTTTGTATATCAAACAACGATCTTACCTCTGTACGATCCAATACCGCCGATATCGTGAACCTCCCGATATCCCTTGCCTTTCAGATAAGCCGCCGCGCGTGCGCTTCGTCCTCCGCTGAGGCAATGGACGTACAGAGGAGTGTTTTTATCCTTTATAACCGAATCCACTTTGTCGATCTCGTCAAGCGGAAGATTTCGGCTTCCCTCAATATGTCCGCTTGCGTATTCCTCTCTCGTTCTGACATCGAGAAGAATTGCGTTTTTACTTTCACGGGAGCTTCGGACTCCCTCGTTAATATCCTTGCGTGCGAATATATTAAAAATACTCATTTTGTATCCTCCTTGTATTTTGATTACGGCTTTATTGTAACACGAAAGCAGAGTCCTGTCCGTGACTTTTGTCACAAGCTGCTTTATATTGATATATGGCACAAAATATGATATAATAATTTTGTGATGTGCTTGAGTGACAAAAGTCACAGCGGACACGAAAAAGGTATGGTAAAATATACTCACAGAAAGAAAAACGGAGGTAAGCTTATGAAGTCCTTGATCATAGGAGGCGTGGCAGGCGGGGCGTCCTGCGCGGCAAGACTCAGGAGGCTTGACGAGAAAGCCGAGATCGTCATTTTGGAGCGCGGAGAGTTTATTTCCTTCGCCAACTGCGGACTCCCTTATTATATCGGTGGTGAGATCACAGAGAAGTCAAATCTCACTCTGCAAACACCCGAGAGCTTCAAGGCTCGTTTCAATATCGACGTTCGCATATTCAGCGAGGCGGTTGCCATAGATACAGAAAACAAGACCGTTACGGTCAGAGATCTGAAAACA
>JAZUQQ010000013.1:0-1547 GCA_045605765.1 Eubacteriales bacterium | reverse complement strand
TGTCTATACCTGCTTTTCCACCGATTTTCTGATTGAGGAAGCTGACGCGTGGCGCCCCGAGTGCTGGCAGATGATAAAGGAGCGCGAGGATTGCACCTTTCTGTTTCTCACAAAGCGTATCGACAGATTTATGGACTGCATTCCCGATGATTGGGGCGACGGTTATGAAAACGTCGTGGTTTGCTGTACGGTTGAGAACCAAAAGAACGCCGATTACAAGCTCGGAATTTTTGAAAAGCTCCCAATCAAGCACAAATGTATCACCGCACAGCCGCTGATCGAAGCCATCGACATAGAACGCTATCTTGACGGCATTGAGCTTGTGGTTGTCGGCGGGGAATCGGATACAAACGCAAGACCGCTTGACTACGATTGGGTGCTTGATATCAGAGAGCAATGCATCCGAAAAAACGTATCCTTCGAGTTCAGACAGTGCGGAACGCACTTTATCAAGGACGGCAAGGAGTATAAATTACAGACAAAGGATCTGTGCGCTCAGGCAAGAAAAGCGGATATTGATTTCAAATGCAACAGTTGATCAGATTTAAATTTATGAAGAAATATATCGCAAACATTATTACAGGCAGCAGAGTTGCATTTAGTTTGCCTCTTCTGTTCATTCCTTTAACATCGGCTTGGTTTTACGTACTCTATATGTTTTGCGGACTTACCGATATGATTGACGGAACGATTGCAAGAAAGACGGGAGCAGTTAGTAATTTTGGAGCAAAACTTGATACGGCTGCTGACTTCGTTTTTATGTTCGTATGCGGAGTAAAAATACTACCCCTAATACACATACCTGCATGGCTATGGGTGTGGATTATTATTATTGCTTTGATTAAGATATTTAATATTGCGTTAGTTTTTATTCGCAAGAAAAAACTAATATCAATACATAGCGTGTTAAATAAAATAACAGGATTTGCTTTGTTCCTTTTGCCGCCTACGCTTACTTTTGTTGAAACCACCTTTAGCGTTGCGACAATATGTGTACTTGCAACCATTGCGGTAATGCAAGAAGTTTATTTTATTGCGAAAGGGAAAGTGGTCTTATAGTTAAATACAAATTTGTAGGTTAAAAATGAAAACTTTTTACACAAGTGAAAGAGAAGTATGGCGCGAGTGGCTTGCAGAACACTTTGAAACTGAGAGTGAGATCTGGTTTGTCTTTCCGATGAAGGAGTCGGGCGACAAGGCGCTTTCCTACAACGATGCGGTAGAAGAAGCTCTTTGCTTCGGTTGGATCGACAGCACCATTAAGCATATTGATCCTACACACCGTGCGCAGCGGTTTACACTGAGAAAGAAAGGCAGTCCTTATTCCCGACCGAATATTGAACGGCTGATTTGGCTTGACGAACAAGGGCTGATTCACCCAAGCATACGGGATGGTGTGCTCCCCTTGATTCGTGCGCCGTATGTTTTCCCGACGGATATCATCGATGCCATAAAGAACGATGCCGTTGCGTTTGAAAACTACGAGAAATTGTCTGAGCCTTACAAGCGCATTCGTGTCGCTTATATCGATGCGGCAAGGAAACGCG
>JAZUQQ010000012.1:0-2092 GCA_045605765.1 Eubacteriales bacterium | reverse complement strand
GACTACGGTTATCAGGCAACACACATCAGAACGACCGAAGATGATCCGATCCCATTGTCAGACGCCGGCTTTAATGCCGCCGAAGCCATCAGTACGTTCCGCTTCGCAGTGTATCCTGATGCGCATACGCACTTCTCCGTTATCTTTACGGCAACAGAAGATATTGTTAAGGCAAATGCCGAGAGCATTTCGGAAGGCGGCGTTGAACTGGCTGCCGGCGAATTGGATGGCGGCTCTGCCGTGCTTGAAGTGAATGAAGCCAACATCACAAACCAAGGCGATTTTGAAGCGGCAGCGGAAGGCTTGGTAGTTTCCGAATATCTGGATATTTCTTTGCACAATGTTTTTCACAAAGGAAATGCAGAGGATGTTTGGAGTACTCCTGTTGAGAATTTGGATAATCCCGCAGAAATCACTCTGAGGCTCGAAGATGGTATCGACACAGATACAGTAAAAATCGTTCACGAAAAAGGCGACGGAGAATTTGTACTGTTGGATGCAGATTACAATCCCGCGTCACAAGAGATCACTTTTTCCACTTCAAGCTTCTCAAATTATGCGATTGCTTATACGGTCGACAATGAGGAGTTCGAAACCGAAAGCTATACTTTAACAGACGATAAAGGAAACGTAATATCACTTACATACGAGAAGAATAGAGAACTTTCCTTTACAATGATCGATTATTTGGCGTTTTCACCCGAAGACTTGGAAACTGCGGGCATATCACAAGAATTTTATGATTCTGCGATGAAAGGTATTAAAAATGCGACTAAGCAGCACGGTACTCTGTTATCCTTCTATGAAATTCAAGTTGAGAACGACGACGGCTTTTTGATACATGAAGGTCCGTTTTATATCAAAATCAAAATGACCGACGAGATGAAAGAATATGATATCTTCAAAATTGTTTACATAGATGCTGAAGATAATTTCGCCACAGAATCACCAATCACGTTGACTCAAGAGGGTGGGTATTTGGTCGGTACATTGGAGCATTTAAGCACCTACGCTTTAGTGGGAGATAATGCGCCATCCGCTCCAACATATACTGTTTCGTTTGATGCGAACGGCGGCACGGGTACAATGGTAGACGTAACCGGTATTTCCGGCGAATATACTCTCCCTGAAAACGGCTTTACTGCTCCCGATGGCAAGCAGTTCAAGGCTTGGAGCGTTGGAGGTGTAGAAAAGGCAGCTGGCGACAAAATTACTGTTACTGCCGATACAACCGTAATAGCAACGTGGGAGAATATTAATGTTTCACCTTCTAACCCTGACAATCCTCAGACTGGCGATAACAGCAATCTTGGATTGTGGGTGTTCCTCTTAGTGTTGAGTTGCTGTTCAATGATTGCTTTGATCGTTATTGATAAAAAGAGAAAAATCGCAAAATAACCAATCGCTTTGCCCCGTTGGGAGCGCAGTAAATTCTGCATTCCTAACGGGGCTTTTTTCGTTATATCAGGTCTTTTATAGCTTCTTTTAATTTCGCAAGCGCCTTTTCGCATTTTTTGTGTGCGGTGTTGGCAGAGCTGTATTCGTGATCGGTGGCAATGTCGGTATACATCATCGGCTTGATGGGTTTCTTCTTGGGTTCGCCGTACTCGTCGAGATCATCGTAATCCATATAAAAGGTACTGTGACAATCAAAGCAGAAGCCGAGCCGTTGGGCGAGCATCATTCGCTCCGTGTATTCGAGCTTGTCATAGGCATCCCATAGACGGGCGTACAGTTCCCCCTTCATATACAGCGTGTATGTGTCGGAGGTGGTATCGGGGTGTGCTTCTTCGGTGCTTTCCGCTTCATCATCTTCCGCATACTGCTGATAAAGGTCAACACGATTTTCATTGAGCAAGCCGCCGAGCAGAATTTCTTTCGTGTCATCGGCGGTTTCGCCAATCTCTGCGGCAACTGCTTCAATCGTAGCATCGGTATAACTGCGGTCATATTTATCCCATACCGCCATTGCTTTGCGGAGCTTGGCATATTCCGCAAGGCTCTGTACCGTAAAGCCTGTCCGCATAGAACGGATATAATCAAAGATTTCCCGTTCCACATAATACTCCTTGAACGAAACAAAGGATGCGCC
>JAZUQQ010000011.1:0-31416 GCA_045605765.1 Eubacteriales bacterium | reverse complement strand
CTTATCAACGGTCGAAAAAGTTAACAAAACTGTTTCAGCAAAGTCGCTGGACTACTCGACCGAGTTGTGATATGTTGTTGCCGTATCCTATTCGGTTTGATTTGACAGAGCCGCACTCGGCTCGGAAAGGAAACGTGTAATGAAATCAACCGAAAGCAAAAATTTAATAACAGCCATATACTGTCGCCTGTCCCAAGAGGATGATCTGCAGGGCGAATCCAACAGTATCAAAAACCAAAAGTTAATCTTACAGCAGTACGCAGAACAGCACCGATTCCCGAACATCCAATTCTACGTGGATGACGGATACTCGGGAGCGAACTTCAACCGCCCCGATTTCAAGCAGATGATGAACGACATCGAACAAGGCAAGGTAGGAATCGTCATCGTGAAAGATCAATCCCGTCTCGGTAGAGATTATCTGCAAACGGGAATGCTGATGGAAATCACCTTCCCCCAATATGACGTTCGGTTCATTGCCGTCAACGACGGCGTGGACAGCGCAAACGGTGTCAGCGACTTCTCAGGCATCAAAAATTATTTCAACGATTTTTATGCCCGTGATACAAGCCGTAAGATCAGAGCCGTACAACGAGCCAAAGGTGAGCGCGGAGAACGGGTCGGAACCACCATTCCATACGGCTATATGAAAGACCCCGACAACCCGAAGCTGTATATCCCCGATCCCGAAACCGCACCGATCGTGAAACGGATCTTTGAAATGTACGCAAGCGGCATCGGCATCGTGAAGATCTGTGACAGACTGTCCGCCGAGAAGATCCTCTGCCCAAGCGTGTACGCCTTTAGGAAAAGCGGAAACAAATCAGGCAACCCCGATTTGAGCAGACCGTATCATTGGGCGCAGAACACCGTCCGTAAGATGCTGTCCAATCAGGAATACGTGGGAGATACCGTAAACTTCAAAACCTATTCCAAGTCCAACAAGTTGAAGAAAAGGTTGAAGAACGATCCCGAAAACATTCTCATATTCAAGGACACCCACGAAGCGATCATCGACCGCAAGACCTTTGAGATGGTGCAACGGCACTTTGCCGGACGGAAACGTCCCGACAAGCAAGGCGAGATGACAAGTATGCAGGATTCCTCTTCTGCGGTGAATGCGGTAAGCGGTTATACCTTCACCGAGGGAAAACCGTGAAGCCGGAAAACAACAACTTCCAATGCGGAGGATTCCAAAGCAGAACCACCGAATGTACTGCACACTATATCCGCGAAAGCGTTCTCGATACCATCGTATTGCACAACCTTAGAACCGTGACTGCTTTCGCAAGAGATAACCCCGACGAGTTCTATGCGATGGCAACGCAGAACGGTGAGGAAGAAGAAAAAAAGTTCTACCGCAATGCCAGGATTCAAAAGGAGCAGCTTGAAAAGCGAATCCAAGATCTGGACAACATCATTCGGTGTTTATACGAGGACAGAGTATCGGGAAGAATCACTCCCGAACGCTATGACTCGATGGCAAACGGTTATGAACAGGAGCAGGCGGAAAAGAAACGAGAACTGCAAGAATTGGCAGAGCGAATCAGTGAAGTGGATATGCGAGATCAATGCATACAGCAATTCATTCGTGACGCTAAGCGATATATTGAGATGCCAAAGCTGACACCCGAACTGCTGCGAGTATTCATACGCAGAATAGAGGTGTACGAGAAGTTCGAGAAATACTCTCGAACGGCGGGCAATCCCATCCGCATACACTACGCCTTCCGACTTCCCGAACAAGAAGGAGTCCCTGCCATCGAAGTCCTCACACAACCAACAGCGAAAACCGCATAAAAAGTAATAACCGGAAGGTTTTTACACCTTCCGGTTACATACCACCCACTAATTCTCCGTTAAGAACATCACGGAAAATCGAACGGCGTTTATAAAGCGGCTGTGTTTTTTGATCAGTTTTTCTTTTTCTTCGCGCAGATCAAAGCGCTAACGGTAAGTACTGTTCCGATTATTCCCACGAGGCTGCATGAGAACAGATCCCAGACACCGAGCATGACAGCTTTGAGTGACGACATATCCGCAAACAGGGAGAGCGCTTCCGTTACGTAAAGTCCGACGTATGCGGCAATCTGTACGGCTATAAGGCAGATGCCTGTGATGAGAAGCATCTTGGAATCTTTCTTGCTCGAGAGATCCGCAGCGGAGGTCTTTCCGAAAAGACCGACTATCTGCGGGGACGAGCAGAGAAGCGCACATACGGCAGAGGTTATCACGATTTCTGGAAGCATATAAATTCCGTTATAAGCGAGAGAATATACCGTTGAGGAAAGTCCGAATTCGTTCGGCCAGAGCGCGTCCCATACGAAAGTACCGGTAATAAAGTGGCAGACGAATCTAAGCAAGAGAACCGTGACAGATGCGAGAACAACGTTTTTAGACGAGTGTTTTTCGTCCCTGAAAAATCCCGCAAGACCTATGACCGAGTATGCGACGATATAGTCAAAGAATATAATGAGAAGTGCGAGTTCTAAGTTTGTTGCGTAAGCGACGTTGTCAAGCCCGAAGATCAGCTGGAAGACACTGTAAACAAAGGCTGTGGAAAGTCCCCACGATGGTCCGTAAATGAACGATACGAGCACGATCGGTACCATACTGCATATCGTAAGACCGCCGCCCATAGGCATATCGATCTTTACGAAGCTGAGGACGTTGGCGACTGCGATCATAAGAGCGCATACGATGAGTTTTTTGAGTTTTTCGGAATGTTTCAAAATAATTCCCTCCTAGAAATAATAATATTTTGCCTCATGAGCAGTCGGTGTGTATAAAAAATCCGCGAGCAAAAACACGCGGATTTGAGATATCTTTCTTTTGACAAATCTCCCTCCGCCGGCATTATCCGTATCAGGTTAAAGGGTTCGGTTTATCACCGTCTCAGCCGCTTTGCAGCACCCCTGACTGTTCAAGTATGCAATTTTCATATATAATATACACCAAAGTTACAATTCTGTCAATAGTTTTAACGAAAAAACAGGGCAAACTCTCTTGACATAAATCGTTTGATGTTATATAATAAAGTGATTACTTATACAGGAGTGAAAACAATGAAGAAACTAATCGCAATTTTACTTGTTCTGATTTTGACTCTTTCTCTCTTCGCTTGTAAGAAAGAAGACGATAATACCGACAATAACGGTCCAAACGATCCGGTAAATCCCGACAACTGTACCCCCGACATCAACGGAGACGCGTCGGATGATATTATCCCTGCAAATCCCGCAGACTACGGACTCGGAGAGTATATCACCAGTGTTACCGTCAAAAGCATAGAGTACTATATCTACGAGAACGGCGCGGTCGTTTACGATTGCCATTGTAACGAAGATGTGATCGAGATTCCCGCAACGGTCGAGTATATAGTTTCCGAGGAGAGTGAAGATGAGGAAACTCCCGGAGAAGGCGACGAGGGAACAGAAAATGAAGATACCAATGACGAAAGCAATGTCGATGAAGGTGTAGCCACGGCTGATAGTCGTGAGGATTATCAGAATGATAACGCAGCGGCTATCTACCAGACTGCGGTAGTAAAGGTTATCGGAAACGCTGCTTTCTATAAGTCGAATGCCTCCGAAATTAAGCTTCCCGACAGTATAATCGCTATCGGAAGTGATGCGTTCAGAAGCAACGCGTCGCTCAAAACTGTAGATTTCCCAGAAGGACTTATTTCAATCGGAGACAACGCTTTTGCGTTTACCGCGATCGAAGGCGTTACGGTAAATGCCTCGATCGCATACGGTAACTACGTTTACAGAGCTTGCGACAAGCTCACCGCAGCTACTCTTGAAAGCGGTCTTGAAGCACTCGCGAACGGTATGTTTGCTTCCTGCGAAAATCTCACAAGCGTTACTTTCGCAGATTCTCTTGTAAATATTGGCGATGAGGCTTTCTTCTGCTGTTATAATCTTAAAGACGTTGAAATTCCCGCAAGCGTTACCTCGATAGGGGCGAAGTCGTTCTACGGATGCGACGCACTTGAAGAGATCGTCGTTCCCGCGGCTGTTACCTCTATCGGTAACTACGCGTTCTATAACTGTGATTCTGCCGAAAGTGTTTCTCTTGGAAGCTCGGTAGAGGCGATCGGAAGTTACGCGTTCTACGGATGCGATTCTCTTGATAGCATAGTTATTCCCGCAAGCGTAAAAACGATTGGAAACGGAGCTTTCGGAGCACTCAGAATTAAATCTATTACGATCCCCGCACTGGTTACGGAGATTCCAAACATGGCGTTTGTCGGATGCAATGAGCTTGCGAGCATAACCTTTGACGGCAATATTACCAAGATCGGTAACAAAGCTTTTGCTAATACAGCATTCACTCAGTTCACCGTTCCCGCTTCGGTAACCGCACTCGGAACCTACATATTCCAGAACTGTCAGGCGCTTAAAAGTGTTGACCTGAAAGCAACCACTAAAGTGCTTTCCGAGGGTATCTTCTCCGGATGCTCGGCGCTCGTTGATGTTAAGCTTTCCTCGCGTATTACAGATATAGGCAAGTACGTTTTTGAAAACTGTCTGTCTATCGAGACGATAAAGCTTCCTGAGTCACTTCAAATTATTAATAACTATGCGTTTAAAAACTGTTCAGCACTTAAAAACATCAATCTCGGCGAGGTCGATGTTACCACTATCGGTCTTTGCGCATTCTCGAATTGCACTTCGCTTGTTGAAGTAACCATTCCAGCAAGCTGTACAAATATGAGCGTCAATAATGTGGGAACCCGTATTTCGGGACTCTTTGACGGATGTACAGCTCTGAAAAAGGCCACCGTTCTTGCAAATGCAACCGAACTCAGTGCGGGCGCATTTATGAACTGTACCGCACTGGAAGAGGTTATTCTCTCGGATGCGATTACCGTTATCGGCGACGAAGCGTTCAGAAATTGCATCAGCCTTTCCGCCATAAACATGGGAGACAGCCTTACCGATATAAACAGAGGTGCATTCTTCAATTGTCCGAGCCTTACCGACATAACTCTCGGCAAAAGCATTACTCATATTTCAGGATATGCTATCGGATTCCTTGAAAATCTTGAAGAGATTGAGGGTGTAATATCTAAGCCGCTTATCAACGAAAATTTTACTGTTTACGGCTACTTTGGCACCGGACTTGAAACCTACGTTAAAGCATACAAGGATATGTACGGAAATAGCGTAAAATGTATCGGACTCGGCAGAGTAAACGGTGTATCCGACGAGATATTTGCCGATTTTGATTACGAGATCATCCCTGACGGCTTCGTAATTGGCGAGGAGACCGTTATAGACGCGGAAACGGGCAAGGAAACAATAGTTCCGATCACTAAGGATGCGGTAAAGATACTTTCTTACAAAGGTAGCGCAACTATCGTTATAGTTCCCGAAACCTTCGCTATCGGAGATCTTTATGTTGTCGAGATCGCTGACGGAGCATTCAAGAATAATGAGACCGTAGAGGTAATAATTCTTCCCAAGTGGATTAAAACTATCGGAAACGAGGCGTTCGCAGGATGCTCTGCACTCAAAGAACTCATATTTGAAGATACCGGCTACACTCTTCCTGATGATGCGGAGGAGGGTGCTGTTGCAGGTGAACTCGTTATCGGAAGTGACGTTATCAAGGATAGCGCAAACGTTACCGTATATGCATCAGGAGATTCCTACGTGATAACGGTGGCTTCCAAACTCGGATGGAAATTCTCTACCGATGTTCCTGATTATTCCCCTGAGGAGGAGATTCCTGAGGAACCCGAAAACCCGGAGAATCCCGAAAACCCGGAGAATCCCGAGAACCCTGAGAATCCTGAAAATTCGGATGATTCATCCGAGAGCGGTGAAGAAACCCCGGCTGCTTAAAATTGAGACGTACCCTATAACATTATAATGAAGAAAACTGCAAGAATGAATGGTTCTTGCAGTTTTTACGTAAGCGGCACTGTTATATGGAAGGCTTGAAAATATTGCAAATAATGCTTGACTTTTTAAGGAAAAGGTGGTATAATAATCGGGTCGTCCAAATCAAGAGATTGGATAGTAAAATTAAAGGAACGGAAATATGGAAAAACTTTTAGAACTTTTCAGTAACGTTACCAATATCGGCATCGGACACGTGGTTATGTGGATAATCGGCGGCGTTCTTATTTATCTTGCCATTAAAAAGGATATGGAGCCTACGCTTCTTCTCCCTATGGGCTTTGGCGCGATACTCGTTAATATTCCGTGGTCTGGCGCTATTACTCAAATAATAGATGGAGAAATTACCGAAGGTGCACTATCAGTGCTCTTTGATGCAGGAATTGCGAACGAGCTTTTCCCGCTGATACTTTTTATTGGTATCGGAGCTATGATCGACTTTGGACCGCTTCTTACTAACCCGAAGCTTATGATATTCGGTGCCGCGGCACAGTTCGGTATATTCTTTACACTCTGCCTTGCTTCGATCTTTTTCTCTCCCGAAGAGGCAGCTTCTATCGGTATCATCGGTGCGGCAGATGGACCTACCGCTATCGTCGTTGCTAACCAACTCCTCGGATCGGGAAGTGCTATAACAGGCGCAATAATGGTCGCGGCGTATTCGTATATGGCGCTCGTGCCTATCATTCAGCCTCCGATAATCAAGCTTCTTACTACTAAAAAGGAGCGTATGATTCGTATGCCTTACGAGGGTAAGAACGTATCTAAGATGACGAAGATCCTTTTCCCGATAATCATTACCGTAGTTGCGGGTATCATCGTTCCCGAATCGGTATCGCTCATCGGCTTCCTTATGTTCGGTAACCTCATTCGTGAGTGCGGGGTGCTCGATTCACTCTCTGAGACCGCACAGAAGGTTCTTGCAAATCTTATCACTATATTCCTCGGAATTACGATAGCAACTCAGATGACGGCTGAGAAATTTCTCAGCCCAGCAACTCTGCTTATTCTCGGCCTCGGACTCTTCGCGTTCATATTCGATACCGCAGGCGGAGTGCTTTTCGCAAAGCTTCTTAATCTCTTCTCGAAGAAGAAGGTCAACCCGATGATCGGCGCGGCAGGTATCTCGGCGTTCCCGATGGCAGGACGTGTCGTCCATAAAATGGGTATCAAGGAAGATCCTCAGAACTTCCTTCTTATGCACTCAATAGGCGTAAACGTATCGGGTCAGATCGCATCGGTTATCGCAGGCGGTCTTATACTTAAATTCTTCGGATAATAAAGGGGGAAAACAGGATGAAAAAAAACAACAGAATTTTAGCAATTATTCTTTGCGTGTCGCTCATTTTCTCTCTTTCCTCGGTGTTTTTCAGCGCATTTGCTCAGCAGGAAAACGGTGGCGAGGCAGTAAATGAGGAAAACTCTGCGGACGACGGAAAGTTTAAGATGGAATTCCACCCCGAAGGCTTCGTTGAGCAGCTTGGAGTTATGGGCATCGGTATGCTCGGGATATTTATAATAATCGGTCTTATCGCGTTAGCGACGATCGTTATAAACAAGGTATTTTCGGCAAAACCTAAAAATCAAAACTAAGTAAAATAATCCTCGCTGACACAAGTGTCGGCGAGGATTTTCTATATTTTCTGAAAATTCAGGTGGAAGACTTCTTGAAAAAGCTTAAAGTCAGAAAATGTACTTGAAATCTTTATTTTTTTGATGTATAATAGTTGTTGTCGTAATATGTGTGAGAAAGGATTTTGTATAAATGAATTTTCCCGAAAAAGAAAGGCGCGTGGCACAGGCGGGATCCGCTTATATCAAAATGGCGATTCTGATTATCTGTGCGGTAATCGTTTTTTCCTCAATGATCCTTGCTGTCTTTAACCGCATTTATATAGGAGACAATGGGCTTTATGTGAACGGCGCACCTACTGTTTTTCTCGTTATTCTTGCGTTAATATCGATTGCAGCATGTGTGTTCGGAACAATGAATGTTCGCAGAGCGCTAAAACTGGATTCTGTTCCCGATACGGGAGACGTTTCGCTTCCCATGCTTTCCGTTTTGATGGCGGCAGATTTCTTTGCAATGTTTATAATATATTTTATGCTTGGGGCGGTAGATCTTCAATACGGATTCGGCGGCAGTATAGACAACAGTCCCGAGCTTGCCGAAAAAATGAAAACTGCAATACTTTGCTATAAGCTTCTTGTGCCTCTTTCTCTTTTTGCGCCGATATATTTTATCGTTGCCGCTTTTAAGAAGAAAATAAGCGCTCTTTTCGGTAGCATTACACTCGTCTGGATCATTCTATATGTCCTCAGACTCTACTTTGATGTTACCGATTGGGTGATGTCTCCGCGAAAGCTTACGATGATATGCGCCATGTGTATCGCCGCGCTCTTTATTCTGTACGAGATAAGATTTGCCTTCTCTCGTGGTAGCTCGCGCAAATATTTCTTCTTTGCCGCTCTTGCTGCAACGTTTTGCTTCTGCTGCGGATTTGCGGGTGTTTTCTCAATAATTTCGGGTGTTTATCCGGTGAATTATGAGCTTCCTTATTACAGCATTTGTCTTCTTATCGGCGTTTACGCGCTTGTACGAGTACTCAGCTTCATTTCCTCAGGAATGAACGAGAATGATTACGACGATTATCTTTACGATAACGATGATGAATACGGTGAGAATATCGAGCAGTCCGAAGATAACGAGCCGACCCAAGAGACCGAGCAAATATGAGTTACGATATTCTTGCAGGCTTTTACGATCGCCTCAATTGTAGTATTGACTATAAAAGCTGGGCGGACGATATCTCCGAATTTCTGGCATCAAAAGGAATTCCCAACCGAGCAAAAATTCTCGATATAGCCTGCGGGACGGGCAAAATGACGCTTGAATTTGCAAGGCTCGGATACGATATTATGGGTGTGGATCTCTCACCCGAAATGTTGTCAGTGGCGCAAAACGCATGTGCCGAAGAGAAGCTTTATCCTCTTTTTGTGTGTCAGGATATGACCTGCCTTGATCTTGCACAGATCTTCGACTCGGCAGTTTGTTGTCTCGATAGCGTCAATTATATAGGCTCAAAAGACGCTCTAAACGGATTTTTTGCGAGAGTTTCCGAGCATATACGTGAGGGCGGATATTTCTTTTTTGATGTGAATACTCCGTATAAATTTGAAAATATATACGGCGACAACAGTTACGTTTACGACGAAAAAGATGTCTTTTGCGTTTGGCAGAATTTTTACTCTGCAAGGCGCCGTCTTTGCGATTTTGACCTTACATTCTTTATTAAAAACTCGGACGGCAGTTATCTGCGCGAACACGAAACTCAGCGCGAGTATGTTTATACCGACGGGGAAATATGCGAGCTTCTTGAAAAGAATGGCTTTAAGGTCGAGCTTCTCAGTTCGTCTCATGATTTTTCACTCTGCGAGGGAAGGCATGTGTCCGATACCGACGAGAGGCATTATTTCGTGGCAATAAGAGTGTGACCTTGTATAGCGTAAAAAATTACAAAAAATCCCATAAATAAAACTAATTTCTTTGCTAACACTATTTATGAAATCCGAAAAAAGAAAGGATATTTGTAAATTGAAAAAACAAAGAAATATTCGTCTGATCGCAATAGCTTTGTGTCTCACTCTCATTTTGTCGATCTCGTCGAGCATTTGCGGAGTTTTCGCAATGGGAATGCAAAACGAAGGTATGGGTCCAAGCGTTCGTGAGGGAGACGGCAACACTCTTCCCGATACTGATAACGGAACGGTAACCGATCCCGATGGAAACGACGGTCTTGTTCCCGCGCCCGATACCGATAACGGTACAAACAACGGCACAGGTAATAATGATGCCAGCGACGGCGGTATGGACAAGGATGACGGAAAGCCCGACGACGATGCAAATATCGACGACAAGGATGACGCCGGTGAAAACGGCGATAACGCAGGCAACCAAAACGATGATAAGACGTTTAGCTATACAGGACTTATTATCGCTCTTATAATAGCCGCCGCAGTCGTTATTCTCATAATCGTTATGATACCGAGCAGCCGCCGCGCGAGCGACGACAAAAGAAACAAAAAATAATCAGAAGGAGGCTTAAAGCCTCCTTTTTGCTTTTAAAATACAAAAATCTTATTGAAATTAATGAAAAAATATGATATATTAAATTTATATAATAAAACGCCAAATGAGGTGCGATATGATAAAATTTGTTCACGCTGCAGACTTGCATCTTGACAGTCCTTTTTTGATGGAGGATGTACATAAGGCATCGCTGCGCAGAGGCGAGCTTCGCTCAACCTTCTCCCGTCTTATAGACGAGGCAAAAAAGTTTGATGCCGACTTCGTTTTCATTGCGGGAGACCTGTTCGACAGACGGTACGTTACTAAAAACACGCTCGAACTTGCCGTGTCCCTTTTCGCATCTTTTCACGAGTGCAGATTTATCATAACGCCCGGAAACCACGATTTTTATTCTCCCGATAGCGTGTGGGAAAAGATGGATTTTCCGAGTAACGTCTTTATTTTCAAAAACGAAAAGCTTGAAAAGCTCACCTTTGAAAAAGTCGGAAAAGATGAGGATACGGTCAATGTTTTCGGATATGCCTTTGTGTCCCAAAGCTTTGAATACAGCCCTCTTGCCGGGGAGGACCGAATTTGCGAGGGCAAAGAAAATGAAATAAATATTCTTTGTGCACACGCCGATATATATTCGCGAACGACTGCCTATTGTCCGATAACTGTCGAGCAGATCGGCAGATCGGGCTTTGACTACGTTGCGCTCGGTCACGTTCATAACAGAGGCGAGATACTTGTGGAAAACCGTACCTACTACGGCTATTCAGGCTCGCTTGAAGGACAGAGCTTTCACGATCTCGGGGAGCGCGGAGCACTTTTCGCTAAGCTCAAAAAGGAAAACGGCGTAGCCGTCTGCGATAGCGAATTCGTGCCGCTTGCAAGCAGAGTTTACGCCATCGAAAATGTGAATGTCACGGGCGCATCCGACGCGGACGAGATGATCGAGAAGGTCGCAGCCTTTGCATCGGAGCTTTCGTACGACGAGAGAACTCTGCTCAGACTCGTTCTTTCGGGTGACGTTTCTCCTGCCGCGAGCGCGTCACACGAGGGGATAAAGGCACTTTTCCCGAATCTCTTTTTCGTCGAGGTGAGAGACGAGACTCTCCCGCTTTTTGACTGTGAATATCTTGCAAACGACCTGACTATCAAGGGCGCGTTTTTCAGAGAACTGCTTCCAAAGCTGAGAAGCGAAGACTCTCGCGAGCGCGAAGTCGCCTCGAAGGCTCTGAGATACGGACTTGCCGCGCTTTCGGGCGGCGAGGTCATAGATTTTACGTGAGACGGAGAAGACAAATATGTATATAGAAAGTATTGCTATCGAGTCCTTCGGCTCGTATAAAAATTTTGCCTGCTCGTTTGAGCGCGGAATAAATATTATCGAAGGTCCGAACGAGGCAGGAAAGACCACCCTCGGTGCGTTCATAAAGTTTATTTTTTACGGACTCAGCCGAAAGGCACCGCAGGGTGCGCTTGCCGAAACGCGTCGGTTCAGAAGTTGGGATAACGATATTGCCTCAGGCTCGCTCGTGTTCGAGTATGACGGCAAAAGATACCGAATCGAACGCTCCTTAAAGCCTGCTGCAAGAGCAACCGGCGGTGAGAGTGTTAAGATAATCGACCTTGCCACAAATTCGGAGTGCCTTAAGGGCGAGCATCCTGGGAAATTCTTTTTCGGAGTTGAGGAGGATGCGTTTTCACAGACCGCGTACGTCGGACAGGCGGACGGCGGAAGGGTAAATGGCAAGACGGTGACCGCCGCTATTGAAAATATGCTCTTTTCGGGCGACGAGACGGTAAGTACGGCTATCGCGCAGAAAAAATTGGACGATGCGCGTAAAATTCTGAAATACAAGATAGGAAGCGGCGGAAAGATAGCCGATATCGAAGAGAAAATAGATGCTCTCACTCGCAGACGCGAGAGTGCACGCGCGGACAATAAAGTGCTTTTGTGTAAGGAAAGCGAGAAAAAAGAGCTTTCCGAACGCTATGAAAATGAAAAACGCGAGCTTGATATCATTGACAAACAGCTCGAAAGGGCACGGGAGAGCGAAAAACTTGCCCGATTTAAATATTTTGATACTCTCAGCCTTGTGGCATCGGAAAAACAGAGGGAATATACAAGCCTTCTTGAAGTCTCGACTCACGAGGGATTTATTCCCGATAACGATTATATACGAGAGATAGAGTCGCTTCGTACAAAACTTTCTTATCTTAGTGCTCAGACAATACAGACCGAGAACGACAGAGACGCGCTCGGCGGAACGAAGATGACCGAGGACGACCGTGTTATTATCGAAAAGGTCACTTCTGACGGCGGAATTGAAAGGATAAAGGAAAATATAGAGTCGCTTTCGAAAAAGCGCAAGAGGCTCGTTTTAGGCTTTGCCGCGATGCTTTTTGTGTCTGTATTTTTCATAACTATAGCGGTCTGTGCTTTTATCGGTATGGGTAAGACCCTTGCCGATATCATCGGACTTTCTACCACGCTTTTGGGAGTCTGTGCGGCGGTGATAGGTGTTGCGCTCGTCTGTCCGGCTATGCTTATGGTTGCTCTGTCGTCGTCCTGTGGAAAGAAAAAGAGCGCAATATTTGAAAAATACGGAGCTTTCAGCGTAGGAGAAATCGAGGAGATGCTTGCATCAAGCTCTCACAGGAAATATCTGCAAAACGTATACGACGAAAGACTTTCTGCCCTTGAAGATCGACTGAAAAAGCTTTCCAACGAGACTGAAAAGTATACAGCGGAGACCCGAAGCTTGCTCGGGAAGTGGGGAAGGAAGTACGTTTCTCCCGATACCCCTTGTGAGATAATGGACGAGGTCAGAGCTCTTTTAAGCAGACTTGATGAATTATCGTCTGCGAAGGAAAAGGCAATCTCGGCAAGAGACGCGTTTGCAAAAACACTCGAAGACCTTGATAGAGAACAGATATTAAAATATCTAGAAGATACCGCCGAACACGGAGATCTTGAAGAAGGAAGCGCGGTCGGACTGAAACTCGATTTTGAGCGAAGGGAAAAGGAAAATTATCTGCTTGGCGAGAATATTCGACATATTGAGCTTGAAATAGCAAGGCTTTCAGCGACGCTTGAAGACCCGACGTTACTTTCAGACGAGATTTCTAGACTGAGCGCCCAGAAAGAAGGCTACGAGCTTTGCCACGACGCTTACATTCTCGCCTATAATTCGATATCGAGTGCGGCGGATAAGCTTCGTGACGAGGTGGCACCCAGACTTACTATGCACGCAAGCTCAATGATGAGAAAAGAAACAAAGGGTAAATACGAGCAGCTCGGAGTAGATGAAAATCTCTCGCTCGCTTATGGCGTTGATACAAGCGGAGTAGGAAATATAGTAACGCGAGATATCGAATATCTGAGCGAGGGAACGAAGGATCTTGCCTATATCAGTCTGCGTATCGCGCTTGTGTCTTTGCTTTTCACAAAGGCGAAACCACCCGTGATTTTCGACGAATCCTTTGCCCGCCTTGACGATACGAGGCTTGAAAGTATGCTTGCAACTCTTGACGACGTGGCAAATTCGGGCGCTCAGATATTTATTTTCACGAGCCAGAAAAGGGATGCAAAAATAATGGAAAATATCGGGAAAGCAAAGCATATTTTGCTTTGACGGTACCGATAATATAAAATAATAAATATACGAAAGGAAACAGTAAAAATGAAACTCAAAGGATCAAGAACCGAGGCAAATCTTATGGCGGCGTTCGCAGGCGAATCACAGGCGAGAAACAAATATACCTACTACGCTTCCAAGGCAAAGAAGGACGGATACGTTCAGATCGCAAACATATTCGAGGAGACTGCGGCAAACGAAAAGGAGCACGCAAAGATATGGTTTAAGCTTCTCCACGACGGCGGAATTCCCGACACCAAAATAAACCTTGCTGACGCGGCAGACGGCGAGCGCTACGAGTGGACCGATATGTACGCAACCTTTGCAAAAGAGGCAAAGGAAGAAGGCTTTGATCATATCGCGTATCTCTTCGAGGCGGTCGGAAGAATAGAAAAAGAACACGAGGAGCGTTACAGAAAGCTTCTTGCAAACGTCGAGGGCGATATCGTGTTCTCGAAGGACAACGACGTTATCTGGCAGTGCCTAAACTGCGGACATATTATGATCGGTCAGAAGGCACCCGACGTATGTCCCGTATGCGATCACCCGAAGTCTTATTTCCAAGTCAAGGCTGAAAATTATTAAAAAACGAGCCGTCTGCGAAAAAAAGTTGCAGACGGTTCATTTTTGTTATACAGAATATTTCAAAGTTATTTATTGAAGTTTGACCTTTTGTGTGGTATATTTTATTTATATCGATATAAAGGAATGAGAATATGAAATTTAAAGAAAAAATGGCCCGATTTATGTACGGGAGATACGGCGCGGATCAGCTCTCGAACTTTATTTTATGGGTGTATATCGCTCTGTTTGTTATAAATCTTTTTGCAAACTCGGTTATTATATATACCGCGGCGATAGCTCTTATGGTATGGACCTTTTTCCGTATGTTTTCGCGTAATATTTATGCAAGAAACAGGGAAAACCTCAAATTTCTCGCGGCAAAAAAGAAATTCACGTCGTTTTGGAAGCTTCTTTTTGACCGTGTAAAGGACTCTCCCAAAAAGGTGTATAAGAGATGTCCGTCCTGCCGCGCCATCGTGCGACTGCCGCGAAAAGGCGGAAAGCACTCGGCGACCTGCCCGAAATGCAGAAAGAGTTTTTCGATCAGAATTATGCCGTTCTGGGCGATAGTGCTCGTTGGGACTCTTTGTGTCCTCGCGGTAGCGGCGGCGGTCGTGCTTGTAATCTTTCTTTAAAAACAAAAACGCAAGGATTTTTCCTTGCGTTTTACTTTTCACATCTTTCTTATAAGAATTATCGGGGTCTGCTGTCTGTCCTGACCTGTCGGGTTGTCTCTAATGAGTGCTTTGAGAAGCTCTTCTTTGTCGGCAAGGTCGTCCGAACAACCAAGAATCTCCTGTCCGAGGTCGTTTGCATCGACTATCATACAGGGTATTCCGAGCTTTTCCTTTATCTCGTTGCAGACACCGCTCGGATCTTCGGGAATTTCAATGCCGATATCGCGGTATTCCGACCATACGTGGTCGTAAAATCCGTCAAGTCCCGCGACCTCGGGACCTACTATCTTGTAGAAAACGCCGTGCTTGCCGAAAAGCTTTGTGACCGCGCTTGCAAAGGCTGCCCAAAGGACTTTCAGAAGTCCGCATTTTTTAATAGCGTACTGCATTTTTATGGTCTCGCCCACGCCTACGCCCGTGTCGGGGTGAGATGCGAATTTAGAGAGGAGTTTTGCCCAAAATCCGATTTTAAGCTCCTCGCGTCTGACTATTCTGTTCTGGCAGAGCGCGATTATTCTCTCGCTTATCGAAATGAAATCACCCTCCTGATATATTGGCAACACGTACTGCTTTACGATCTCGATATAGTCCTCCCCTATCTGGACGAAATGCGTTTTTACCGCGTGTCTTGCATAATTTTCGCCGTCAAAGGTGCATATAAGCTCTTTTCCGCTGTTGGCTGTGAGTTCCATTTTAAACGTTCCTTTCGATTTGTGCGGTTTTTGCCGTAAAATATCCTTGTTTTCTTGATTATAGCACACAAATTCAATTTTTACAACAGTAATTTGCAAAAATATTTAAAAATACCCGACGCCCAAAAATTATCCTTAAAATGTAGACAAACGTGAATGTTTGTGATATATTACAGATATGTAGGCATTGGCTTGAACTTTGAACAAAAACGTTGAAGCGGGGAAATTCATGACTAAACGAAAAAAAGTGATTGCATTTGTGATTTCTGTTTTATGCGCCGTACTTTTGGGTTTTGGCACGTTTTTTAGTGTGCGCGAATATTTTGAAAACGCCGCTCTCTTTGTCAACGACTGTTTGCCTGACGGTTGCGGCAAAGAAGCGCGGGTTATTCTTTTAGGCGGACAGTCTAACGCTTCCGGTTGCAGTATGGACAGATATTTAAAGGAAAAAGTATCCGCAGATAAGTATTCGGAGTATCATAACGGCTACGACAACGTCTACATCAATTATTTTGCTACCGATACCAACGAGTCCTGCGGATTTGTCAAATGCGCCACCTTGCAGGGCGAGGCGGGAGGCTTCTTCGGTCCGGAGCTCGGTCTGGCGGAAAAACTGCACGAAACATATCCCGATGATACTTTTTTCATTATAAAATACGCGTGGGGAGGCTCCAATCTCTACGATCAGTGGCGTTCTCCCTCTTGCAGAGGAAAAACCGGATCTCTTTACAGATGTTTCGTGAGCTTCGTCGAAACAAGTATGAAACACCTTGTGTCAAAGAACTATGATGTTAAAATCGAGGGTATGTGTTGGATGCAGGGTGAATCCGACTCGTTTTCGGTGGAAACCGCCACCGGTTACGAGAATAATTTGAGCAATTTTATATCGGATCTGAGAAATGAATTTTCAAAATACGCTCCCAGTGACGGAATAGCCTTCGTTGACGCATATATAGCCGACAATCCTATGTATTGGGTTTATTGTGATATTGTAAATTATTCGAAAAAGCTGGTGGCAGATACGTCCGAGCTGAACGTGGTCATAGATACGGTGTCTTGTGGACTCTCCTGCTCGCAGGAGCCCGAGGATACGCCCGATCTTGCACACTACGATTCACTGAGTGAAATAAAGCTTGGGCATCTTTTTGCAGATCGGATGATGCGTTTTTTTAACAGACGGTGACATATCGCTGCTTCATAAATCATAGAAAGGAAAGCAGAACAAAAGCAAGAATTGTTCCTTAAAAATCGCCTCCGAAATGTAGACAAAACGCGATATTTGTGATATATTATAAAAAAGGACCGCGTTGTGGCGCTTAAACGAAGAAAGGAAAACGACTATGATAAACTATGAGATCGAAGGCGGAAATCTCCCTGTTGTCATCTGCTATCCCGAGGCGGGACAGACTCTTTGCTCGGAAAGCGGGGCTATGAGCTGGATGAGTCCGAATATGAAAATGGATACAAATACGGGTGGCGGAATCAAGAAGGTTTTCGGCAGACTGTTTTCGGGCGAGTCAATATTTATGAATGAGTACACCGCGGAGGGCAAAAGCGGAATGATCGCGTTTGCTTCGAGCTTTCCCGGCTCGATAATCCCCTACCGCGTTACCGAAGGAAACGGTATCATAGTTCAGAAGCGCGGGTTTCTTGCTATGGAAAAGGGACTTGACATCTCTCTTTATTTTCAGAAGAAGATAAGAAAAGGCTTTTTCGGCGGAGAAGGCTTTATTATGCAGAAGATCAGCGGAAACGGTCTTGTTTTCCTAGAAATAGACGGCTACTGCAAGGAATATGAGCTTTATGCAGGAGAGAGTATAATCGTAGATACAGGCTATCTTGCTGCGATGAGCGAGAGCTGTACGATGGATATTCAGACTGTCAAGGGAGTTAAAAACGTATTCTTTGGCGGAGAGGGACTCTTCCACACGAAGATAACCGGGCCTGGTAAGGTATATATCCAGTCTATGCCCGTGATAAACACAGCGCAGGCACTCTCACCCTATCTCAATATCAGTAGCGACGGCGGCGACAACAACGGCGGCGGAATAAATATTCGCTTTGGTGAATAAGATTAAATAAAATTGCCGCAGGCAAATGCCTGCGGCGTATTTTTTAAAGCTGAGAGAGAAATTTAAAGGTGCGGTCGTCCGAGCCCTTGATGTTCTCGTGACCGTAGTCGGGGTATATGACAACCTCCTTTTCAGAAGTTATCTTGTTATACGCGGCAAACTGAGTCGAGGGCGGACAGGTATTGTCCATAAGTCCTGTCTGCATAAGCACCTTTGCCTTTATTCTCGGAGCAAGGTACTGAATGTCTATGTATCCGAGCTTTTCAAATATCTCGTCCTCTCTTTCGTGGGTGGGATCAAAATTTCTGAAATAGTAGCGAAGACCCTCGTAAGCACCTCTGTCATGATCCATATTCCAGACTCGCTTGTAGTCCGAAAGATAGGGGTAAGTGGGAGCGCAGAGCTTTATCTCGGGAACTAGAGCTGCGCAGGCTATGGAAAGTGCTCCTCCCTGTGAGGCACCGAAAACTCCGACGCGACTCTCGTCGACGCAGTCGAGATCCATTATTATCCTTGCGAGCATCGCGGTGTCAAGGAAAAGATCTCGGCAAAGGAGATCCTCGGGTTTTCCGTCCATACCTCTCATAAAAGGAGTGGAGTGAGTCGTTCCGGGAACGCCACCGACGTCCTCGGAGAGTCCGCCCTGTCCGCGGCAGTCGAGAGTTGCTATGCAAAATCCCTGCGAGACGTACTGAGTGAGCGCCGTCCACGAAAGTCCCGACCCTGACAGTCCGTGGAAGCAAAGAACTGCGGGAAGCTTGCCCTCAAAATTCTTCGGACGTGCGAATTTTGCGTAGATAGTGGCATTTTTCGTTGATTTGAAACGAAGCTCAAAGCAGTCTGCTATCTTCGAAACGAACTCGTAGGGCGTAAACTCTGCCTTCGGATCGATCGATCTCATTTCTTCAAGCGAGCTGTCCCAGAACTCGTCAAAATCGGCAGGTTTGGGGTTTATTCCCTGATAAACTTGCAGTTTTTCAAGGGGCATATCAATAAGCGGCATAATACATTCCTCCACATGTACAAGTCTTCAAGGCAATTATAGCACCCGTGCAAATGTTTGTCAACATTGATAGGTAAAAAGCACGACATTTTTTTAACGAATTTTCAAAAAATACTTGAATATGACGTGAAAATATGATATAGTTTTAGTAATAAGTTCTACAGTTTTTTTAGCTCCGCGAAAATCGACGGTAAAATCACGAATCCGACAGGTATCTGTCGGTGAGCGGTAAATCTATATTCGAGATTTAACAAAGAGAGATGCCAGGGCAACTTAAATCTCAAAAGTACTAAGAAAGGAAAAAGTACTATGAAAACAAGAAGATTTTTTAAGCGTTTTATTTCGATCGTTCTCGTTATTTCAATGATGCTCGCTATAACGCCTGCCGTCTTTGCAAACACGAGAGCCGCGCAGGTATCGCCCTATGTGCTCGAAAGCGACGCCGTCACACTGAACGGTTGGGAAAGCTTTTTTGGCGCCAATTATTTTGACACGGTAAATGCAGGCGGAGTATGGACCGATAAGTCTGTATTTACAGACGCTTCGCTTCTTGGTTCTCTTGTGGGAATTGACGGAAGTTCTGTGTCGGTATCGGCAGGACAGAACAATTTTCTCGTCGCTCTTTCGGCGATGGCGGCAAATAAATCCATAGTCGGATATTCACACATTCCGACCGATACTATCCTTGTACTCGATATATCGGGCTCGATGGGACCGGGCAACAGCTCTACGTACAACGATGCGGTAGCCGATATGGTCACGGCGGCAAACGCGGCTATAACGAGTCTGCAAGGACTTAATAAGCACAACCGCGTAGGTATAGCTCTTTATTCCAGCTCCTCGCAGGTGCTTCTGCCGCTTGACAGATATACCACCACGAACACAGAAACCTACAACAACGGTACTCCGAATGATACCTCTGACGACAAGGTCATAAACGTATATCTCACCACCAACAGAAACGAGAATCAAATATCTATCGCTTCAAATGTCAAAAACGGAGATAATCAGACGGTTACACAGAAAACGGTAAACGTCACGGGAGGAACCTATACTCAAAGCGGAATTGACAGGGCGATGGATATGTTCCTCGCCGTTCCCGAGGAAGACACCGTTATTTCGGGAAGCGATTTCCAGAGCGGAACCGAGCGCAAGCCGGTAATCGTTCTTATGTCGGACGGAGACGCTACCTACGCAAACACGAACTACTCGAACGTTCCGTCAAGCTATAACATAGGAAACGGATCAGACCCGACGAATAACACGCGCTTCCTGACTCAGCTGACCGCAGCTCAGGCAAAGGCAAGAATATCCGAGCATTATAACGCTACCGAAACTCTTTTCTACACGCTCGGTCTCGGCGGAATGTCCTCGATCCTCGATCCAAATCTCGCTTCGAGGGGTGAAATAAACCTCTGGAATAGCTTCGTAGCTCTTGACGATGATGAATATCTGAGTATTTCAAACAGAGCGGTCAGCCCCTCTAAGTACATAAACTCGGTTGACGATCTGTACTACGTTACCGACTCCTTTGAGGCGGAAAGCAAGGCGGACCTTTATACCACCTTTGAAAAGATAGTAAATCAGATAATCATTCAGTCGCTCTATTCTCCCACCAGCGTAAGCACGACCACCGATTTCGACGGCTTTATCACCTTTACCGATAAGCTCGGAAGCTATATGGAGGTCAAGGACGTAAAGGGAATACTTCTCGGAAACACGCTCTTCTCGGGATCGTATTTTGCAGAGATCGCGATGGGCGGAACCGGTTCGTTCGGAACTCCTGACAATTCGACCGATCTCGGTAACGATTTCGTATGGGCGGTCATTCAGCGTATGGGACTCAGCTCTCACCCGGACTACCCGACGTATGCGGAGCAGCTCGCAGAGGCGAGATCGCTTATTAACCTCGCGTATACTCACGGACAGATCTCTTACGACTCCGCAACGGGCGCGTTCAACAACTACATCGGTTGGTATGCAGATGCAGACGGCAGATATATCGGCTTCTGGGATCCCGAGCATACCGACGATATGGTTCCCGCAGGTGCGGTATATACGAACAAGTGCTACGGAATGCTCGGCACCGTTAAGGACGGCTACCGTGAAAGTGATATGCTTTATATCACTATACAGATCCATACCAAAATAGACACCAAGGAGCAGACGGTCGTATTCAGTATTCCGTCCTCGCTCATTCCTGTCGTTTCGTATAACGTAACTCTTGAAGGCGAAAGCCTTGAAGACGCTACCGCTATACAGGTAGAGATAGATCCGGCAGATCCTATCAGACTTCTTTACGAGGTAGGTCTGCGCTCGGATATAAATTCTTTGAATATTTCCGAAAAGGTTGGAACTAATAACAAAAATGCAGACGGAACCTACACCTTCTATACCAACGCGTACGACGCTCAGGTTATAAAGGATTCCGAGGATGCCGAGGCAAGAGGCGATGAGTCGCACGTCGGCGAGCCGGGTGATAATACCTTCGCAAAGTTCCAGCCCTCGCTTGAAAACGAAAGATATTACTATAACGTAAACACTGCGATATACACTCTTTCGGGATCGTCGTATACTGAGTATAACGCGGATACCGCTCCGAAGGATTTTTCGGGCAGTCTTTACAGAGCGTACACTCATTTCAAAAAGAATGCAAGCGATAAGTGGGAGCTTTATACCGACTATGCGGTAATAAACCACGACACTCTCGTTTTTGCAGATCGCTATACGAGCGGTGAAGAAGCAGGCAACTGGTACGTTCCCGCAGGAACGATACATCATAATCTCGACTCGACCGAGATTAAAAAGGCGGCAAACGCAAGCGTGAACGAGGTTGAGCATTCGCTCTATCAGTTGATCCACGAAAACGCATCGCACGACAGTACCTACCATATAGACGCTATTCTCGGAAACAACGGTAAGCTTACCGTTACTCCCGAAACCGCGCTCAAGCTCTCCAAGACGGTTGATAGCTCGATCACCGACCTTGACTATATGTACTACTTCATAATCAGCGGCGGCACACCCGGTAAGCTCGTACGCTTTGTAAGAGAAAGCGCAAACGGAACCATCAATTACAGCTCCTATTCCTTTGACAGAAACGGAACGACAGGCGTTTACGTCCGCGCAGGCGAATCGGTTTATCTTACTAATATTGACGAAGGCAGCTACACCGTTACCGAGAGCTACACCGCAAGTGATAACTACCACGTAAAGAACATTTCGGTAAACGGCAGTCAGGTCAGTGGCGAGAACGTTGCGAGCGTTGCAAGCGTAGCGGTCGAAAATCAGAAGGTCACCAAGGTTGAGTTTACCAACACTCTCGGCACAGGAACTCCGCAGGAAAGCTACCTTATCATAACCAAGACCGTAACTCACGATTTCGGTGAGAATTACGTGGTAAACACTGACAAGACCTTCCCGATAGAAATTGATCTCGGAGCTGCATACGCGGGCAGGAGCGTTGATATCCATAGCACAAAGCAGAGTGCACCCGTTGTAAAGACGGCAGAC
Organism: Eubacteriales bacterium; assembly: GCA_045605765.1. GTDB lineage: Bacteria > Bacillota > Clostridia > Oscillospirales > CAG-272 > SIG672. Next base: position 9,270 of record JAZUQQ010000011.1, on the reverse strand, counting down.
ACGAGCGGCGTTGTTACCTACGATATAGCTCACGGTGAGCATATCGCGCTCTCTGTCGAGGTCGGAACTTACGTAGAGGTCACCGAGAATCTCGGAAGCGCTTACCCCGGCTTCAACACACCCGTTATAACCTACACGAACGGAAATCTCACGGGCGATGCGGCAAAGACTGTCGTAGCCGACAGCAACCTCACCGTCGGTATCGTAAACGATTACGACGCTACCGCGGTAAACCCCGTTAACGTAACTCTTAACGTAAACAAGGTGCTCGAAGGCAGAGATTGGCTCGATACCGACGAATTTACCTTCCAGCTCCAAAGATATGATCCGCATAATGCAAGCTACGAGCTCGTCGGAGAGCTTAAAGCAACGAAGGGCGACACAGAGCTTGATTTTACCCCGATCATCAAGGCGTACAATTTCAACCGCGTCGGGGAATATCATTTCAGAGTAATAGAGATTGCAGGAGCAGCTCCTATCGGCGGTATGACCTACGATCTCGTCGGACGCTACTTCAACGTAGTCGTAAGTGATAGTCTTAGCGGAACGCTCGTAATATCCGACGTTCAGGCAACCTCTCTCACGGACGTAACGCTTGATAACGGCGTTTACAATATCGAGGCAAACGACGTTGTCAACGTCTATGCACCCGCAGGTGACGACGAAATATTTGTAAACATAAACAAGACCGTTTCCATCAAGGACGCTCCCGCAGGCGTGACCGGAAACTTCACGCTCTCGGGCTTTAATTTCGGTCTTTACGACGAAAACGGAGATCTCGTTGCAGATCCCTTCGTGACCGACGCGAGCGGAAATGCTCAGATCAAGCTTATGTTCTCGGCAAGCTCGCTTAACGGAGCTAAGAAGGTAAGCTTCTACTACACGGTAAAAGAGATCGCTCCGGCAAACGATACTACCTATAATTACGACACCACCGAATATAAGATAAGAATAGACATCGTCGATAATCTCGACGGAACTGTAAGCGCAGTTCTGAATATATACGACGAGAGCGTTGCGGATTACGTTGCGGCTTCGGCAGGAAACACCGCAAGCGTTGCGTTCGTAAACGAGTACGTTATCCCGGGAAGTGTATCAAAGACTCTGAATATTCAGAAGATAATGCAGAACCTCGGAACGAAAACTCATGGTCTGAACGGATTTATATTCGATCTCAGGGACGATGAAAACAGTCTTGTGGACTTCTTTGTTTCGGACAACGACGGAAAAGCGTCCTTCACTCTTGAATATGACGTTACCGACATAGGCAAGACCTACGTTTACACTCTTGAAGAACGCGATACCGGAATAGCAAATATGAATTATAGTGACGCTGTATACACCATAACAGCCAGCGTTACGCTCACGGCAAATAACGAGCTTGATCTCGAAGTCACCGTAAACGACGGTACGGTAAATGTTACGGGTGATCTTGAATTTACCAACGTCTATGACGAGGATATTCCTCCCGAAGGAAGCGCAAGCGTTGAAGTCTTTATCGAAAAGATCGTTTCCATCAAGGATGCTCCCGCAGGCGTTGTCGGCAACCTCTCTCCCGCAGGCTTTGAGTTTATCCTCACAGATGCCAGCGGCACTGAGATCGGCAGATACACGGTAGATGCAGACGGAAAAGCTAAGATAACTCTTACCTATACCGCCGAAGACCATGTAAGTAACATGTACTACTACGTTCTTAAAGAGGTAATTCCAAACGATAACCTTTACGAGTACGATACGACCGAGTATAAATTCAGAGTCGATGTTGTCGATACCCTTATGGGAAGTATAAACGCAATTCTCAGCGTTTATGACGAAACGGCAGACGATTACGTTGAAACCGATAGCGGTGACAGCTATACTGCAGAGTTCGAGAATAAGCTTATAGTATCGGACGAGGTGGACATCGAATTCACGATAGTCAAGAAGATCGATAGCACATACGGATTTGATCTTTCTCCCGAAGGATTTATCTTCATTCTCAGAGATGCGAGCACGGGCGCCGAGATCGGCAGACTTACGACCGATGAGGACGGCAAAGCATACTTCGAATGCAACGGCAATCTTTCGCGCGTAGGACAGAGCATGACCGTCACGATCGAAGAGCTTGACGACGGCAGAGAAAACGTCGTTTACAGCACCGAAAAATATACTCTCACGGCAAGCGTAGTGCTTGACGAAAACAACAAGGTCGCGATAGTTTACTCTATCACAAACTCGGCAGGTCAGAGTGTAAGCGGAACTAACCTCGAATTTACAAACGTTTATAACTACAACGAGGCTCCCCCTACGGGAGACATCACCTTCGTTGTCGGTGCGGGCATTGTGCTTCTTGCTATCATCGGCGGAGCAATACTCTTAACGAGAGAGAGAAGACTTGCGTAAAAATTAAATAAAACGGGGCGCTTGGCGTACCTGCTTTATCGCAGGTACGCCAACTCTATTCGCCTATGTCGAGCGATATCACGATAGCGAATACGAAGCATATCACTTGATTCGCATTTGAGAACACAAATGCAGCGCTTCGTATGCCTGAATTAAAGACTACAAATTAACTAACAAAAGTAACGCAAAGGCACTTATGGCAAAATCGCCATAAGTGCCTTTTACTACCTACCGGGAGGTGCTAAAACAACCAACAAAAGCATTGGTTTGAATGCTTCATATAGTGCGTTGGCACAGTAAGTTAATCTCTTTGTTTTTTGGGTAAAATTCGGGAAAACAAAGCAAAAAATAGTCGCACTCATCGCAACAACACTCAAAGCTTTGCTCTCCGTTGCCAAGACAAACGTCAGGCTCTCCGGGCGTGAGTTCTATGCCGGTAATATCTATTATCTTTTTGAAAATATCTTTACTCATACATTCTCCTCATCCGCATATAAAAAAGTGCACTCCCGAAGGAATGCACCGAAAAAATGCTTCCCCTCGAATGTTGCTACACAAACTCTCTCCGATACGGTATGAGAAAAGAGAGAAAACACTTTTTACCAAAGTATTTTCCCGTATCAGAGAAAAATATGCAGTTTGTGTAGCGTGAGCATTATACCACATTTTAGCCGATTTGTCAATGACACCTGAGAATTTGACAAAAAAATATTGTTTTTTGTGTCTTTAATCAAGTCAGCGCTTGTCAAGAAAAGAGGACAAAGAACTTGAAGTTCTATGTCCTTTTCTGTTTGTGAGTTTATATCGCTTTGTGGAAGGCACCCCTTTTAGCGTTCCGTTTTTCATGTTTATTGGTTTTAACATTGCCATACGATCTCGCCGTTGATTACAGTCATTTTTACCGATGATGTAATCTCCAAAGGATTGCCGTCCCAAATCGCAAAGTCGGCATCCTTTCCCACTTTTAAGCTGCCAAGACGGTGATCAACACGGCAGATGCGCGCGGCGTCTATGGTTATTGCGCGGATCGCACCCCACTCTCCCATACCTTCTTTGGCGGCAAGCGCGGCGCACAATGGTAAATACTGAATTCGCGAAACGGGGTGGTCTGTCGTCAGAGCAACCAAAACGCCTGCTTTTTGCAATATGCCCGGAGTTTTAAAATCGGAAAGACTCACCTCGTTTTTGCTTCGCGATGCGAGAGACGGACCGACGATGGCGGGGTATGGGCTTTCGGATATTTCATTTGCGATGAGATGTCCTTCGGTGCAGTGGTCGAGCGTGAGGTCAAGTCCAAACTCGTCGGCAATTCGCATAGCAGTGAAAATGTCGTCGGCGCGGTGAACGTGTGCTTTTAGAGGTATCTTGCCCTCAAAAAGATCGCGGTAACACTCGGTCGAAAATGCCGTTTGAAAGGGATCGGATGAACTGAAATACTGCCTTGCAAGGCTTAGCTCTTCGCGGATAAGAGATGCGATTCCCATACGGGTCGATGGCATATTTCCGTTTGGACCGTAGTTGGTCATCGGATTTTCCCCAAAGGCGATTTTGATTGCGGAAGGTGCTAAAACTATCATATCGTCTATCCGTCTGCCGTGAGTTTTTATGAAAGCGAACTGCCCTCCGATGGGGTTTGAACTGCCCGGTCCTGTCATTACACCCGTGATACCAGCGGCGAGCGCATTGTGGAAGGCGCTGTCCATCGGATTTATCGCATCAATGGCACGCATACAAGGAGTTATCGGATTCGTCCCCTCGTTGCACTCGTCGCCTTGACTCGTTTTCTTTTCCTCGGAAATTCCTATGTGACTGTGAGCGTCGATAAAGCCGGGATATACCCTAAGACCCGCTGCGTCGATTATCTCCATACGTTCTGTCGGCACTATGTTTTCACAAATTTTAATAATTTTTCCATTTTCGATTAGCATATCGGAACGCTCAGACCTCTCTTTTTGCATTGTAAAAAGCGTTCCATTTTTTATTAAAAGCATAATGTATTCTCCTGTGAAAAATCTAAGTATAGTTTTCCTGAAAGAAGGCAAACTATACTTGAAACCAATTCAGGGAGGAAATTTTCATGAACAACAACCAAAACAACAGACAGAGCAATCAGAATAATCAGAACAACAGACAGAACAACAACCAGAATAACCAGAACAACAGACAGAACAATAACCAGAATAATCAGAATAATCAGAATAACAGACAGAACAACAATCAGAATAATCAGAGCAATAACCAGAACAACCAGAATCGCAATAGATAATTAACTCCTGGCATATCGTAAAAAGCCCGAAGACCTTCACAGATGCAAGATCTTCGAGCTTTTTGTTTTTTTAATTTTTTATCCGAAATAAATGTCGTACCATACGAGGAAGGTGTAGATAGTCCATACCTTTCTCCAATTATCTGAATTTCCTCCAATGTAGTCTTCTAGAATAGCGTTTATCTCATCGACATTGAAGAATTCGTGAGCCGCCTTGCCACTAAACTTTGCAAATACGTCGCGGTTGTAACGCTCGTCTGCAAGCCAGAGGCGTATCGGAACGATAAATCCGAGCTTTTTGCGGAATGCGATCTCTTCGGGAAGCATCTTCGATGCCGCAGTACGGAAGGCAACCTTGTTCTGCTCCTCGTTTACCTTGTATTTTGCTGGCATGCGCGAGGCGATGTCGAAAATTCGCATATCGGTCAGAGGCATTCTGACCTCAAGTCCTGCGGCCGTACTCATCTTGTCAACGTTGAAATAGATGTCGCCTTCAAGCCAGATCTGAATGTCGATGTCGGACATTTTTGTCAGTGGATCAAGCCCCTCGTTTTCCTTGTAGATGTCCTTTGCGAGGTTTATCGGCAGTACGCCGTCGTAGTACGTTTTGAGGATTTTCTGTTTTTCGTCCTCCTTCATGATGTTGGTGTTTCCAACGTAGAAGGTGGGAAGGTTGTCGCCGTATCTTTCGGCGTTACGGTATGCGTTGTAGCCTCCGAAGAACTCGTCCGCGCCCTCGCCAGAGTAACACAATTTGGTATGCTCAGCTGTAGCCCTGCAACCGAGAGCAAATACGATAGCCGAAGCGTCGCCTATCGGCTGCTCCATATTATACATTACCCAAGGAACGATGTCAAAATACTCCTCAGGACCGTAGATACACCTGTTGATATCTCTGCCGAGTATCTTTGCAGTCTCTGCGGCGACGGCGGATTCGTCAAAACGCTCGATCTCGTAGCCACAGGAATTTGCGATCTTCGCGTCGGACATCGAGAAAACGTAAGCCGAGTCAACGCCTCCCGAGAGGAAGGATTCTGCCACTTCGTCGTCGGTCTTGATCTCTTTCATTATCTCGCCAAGAGTGTTATGTATCTCGTCGGCCCACTCGTCGAGCGATTTTGTGTCGTCAGCGTGGAACTCAGGCTTCCAGTAGCGACCGACGGTCAACTCGCCGTTTTTCCAAATCAGATAACGTCCGGGCATGAGCTTTTTGAGTCCCTTAAAGAAGGTGCTCTCCCCTGCGACGTAGGTCAGACTGAGGTAAAGCTGCAGCATCTCGCGATTGAGCTCCTTGACGAAGCCTTTTTGATCTATTATCTTGCGGATACTCGTGCTAAACAAGAGCTCGCCACCCTCGGTTACGTAGTAATAGAAGGATTTTGTGCCGAATGCGTCTCTCATACAGAATATCTGATCGTTTTCCTCGTCTCGCAGGGCAAAGGCGAACATGCCGTATATGTGCTTTGCCATATCGACGCCCCATTTTTTGTATGCACCGAGGATTATCTTCTCTTCGCGAGCGGCTCTGTCAAGAGAAGAGTCAATGCCGAGCTCGTTGCAAAGGGCTTTCCAGTTTCGTATGTGTCCGCTGTATTCTAAAATCTTTATCATTTGCAGTTCCTTTCTGCGTCCTTTTGTAAAACGGTTATTTATTACCCTTCGCACGATTGTGGGTCTTACACAACATTTGACAGTTGTTTATGTCGGTAGCACCGCCTTTGCTCCATGCGGTTACGTGGTCGGCGTCCATTTCGGATATTTTCCAAATGCGGTTTTTGTTGTTATCCGCACCGATAGCACAAAGAGGGCAATTTGAAATGTTTTGGTTTCTTGCCTTATTTGTCTGTATAGTGTAAACTGTCTTTTTGGTCGGCTCGTCAAACACGCGGATATTTAAGAGCTTGCTATCGGTACAACCGCCGAGGATATACTCATAAACGCCTTTTTTGTCCTTGACGTAGAAGTCAGAATACAGTTCTCTCAGTTTGGCAGATACCTCGTCGGGAGCATAGGCGTTTTGGTGATAACGCTCGTAAAACTCGCCCCAAGGCAGACCCCTCATTTCGCTTTCAACGTCGGTAAAGACACTTGACACCCAATCAATAACGCTGACAAAATAAGCTTTTAGCTCGTTAATGTTATCGTCAAAGCGGTGACGGCTCATATAATCGTCAATATTACCTTTGCTCACCCATTCAAGAGCAGTACGTAGGTAGTCCTGTCTTATAACGCTACCCGATATGTAAGCACTCCACTTTTGAATATTGGCGTTCTGGCTGTTGGAGAACTCCTCTTTTGCTCTTGTTACAAAAGGTCCTGAATGGATAGCGTTTGACAGTTCTTGCTCGTTAAGAGGCACACCTGCGATATTGATAGTCTTGAACCATTCCTTGATTTCACTCTCTGTACCCTCACAGATATAGATAGTCAAGGTAGTCTGCATTATTTTATCCTGCATATCCTTCGCAAGACCCGAAAAATATCGCGGTATGCCGTTTCCGTCCTTAATTGCAAACTTGCCCGTGACGTAACGCCCGAAGCTCGTTATACGCTGTTGACCGTCAAGCACCTCATACTTGTCCTCTGCGACCTTTGTAAAGTAGATAAGTCCGAGAGGGTAGCCTTTAAGAATGGAATCAACAACAGCCACATCACGCTTTCCGTCGGCGTAAATATAATTACGCTGATATTCAGGCTGTATTGTTAGTTTGCCCGAAAGACCGAAAAGACCTTTGCCCTCAAACTCATTATATACAAAGCCTTTGCAAATGTCGGCGACCGTTATGTCGGTTTTTAGGGTTGTAATCATTTTTGCAACCTCTTTCTTATAAGAATACGAGCATATTTCTTTTTTCCATCAACATATGGATAACCAAAATTATATTCCGTTATCTGTGTAGACGCCATAATTCCAAGAACCTCAAATTGTTCAGGATTATACTTATCCAAAAAAGTAATTGGAACACCCATCACACCATTATAATCTGATGGTATTGCATCAGTAAATGCAACCTCGATAGCATCGTAGTTGTCATATTTAGGGTATCCTATGCTTCTAATTTCTTTATGCCTACTGTATTTAATGTTATCCGCCATGCTCATCAATTGCAGAGGCTGATGCCTCCTACCGTGTTCAATATTTGTTAGCCATAAACAGTTGTTTGTTGCAACGATTCTATTTCCGTTTTCATCTATACGTGCTTCGGTTCCATATAGTCCATAATTTTGCGGAACAATAAAACCCGAAATCCATCGTCCCATACCATTACCAAGCCAAATTTTGTTTTCTTTAATTTTAGAAAACACTTCTATGTAGGAGATACAATTTATATTTCCAATCATTAAGAATTGCTTGTTGCTTTCCATAACCCATGATAAAAATTCTCTAAACAGAGAAAAAGGAGGATTTGTAACAATTATGTCAGCTTCTTCTCGCAAAGCTTCTACTTCTTTGCTTCTAAAATCTCCATCACCATCTAAATAAGACCACTCCAAATCATCAATATCAACAGTTCCAGATTTGTTGCTATCTTTTTCCAAAACAAATATTTTACCTTTGGCGTGTGTTTTATCTTCATCAAATTTTTCACTACTAGTTTCAAAGGCTGTCATATCAAACAAAGATAATTGACAATACTCTCCGTCAAACTGATACTCTTTTTTCTTGCTATCAGCCGCATAACTTGTGCTTATGAGTTTTTTTAAACCAAAATTTTCAAAATTTTGTGCAAAAAACTTCGTAAAATTACTCCATTCAGGGTCATCACACGGAAGAAGTATTGTTTTACCTCTAAAAACATCTGGATTGTACTCTAAGTACGCATTTATTTCTTTTTGTATATCCTCATATAATGTATAAAACTCATCATTTTTAGCCGATTTCGCAGCAGACAAACCGCTTTTTGCATTTTCTCTTGCCATCTTTTCACCTCAATTACTCATCATATTAAAACTTTGCCGAAGGCGATTATAACTGATCTTATTGTTTATTGGCAAAGCCTTTATTTTTTGCTTTTTAAGGTTGTTATCGACGCGACGAGGATGCGGCGAAGCTCACCGCAATCGTGCAACAGATTTTTAACTTTCGTTTCTTCGACTATATTAGCCTTCACAAACAATTCTAACCAATACTCTGTTTCGTAGCATTCTTTCAAAGCGATTTGGAGTTTGGAAAGAAAGTCCGCTTTGCTTTGAGCATAATTAGCTTCTCTGATATTAGCACCTATGCTGGTAGCTGAACGTTCAAACTGATTTTTCAGAGAGTAGTGACCTTCCATTGAATTTGCTAACTCCAAGGCGGTTACAGCGAAAATCATAGATAAATCTGCGAGTTTATTTTCTCTCATACATAACTCCGTTTAATGAAATCCCAAAACCGTGTTTTGTGATGAAATCACTCCGCGATGAAGTCCGCCACGGCGGATGAAGTCGAAAACTGCGTTTTCGGTCGAATTAAATCCGCCATCGCCACAGCGACTTCATCCGAGCTTTGCTCGGATTTCATCTGCGTAGCAGATTTATTCCGCCGTTTTAGGCGGATTTAATTGCATTTGCCTACGGCAAATGCTTTATTCCCACTCTATTTTAGGACTTGTTCCTTAAATAGTAAGTGGTGCCTTTCG
>JAZUQQ010000010.1:0-13491 GCA_045605765.1 Eubacteriales bacterium | reverse complement strand
CCACTATAATGGGGGCGCTCGTCCACAACGCAAAAAAATTAAATTTCTGTGAACAAACTGCAAACAAAGAAAGTTTTACCATTTGGAATTGATTTTCGTGCTTAACGGTTTACGCCTCCCCATTAGGGTGGCTACGCGTTTTCCATTAGAGTGGCGAATAACGCAGTAACTGATTTTCGTGCTTTACGGTCTATCCTCTGAGCCTTGACCTCAGGCTCCTGGGGAAAGAATAAAATATCAGACTCAAAACGAGTCTGATATATAGATTATGATTGCGAGCATTTCAAGCGCTATTGAAAAAAGTATAAATAAGATGAGTGCTATTATGTCTTTTATTTTACTATACCCCCGCACCATTGTAAATAATTCCTGACGATCTCGCCGACTTCATTATCCTGATAAAACACTTTATCGTGTATGAAATACCATGCGATTCGTTTTCCTATCTTATCCGTTTGTTTTCTTATATTTGTTCTGTAATTCGGTCGCGCATCCGGATCGACTTGAAAGATCAAATCTCTGTCCGGATCTTTTAACTCTGTTGTTTTTAAATGTATATATGTGAAGGTCACTTCTGTTAGCGTGATAACTTCGCATTGCAAGATCTTATCTTCGTAAACGATGAAGTAGATAAAGGCAATATCTTTCGGTCGGTATTTATAGGGTAAATGCGGGTAGATATCCATTTCCCAGGCGCCCGTTTTTATCATTGCAAGTCTGGGATTATTGAACGCGAAATATACGTCAGACGGCTTTTTTTGCTTGTAACTGTCGGACCATTCGACCGCGACAGTCAAGCCGCTTTCTCCGTAGGTATAAACGTCAATATCGCCTTGCTTCATTTGCTTATAGCGGTACAGCCCCATTTCCTGAAAATACGGGCAACCGTATTTATTCACGGTATTTGCGCACATAAAAATTATTACGTTGTCTCTCTGCCTGATGATCGTTGAAAGCAGATTTTGAAACTCGATAAACTCGTTTACCAGATACGCCCTACGGGTCATAAATTCGTCAAAGAGAATTGTCGTTATTGTGGGAAAGCTCGACCCTTTGTAATGTTCTTGAACATTCAGAGCAAACGCATACGCTATAATTTTATCGGTCCGTATGCTTTTGTCTGTATTTTCGCCATATTGTGTCAGATAAAAGCGTCCGGAATAATATACAACTCCGTTATATTTTCCTTTGCTCAATTTTTCGATCACGTTCACGTTATTTCCGTTGCACGTCAGAGAATCAAACATCGTTTTACTTGAGTTCGCGCCTTGGAAATCTGTGTCCCATCGACGAATAATTCCCATAGTCTCGCCGTTTTCGAAATACTTTTTTACACCATGTTCCAGAACGGCATACGTCTTGCCGTTCGATCGCTCGCCGAAAATCACGTTGTAACGCGCTTTTTTCGTGAGGATATTTTTTAAACTGTAATATTTGCTCATTTATTAAAGTCCTTAATTCCTTTTAAAAAGTCAATATATTTTGCTCCGAGTGATAAACTGTATTCGGCTTCTTCCAGATGAACGCCGGATAGTTCCGCATAATGTGCGGTCTTTCCGGTATAGTCTGTCAGCTCTCCGCTCATTGCTTCGTCGATATAAGTATGGGTATTTTTGCCGGTCGCATTTGCCGGGATCTCGAGACCGTCGTTGAACGCTTCAAATACTTTCGTATTGTCGCCGTAGAGCGCTTTTAAGTACGGTATAGCGTAGTTTTTATTTACTCCGCTGACTGTAAGGGAAATATCATATCGTCGCTCTGAGGGCTTCTCAGCGTCTATAATGAGGGCATCCGGCTTTTCGATCATATAACGCTTAGCTCCGAGCGTTTTAAAACGATTGTAAACACCCTCAAAATCCCATACGCCGAGAGGTTTTTCAACGCCTTTTATCGTTTTCGGACGAATCATTCCATAGTCGATTTTGTGATAATCACAGGCTTTTTCGAGCTTCTTTATAATGCGCTCGTTATATCGTTCGATATAAGCTTTATGCTTTTCATAATTTCGCACTTTCAGACTGTCTGTATCGGAATAAATATAGTCAGTTCCGAATTCCAGGATCCCGGAGAATAGATTCCGGCGCGCGTAGGCTGTGACCCATACGCCCCACGGATAGAATAAAAAACGGTTCTTTGACGTGTTATTCTTTTCGATCGCTTGCCTGACGTCGACCGGGTCCGTTTCCCATTCTTCTCCATTATATATCTGCTCATCTTTGCATATATCCGTTACGCACATACCAAAGCACGAGTTGATCATTTCCTTTGATTTCATGTATTCATCCTCGCGCTCTATCACGTTTTTTAGTTCGGTCTTGTCTTTATAGAGCTTTAGGATCGATTTAACGAAATCCGTGGGCAGATATCCCCGTTTATATCGCCTGAAGGTCCCGACGCGCATTTTACGCCACTTGTAAAACCTTCGTATTATGAAATAATCCTGTTCTGTCAATGTCGTCTTGAGCTGCTCGGCTTCGACAATACGACCGTTATCCTCGGTTTCGCCTACTATGTCCCAGCATCTGGACGCGCTTAAAGGATGCTCACATAAAGTAACGGCTTCCAGGTCCAGGAATTCGACGTCGAATAGACAGCAGTATAGGTATATGTTTTCCTCGAACTGTGCTTTATTTTCGATCTTTACGACTTCGGCGCGGCTCATAGGGAATCGCTCCGCGACCATCACTGCGGGATAGCTTGACGTGAAGTCATAGCTTGCCACGTTCTCTATGAGTTTACCGGAAAAGAACGCATTAGCGTGAGTAAAGCCGCCTTGAAAAGCTCGTTTTAGTTGTGCATATTCTTCGGCGTCCAGGATGAGGGCGTTCATCCATTTACGATAGTAATTGAACTTATACTTTGACGCTTTCGGGTTTCCGGGGATATAATAGCACGCTTTACGGCAATAATTTCGGACGTAACCGGTTTTAGTTAATGGTATCAATCCTATATTTCCGTCTTTTTCGATGAGTTCCCGGATATATGACATAACTACACGAACGTCGTTTATCATATATCCGAGTTCTTTATCCGTCAAAGGCGTTTCGGAATGTCGGAGAAGCTTATAGTCAAGATCTCCCGTCATTTTTTGCACCGGATATTTTCGCAGCGTTTTACCGAGCGTTTCGAGACTATATCCCGAAAGCAGATAAGAGCAACGGAATTCAATACCGGTTTTCGTTAATGCGTAAATGGGTTTACGTTCATCGACTGCGAATATTTTTTCCCATTCGAACCATTTTCGCATAAATTGAAATTCAAACGCAAGGTTATGAACGTAAATTATGATCCTGCGCTTTTTTTCGAGCTGGAGGGTTTCGCTGATCTGATCTATAGTTTCGGTGAATTCGTCCCACGTTCGACCGATAAAAATATGATCGTTTATCCCGAGCGTCCACTCGTACATTATAGCGCGTTTTTCTCCGTTTTCGTAAAACGACGTTGTCTCGATATCAAAACCACAAGGAACGTTGAGATATTCGATTTTCTTTCGGGTCCTGATGAATTCATTACATTCAATCAAAACTTTATTCAAGTCATTATTCCCACCACTCGTCACCGAAATCATAATTTTCGACATCCTCTTTGTATATATCATTGAGATATGTTGAAGCGTTTACTATAGCTTCATCGAGCGGGACATCTCGCGTTAATTCTGATCTCATATATCTTTGAACTTCTGTGCTGCCGGAACCTATTATCTCAGGATGCAGAGATTCAAATCGTCTATATCCTATCCAGAAATCTTTTTCCAGGTCGACGTCACCGTTAAATCCGCCGCCGATTCGCTCATATGTTTTTTCGCGCGTCGCTTCCCATCCCTTAACGGATCCGGTTTTACTTTCAAGAAAAGATTTTGCCGCTTTATACTCATTTCGCAGTTGATTTAACGTCTTTCCTTTAGTTCCGAACCGTCCGCCTTTTGCGGTCGTATAAGCTCTTGATTGTGTTCTTGTATAAGCCGGTGAGAGTTGTCCGATATCGGTTTCCGAAAGTCTCTGAAGCCTTTTATTTGCTGTTGCTGCCATTTGTGAAACGACTTTCGCAAGCTCTTTTCTACTCATCCGGTTTATCGCGTCGGGGTCAAGATTTAAAAGATCTTTAGTTGTCATTATTTTCGACCTTCTTTCCGAAACAATACTTTACATAAAAGTGATAGATCAGAGCGTTATTATTTATACCGTTTTCAAACGCGCTTATGCTCGATAAACTATATCCGGTACGACGTGAGACGTCTTCGAGCGTATAGCCGCAAAACTGTCTATAACGTTTACAGAGAATACCAAGTTTTTTTAATTCGTCTTTGTTTTTTATCATTTTTCTTCTCCCTTCGATAAAAATAAGGCGGTTCGATTCACCGCCTTTATCGTTTTTACTCTACCGGGTCAAACGCCGTGATAGTCTTACCGGTACGCGTCTTCTTATGTGACAGACGGAACTTTACGCCGCCGGATCCTTTAAGATCGTCGCAAGCTGTATCAATATCGCCGTCATACATTTTGATCCATTCATCAACGATTTTTTTCGCCAGCGCTCCGCCATTAAAATAGCACGTAGGATTTTCCCGGAAAGCGAATACCGGGTATGCGCTTCCGTCTGCCTTCTGAATTAAGTCGAATTCGTCGATAGTTACGCCGTTCGGATATTTAGCGATAATATCGTCCGTCGAGATCTTAACACGGTCTTTCATTATGCGGCTGCCGCCGAGCGCGTCTTTTGCTGCTTGAGTAAATTTGTTCATAGGTTTTTTCCTCGTTTAAAGTCCGTCGACTGTAAAATATAATATTGTGGGATTACCCCGACGCCCGAAGGCGTTTCGTCTTAATTTTCAAAGACTCGTCAGGAGGTTTCTATAAATTCGCCGTTGACGAGCTTGTACCACGTATCGGCTTTGATCGTTTCGCCGTCTACGACCGCGACTTTATATTCTCTGATTTTGTTGTCATCGTTCTGCTCGGCGAGTACCAGCACGGCGCCGAGACCGCCCTTGACCGTACAGCCGTTTCCGCGCGCGACGGCGACGCCATCTTCACCGGCAGCCGCCGATCCCCTAGATGCGGCGACGCCGAATTTGCCCGCTGATGCGCTGCCATAGTTGCCCGCTGATGCGCAGCCTCTGTAGCCCGCTGATGCGCTGCCAGATTCGCCTGCTGATGCGCTGCCGTAGTCGCCCGCTGATGCGCTGCCTCTGCAGCCCGCTGATGCGCTGCCAGATTCGCCTGCTGATGCGCTGCCGTAGTTGCCAGCTGATGCGCTGCCGTAGTTGCCCGCTGATGCGCTGCCGCTGTAGCCCGCTGATGCGCAACCTCTGTAGCCCGCTGATGCGCTGCCAGATTCGCCTGCTGATGCGCTGCCGTAGTTGCCAGCTGATGCACTGCCGTAGTTGCCCGCTGATGCGCTGCCGCTGTAGCCCGCTGATGCGCTGCCGTAGTCGCCCGCTGATGCGCTGCCTCTGCAGCCCGCTGATGCGCTGCCGAATTTGCCCGCTGATGCGCTGCCGGATTCGCCCGCTGATGCACTGCCGAATTTGCCCGCTGATGCGCTGCCGGATTCGCCCGCTGACACCGCTTCGCGGTTTCCGCCGACTCGTCCCTCGACCGGGTTGCAATGCTCCTTCACGAATTGAAAGTGTGCTTCGCAGATCCCGAGAGCGTCGAGCCTCGCGCCGATCTTTATTTTCTTACCGACGACCTTCGTGTCTTCATTTGAGCGTTCGCCGTTGTCCTCGATCTCGACTTCGTGATACACGCTCTCGCCCGGCGCGTAATAATCGAAGCAATCGAGCGGATTTTCGCAAGCGTGAAAGCCTTCTTCGCACAACTTCGCTTCGTCGGTCTCGTAGGTCTTGCCTTCTTCGTATTGAAATTCACGGCAAGTCATATCCTTTTTAAAACCTTTATAAGCCTTCATATTTCCACGCTTTCCACTATAAACTGTCTTATTTCAAGAATTTCATCTATTCGTACGTCTATGGATTCAAGTACGCTTACGGCGACCGGATCCGTGTTTTCTTTTTGCATCTGTAAATCATCGTATCGGATAGATAAGTAATTCCAGATCGCTTTTAATTCGGGAGTGAGTTTCATCGTTTTCGTTCCTCGTTTCTTTATTTTTTCCGGTTCTCGCCGGATCTGTATATTATTATACTCAAAAAAACGCGTTTGTCAATAGGTTTTCGAAAAATTTTTCGGGTTTTCTGAAAAATTTTTATAGAACGAGAAAAGCCCGGATTTGCTCCGAGCTTCCCCCGAAGGAATTAACAATATGAAAACCCGGAAAAAAGGCTTCACACGATTTAAAGGATAACGCCGCTTTTCAAGAGTCTTTCGATCTCTGCTTTTTCTTCCGACGTCGCCGCCGCGAATCCGGAACCCTCGACGTGAACGGAATCAACGACGGTAAAGCCGGTAAGAGTGGAAAGCGTCTTTGCTTGCATCAAAGGACGTCCGATCAAGCTATTGTAATTTGACGGAGCCGGTGACGTGGGACGGCGTATCAAGATATATGCTTCCTGAGGACCGTATAAAGCCGTCGCCGCGTTCTGAGTTCCACCCTTCCGGATTCGGTACTGTCCGGCGTCGATAGCGGAATCCACGGACCGACCGAGGAAGTTTATACCCGCGACTGACGACCCTGCGATACTGATCGGCGTTGATCCTTTGACCCCCGCGGCTATAGCGCCCCCGGCAAGTGATGCAGCTCCGACCGCGGTATTAAGCCCGAATGAAAGCATATTACGAGCGATTTCGGCGCCGTTACCCCCGGCAAGCTGAATCTGCATCCCGATTTGACCTTCACGGACCATTATGACCGTCTCGCTTGACGTCTCGTCATCCAGAGCGGCGACGGTGATATAAGCGGTGAGCTTACCGGAATAAAGGTCAACGGCATAATACACTTTTAACGTGTTGTTTACGACGAGCTGAGGGTCAAGTTCTTCAAAACCGATATAAGGTAAATATATCTCGTATGTGCTATACGGCGCGTAATCACGATAGTCTCCGAAAAATCCTGTCCCGTACAGAGGGACCGCCGTGAATTCGATCAAAGGCGTTGTAAGAGGATTCAAGAACGTGCCTGTCGTATTCATCGTTAAAATACTTATACCGATAGCGCTGTCCGTTAATGCTGCCCACGTGGACGACAGAGCTTTGACGTCAAAAGGAAACTGAATCAAAGATATCAGATTGTCGATCGGTTGCGAAAATAATCCTACTACGCCGTTTACGAAACCAGGCGTTGAGATCTCAGCTATCAGATCATTGACCTGGGACTTTGTGAGAGCGTAACGGCTCCCCATATCCGTAACGCCGTTATTAGCATTTGAAGGTATTACAACATTTTCAGCCATATCACGCCCCCACTACAGTCAATACAAAATTATGCTTATCGGACGTCTGCGTATCCAAAACGCCGCCGTTCCCGAGACGCTTTATATACGTTTCGTATCTGTTAGTCAACGGATAAAGCGGATCGTTTATCCATTGATTATATGTGTTTTCCTGACGCGCTACAAGACAATCGAGATTCAAGATCCCCGCTTTATAGCTCATCAGCACGTCGCAAGAGAGATTGATTCTCCATAGCTTATAGTTCACCGAAGTGATACCGGTCACGAAATAGTAACGGTGAAACGCTTCGATATAGACGTAATTGAATACCGGAAGCGTCGTCTGTTCTATTACGATCGACGGAGATATGATCGAGCATTCAGAACGTAAAGCTCCGTTCAGAGTGCCGACAGATACGAGATAAGACGACTTATCAACGCGGTTGTTTTCGGCGGTGGATTGATAGAGTTGAATCGGAAACGTCGTCATTACCGGCGACGTCGAGTCCTTAACTCGGTATTGGAGTCCGGACGTGATATAGTTTTGTCCGGATGTGATGTAATTTTGGAAGTTCATAGCAATAGTTGTTTATCGTGATTACGATAAATCTGTAATATTCAAATACAACACTATATCATCAGTTGCTTTTAACACGTTTACATAAAGTAAATGATATCTGATAGACGCGCTGCTGTTAGAAATAGTTTTAGTATTCACTGTAACGCTTCCGATTTCAATAGTGCCGCTGCTTGCGCGGTAAATCATATAGTCTATCTTGCAAGTATATATATGTCCACTATATGAAGAACTCGACGTTGATATAAGACCGACAAAATAACGCGCATTACTATAGCCGTAATAAGTATTGTTATCAATAGTTACGCTAACTCTATTAGAACCGTAACCCCTTAAATCGGGCGCTGAGGTATCCTGTGAATAAAGAACATCGGTAGCATTACCATTTAAATAGTTACTTATCCCTATACCTAAATTACCGTACTTAGTGCTTATATCACCGACGCTTGATGTTTGCCAATCCCATTTAACCGCGCCATATAAAACAGGATTATCAGGATCAGTTATTAAACTTTCTAAATCATTGCCTATCGCTGTTATTGTTACCCCTTGCATAGATCCGATTGCAGAACCACCGCTCGGAACCGCGTATTTAGTTCCATTCACTTCAAGCCCCGTCAAATCGGCTTCCGTCCCTGCAAGCGTCGGATTTGCGACAACTTTTGTCGCGTTTCCAACCGCCGTATCAATCTCTGAGGCGGTGCTTGTAATTGCGTTTGCCTTGGTAACGGCGGTATCTATCTCTGTGGCGGTGTGTGTAAGATCTTTAGCGAGCTTTGCCGCCGCGTCGACTTCCGCTCCGGTATAAGTTGAATTATAGTTTGCCATAGTTTTTATTCCTCGCTTTCTTCTGTTACAGTGTAAAATTCGTGAAGCCCGTCAAGCTCCGGAATAGTAGATTCGTTTTCGACGAGCTGTATTTCATCATCGTTATTTATAGTTATCGTCACGTCGGTGATAGTACCGAGCGCGAGATTCGTTGAAACGTGAACATAATAAATACCGTCGCCGGGAGTGATACCGCAAAACTGATCTGATAGTGCGGTTTCTTTGATCGTCAATCCGGTAAATAAAAGGACTTTTCTTGTCTCTTTTATTCGATTGTATATCCCCGGTATTATTTGCGCTGTCGTTGTTATGTTCACGTCCTTAAGATCGATTATTTTGTAACCACCTTCAAGTCCCATAATTTCACCTCTTTCAAAATAATAACGGCTCCGGTTGAGCGATAGACCGGAGCCGGTGCCGGCTTTCCCGCTGTGTCGCTGCAAGGTGCTAAAGCCGGGAATGTCCTATTTTTATGCTACGAAGAAGCAGACGAAATTCTCGTTCAGATCGTTGAAGTATCCCGCGTCGAATTTGTACCAGTTCGAGAAAAATTCGGCTTTCGGGTTGTAGTTCGTTGTTACACGTCTATCGAGATTCGTCACGCCGAGAGCGTCACGGTCGAACATGATCGCAAGGATCCCGCCCGCTTCGACTGTGTGACCCGCGGAAGTGTTGACGTAGATCTTCGATACGTCGTCGAATGCGTAACCGGTGCCTGAACCCTGCCAATACGGGACCGGTTCAGCGTCGCCGAGATTGAGATATTCATCTTTAAACTGACCCGATGCATCATAGAGGAAGACCTCAGCAGCGGCTTTGAAATCCGCAAGCATAACGACGTGGAGAAGATCTTCGGGTGTGAATCTCTCTTTACCGCCTACGTTAAAGAGCGTCGAGATCTTCGCGAGACGAGCTTTATAAAGCTTCATTTCATATGATGCAAAGCGGATAAATTCGGGCTTAGTCACAGCGTCCTCCGCGGTGATGTTCGTTCCGTATCTCTGATTATAGAGATAAAGCAGATTGACCGCGCGGACTCCGGACGATCCGGTATATACGCCGTCTGAATATTCGCTGTAAAGCGTTTCGCCGATCATATTGTTTATCGTACGCATTACGAGCGACTCGATCTTTACGGTCATAGCCTTATCAACAGCGGTATAAAGCATTGATATGAAGCCGTTGAGCTGCGCCGCGCTTGAAAAGCTCTGTTTTACCTGCATTTCGGTGAAGCTCATCGGAATTTCAAAGGTCGTTTTGCTGTTGAAGAATTTGACCGATACAGACGGTTTATAGAAGATGTTCGGATCATAGCTCGCGCCGTCTTCGAGCTCCCACGATTCATTTTCGGTCGCTTCGGGAAGATCTGCCTGGACTTTTTCAAGAACTGAACCGAATTCCCAACCGTCCATAAGTACAGACGGAACGCCGCCACGATACGGACGGTTTACGAAAATGACTTTACCGATATGATTGACAAGGGCTTTGACATATTTATCCAACGCATTAGCATTGAATATCTGCGTCCCCATATCAACGACGTTTGAAAGATCTTCCTGCAATACCGCGGATTCCCCGAGTATTTCCCCGGTCGCGGCGTTTACAAGTTCATATACCTGTTTGACTTCCATTTTTGATTTACCTCTCTTTCATTATTCAGTCGGCGCTAAGTTTACGATCGTTACTTTATCCGCCGACGTGATCCAGATCTGCAGCGTGGACGCTGTCGCCACGATCGTATTTGACAGGACCTGGATAGCCATACAACCTATCGGCGTGACCGGAAGTCCGCCCCAGTTGCAATTGTATGCAATGATCTCTTTATTCATTGCCATTGCATCCTTAACACGAGCATAAAGCCCGTTGATCGTCTGCTCGGTCGATCCTTTTGTGAGATCCAGACCGGTGCAGTCGACCATAATATAACCGCCTTTTGTCATGTGTTATACCCCACTTTCATATTTATTGATAGTCAGAACCTCGTCAAAGTCCTGATAAACGGTTTCGAAAAAGTTATATTTGCGGACCTCGAATTCCGCTTCAAGCATCTGCTGACTCGTCGTAACGCCTATATTACCGGAGCGCGTAAGTGTTCTTTCACCGGTGTGCGTCGTCGTTCTCGATCCTGTCTCGGTATGTGTGCGCGTGCCGGTCTCGGTATCGATATAATGCTCTGTATTATGATCGCTGTCACCGCTTACCGTTTCGGTACTTTCCGCTCCGCCTTCACCTACTCCGACCGGAGCCGCCGAATTAAAGCCGTACGCGTCCGTAGTGGTTGATCCTGAAACGGTAGTCGATAATTGCGTGTTTTTATCCGCGTCGTGTTCTCGTCTAATATCGGGCGTCTCAACGCGCGTAATATCGGGTGTCTCGGTGTCTGTCAGATCCGGAGTCTCGACCTCAGTCATATCATAGTTTTGCAGAGGATCATATTCCGCGGTAAGGGCTTCCCAGATCCGAGCCCATTTATTCCCGTATTTTTTAACAAGGATATTATATAACGTCGTTTCTATCACGTTATTGACTTCGGTGACGTCCTCTTTTTTGAGAGCTGCGCGAATAAGCGGAGATATGAGCTTTTCGCCCGAGTGATTCCCGAAGTAATCAAGAGCGAGATTTTCATCAGCCCAAGGAAAATCAGTCTGCTCCATTTTGCGGAAAATATACGCGGTTTCATACCAGTCCGGAAAAGCTTCATTCAGTTTCATCCGCCGTCACCTCGCTTTCCACATTCTCCACAGACTTTTCCACTTCCTGCGTTTCAATATCTTGTATCTGTTGCCGGTCTTCCCAGGCGGACCCGAGTTTTACTGTGATGTGAATTCCGTATTTATCCCCGAATTTAGAATTGAATTTATCAAATGCTGTCCGCTGCGTATCGAGAATTACGTCTATAAGCGGTAAAAGCGCATCGTCATTCATCTGAGCCTCAGACGTGTTTATACTTTCGCGTTTCATATTATAGTTCGCGTTCAAGCCCAATTCGTTCCATAATCCGGCTTTAAGATACTGTTCGAACTCGATCAAGTGCGTGAGCTGCTTCGATTCGTCCGAAAACGGCTGTACTTTGATACCCTCGAAAAACGCACTATCTGCAATGACCGAAAGCTTACCGTCAATTATATCGCGCAAAGTGAGATCTGCTTTTTCTTTGACTTTATCATCAGCGCACGAAATCAAGCTTATAATGCGGGAATTTATCGTCGCAATATACATTGAAAGCTCGTTTTCCGTGAGCATAGTCGAATACCGGTTTATTAGCGGCAAAAGCCCGAGATAAAGCGGATCGTGCGGAATTATGATACATTCTTCATCTATTTTCAAAGTCCGGTTGAACTTCAAAGCAGGATTTGCTACGGTGCATATCGTCGGCATATAGTACGGATTCGGTGGTCCGCCAAGTTCACCGGAAAAAGCATATAATTTCCCGTCAAAGAATCCCGGATCCGGAAGACAGACAAAGCCGCCCGTCTGGAGCATAAGCGCGAGATCTCTTTTAGGCAGCGTTTCCGGTAAACCGTCATATTGAATCATCCCGTGGGTCCGGTTAAGCGTATAACCGATATGAGACGATAAGACGTCCGTTTTATCGCGAAAATCCGTGAGCTGACCCCATCGAAAACCAAAGTTATACGTTGTCGGTTTATCGCTCATCGGGATCGACCCCCAATTTGTTGGACAGCTTTATGAGCGCTGTCGTATTATTGTTAAGCGCTTCGGTGATCTTTCCGATCTCTTCTTTGTGCTGCTCTTCTTGCTTATTATTCATATAGAATAAAGCGATACAAGCCACGATCGGAAAGCCTAAAGATCCGATCAGAGTCATTATCGTGTTGACGTCCATATTTTACACCTCTTTTACAAAAAGAATATCGTTTACGCCGCAGCGCTCTTTTATTTCCGCTTTTTCCGCGTCTGATAAATCACGCTCGGTGATATATACGATGCTATCGCGTTTTTCATCCCCGGACGGTATTATGATCTGACCGGTAAGATACGGCTCCGGATCTACGGTTTTGCCTGTCGGATCCTCAACCTGAAAATGTAAATGCGCTCCGTAAGCAAGTCCCGTTGCGCCCATAAATCCGAGCGTTTGACCCTTCTTTACGGGTACGTTATCCGCGACCCATTCCGGGACTGTCCCATATTTCAAATGATAATACTTTGTTATCATTCCATTAGAATGCCTGATATATACGCAGTTTCCCGCGGAATATTCGGTGTTAAAGCCTTTGACCCATTTACGTTGAGCATAGATAACACCGTCCGCTATAGCGCATATCGTTGCCGTCTTACTGTTCTGTCCGTCTGTTGTCCTTACGATATCAAGCGCGTGATGTGATCCTGTTCTCCCCGGTGTAGGATAATCCGGTATATTGTCCCCGTACTCGGTCGTAATCTTTACGTCGCCCGATTCAACAAATACCGGGCATTGAGTCAGCCTTAAAGTCCTTGACATAGTTTTCATCACCTCAAGGATATTATATACGCAAATTTCGAATTTGTCAAGAGGTTTTCGAAGTTTTCTATTCCAGGGCCTAATGACCACAGGTCAAGGCTCAGAGGATAGACCGTAAAGCACGAAAATCAGTTACTGCGTTATTCGCCACTCTAATGGAAAACGCGTTTTCCACCACTATAATGGTAAAGCCTAAATCATTAAGCTTGAAAATCAATTACAAATGGTAAAACTTTCCTTGTTTGCAGTTTGTTCACAGAAATTTAATTTTTTGCGTTGTGGACGAGCGCCCCC
>JAZUQQ010000009.1:0-1712 GCA_045605765.1 Eubacteriales bacterium | reverse complement strand
TCATCCTTCACGCGGCGTTGCTGCGTCAGGGTTTCCCCCATTGCGCAATATTCCCCACTGCTGCCTCCCGTAGGAGTCTGGGCCGTGTCTCAGTCCCAATGTGGCCGTTCAACCTCTCAGTCCGGCTACCGATCGTCGGCTTGGTAGGCCGTTACCCCACCAACTACCTAATCGGACGCGTGCCCGTCTTTCAGCGATAAATCTTTGATACCAATGTGATGCCACTTCGGTATGTCATGCGGTATTAGCAGTCGTTTCCAACTGTTGTCCCCCTCTGAAAGGCAGGTTGCTCACGCGTTACTCACCCGTCCGCCACTAAGCTTGAATCTCATTTGACCAAAGTCGCATTCCTTAAAAGCTCCGTTCGACTTGCATGTGTTAGGCACGCCGCCAGCGTTCGTCCTGAGCCAGGATCAAACTCTCTAAAAAATAGTATATAAACAACCCGAAGGTTGTTTAAATCATTTTCTAAAGCTTTTGCTCTAGTTTGACTCATTCCAAAAAACTAGCGTTTTTTGTCTGAATTTGTCCTTAAATTTACTCAATGATTTCTCATCGAAATTGTCGGGTCCAATTTCTTTCTTTTCTCTCGTCGTTGTTTAATTTTCAAGGTCCGTTTTTGCTCCGTTTTTCGCGGTGCCCGATTATAATACCACAACGGTTTGTCTTTGTCAACACTTTTTTTCAAAAAATTACATATTTTTTTAAAAAATTTTTCAAAGTTTTAAAAGTGGGTTTCGGGCTTATATAATTTGTCCAAAACAGAGTTATTTTATACCATTATTTTTCGTAATTTTTCCAAAGCTTTCTTCTCTTTTCGTGAAACCTGCACCTGAGATATGCCGAGTATAGATGCAGACTCACTTTGGGTTTTTTCATTAAAGTAGCGAAGAATTATTACATTTTTCTCAACCTCATCCAAAAAAGCAAGTGCTTGTTCAATTTGAAGCTTGCTGCATACATCCTCTTCGCAAGACTCGCACGGCACCTCTATCTCCCCTGTTCCATCCTCATTCTCATAGGTTAAGGAGAGAACCTGACGGGAGGCACAGATGGCTTCGGTTATTTCTTCGGGAGAAACTCCAAGCTTTTCGGCAAGAAGCGAAACGGTTGCAGTGTCTCCGGTATGCTTTTCGATATACTCCTTTTCTCTTGCTACCTTAAGAGAAAGTTCTTTCAGACTTCTCGAAACCTTGACAGCGCCCGTATCGCGAAACTGTCTTTTTATTTCTCCGATTATTGCTGGAACTGCGTAGGTCGAAAAGCAGAGGCCTCTCGATCCATCAAAGCCGTCAGCCGCTTTTATAAGCCCAATACATCCGGAACCGAAAAGGTCATCATATTCTATTCCCCTACCGACAAAGCGTTTAGCGCAAGCATGAACGAGGTTGATATTTTCCTCAATAAGTTTATTCCTGTCCGGCATCTTTTTTCACATTTAAAATCTTTTTCATTGTGACTGTGGTACCGTGTCCGAGCCTTGACGAAACTCTGAGCCCGTCCATAAAGCTTTCCATTACGGAGAAGCCAAGCCCTGCTCGTTCTCCGTCACCCGAAGAGTAAAGAGGCTCCATTGCCTTTTTAACATCCTCAATGCCACAGCCCTTATCTCGTATTTTTATACGGACAAGTCCTGAATCGAATTGCTCACAGGTTATGTAGATTTCGCCCACAGTGTTTTTGTAGGCGTGTACGATACAGTTTGTAACCGC
>JAZUQQ010000008.1:0-52662 GCA_045605765.1 Eubacteriales bacterium | reverse complement strand
TGGAGAAGGTCCCAAGGGTTCGGCTGTCCGCCGATTAAAGTGGTACGCGAGCTGGGTTCAGAACGTCGTGAGACAGTTCGGTCCCTATCTGTCGTGGGCGTTGGATATTTGAGAGGGGCTGACCTTAGTACGAGAGGACCGGGTCGGACGCACCTCCGGTGCACCAGTTGTTCTGCCAAGGGCATAGCTGGGTAGCCGCGTGCGGTTTTGATAAACGCTGAAGGCATCTAAGCGTGAAACATGCTTCAAGATTAGATATCCCTCCAACTTCGAGTTGGTAAGGTCACTTGCAGACTACAAGTTTGATAGGTCAGAGATGTAAGTACAGTAATGTATTCAGTCGACTGATACTAATAGACCGAGGGCTTGAACCTCCTATGGTTCAAGTTTACAGTATTACTTGAGTTTCATTTTCTACTCATCCTTATTCGTCTTGTCAATGATAAATGAAAGATTCCGGTACGGCGAGAGCCGTCCTTTTTTAATTCTTTTGAAAATCGCCGAGAGTGGCCGTTTGGTCGCTCCCGGCGGTTATTTGTTTTAATTATAACTGAATGGAATGACTTATTCACAAATATGTGATATAATAAACTCAACGAAAAGTTGAGCGAACTCATTTTTTAGTCGCTTCAATAATCATAAAGTGTGTGATATAATTAAGTTACGGTACCGATATGAACGATTAACGGAGGTGCAAATATGGCAACGACTATGGGGCAAATTATAAAGAACCTACGCAAAGGGCGAGGATTTACACAAGAGGAACTTGCTGAGCGATTGGGTGTTACGTATCAAGCAATTTCAAAATGGGAAAATGATTCCGGAATGCCTGACATTTCGCAGATTGTGCCATTGGCAACAATCTTTGATGTGAGTACGGATTTTCTGTTTGGCATAGACCACACATCAGAAACAGAAGAGGCGCTTAAAATAGTCTCAACTGCAAACAGCATACAAGAATATGGAAAACTCGACACATATCTGAAAGCGTATGATATCTTATTGGACGGTCTGAAAAGATATCCAAATAATTATTTAATCACGTTTAACTGTATGAACCTGGGTGTTTCTCTTTCGTTGCCAGATAACGGATGGATATATGCTAAAGAGCGTGCCGAATCAATAATCCACGAAACAATCAGACAGGCTAATTTCATAATCACCAATTCAAAGAATGTCTCGGATATTTTGTGGGCGCGACAGAATTTAGTGTTCTTATACAGTGCAAATAAGAAATTTGACTTAGCTACAACAGAAGCTCGCAACTTTCCCGTTCGAACAGATCTTACGCTATACTCCACCATGGCGATTGTAAATGAATATATGGGCAACCACGAACGTGAAGCCACCTATTTGTGTAGTGATATTGATTATTCACTTCAAGCCTTTGAGAACAATATTGCTCGTTTGGGTAAAGCATATTACAACAATAGAAATTACAGAGAAGCCATTGAGGTCTATGAAAGGTTTTTTGAGGTTATGAACGTCATCTTCAAGAATGAATGTCCTCCGCCTTATCATGATTTCGATTCCGGGGATTGCTATTTATTACTTGCTCAAGCTTATCTTGCCATCGGTGAAAGCGATAAAGCGATGGATTCAGTTGAGAGTTCTGTTATGTACTATATGAACCTCTTGAAGAAAGAAACGGACGATGAAAACTACTATCCGATCGTTGTTGGCTCTCCTATTGTAAAGAAGCGCGAATTCAAACAACGAATTCGCAAGGATATCATAAAAAAAATACTACAAGACAAACTATCCGATAAATGTATTGAGGAACTTCATCAAAATACTCGTTTTGTCGATCTGCTTGATATGGTTAACAGTATCCAAGAATAGTTTTAATTTCGCCCCGCCTCACGCGGGGCTTCTTCTTTTCTTTCTGCATATCAAAAAGCCTTCTCCTGTGGGAGAAGGGGGACCGCGTCAGCGGTGGATGAGGAGCTACTTGAAGATTGAAAACACCTCATCCGTCACGCTTCGCGTGCCACCTTCCCCCACTGGGGAAGGCTATTCAATTTTACCGCTAATCTTGCACACCCTCACGAAAATCCTTTTTCTTCTATATCTTCTTTTGTTGCTTGCACCAGATATACATGACGAGCTTGTGCGGAAGTAGCTTTGTTAGAAGCACCTGTGCTCTTATCGAAAATCCGCACACAGATACGTCTTTGCCCTTTTTCATATCGCGTATGGCACGCTCAACTACCTCGGCGGACTCAAAGTATTTGTTGTAGTAGGTTATGGTGTCGTCCTTTACCGCGTGATTAAAAAATTCGGTCTTTACCCAACCGGGGCAGACCGCCATTACGTGTATGCCTCGATTTTTCAGCTCGACGTTCAGCGCGCGTGAAAAACTGAGAACGAATGCTTTGGTCGCTCCGTAAAGTCCGATGTACGGAACAGGCTGGAATGCTGAAAGAGAGCCGAGCTGATAGATTCGCGAACCTTCTTTCATAAATGGAAGCGTTTTATAGGTCATCTGGGCAAGTACCTCGGAGTTCAGAGAGACCATTCCCGAAATGTCCGAATACTCCATATCTTCAAAAGAAGAAAATTTGCCGTATCCGCTTGCGTTTACAAGAACGGCGACCTCTGCGCTCGTATCTCTTAAGAGTGTTTCGTAATTTTCTATGCTTTCGGGCAGAGTAAGGTCGCAGGCTATCGGACGGATCTTGGCTCTCGTCAGACTGAAAAGTTCTTCAAGACGTTCCTTTCTGCGCGCGATGACCCATATTTCGTCAAAGCTTTCGTCTCGGTCTAGCTTTAAAACAAAATCCTTTCCCATTCCCGAAGATGCGCCGGTTACTACTGCTATTTTCATATTTTCATACCTTTCTGTAATGTTTTCAAGAATTTCTTCTTAGTACCTCGAAACAGATTATTGCCGATGCCGATGCCGCAGGAAGCGCCTCGCTGAAATTTCTACCGTAGTCTATACGCACGATCTCGTCGGCGTGCGACAGTATCTGTGAGGAAATGCCTCTGCGCTCACCGCCGATAACGACGACCAGAGGCTTTTCAAGACTCGCGTCGCGAAGCGAGATCGAATTGTCGGTATCCGTGCAAACTATCCGATATCCGGCACTTTTCAAAATTTCTATTGATTTTTCAGAGATTATCAGAGTGTCAATAAGCTCGGATGCCCCCGCAGACGATCGACAGACGGTGCCTGCTGCACTCAGCCAGTTTCGTTCGGGAAGGATAAGACCGTCCGCACCGGCAGCATATGCCGTACGAACAGAAAATGCGAAATTATAAGGGTCTTCAATGCCATCAAGCAGGACATAAAACCCGTCCTTTTTTAGTTTGTGTGCCGAGTCGAGAGCACCGTAAGTTCTGTTCGTACACACGGTCAGGATGCCGCCGTGCGAATTTCCGTCGCAAAGCGAAGAAATCTCCTCGGCTTCGGTAAAATATACAGGAAACGAAAGCTCGTGACTCATCGCCTTTATGTAGGAAAGATGGCGCGAGAGCTTTTGCTTTTTAGCCGTGTCGAAATATAAGGCGTTTATTTTTCTGTCCGATCTGCCTTCTCTTATTGTCGAAACGATCGCACGGAAGGAGATCATTCCTTCAAAAAAGACACAATTTTCCGATTTTTGGTGGAATATTTTATCCATTTAACTTACCTCTGCTGGAAATAATATGCCGTACAAAGCCGCTGCGCGCTCCGCCTTCTATTACTGTGAAATAGGAAACACCGAGATTTTCTGCGGTCTTTATAAATACTGCAAGACCGCTCGTAAGCGTCTGAGAACGCTCTTTTGCGGTTTTCTCGCAAAGCGATATAAGATATCCTGACGTAATTTTCTTGCAAAGCTCTTTTGCTTTATCAAGAGATATTTCATAGGGAAGACTGTTTTCCTTTTCCTCAATTTTTGAAAGCATCTTGACTGCCGCGCGAGCAGTGCCACCTGTCACGATAAATTTGCCCTCATCAGGCATCTTTATACAGTCTGCATTTGTTTTTAATTCGTTTTCTAAATATTTTTCAAGAGTTTTTAACTCCTCGAAAGTTAAATATCTGCCTGACGAGAATTTTTTGTACATTGCAAGAGCACCGATATTAAGAGATGTTTTGTTGGTTGGCAGAGAATTTTCAAAGGCTATAAGCTCACAGCTTCCGCCGCCAAGGTCGGCAAGAACACCGCTTGTCGGACATTGCTTGCTCGAGAGTGCCCCGAGGAAACAAAGCTCAGCTTCTGCATCTCCGCTAAGCAGATCGATCTTTATTTTAGTTGATTTTTGCGCAATAGAAAGGATATATTCGCGGTTTACAGCACCTCTGACACAAGCGGTGGCAAAGGCAAAAATGTTTTGCTTTTTGCAACCGAGTGTACGCGCAGTACGCTTTAAGTCGTTTACTGCGCTCACAAGAACTGATATGCCTTTTTGCGAAAGCTGTTTTTCACAGATGTGTGATGAGAGCTTTGCATATATAGTCTTTGAATATATTTCTTCGAGAGAGGCTGTAATGCGGTATACGGTGATTTTTATAGTATTTGATCCGATATCTATTACTGCAAGCTTCATAAGCGGTAGAGGAGTCCTTTCAGCAATTTACAAAAAAATAAAATATACCGAGCCTTATTTGCATATATTATACAGTAAAAAAACTCAAATCGCAAGAGGATTTTGCAATAAATATTCTTTGGAGGTGGATTTTTGCCTTTTTTTGAAATGCTTGCCGAAATGATACTCACTTTTCTCAGAGTTGACGACCCCTCGTCTTTCCCTCAGCCTCTTTCGGCGGGGGAGGAAGCCGAGTGCTTTCGGCTTATGAAAAGCGGCGATGACAGTGCGAGGGAAAAACTGATACTCCATAATCTTCGGCTCGTCGCCCACATTGTCAAAAAATACTATACAGCGGGGGAAAATCAAGAAGATCTGATCTCGATAGGAACGATAGGACTTATTAAGGCGATAGACTCTTTTAGTATCGAAAACGGAACGCGTTTTGCAACTTATGCGGGCAAATGTCTGCAAAACGAAATACTAATGTATTTCCGTTCGCAAAAGAAACTGCAAAACGAGGTGTCGATGAATGAGACGATAGACGTTGATAAGGATGGAAACCCTCTTACTTACATAGACATAATAAGTAGTGATGACACGATAGCCGATGATCTTTTTATAAAAATGAGCAGTCGTCGCGCGCGCAGGATCATCGAGACACGCCTTGAAGAAAGAGAAAGGGATATTATAAATATGCGCTACGGTCTCTGCGGTGAAAAGACTCTTACGCAAAGAGAAGTGGCAAAAAAACTCGGCATATCCCGCTCGTATGTAAGCAGGATAGAAAAGACTGCATTGGAAAAGATATCCGAATATCTTAAAGGACCGGGGATATTGTAATAAATTACGCAGTATCGAATATATTAAAAACAAAACCGATAATTTAAGGAGAACTGTATTATGGAAAATTTTTCTTCGGAAATAACGGGAAATTGCGAAATTTATTCCCGCGTATTTCAGAAAAGCAGAGAGATGATAGAATGCTCACGTGATTTTATTCTTCCCGATTTTTACGCCGATATTAAAAGAATAATAAGCGCATCGGGAAATATCTCGCCCGAAAGCTGCTTCGTCGAGGGCGGAAAGGCAAGTATGAGCGGAGCACTTACGACACGTGTGCTTTTTATTGATGACGAAGGCAAGCTGCGCTCAGTCACATTTACTCAGGATTACTCGGCGGCAATTCCCGTAGGAGACAGTGCTCCTTATGATGACATTTCGCTTATGTGTTGTCCAACGCTGGAAAGCGTTTCGGTAAAGACAGTCAATCCGAGAAAGGTCACTGTACGCGGAAGGATAGACGCGGGAGTAAAGATATGGAAAAAGATATCTATTTCTCCTGAAATGCCGTCTACTGTATGTGAAAACGGGGAATGCCCCGAAATAAAAACCGAAAAGGCGGTATGTATGGCACCTTTCTCGGTATGGGAAAGGGATCTTGAACTTTCCGAGGATATAATGCTTGATGGCGAAGCCGAGGATATTATATACTGCGATGCAAAAAGCGAAGTGGTAGAATGTAGTGTCGAAAACGACGGCATCGGCGTAAAAGGAAATATAAATATCGACGTAGTATATTCGCCTGCGAGCGGCGGAGAGCCGATACACGTTTACAGACGTATCCCTTTCTCGCGTACTGTCGAGGTCGATTTTTCATCTATGGATAACGTCGTCTGCTCAGCGTGCTCATACATACGATCGGTGGACTGCGCTCTTTCTGGGGATAATTCGGGTGAAAGCAACAAGATAGAAATAGATGTGGGGTATGCGCTCACTGTTAACGGCGCGGGAAGCGTTTCGTGTTGTTACGTTTCGGATATGTATATGCCCACATTTGCGATCAAAACCGAAAGCGAAAAGGTAAACTTTTCAAGCGAGCCAATACGTACCGTAAAAAATATCAGAGTAGAATCTTGCGGTGGGAACGTGATTCCGGATGGCAGTAGTGTTCTGCTTACTACTATTCAGCCTCAGATTGAGTCTCTTGCGAATGAGGAGGGCGTGCGTCGAGCCCTTGGAAGCTCGCAGATAAACGTCGTTTACAGAGACTCAAACGGAAACATGTCCTCGCAGGGCTTTACTGACGATTTCGAGATAGAGCTCAAAGATCTTCCGGAGTTTGATGAATATATTTTCCTGCTCCGCACATCTGCTGTAAACACAAGAAACGAGGAAAATTCTCTTTGTGTAGGATACGACCTTGAAATAACGATACTTTCGTGGAAAAGCCAAATGAGCGAGATGATAAGATCTTCTCAGATCATAGAAGGCGGTGACTTCGAGGAAAGAAAACCCTTTACTATCTATTATCCTTCTGACAGCGAAACTCTTTGGGATATTGGCAAAAAATATAACGTGACCGCAGCTGAGCTTATGAGCGCAAACCCCGAAATTACAGACGGCAGTGTTCCGAGCGTGCTTCTAATTCCGCGTCACAAGCAGGGTAAGATCAAAAACGTATAATTTTTATTGAGTGAAAAATACACAAATATTACTTGATTAATATATTTTTCCTTTTTCGGCACCTTGTAAAAGGTAAAGAAGATATTACAAGGCATAAAGCCGAAAAAGCTCCATAAATTATAATTGTGTAAAGTTAGCGCGCATATAACGCCTTGCGGCTTTAATATAGATGTGAAAGTAAATCGGAAGAAGAAAAAAGAGGAAAACAGCTAATGCGGAAAAACAGGAAGAACCGAAATCGCCGAGTTCGTGTTTCAGCATTTGCCGTTGCCATCGCTGCACTTTTTCTCGTATGCCTTGGGAGTATGTCGGTATCGGCACACGAGGTCGGTGTATACGGAGAAAAGGTGATGGTAGGGGGAGATATATTCGGCACCCGTATCAGCACGAAAGGCGTGCTCGTTGTAGGAGTTACGGGCGTGGTAAGCGGTAAAGGTGAGCGATTTCCCGCACGGGATGCGGGTATATGCTCGAAGGATATAATAAACACGGTAAACGGAAGCGAAATACAAAACAGCGAGGACCTCGTCTCGCGTATAGAAAACAGCGAGGGTAAGCCTCTTGAGATCGGTCTTACGAGAGATGGAAAAGAGACTAAGGTCACACTGACACCTGTCGTGGCTGACAGTGACGGAGCTTACAGAGGAGGTCTTTGGGTAAGAGACAGTCTTGCGGGTATTGGAACAGTGACCTTTATTATTCCCGAAACGGGAGAGTTTGCAGGTCTGGGTCACGGTATATGCGATCCCGATACAGGGGTCCTTATGCCCGTGCTGCGTGGAACAGTTTTCGGAGTTCATCTCGGCGATATTAAAAAAGGAAGCGCGGGTGATCCCGGTGAGCTTCGCGGACGTCTTGATGCAGAGAAGATCGGGAGCGTGATAAATAATACGCAAAGCGGTATTTACGGAATTTTTGGAGAGGTGTCGAAAAGCGGCACGCTTCTTTCCTTGGCAGGTAGAAGCGAGGTCAAAACGGGAAATGTCAAGATAATATGTACTCTTGACGAAAATGGCCCAAGGGAATATGATGCGGTCATAGAGAAGATCTGTGACACCGACGGGAAGACTAAGAATTTCGTCGTTCGGATAACCGACGAGCAGCTTCTTGATAAAACGGGAGGTATCGTTCAGGGAATGAGCGGCTCTCCTATTATTCAGAACGGAAAGCTCGTGGGCGCGGTAACACACGTGCTCATCAACGATCCCACAATGGGATACGGAATATTCATTGAGAATATGCTCGATCAGATGGGAAATCTTGCGGGGTAAATGAAAATGCAAGGTGCAAAACGCACAATTGAATAACAAAAGGCAATCTCATTCCAAATTGGTTTGAGATTGCCTTTCTCATTTTGATGATATGTATTTTTTCACAAATTGGGTTGGCGTGACACCAACGTATTCTTTAAATTGTCTACTAAAAAAATAAACGTCCGAGAAATTACAAAGATATGCAATCTGAGTGACGGTATACCGTTCAGATCGAAGTAGATCACAGGCATGATTGACTTTTAATTGGATGACATATTTTTTTGGTGATATACCGTGTATTTCTTTGAACAGCTTATAAAAATAAGATTCTCCCATTTTGCAACAAGAGGCAAGAACGCCAATCGACAGATCTCGTGTCAAGAATTCGCCATGGATCATTTCCATTGCGGGAGCAATTTTTAACGCATGCTGTTTTGAAGCAGATGTATCCCTCTGCATTTCGGCAAAAATGCGATACAGCAAAGAAATAGATTCAAAAAAACATCCGTCTTTCTTACTCACCCACGTCGAGAACAGTTTTTTGAAAAGCGCACCGAGCTTTTCATTTTGTGATACGTTGGTCACAAATGCCCGAGGTGAGATCGGACGGTCTGCGCTGAAGCAAACGTCAATGCATTCGCCACGCTCATGGCGAAATACATCATATCGCTTGGATTTGCCTTGCGGTAAAAAACGAATCGAGTTCGGTGCCGTTTCTAAAATCAAATCATCAAAAAACACGGTTGTTTGTCCTGAAAAATGAAAAATCAGTTCGTTGTGCTTCAGGGTGTGGCTAAAGGAGGACATTTGCTCCGGATATTCATCTTTTCCTACCATTACAACACGGTTTATTTCGGTAATTACAAATTTTTCTTCCATATTCTCCTCCGTTTTTCTGCTTTTATTATACTCTTACTTTCCTCAGTTGTCAACAGAACTTTTATTATTTTGTCCGAAAAAGTACAAATTATCTTTTTTCGTATATTGCTATATTACAATTCGCTGATATACTGAAATCAGATTTCTTTATTTTAAGGAGGCATATTATGACGGAAAGAATCAAAAAACTTAGCGAACTGACATTATCGGGGCAAATGTATGCGGAGCCGACCAAAACCGTTTTCGACGAATCCGATATTCTTTTGTCAAAGCAAGAAATGGAATCCAAGCGCATTTGTGAATACATTCTCAATCAGGAGCCCAAGCTGACAGAGTATTCCTGCATGACAGGTTTTTTTAACTTTGACGGCAGCGTTGTAGGGGATGCATTCCGTCGAGGAGGACACACGGCGACGGACGAGGCAAAGCATCTTTTTTACTTAAAGCAAATCAACAATCTTTCCTCCATGGAATGGCAACATGCTACCGCCGACTACACCAAGATATTGAAAAAAGGAATCCGCGGAATAATCGATGATATTGATGAGTCACTAAAGATTCACGATGATCCCGAACAGGTGGAATTTTTGCTTGCATTGAAACGTGTTGCAAACGCCTTAATAGCTTGGGCACATAAATGTTCGGAACGCACGTTGGAGTATTCTCGAAACGTTAATAACGAAGAATACAAAACAAATCTTCAAAAGCTTTCCGATACACTTCTCTGCGTTCCCGAAAATGCACCTGAGACCTTTTATGAGGCGGTTCTTTGCATCTATCTTTGCTTTTCCGCTGATCCCGACAGCGTAGGAACATTGGACAGATATTTGTATCCATTTTATAAGCATGATATAGAAAACGGCATACTGACAAAGGACGAAGCCACTGAATATTTGCAGGAACTCTTTTTGATGCTCCAATCGGCAACAAGGATTACCTCTGCAAACTTCACGCGCGGAGCCGAGTCGCATTTCTGTATCGGCGGTTATTTACCGAACGGTGAAGACGGATTTACCGAGCTTTCACGCTTGATTGCCGAGAGTTTGATAGAGCTTCCCACATATATCCCTCAAGTGTCTTTGCGCTGGACAAAGAAAACGCCTCGTGAGGTGTTTCGTTTTATGCTCGACTGCGAAAGAAAAGATCCTTACAAAAGAATTGCCTTCCAGAATGACGAAAAGCGAATCAAGTGCTATACTGAGATCTGCCACATTCCCTTTGAGAAGGCGGTTGGCTATACAACGGTCGGTTGCAACGAGCCTGCCTTTCTCGGAGCTATTTCCGGAAGCAATTCCAAGATCAATTTCCTTCATACAATTGAAACATTATTTCACAAAAGCGCGCATACGATCCTATCTGCCAAGAGCTACGAGGAATTTTTCGACGCATTCAAGAAAATATTGTTTGCCGAGCTGACCCAAGCGTATGAGTACGACAATTTTTACAACAAGCAGCGTGCTCAGGATATCAACTACATTTCCAGCCTCGTGTTTAATGATTGCATCGAAAACGCCAAGTCACTGACTCAGGGCGGTGGAAATACCGCGATTGCTTCTCCGATGTACGTGGGAATTCCCAATGTAATCGACTCGCTTTGCGTTGTGAAGCAATTTGTTTTCGACGAGCGGCTCTTTACGATGGATGAGCTTGTCAAGGCACTGGAGGCGAACTGGACAGGTTACGAGGATATGCGCACTGTGATCTTGAAAAAAGGTAAATTCTTCGGCAATGACGATGAATGTTCTAACTATGTGGCACAAACCTTGTACCAAGCACTTTACAATTTTTTGAAGGACAAAACCAATCTTTACGGCTATCATTGGCTAATTGGTGACCTAATCGGATATAACATTCACCACAAATGGTTTGGAGAACAGACGAAGGCCACGCCAGACGGAAGATTTTGGGGAGATCAATTGAAATTTGGTCTCGGTCAGAGCGGAGGTAAGGACCGCGAAGGATTATCTGCTCTGCTCAACTCTATTGCCAAGGTAGATCCGAACGGAATCGGCTGCGGCTCCACAGTTACAAACATTATGCTCGACGAACAGTTGGTTAAAAACGACGACAACTTTGAAAAGACCGTTGACTTGCTCTTGACCTATTTCGAAAACGGCGGCGTGCATTTCCAGCTCACATACGTTTCAAAGGAAGATTTGATATGTGCTAAGATAAACCCCGACGATTACAAAAATCTACGTGTTCGTGTTTCGGGATTTTCGGATTATTTCGTAAAGCTCAAAGAGGCCTTGCAGGACGATATTATTGAGAGGACGACGCAAAAATGAAATTGCGAAATAAGAACGTGCTGATTTTCGGCGGTGGAAGCGGTATCGGCAAAGCAATTGCCGTTCGTTTTATTGAAGCGGGCGCTAAGGTGATGATAACAGGCAGAACCGAAGGAAAGCTGAAATCGGTTGTCGAAGAAATCGGTTCTCCAGATTTATACTACAAGACTTTTGATATAACCGATATTAAAAACCATAATAGATTGTTTTCAGAATGCGAGCAAACCATGGGTGGGCTTGATGCCTTTGTCAATGCGGCAGCTTTGGGAACTTCTCAATTTACCGGTAGGGGGTATGAGCCTTGGGATATCACTTCTGAAGAATGGGATATACTTACAGATATCAATTTCAAAGCAGCATTTTTCCTTATGCGCAACGAGATTGATTATATGAAATCAAGGAGTATAAGGGGTAACATTTTAAACATTGCATCCAATGCCGCTTGTATGGATATCGTCGGCAGCTACGGTGCATCAAAGAGCGCTGTCATAAAATGGACGCGCGCCCTTGGCAAACGTTACGGACACGACGGTATTATCATCAACGGCATTGCTCCCGGCGCGACCTTTACCCCCATGATTTCCCACTATGCCCATAACATAAACCAAAAATACGAGCGCCATGCCATAGAACGCTTTATCCGTCCCGACGAGCTTGCCGAGCTTGCCTTCTATCTGATGAGCAACTACGGTGAGATCGTATGCGGTCACACGGTTGTTGCAGACGGAGGAGATAACTGTGCCACTCTTTAAAACGGTTTTAGGCGACATATCAGAAAGCGACTTGGGTGTAACGCTTGCCCACGAGCATATTTGTTGCTTTAGCGAATATGCTTATCAAATGGTAGGAAAGGATTATCTTGATAAGAACGCTCTTGCGGACACAGTCACAGTATATTTGAAAGAACTAAAGAAGAAATACGGTCTTGCAACTTTTGTTGACTGCACACCCATCAATATAGGCAGAGACGTAGAGCTTTTGAAAAGAATATCGGAGCAAAGTGAGATCAATATCATCTGCTCTACGGGATTTTACTATACGGAAGAACCCGTGTTGTATAATACCACCGCTGATCAGCTTTGTCGATATATCGTTTCCGACGCACAAGCGGTAAATGCCGGAATCATTAAATGCGCCGTAGAGAATGAAACGGTAAGCCGCTTTCAAGAAAAGCTTTTGCGGGCTTGTGCGGAAGCACATCTGCATTTGGAACTTCCAATCGTGTTGCATACGAACGCAAAAAATCAAAATGCTCTAGAAGCTCTTGAAATATTGTTATCGGAGGGGGTAAAACCCAATGCCGTAACCGTAGGTCATTTAAGCGATACGGACGATTTGGAATATGTAAAAAGCATTGCGTCGTACGGTTGCTTTATCGGGCTCGATAGACTCTATCAAAAAGCATCCGAAGAATACGTAGCGAAAAAGGTGCAAAGTATTTTGGATCTTTGCCGAGCGGGATATGAGGATAAGATCCTTTTGTCACACGACGCGCTGTTTTTCAACGGCTTTGATGCTGAGCCTCATATTTGTGAAAGACCGCGCTTTGCCTATTGCTTTGAGCATATACTGCCCAAGTTGTCTGAAGCTTTGTCGAAAAAGTTTATGGTATCAAATCCTAAGAGAATGCTGGCAGGTGGTTGAAATGAAAACGGCAATGATATTCGATATAGAACGCAATTCCTACGTTGACGGCCCGGGAATTCGTACAACCGTATTTTTCAAGGGCTGTAATTTGCATTGCGCATGGTGTCACAATCCCGAGAGTCAATCTTCCAAGCCCCAAATGATGTTTTATAAAAACAAATGCACAGGCTGCGGAAAATGCAAAGAAAAATGCCATCATGACCTTGAAATATGCGAGCTTTGCGGAAAATGTGTGCTCTTTTGCCCTAATGACGCACGAGAGATTTGTGGAAAAGAATATAGGATAGATGAGGTTTTAAAAGAAGTTTTAAAGGACAAGGCGTTTTATGACACCTCGGGTGGCGGTGTGACATTCTCAGGCGGTGAGTGTATGCTCCAAATTGATTTCCTTGAAGAAATACTCAAAGAATGTAAAAAGAACGGGATACATACCGCCGTGGATACCGCAGGGCACGTACCTTATGAACGGTTTGAGCAAATTCTTCCTTATACCGATCTGTTTCTCTATGATGTTAAATGCTTCGACAGCGAAAAGCATAGACAGTACACAGGTGTCGGAAACGAATTGATTCTGGCAAATCTGAAAAGACTGTTGAAAATAGACAAATCTGTGTGGGTGCGAATACCGATCATTACCGATTTCAACGATACAAAAGACGAAATGGTAAAGCTAAAAGATTTTTTGAATTCTGCCCGAGCGCCCGAGAAAATTGAACTGCTGCCATACCACGCCATGGGCGAGCACAAATATGGAGCTCTCGGAAAGGAAGCGCAGACATTTCCCGTGCCAAGTGAAGAAAAAATGATGCAACTAAAAAAGATTTTTTTATAAGATTTGTTCTCCTTTATTGACCACACATCTGAGCGGCTTCCCTATTATTAAGAAGGGAAAGCTCGTGGGCGCGGTAAAACACGTGCTCATCAACGATCCTGCAATGGGATACGGAATATTCATTGAGAATATGCTCAATCAGATGGGAAATCTTACAGGGTAAATGGAAATGCAAGGTGCAAAATGCACAATTGAATAACAAAAGGCAATCTCATTCCAATTTGGTTTGAGATTGCCTTATTTCATTTCATTTTTTTCGATATGCGGATGGCGTTATACCAACAACGTTTTTAAATTCACGCGTAAAATACGCAGTATCGTTAAACCCTGACAACATAGCAACGTCGGTTACGGAGTATTCTTCCATCTGTAAGAGATCTTTGGCATAATGTATTCGCTTGTTTCTAATATAAACAGTAGGTGTAACAGAAAAAGCGCGTTGAAACATCCTGCGCAGATAAACCTCACTGATATGACAAAGCCCGGCGAGCTTTGCAACCGATATGGCTTCGCTCATATAATTTTCGTTAATATATTGCAAAGCGGGTGTCAGCAGCTCTACCGTCTTTTGCTCGGGAAAATACTGTGCGGACTCTCTCTTAATTTGTAGTATGGTCCGATACAGATACGAAAAGCATTCCTCATAAAATCCGGTTTCCTTTTTTATCCATGACTTTGACGCCTTGGAGAATAGAGAAAGTATCTCATTTTCTCCTTTGATTTTCATGACCCATGGGATATTCATTGCTTCATCGGACAAGGTCAAAAAATTAATGACATACACACCGCTTTCTTTAGAATCAGCAATATCACATCTTTTGGTGGTATAATTTGATTCCTTTGGTAGATAAATGCATTCTCCGTCATGACACAGTAAGGTTTTTCCGTTCTCAAAGCTGTATGAGGAGGTGCACCCCACGTTAAAAACCAGACCATGGGTCGGACGGTTCTTATGTGTGGGTTTGCCTTGCCCTCCCGGTATAAATAATGCCGATGCGATTTTTGTCACTACAATTTCATTTTCAAACATATTCTCACCCTTTTTTAGGATAACATAAAGTTTCGAATAAGTCAAGAGTTTCGGATGCTTCTTGATAGATAACAGCGGTTTTGATAGAATTATAAAAAACTTTTGGGGTGAGTATATGATATTGAATTTTAATCAAAGAAGAAACAGATTAAACGTGCAATTCACAGAGACGAATTGGATGGCGGGCAGCGGTGTGAGTGTGGAAGAATTAAATGCACTTGTATCAAGCGTTGAAAAGTCAAACACGTCCAAAGCCATTATCAAGGCAAAAACTTTTGAGCTGATTGCGAAAAAAGCGAAAATCGCCGTAGTCGAGGATGATATTTTTCAAAATCATCTAATGAGCGGCAATATCATGGTCAATCAAAGAAAACGGTGGGAAAAAGAGGTCAAAGAGCAATATCTACCTTTGGAATCGACAGAGATCGAGCGTGCATGGAATGAATTTGGTGCTTACAAAGGCATGGGCGACTATGGACACACCTCTCCCAACACACGACTTCTCTTGTCCGTGGGGTTTGCCGGACTTTTGGAGCGCACCCGAGGCGCCGCACAGAAGCAGGGGCTTTCCGAACACCAAAAGGATTTTTATAAGTCTTGTGAAATTGTTTTGGACGCATCGATTGCTGTTTCTAAGCGTCTGGCGGAAGCAATCGAACCCTATAATCACGAAAACGCAATCGCGCTTTTGAATCTTGCACACGGCGCACCGCAGAATATCTATGAAGCAATGCAACTGTTGATTTTGTATTTCTTCCTTCACGAATATGTTGGAGGAACGAGAGTTCGCACACTTGGTCGCCTTGATATTTTACTGTACCCATTTTACCAAAAGGATATTGAAAACGGTACTTATACCAAGGAAGAGATCAAGGAAATGCTCAAATTCTTCCTTTTCAAATTTTGGGCAGCCAAGGTACCCTTTGATCTTCCTTTCTGCCTCGGAGGTATCGATGCAAACGGGAACGAGGTTACCAATGAAATTTCCTATCTGATCGTAGAAGTGTATAATGAGCTCGATATTCATAGCCCGAAAATCCATATCCGCGTTTCGGATAAAACGCCCAAAAGCTTCATTAGGCTAGTGCTTTCCTGTGTTCGTGGCGGGAATTCCAGCTTTGTATTCGTCAATGATGCAATCGGAATCAAAAGCCTTTTGCGAGTGGGGATCAACGAGATAGATGCCGTGGATTACGTTCCCATTGGTTGCTACGAACCTGCAGTCTGGGGCGTCGAGATTGGTTGCACAGGCAACGGTGGAGTCAACCTTGCCAAAGCAGTGGAATTGGTATTCAACAACGGAAAAGACAACGCCACGGGTGAGATGTGCGGCATCGAAACAGGGAAGATACAAAGCTTTGAGGAATTTCTGAACGCAATTAAAGAGCAGATCGCCTATATGACCCAGCAAGCACTTTCGTATATTGTCAACATCGAAAAGCACTATGATAAGATCAACCCTGATCCGCTTCTTTCCTGTCAGTACGATCATAGTATGGAGCTCGGAGTGGACGTTTATGAGGGCGGCGCTAAATATAACAATAGTTCGTTGTATTTATATTCTATCGCCAGTCTTGTCGACTCGATTTGTGCGGTTAAAAAGCTTGTTTTCGAAGACAAAGTCTTCACCTTTGATGAGCTGGGGGTCATTTTACGAAACAACTGGAAGGATCACGAGAATACAAGAGCATTCGTCCTTCGTTGGGAAGAAAAATACGGAAACAACAATCCTGTGGCAGATGCACTCACAAGGGAGATTACGGACTTTTGCG
Source organism: Eubacteriales bacterium (assembly GCA_045605765.1). Lineage (GTDB taxonomy): Bacteria > Bacillota > Clostridia > Oscillospirales > CAG-272 > SIG672. The sequence continues at coordinate 35,977 of JAZUQQ010000008.1, read as the reverse complement.
CAACACTCACCAATAATAAGCCAAACGGACGAGGCGGTGTGTTCAAGGCGGCACTGTTCTCTATTGATCATTGCTTTCATATCGGTAAACGAACAATGGCAACGCCCGATGGACGGCATGCAGGTGATCCTCTTTCCAAAAATCTATGCGCCACGGTTGGAATGGACAAAAACGGCGTGACATCTTTGATAAATTCGGTCACAAAAATCGATCACGCAAGCTTTCCGACAGGCTCGGTGTTGGATATACTTCTTCATCCCTCTGCTGTCGCGGGTGAGGACGGGCTGGAAGCCTTTTGGGGAATCTTAATGACATATTTCAAAAAAGGCGGCTTTGCCATGCAGGGAAATGTTTTTGATGCAAAGGTGTTAAAGGACGCCCAAGCTTGTCCCGAAAACTATCAAACGCTTCAAGTAAGAGTCTGCGGTTGGAATGCGTATTTTGTCAATCTCTCCAAGGCAGAACAGGACGCCTTTATAAAACAGGCGGAAAACAACGGATAATCGAGCAAAAGCAACGATATTTGAAATCAAACGCTTCGCCGTCATCACGGCGACGGGATAAGAACAACAGTATTTTTCAGGGGTTTTCCTTTACGCTGCGTGTTGTGCCACGATTCCGAGGAGCTTTCCCTTTATTTTTTGGATGCTTTTCTATGTTGTGTCGGGCTTGTATTAGTTTGTTTTTTGAAGAAACTGTTAAAACTGCGAACACTCTGAAAACCGCTCTCTAACGCGATGGTTGTAATGCTTTTATCGGTATTTTCTAGGAGTTCAATTGCAGTCTCGAGCCGATAAATGTTTAATAAATCGGTGAAGTTGATGTTGAAAGTATTCTTAAACAGACGCGACGTATAGTTGTAGTCATATCCTAAGAAATTTGCCACATCCGTGAGCGTAATGTTTTTTGTGTGATTTTCCGCCAGATAGTTTGCAATATGGGAAATGGTTTTAATTTCATTGTGATTTTTTTCACGGAAGGTCACAGAGTTCATATATTGTCCGCATAGGGCGTACAGGCAGGATTTAATGGCAAGCGTTGAAGGAGCTTTGTTATGTATGAGCGTTTCGACGATATATTTTTCAGTGGTTTCATCACAACGGAACAGGAAACCGTTTGACGATTTTCCTGCAATCTTATTTGAAAAGTATCGTACAAAGTCTTCCGAGAATACAATTACCCAGTACAATGAATCTTTTTCGGGCTCATATTTATGGGTGTCATTGGGTAGGCACAAGCCGAAATCGCCCTTGCATAAATGGTATTCGATGCTGTTTACTGTGCAGTTTACCTTTCCATGTATAACATAAATCACTTCCATGTTTTTGTGAAAATGGAGATCAAATGTTTTGCTGGTATAGAAAAAGGCGTTGTAGTTATAGTTGGACAATGAATTGAGAGGTTGGTGGAAAAACATAGCACACTCCAAAAAGATAAATTATTACCATTATTATAACAAATATAGCGAGAAATTGTCAAGTGTTTGCTATAAAATATAAATGGAGGTGGATTTATGAAACATTGTCTTAATAACTTCATATTAAACAAAGAGCATCATCAATACCGTCATACGGTGGCGTGGGATTTGGCCACTGAATATGCATCAAACGAACTAACACCGATAGAACGTATGGCAGACCGCTTTGAGCGTATGTGCTGCGAAGAAAAGGCGGTTATACTAGAGGGCGAAAAAATCGTTTTTTTACGAACAGTCTCAAACCTTCCTGATATTTTTACAGATGAGGAATGGGCTGAAATACGACAAAAATTTTATATCCATGAGCTGGGATTTATGTCGAATCTGTCGCCTGATTATTACGATACTATCTCAGAGGGTCTGCTTGCTAAAAGGGAAAGCGCTGACGAATACGGAAAAAGAGCGATAGATAACATCATTAAGCTTTCAGATAAGTATCTCGAGGAAGCAAAGAAGCAGGGCAGAGAGGATGTCGTTGAGGTTCTTAGTCAAGTTCCGCGCTATCCCGCCCGTAATTTCCGAGAGGCATTGCAGTTTTTTAGAATACTTCACTTTGCTCTCTGGCTCGAAGGAAATTATCATAACACAATCGGAAGATTTGACAGGTATATCTATCCATACCTGAAGGCTGATATGGATAGGGGTATTTATACCGAGGAGACAGCTCTCGAACTCTTGGAGGACTTTTTCCTTTCTTTCAATAAAGACAGTGATATTTACGTTGGTGTTCAGCAGGGCGATAACGGTCAGAGTATGATGCTCGGCGGTTGTGATGAGAACGGAAACGATGTTTTTAATCTGTTGTCAGCACTCTGCCTGAAAGCATCGTACAACAACAAAATGATCGACCCGAAAATCAATCTGAGAGTTTCTAAAAACACACCTGTCGAAAGATATACTGAAGCTACCAAGCTCACAAAAGCAGGACTTGGTTTCCCTCAATATTCGAACGATGACATTGTTATTCCCGCGCTGGAAAAGCTAGGGTATGAGCATAACGACGCTACAAATTATACGGTTGCAGCTTGTTGGGAATTTATCATACCTAACGTGGGCGCGGATGTTGCCAATATCTCGGCTTTGTCGTATCCCAAGGCGGTCGATACTGCACTTCATAAACATCTTGTAAGCTCGGAAACGTACGAGGAGTTTTTTGAGGCTGTGCAAGATGAAATAAAAAAAGCGAGTGACGAAATTTGCAGCGGTATAGATAATCTCTGGTTTGTGCCGTCACCTTTTATGAACGTGCTGATGGACTGTGATATTTATTCAGGCGGTAAGTATAACAATTTCGGCATTCATGGAACAGGTATCGCCACCGCTGCGGACAGTCTTGCGGCTATAAAGAAGTACGTTTTTGAAGATAAATCGGTTGAAAAATCGGAGCTTATCAGAGCGATAGACGAGAATTTCGAAAACGATCCCGAGCTATTACACAAGCTTCGTTTTGAAGCTCCCAAGCTGGGCAACAATGACGATTTTGTTGATAGTATCGCAACCGAATTGCTCGATACCTTTGCAAGCGCATTGAAAAACAAAACCAATTGTCGCGGAGGCATATTCAGAGCTGGTACAGGCTCGGCTATGTATTACCTGTGGCACGCAAACGAGATAGGGGCAAGTGCGGACGGCAGACGCGAAAAGGAGCCGTTTGGCACGAACTATTCTGTGTCGCTTTTTGCCAATGTGAAGGGTCCGGTATCTGTTATAGCTTCCATGACAAAACAGCATTTTGAAAACGCGATGAACGGCGGACCTTTGACATTGGAGTTTCATCAAAGCATATTCGCAGACGACGACGGTGTAGAAAAGGTAGGTTTGCTTGTGAAAAACTTTATTGATAGGGGCGGTCATCAGCTTCAACTCAATACCGTAAACCTTGACAAACTGTTAGATGCACAAAAGCGCCCTGAAAATTACAGACAGTTAGTTGTGCGTATCTGGGGTTGGAGTGCATATTTCGTAGAGCTTGACAGAGAGTATCAGGACCACGTGATTTCAAGGCAAATATACCAAATATGAAGGGGATATTGTTCGATATAAAGGAAATGGCGGTGCATGACGGACCGGGTATACGTACAACCGTATTCTTAAAAGGTTGTCCGCTTAGATGCATATGGTGTCATAATCCCGAAGGTTTATCTTTTGAACCGCAGCTAATGTATAAGCAAACTCGGTGCAAAGGTTGTAAGAACTGTCAAAAGGAGTGTGATCACATTGACTGCAAGCCGTTTGGTAGGTGTATTTACGCCTGCCCCGAAAATTGCCTTGAAATAGTGGGTAAGGTAAGAGATGCCAAGGAAATTGCAAAAGAATTGAAGGCATCGGCAGAGGTTTTGGGAGATTGCTTTGGTGGATTCACCTTTTCGGGCGGTGAGCCGTTAGCACAACCTGATTTCCTTTTGGAACTGATAGCTGAACTTGAGAGTTACAATCTTTGTATCGAAACCAGTGGCTTTGCGAGCGAGGAAATTTTTAAATCCGTAATAGAAAAGCTTGATTTTGTTATTATGGATATAAAAATAGCCGATGGCGAATTGCACAAAAGATTCACAGGCGTTGATAATGTACAAATCCTTAAAAACTTTGAATGCTTAAAACGTAGCGGCAAGCCGTATATCATTCGCACACCAATGATACCAAATATTACAGATACAAAAGAAAATCTTGATGCAATACAAAAAATAATTGGCAACAGTCGCTGGGAAAAAATTCCGTATAACGCTGCGGCCGGTGCAAAATATAAAATGCTTGGTATGAACTATAAATACCAACTATAAGAATACAAAGGAGAAATTTGAAATGAAAAAAGTGTATCTCGTTTATCCTCAGAAAAAAGGTGTAATTGCTCCCGAAATTTATGGACACTTCACTGAGCATATCGGTGGGGTAATATACGACGGAATTTGGGTAGGAAAAGATTCTAAGATTCCTAATATTAAAGGTTTTAGAAAAGACATTATCGAAAAGTTAAAGGCAATTAAAGCACCGGTCATTCGTTGGCCCGGCGGCTGCTTTGCTGAAACATACGATTGGAGAGACGGCATTGGAAAAGAGCGTCCGGTTAGAGTGAATTGGTGGTATTATAAAGACGGACGTTATGAGTCTAACGAGGTTGGCACCCATGAGTTTATGGATTTTTGTGAGGCTGTTGGTGCAGATGCATATTTTGCAGCAAACCTTACAAGTGTGTCTCCCCTGCATGTTCGCGATTGGATTGATTATTGTCTTTCTCCCAGAGGCAGTACATCCTTGGCAAAGGAACGTGAAGAAAACGGTCATCCCGAGCCTTTTAATATCCCTTATTGGGGCGTAGGTAACGAAAACTGGGGCGGCGGAGGAAATATGACTCCCGAGCATTATACTAATGAATATCGCAGATATTATACTGTGATGAAAAATGTCGCTCCGAAGGACGTTGCGTTTTTTGCGTGCGGCTCGAATGCGTTCGATTTTGACTGGACACACGGAGTATCTAAAAGTCTTGGCAAAAAATGGTCCAATGGATATGCAATGCACTATTATTGCAAATTCAATGGTTCCAGTGATGCTGTGAATTTTACTGAAGAGGAATGGAATAATCAGATGGTAGCGGCAGCTACTATGGAGTCTATCATTGAACGCAACTGGCAGATCATTTGCGCTTATGGTCAGCAGGATAAGCTGAAATTAGTAATTGACGAATGGGGCTGCTGGCATCCGGAAAACTCCGGCCCCAGTAAAGGAGCAAATCTTTTTGAACAACAGAGCACCATGCGCGACGCAATGGTTACGGCGTTGACTCTGAACATATTTAATAACCACTGTGAAAAGATCAAAATGGCTAACGTGGCACAGCTTGTAAATAATTTGCATGCACTGTTCTTGTCTTGTGGAGAAGATTGCATTACTACACCTACGTATCACGTTTTTGATATGTACAAGGAACATCAGGGTGCTGAATGTATTCAGACGGTGGTAACCGATAACGATATAATTGAAAATTCTCTTTCGGTTTCAGCTTCAATAAAGGACGGCAAGACTCTTGTTACCATAGGCAATCTCTCTTGCGTTGAGGACGCGGAGATAGTTTTGGAGGCAGCAGGAATGGATATACCTGAAACTGCAGAGGCAGTGCTGCTGTATAACGATGATATACATGCGCATAACACCTTTGATAAACCCGATAACGTAGTTCCTACCGAAATGGTAATTGACATCAAAAAGCCGATCTTAATACCCAAAGCAGGTATTTTGGCAATCCGCTTTTGATAAGACGTTTATCATACGTTAACACACATAAGAACAAAGGCAATATCACAATCTCGTGATATTGCCTTGTTTTTCTGGTTGCCAAAATCCCTCAGTTCTACTGGGGCGGCAAAGCCGAGCGGAGCTACAAATAAATCAGGCGAGCTATAAGCAAGTCAAAAAGAAAGCCTCATCTGTGTAGGGGACGAGGTGCAAGGCGGAAAGGTTGTGAAAAACAATCCCTTAGTCGCTTTGCACCAGCCCTCTTTACACGAGGGATACTATTGTAATTACATATTCGCATTGCGTGGATGCTGTAATATAAATTCTGTGACCGTTTAGATACTGAAAAACCACCGGTTTAACCGGTGGTTTGGATTTAATCAACCGTCAGAACGACCTTGCCGACGTTTTTGCCTTGATATAGAATGTCGTGCGCCTCTTCAGCTTTCTCAATAGGGAGAACCGCGTGGATAGTCGGCTTGACGAGTCCGGATTCTATCTTCGGGTAAACATCACGCACGATGCCCGCGAGTATCTCTGCCTTCGTTTCGATGGTGCGCGAGCGGAGTGTGCTTCCGATAATGCGAACATTGCGCACGTAAATATTTTTGAGATCGATCTCGGTCTTTGTTCCCGCGAGAGCGGCTATCATTATCCATCTTGCGCCGTGGGTGAGATAGTGGATACATTTGCCCATTATCTCTCCACCGAGACAGTCGATGGCGACATCTACCGAATGTCCGTTTTCTAGTTCTTCTTTCAGAACCAGCGAAATGTCTTCTTTGGTGGTAACGACTACACGGTCTGCGTTAAGATGCTTTATGTTGCTTGCGATTTCATCGGTGAGTACAGTGGTAATAACGCGGATACCAAATGCTTTTGCCATAGGGATTATTACACTTGCAAGCCCTGATGCACCTGCGTTCATAAGCAGGGTATCACCCTCTTTTATCTTGCCCTCGATAAAGAGGTTGAGATACGCGGTTGCATACGCCTCGGGGATTGCTGCCGCCTCGACTATCGAGCAGTTTTTCGGAACGGGCATCAGCATATCGTATCGTACCGATACGTACTGCGCGTATCCGCCTCCGCCGAGAAGGGCGCATACCTTGTCTCCGAGTTTCCACGAGGACTTTGCTTTAGCGTCCTCGCCGATCTCGACTATCTCTCCTGCAACTTCAAGCCCCATCCATTCGGGGCAGCCTGCAGGCGGGGGATAATCTCCCTCTCTCTGCATAAGGTCGGCACGGTTGAGCGCCGCCGCCTCTATCTTGACGAGTACCTCGTCGCTTTTTATTATCGGATCGGGAACGTCGTCCCAACGCAGACTTTTATCATCGTTTACAAGAATTGCTTTCATTTTTGTTTTTTCCTTTCTGCACAAAGTGCTCTCGTTTTTTATTTATGGTATCTGCTTGCTCTTGGCATAGCGTTTCTGCCGCCGTCTATCATAATGTTTTCGCCGTTTATGAACTGTCCTTTATCGGAAGCGATAAAGAGGATAAGATCGATTATTTCCTGCGTCTCTGCGGCTCTACCGAGCATAGTCGTCATTTTTGCCATAGCATCTCTTGTCAGTACGGGTCCGGGCGACACGCAAACGCATCTGATGCCGTATTTTTCGCCAAACTGTGCTATCGACTTTGTAAATCCGTACATAAGTCCGGCTTTTGAGGTACTGTAATCGATCCCATAATCACTGCCCTCTGCGCCTGTAATAGAGCCAATATTGAGAATAAGACCGCTTTTTTGCTCACGCATTTGATTTAGTACTGCGTGTGTGAAATAGAAGGGACCCTTGAGGTTTACATCGATTCCCCAGTCGTAAACGTCTATCGGTACGTCTGGAAAATCGGGGTACTTTGCTCTGTCCACTTTGAGCATTCTCGTTGCTGTACCGCCCGCAAAATTTGCCATAATATCAATTCTGCCGAATACAGAAACCGCTTTGTCGCGCGCCGCACAGACTTGGTTGTAATCGCGCACGTCGCACATAACGCCTATGGCTTTTCCTTTACCCTTTTCGTTAATCGCGGTTACCTTTTCGGAAAGAACTTCCTCATTTATGTCGCACATAACCACGTTTCCGCCAAGGGCGGCAAAGTTTTCTGCAAACAAAAGTCCCATTCCAGACGCTGCACCCGTTGATATTGCCACCTGATTTGAAAAAATCATAAATTGACACCTCTTATCAAAGTTGTTTTTTTAATTATAACATATTGACAAGTCGCTGTCAATCGGTTATACTGTAAAAAAGTAACTATTTTGTAAATCGAAAGCACGGCTTAATGCAAAATTCGGGAATTTTCTCTCCGAGCTATCAAGCTCAAGACACGTTTTCATTAAATATCATTTCTGTCGTGTAAACAGTAACCGAAGAAGAACGCGTGTCGGAATTATACTCAAAGGTCGCGGAACTTATATATATTTGAATAAAAGGCTCCCCGTAAGTGAGGGAGACGTGGTATTTATACTCGAAAATATCTATTGCTGCTCGGAGTGGCACGGCGAGCCCGAGATCGAGGTCGTTTATCTGAGTTGCTTTTTGCACTACGAAAGCTTCGGCTACAAACCGCAGATCATTAGTGTCGGCGATTTGGTAAAAAATTGCAAATATCCTTGCTTTTGTCTATGGGTCAGTGCGAGATGCTTGAAGCGTATTCGATTTTCTATAAGCTTTTGCAGAAGGTACTTCCTCAGATGAAACAATCAAATATTGCGTTTGATAAAACACTACAAACGGCAATTGAATATATGACAAGTAACTGGAATCGATCCTTTTCTATCGGAGATGTGGCAAAGCAGTGTTTTGTTAGCGAATCGATACTCTATCATCTGTTCAAGAAGAAGCTCGGATAAACGCCGATTAAATTTTTGAATTCGATAAGAATAAACGTTGCTATCGAACATCTCGAAAACAGTAATTATTCGGTATCTGCTATTGCAAGTCTGGTCGGTTTCAATTCTGAAAATCATTTCCGTAAGGTCTTTTTAGATCTTACAGGAATGACACCTCTCAAATACAGGAAAAACATATTAAACGAAAGGTATCACGGTCTGCGTGATACCTCTTTTTGCTTTATTGAATATTGACTCGGAGATACGCCCATACGTTTTGAAAACTCGCGAGAAAAATGGCACGGCTCCGCGTAACCGCACATGTACGCGATCTCACTTATTTGGAACTGTCCCGACTCTATCAGCTGAACTGCGTAAGCGATCCTTTTGGATATTATATATTCTCTTGGTAAAACTCCGAGCTTATTTAAAAATATCTTTCTGAAATACACCTCACTGACAGAACAAAGCTTGGCAAGCTGCGAGACTGAAATATCACGATCTGTGAAGTCCGAAGATAGCTTTTTGAGTGCGGGAGCGATTATATCGAGCTTTTCGTCGGGAATGTAGTTTTTCTTAAATTCTCTGTGCATTTCGAGCATTATGTCGTAAACGCATCGGCGTATGAACAGATGACTCGCTTCTGACTGCTGTCTCCACTTTCTTCCCGAGTCACGGAAAAGCTTTGACACTCCCTCGAAATTGCGTACCTTTATAGAAAAGGGTTTTGTATCTGAAATGTTTGCATCAAAGTTTATGGCGTAACAGCCGCCGTGCGCGACCTCTTTTACAACGTATGATGAGTTTTTCGGCAGATAAAATATCTCTCCGCCACTCGTATGCAAAATGCTTCCGTCTGAAAAATGATAGTTTTTTTCGGTATCGATATCGTTTATAACGAGACCGTGAAATGGTCTGCTGCTGTGTAGCGGATTTCCTGTTCCCGCAGGAACGTATACGGCGAGTGCTATTTCGGATATAATTATGTCGTTTAAATTTTTAAACATGTTATCACCTCGCTTTTATTATACAGTATTGTTTCGATTTAGTCAAGTGTTTCGTTTTTTTTATTTACAAAATACTCTCAATAGGTTATAATGAGACTACGACGAAAACGGAGGTGTTAATATGAAATACATTAAACCCGGCGACTACGAGTATATAATGAATAAATATCACGATCCCAAGAAGCTTGCCGAAAGTGGCAACGTTGCGTACGGAATGGGCGTGTTTAACCGCTTTATCCGTCGCGATGATATCTTCTCTCCCGATACGGGAATGGACGGAGATGAGATAATGAACACGATACTTTCGGAAGATGAAAAAATAAAAGATCTTCCGCATCCTGTAAGAAAAGCCAAAGCACTTGACTATGTTTTGAAAAACACAAGAATATCGTGTGACAGCAGAGACATTTTCCCCGCTATAAACTCGGTTGACCGCCCTCTTAAAAATACTCTCATTGCCCTTTGGCGTAAAGAGGTCTTTACCGAAATTATACCCGACATTGAGAAAAAGCGTGTTCAGCTTATAAGAGACGGAATGGTTACGATATATCCAGATTACGACCACAGTGTTCCTGTATGGAGCCGTCTTTTCGCGCTTGGTTTTTCGGGAATACTTGAAGAAAGCGAAAATATCCGACGTACAAAAGAGAGAAATGCTGAGGAAGATGCTTTCTTTGAGGGTGTAAAGCTTACCTACGAGGCAGTAATTTCATTTATAGGCAGACTTGAAAAGCTCGCGAAAGAGACTGAGGGTTCTGAAAAGATGGCGGCTGCGCTCGGAAATATCAAGAACAATCCGCCGCAAAGCTTCTACGAGGCGCTTCTTACCTCCTATCTCTACTTTATGATAAGTGAGCACGTTGACTATCTTCAGGTGCGTTCACTTTCGGGATTTGATAAAGAGTTCTATAAATTTTATAGAGGTGATCTTGAAAAGGGAATATCCGAAGACGAGATACGCACTGATCTTGCCTACTATCTGCTTCAATTTACGGCAATCGGAAATTATTGGAATCAGCCTGTGTATATAGGTGGCGAAAAGGCTGACGGTTCTACGGTTATAAACGAGCTTTCGTATATGCTACTAGACGTTTATGATGAAATGGGTCTGTTTTCTCCTAAGATACAGATAAAAGTAGCCGAAAGTATGCCGAAGGAGCTTCTTATGAAGGCGCTTGATATGATACGGCGCGGAAGAAACAGTATTGTTTTCGTGTCGGATGCTACCATAAGAAAGTCGCTTGAAAAAGTAGGTGTTACCCCTGATGATGCGCGCACCTGCGATATCAAAGGTTGCTACGAATACAGCCCACAAAGCTCGTATGAGGCGGGAATGAACTATGTCAATACGATGAAGCCGCTCGAATATGCCCTGCATGAAGGAAAAGACGGTGTTACGGGTGTATTTTCGGGATACGAAAGTCCTGCACTTTCTAGTTATAATACCTTTGATGACCTTTACTCTGAATACAAGAGACAGCTTCTGAAACTTATAAACGTTACAGTGGAAGTTGTAAACGGCTTCGAGGAATATCTTCAGCACATAAATCCGCTTTCTTTGCTTTCGGGCACCTTCCCAAGTGCACTCGAAAAAGCGAAGGACGCTATTGGAGGAGGCGGAAAACACAACGACTCTGTGGCGGCGTTTGCATGTATGGCGGACCTTACCGACTCTCTTATGATGATAAAGAAATACGTTTACGAGAAAAAAGAGCTTACTCTTGCCGAGTTTGTAAAGATACTTGACAGTAACTACGAGGGCAATGAAAACTTCCGTAAAAAGCTTCTGCTTGACCGCGAGAAATACGGAAACAACAAGGAACGTCCTGATGCTATCGCAGTAGATCTTGTGAATTTTATAACCGAAAATATTTGCGGGCGTCCTAACAGAAGGGGTGGAGAGTGGAACTGCGGATTCCATGTTGCTCGTATGTCGTATGTTCAGGGCAAGTCAACCGCATCCTCGGCTAACGGACGTCTTCTCGGTGAAGAGCTTTCTAAAAATATTTCGGCTTCGTTAGGACAAAGCAGAGAGGGTGCAACTGCCGCTATCCTTTCGGCAACGAAGATAGACGCTTCTTCGTTTACCGTAGACGCCAGCCTCGACCTGGGTCTTCTGCCCTCCACAGTTAAAGGCGAGGACGGACTTGAAGCTATGTACGCTTTGCTTATGACTTTTGTGTGCCGCGGAGGACACGCACTACAGATAAATGTTTTTGATGCTGAAACCCTTCGTGATGCGCAGAAAAATCCCGAAAAGTATGGAGATCTTCAGATTCGCGTTTCGGGCTGGAATGTGCTTTGGAACAATATAAACCCTGAGGAGCAGGAAGGATTTATTCGTCAGGCGGAGGTGCTTGTATAATGGAACTCATTTGTAGCAAGAGATGTATTATAGGCGAAGGACCAATATGGAATAAAAAAGAGAAGCTTCTCTATTTTATGAATGCTATGGGTGGTGAGCTGTGTACGCTCGATCTTGTCACGGGCGATTTGAACGTCACCCCGTCAGGTCCTGCTTCTGCCGTCGCTTTTGATGCCCTTTACAGACCGATACTTTCGCGTAAAGACGGAGTGTTTTTGTGCGATAACGGTTCTCTTACCCCGATTTACGATCCAAAGGTGTATGATCTTAAATATTGTAACGATATGAAAGTGGGTCCAGACGGACGGATTTACGTTGGAACCCAAAGCACGAAAAGGCTCGGTCTGTCAAACGATATCGACGGAAAGCTCTGCCGTATTGATAAAGACGGAAGCGTCAAGGTCTTGCTCGACGGTCTGATACTGTCAAATGGCATGGATTGGTCGATGGACGAGACACGCTTTTACCATACGGACAGCGACACGCATACGATAAGGGAATATGATTTTGACAAAGAAGGCGGAAATATACGTTTTACAGGCAGACAGGTCGAAGTTCGCGGAGTGGACGGCTTTACCATGGGTAGGGATAACCGAATTTACGCCGCCTGTTGGGGTAAATCACGCATTGCCGTGATCGATACCGAGACGATGGAAGTGGAAAGCTCTATTGAGCTTCCTGTGAAAAGACCGGCAAGCTGTGGCTTTGCGGGCGAGAATATGGATGAGCTTGTCATCGTCAGCGCAAGCTACGGCGCAGATACGGAAAAAGATCCGCTCGCAGGTATGACCTTTAAAACAAATGTGGGTGCAAAAGGCCGCAAACCGTATTTGTTCGGATAAAAATAAACAAGATTAAAATTATAAATATTTACTAGGGAAAGGATAATATTATGTACTTGATCAAAAACACTTACGAGAGCGACAGAATTGCTTTGGCAAATCAATACGTAACTGCTTGGCGAACAAAGGAAGCATTCGAAAGATACGATCTTTTAAAGAAAAACGTGCTTGAATTTGCACAGCGGCTTGAAGGCGAGCCGCACCCTGTGGTAAAGGCGAAATGTTTTGCCTATTTGACAGAGAATGCTCCGATATATATAAACCCAAACGATTGGTTCGGTATCGCTGTTGAGGGTGCAAAGCTTGACCCTATTACCGACGTGGGATGCCGCTACGACCGTCCGCTCCTTGAACTTAAACAAAAGTGGATGAAGGAGATCGACGGAAAACTGAATCTTCCTGAGAACGAGCATTTTGTGCGATATACTAAAAACTATCTGTTTAATGAACTGTATATTGACTATAATCATTCTACTCCGTGCTGGGAGGATATATTTTCTCTCGGCATAAGCGGAATGCGTGAAAGGGCAAGGAAGTACAGAAAAGGGCACGAGCCGCTGAGCGATGAAAAAAGAGCTTATTTCGACGGTATCGAGATAAGCTTTACCGCGCTTATTCGCTTGCTTGAAAGATACGTATGTGCCTTGGACGGACGCAGCGAGCCGAGGCTCGTTGTTATGAAAAATGCGATAGCGCATCTCATATCCTCTCCTCCGTCAAACACTTACGAAGCACTTCTTCTCGCGTGGATGTATTGGTACGCCCAGGAGCAGCTTGACGGAATTCGCGTGCGTACAATGGGGGCACTTGATCGTTTGTATTACGGCTTTTATAAAAAGGATATCGAAGAAAAGCGTTTTACAAACGACGATATTCGTGAGATGCTTACCTACTTTATGAATGGCTTTTACGCTCTCCGTACGCATTATCAGCAGCCTATGTATCTCGGAGGAGTTGATAAGGACGGAAACTGTGTTGTTAACGAGCTTTCATATTTGGCGCTTGAAGCTTATGATGCGCTTTCTGCACCAAATCCCAAGCTTCAAGTCATAATCAGCCAAAATACACCGCACGCCTTTCTTTGCTCTGTACTTGATTCCATAAGAAAAGGAAATTCGAGTATTTCCATTATAAATCACGAGGTCGCCGAAGCATCGCTTATTAAGGTCGGAGTTACCGAGGAGGAAGCACGCACGTATCTTATGTCGGGTTGCTGGGACTATGCGGTAAGAAATCACGAAGTAAAGACTGTGCCCATTCGCGTATCACTTCCCAAAATACTCGAATATACCATGACCAACGGTGTCTGCCTCAGTACGGGAGAGACCGTCGGTTTAAGACTCGGCGAAAGCTTTGCTACCTTCGAGGAATTTTACGCCGCGTATGAGAAGCAGTGGCTATATATTCAAAACAGAGCAATGGGTGTTATTGAAAATTGGGAAAATTATCTTGCTGAGATCTCACCCTCCAATCTGTATTCGGGAACGATGACAGATTCCCTTGAACGCGCCGTTGACGGCTATGCCAAAGGAATGAAGTATAATAATACGATCTACTGTGTCTGCGGACTTGCTACACTTGTAGACTCGCTTTGTGCTATTAAAAAGTATGTTTTTGACAAAAAAGAACTTACACTTTCTGAATTTGTACAACTTCTTAAAGATGATTGGAAGGGTGGAGAAGAGCTTCGTAAAAGAATACTTCACGATAAGGATAAATACGGAAACGGATCTTCTGTTGCTGATGAATTTATGGTAAAGCTTGCCGATTTCTTTGCAAAGAACACCAACGGACGACCGAACGGCAGGGGTTCGATCTGGAAGCTCGGAATACTTTCAATAGATAAAAACCTGCGTTTCGGAGCGCTTATGTGTGCAACTCCCGACGGAAGATGCGCGGGTGAGCCGCTGTCGAAAAATCTTTCTCCCGTTATCGGAATGGACAGAGGAGGTATCACTACACTCCTTAACTCGATGGGAAAAATGGATTTTACAAATTTCCCGCACTCCGCAATGCTTGATCTCGTACTTCATCCCACGGCAGTCAGCGGTGACGATGGGCTGGAAGCTTTTGCGGGACTTGTGAGAACGTACTTCAAAAAAGGCGGTCATTCGCTTCAATTTAACGTTTTTTCTTCCGAAACACTGAAAGCGGCGCAAATAGAACCCGATAAATACCGCAATCTCCAAATACGTGTCTGCGGCTGGAACGTGTATTTCGTCGATCTTGAAAAGGTTATGCAGGACGCGTTTATACGCGAATGCGAGCATAAAGAATCTGTTGGCGCCGGTATATAGCCGCTTTGCTTTGAACAAAATATAAACTCAAAAATACAAATAGAAAGTCTGTATAGGTATGAACATTAAAAAAATATTTTCACATCCACTTCTCAGCGTGCTTTTTGCTTTGCTGACCTGCGCTCTCTGGGGATCTCTTTTCCCCTTTGTTAAAATAGGATACTCAGCTTTTCATATTGACGGCAGTGACATACCCTCGATCATTCTTTTCGCGGGCATACGTTTTACCGTCAGCGGTATCATTATGATAGCTCTTTTCTCAGCGGCGGAAAAGAAGCTGCTTTTTCCGACACGCCGTGACGTAGTCCCTATCGGCGCTACCGCGCTAACGGGTATAATTCTTCACTACGCATTTACATATCTTGCTCTGTCGATAGGTGAAGGATCGAAAAGCGCGATCATAAAGCAGGTTGGATTCCTGTTTCTCAGTTGCTTTTCCTTCCTTTTCATCAAAAACGACAAATTTTCACTTAAAAAGCTTGCGTGCGGATGTCTTGGATTTTTAGGCATCATCGTGACGAGTATGGACGGCGGAGCGTTCACCTTTACCGCAGGAGACGCCCTTCTTATAGTAGCATCTCTTTGCTCGGTGGCGAGCACCGTAATAACGAAAAAAGCAGTAGAAAACACGCCTCCGCTTACTCTCGTGGCGTATTCTCAGCTTTCAGGCGGCATTTTAATGTGTTTGGCGGGAATGCTCCTTGGCGGAAGGATAGAATATTTTGATGTGAAATCACTTGCCGTATTCTCTTATATATGTATATCCTCGATCACGGCGTATTCGCTTTGGAACGTGCTTATTAAATATAATTCTCTTTCCAAGCTGTCGCTCATAAAATTTACCGAGCCTCTTTTCGCCGTTGTTCTCTCGGGATTCTTTTTGGGAGAAAATATATTCAAAGTCAATTATTTACTGGCACTGATCATTATTTTTACTGCCATTGTTATTGATAATTCGAAGGCGAAAGGAGGAACTTCTGAATGAAAGCGACGATATTTGAAATAAAACGTTTTGCTGTCCACGACGGAGACGGAATAAGGACCACCGTTTTTTTCAAGGGCTGTCCACTTAAATGTGTGTGGTGTCACAATCCCGAGGGAATATCTCCCGAGATTCAGACAGCTATCTATGCGCACAAGTGCATCTCTTGCGGAGAATGTCAAAAGAAAAATTTTGACGTCTCAAAATGTCTTGGAGAGGCGCGCGTTATATACGGAAGGGAAACTACCGTAGAAGAGCTTCTTCCCAAACTCCTTGAAGATAAAGACTTTTATGAAAGTTCGGACGGCGGAGTGACTCTCTCGGGCGGAGAATGTCTTATGCAAGCTGATTTCTGTGCCGAGCTTCTTAAAAAGCTCAAAGAAAACGGTATCGGTACCGCAGTAGATACCTGCGGGTTTGTGTCAAAATCAGTGCTAGATAAGGTGATCCCATATACCGATATTTTCCTTTACGATTTAAAAGCAATAGACAGCGACATTCATGAAAAATGTACGGGACAGCCGAACGAGATAATTCTCGAAAATCTCAAATATCTCGACTCTCTCGGCTGTAAGATCGAGATAAGATATCCATACGTTCCCGAATATAATGATGGGGAAGTCGAGAAGATTGCGGAGTTTCTTTCGGGCTTGAAAAACATAACGAAGATAAGAGTTCTTGCATACCACAACTACGCGGGTTCAAAATATGACGCGCTCGGTATGGAAAACACTCTGCCGAAACGTCTGCCGACGGAAGAGGAAACGGAAAACGCAAGGGATATTATAAGAAAACGTACGCAAAAAATCGTTTATTGAAAAACACAAGGTATCAATTTGTGAACCGAACCTTTAAAAACGGACAATTGAAAAAACACTCTCCTATGGTAGAATAAAAATATGACTACCATAGAAGGAAATTTTGATAAAAATAAAAGCGCTTTGGTTTTACCAAAGCGCTTTTATATAAGTGTCGAAAGAATAGTGTTTGATACGAGAAATCCCTTAGTCGTAAAGCGAAGTGTGTCTGCTTCAAGTTTCATAAATTTTGGAACGTAGGGTAATGAGTTCTTTATAAGCTCACCGACCGACTTTTCACCGAAAAGATTTTTAAGATTTTCAAGCGAAAGCCCTTTTTCGAGGCGCAGGGAAAGCATTATATATTCGCTAAGTTTGTCTTCGCACGAGAGCTTCGTAGCATCGCAAGGAGAGGGTATTTTTCCGTTTTTCAGAGAGTCTATATAAAGCTTTGCATCACGCGGATATGAGTATCTTTCACCGTCGATATATGAGTGCGCGGCGGCACCGAGACCGAGATATTCGCCGCACTGCCAATATCTCATATTGTGTCTTGAAAAATGACCGTTTTTGGCAAAATTACTGATCTCGTATCTTTTGTATCCGAGAAGGTCAAGTCTTTCTACCGCCTTTTCGTACATTTCGCATTGCAGATCGTCGCTTGGCAGAATAAGCTCGCTGTTTCTGCCAAATGGAGTATCGGGCTCAACGCGCAGCCCGTAAAGTGAAATATGATCGGGAGAAAGATAGGCAACTGCGTCTATTGAGTAGAGAAGAGAAGCGAGAGTCTGATGAGGGATACCGTACATAAGGTCGACACTGATATTATTTATACCATGTTCCCTTGCCATCAGGAAGCTTTTGCTAAACTCTTCAAAATTATGAAGGCGGCAAAGCTTTTTTAGTTCATTGTCGACAGCACTCTGACAGCCGAGACTCAGTCTGTTGATACCTCCGTTTGTTATGACGGAAAGCTTTTCGTGGGTTAGTGTTGCGGGATTTGCTTCTATTGTGAATTCGGCGTCATTTGCGATAGAGAAGCTTTCTTTTATGTAAAGGAGAAGCTTTTTCAAAAGTTCTGCCGATAGTATTGACGGAGTTCCGCCTCCCAGATAAACGCTTGTAAATAGAGTTTCTTTGAATTTTTTGGACATAAGATACGCACTACTGCAAAGCGCGTCCACGTAATCATTGTGAAGTGCGTGGATAGGTAGAGAATAAAAATCACAGTACGCGCATTTTGATGCACAAAAGGGAATATGAATGTAAAGTCCGCGCTCTTTCACGATGTTATCTCCTTATATGATTTCAGGAAACTTTTTATAAAAGTTTCCTGATAAAAAATTATTCGTCGAGTTTAAGAACTGCCATAAACGCTTCGGGCGTTACCTCTACGCTACCGAGCATACGCATCTTCTTTTTACCCTCTTTTTGCTTTTCAAGAAGTTTCTTTTTACGGGTAATGTCACCGCCGTAGCATTTTGCAAGCACGTCCTTACGGAGCGCTTTTACTGTCTCTCGCGCGATAATTCGTCCGCCGATCGCCGCCTGTATCGGTATTTCGAAAAGGTGACGCGGAATATTCTCCTTGAGCTTTTCGGCAATCTTTCTGCCGCGAGTATAAGCTTTCGAATCGTGAACGATGAACGAGAGCGCGTCAACTACATCACCGTTCAAAAGAATATCGAGCTTGACAAGCTTGCTTGGGCGATATCCGTCCATTTCGTAATCAAGAGAAGCATATCCCTTGCTTCGGCTTTTGAGAGCATCGAAAAAGTCGTAAATGACCTCGTTTAGCGGAAGCTCGTAAAAGAGCTCTGCTCGCTTTTCATCAAGATATTTCATATCGTTGAATGTGCCACGTCTGTCCTGACAGAGATCCATTATCGCACCCACGTATTCGGTCGGCGTTATTATGCTTGCCTTGATTACGGGTTCTTCCGCAATCTCGATCTCGTCGGCAGAGGGATAATTCGAGGGGTTGTCAATGTAAATTACTTCGCCGCCGCGCTTTGTTATCTTGTAGATAACGCTCGGCGCGGTCGTGATTATGTCGAGATTGAACTCGCGCTCAATTCTTTCTTGGATTATCTCCATATGAAGAAGTCCGAGAAATCCGCATCTGAAACCAAAGCCGAGAGCAGCAGAGGTCTCAGGCTCATAACTGAGTGCTGCATCGTTAAGTTTTAATTTTTCAAGGGCATCGCGCAGATCACCGTATTTTGATCCGTCAGCGGGATAAATGCCCGAAAATACCATCGGTAGAGCCTGTTTGAAGCCTTCCAAAGGCTTGGATACGGGACGCTCTACGTGAGTGATCGTGTCTCCCACTCTCGTGTCTGATACGTTTTTTATGCTCGCTGTGAAATAACCGACCTGACCTGCTTCAAGAATATCCTCTTTTTTGAGACCGAAGGGGGTCAGCGTTCCTACATCAACGACCTCAAACTCAGCAAGCGTATGCATCATTTTGATTTTTTCTCCTGCACGCAGTCTGCCGTTCATAACTCTGATATATACGACGACACCGAGGTAGGAGTCGTAGTATGAGTCGAATATAAGGCAGGAAAGAGGAGCGTCTGCATCACCTTTGGGTGCGGGGACTTTTTTTACTATTGCTTCGAGAACATCGGTGATGTTCTGACCTGTTTTGGCTGAAACGGCAGGTGCTTCATCGGCAGGAATACCGATGATATCCTCAATTTCCCCACGTACGCGTTCAACGTCAGCGGACGGAAGGTCTATTTTGTTTATTACCGGAATGATTTCAAGTCCGTTTTCATCTGCAAGATATGCGTTTGCAAGAGTCTGAGCCTCAATGCCCTGAGTTGCGTCAATGACGAGCAGAGCACCCTCGCAGGCGTTGAGAGAACGCGATACCTCATAATTGAAGTCAACGTGACCGGGAGTATCAATCAGATTGAGATCGTAAGTCTCTCCGTCCGATGCTGTGTAGCATAGCTTAACGGCGCGCGCTTTTATCGTAATTCCGCGTTCTCTTTCGAGATCCATATTGTCAAGCATACGCGATTCCATTTCGCGCTCGGATACCGTGCGAGTTGCTTCGAGCAAACGGTCAGCGAGCGTTGATTTTCCATGGTCGATATGAGCGATTATGGAAAAATTTCTTGTTCTTTGCTGTTTTTCGTTCATTTGATTGTAAATGTCCTGTTAAAACTTAAATTATGTGTCCGAGTTGGGCGAAGGAGGTGTTTGCGATGAATCTGTGCCACTTCCGTCTGGAGTTTCGTTTCCGCTATCGGGAGTTTGATTTCCGCTATTCGGAGTCTCTGTTTCATCATCAGGCGTCTCGGTTCCGCCGACAGGAATATCGGTACCGTCGTCGGGGCTTTCAGGTTCGGGTTCAGGTTCAGGCTCGGGAGGTAATGTTGAAGGATCGACTCCCATGCTTACTACTATCGAAACGTCTGTAATATAGCGAGGAACTATTGTTCCGTAGTAAGGATACTGACTGATGACTTGCCCGGCGGGAACTGTCGGAGAATACTGATACGTCACCTCTGCGAGGCGGAGCTCGTGCCGTGTGATAAGGGTACGAACCTCGCTTGCCGATACATCTGAAAGATCAGGCATCGTGGTATAGATTATTTCCTGACCCGCGCTTACATATACCGTGATAAGAGTATCGATCGTTATATAAGAGCCTGCCTCCGGGAAGGTACTTATTATATTTCCCGCGGGAACTAGCGCATTATATTCTTTTACAACTTTGCTTGGAAAACCGAGATCGTTCATCTTTATAACCGCATCTCTGTAATTCTGACCGATATAGTTGTCGAGTGTGCGCATTTCTTCGCCACTGCTGACGTAGAGCGTTATAGCACAGCTCTTTTCACCCGGAATGATAGTACGCTTGGCACCCGCCTCGGGCTTTTGAGAAATGACTGTACCTATAACATAGTCTGTACTTGGCTGCTTGACCACGGTGACCGAATATCCGAGCTTTTTCATATTTGCAATCAGCTCGTCATCGCACTCTCTGTTTATAAAATCCTCGATTACGAGAAGCTGAGCATCACTCGAAGAGAGTGTTTCTGCAATATAATTGTCGTAAACGTAGTAAACTGTCATAACGGCGACGATGAGGCAGGCAAACACAGCGCCCGCAATTATAGATATAAAGGATACGGGCGTGGATTTTTTAACGACTTCTGTCTTCACCTCGGTTATCACCTTGGGTTTGTTTTTCTTTTTCGGTTTCTTGTCTTTTTTGGTGGTTATAGGCATAGGTGCGTATTCGTCCTCGTTGGGATTTGCAAGTATAATATCGGCGTCGCTGTGCTGACCTGCCGTGCCGTAGAAACGGCTGTCCGCAGGCACCGAAACGAAATCGAATACCGCTTCGGGAGTTTCCTTGAAGCGCTTTACCGCCGCGAGCATCTGTCCTGCGTCACTAAAACGCTCGTCCGGATTTTTCGCGATTGCGCGCAGGATTATCTGTTCAAGACCCATTGGCAGATCGACTATTTCGGAGGGCTTTTGAGGCTCCTCGTTCACCTGCATATAGGCGACCTCGCTCGGATCTTCGGCGACAAAGGGAAGCCTATGACAAACGAGCTCGTAAAGCATAATGCCGACAGAATATATATCACTGCGAGCGTCAATGTTCTTTCCGCTTGCCTGCTCGGGGCTTATATAATATACTGTGCCGACGCCCTTGTCGCTCTGAGCTTTAGTATGGGGATCGTACAGCTTTGCTATACCGAAATCGGTTATCTTTACAGAGCTTTCAGACGTTACTATGACGTTTTGAGGTTTTATATCACGGTGAACGATGCCCTTGGAATGGGTGTGATTAAGTGCATCAAGTATCTGAATTATGAATTCGAGAGCCTTGTCCTGAGAAATCCGTCCCTTTTCCTTGACGTAACTTTTAAGGGTGGGTCCGTCAAGATATTCCATAGTAAGATATTTGTGATCTTCTGATATAGAGATGTCATATATCTGGCGGATATTGGGATGCGAAAGCATAGATATAGTACGTGATTCGTCTTCGAAGCATTGGAGCGCACTTTCATCTGTTGATGCTTCCTCTTTAAGCATTTTTAACGCCACGTCGCATTCTTCCTGTCTGTCGTAAGCCAGAAAAACGACCGCCATACCGCCTACACCAAGAACTCTCTTTATTTCGTATCTGCCGCTGACGAGCATACCGATGTATTTATCAAACTGCGTCATTTTCGACCGTACCTTTCTATAAATATCATTTTGTAAGTCAAGTTTGGCTCGATATAACGAGCACAGTGGTGTTATCACGTTCTCCGCGACCCCTTGCGAGCGATATTAGCGTCTTGACTTTTTCATCTGCAGGCGTGTCACTTGCAAGTATTTCCTCTATTTCGCCGTCGCTTATGTGAAGATTGAGTCCATCTGAGCATATGAGATAGTGCTTGGCCTTTGAAAAATTCATAACCGATATATCCGGAGCCACAACATCTTCTGTTCCGATAGCTTTTAGCAGTACGTTTTTTTGAGGATGTCTTTCAGCCTCTGCCTTTGATATCTGCTCGGTGTCAACAAGATACTGTACGAGCGAATGATCGCGAGTGAGCTTTGTCAGTTTGTTTGCGACAAGAGCATAGACTCTGCTGTCTCCGACGTGGCAAATGTACGCTTTTTTTTCTATAACTAGTATTGCGGCAATGGTGGTTCCCATTCCTTCGTTTTTCGAAAGTGTTATAGACTCCATATACAGTGAGTGGTTGGCGCGGGAAACACCTTCGGTAAGAATATTTTTTACCGTAACATCGTCGTGAATTACCATCTTTCCGGAGCTCTTTTTATATTTTTCAAGATTTTTTGTGACATATCTGACAAATACATCACGCGCAAGTTCGGAAGCACGTGCGCCCGATGAAAGTCCTCCCATACCGTCAAAAACGGCGGCGAGGAAGCAGTCATTTCCTATTTCGGTAAATGTAAAACAGTCCTGATTTTCCTGTCTTACTGCTCCTATGTCGCTTTCTCCGTAAAATAACAAAATTATCACCCGATTCTTATGACTTAGTGTACTCTTTTTAGTAAATAAAATTCTGTTTTAGACTTTTTTGTCAGCTGCTTTGTGTCTGAGCTGACCGCAGGATGCATCTATATCCGGTCCCAGCTTGCGTCTTACCGTGGCGTTCACGTGAAGCGTGTTGAGGGTGTCACAGAAGGCCTTGACATCTTCTCGGCTACCGGATGAAAAATTTCTCTCGTTAACGTGATTCAGCGGAATCAGATTGACGTGTATGGGTCTTTGCCCGAAATATTTTTTTATAAGCCGCGCGAGCTTCTTTGCCTGCTCCACCGAATCATTCTCGCCTGATATGAGAGTGTATTCAAACGATATCCGTCTGCCTGTCTTGTCGAAATACCGACGGCAAGCGCTAAGCAGAGAGTCAATGTTCCATCGGTTGTTTATCGGCATTATGCGCGAGCGATCTTCATCGCAGGCGGCGTGCAGGGATATTGAAAGAGTTATCGGATAGTTTTCTTTGGCAAGTCTGTCTATTTTATCAACCACACCGCAGGTGGAAAGGGAAATGTGACGGTAGCCGATGTTTAGCGAGCTTTTGCTTCCCACTATTTCAAGAAAGCGCATTACGTTGTCGTAATTGTCAAGGGGTTCGCCTATGCCCATCATAACGACTCCCGAAATTCGCTCTCCGAAATCGCGTTGAGCCGAAATTATCTGCCCCAGTATCTCGCCTGCCGAAAGGTCGCGAACCTTTCCGCCGAGCGTCGAAGCGCAGAACCTGCACCCCATACGACAACCTGCCTGAGTAGAAACGCATATCGTGTTTCCGTGCTCATATTTCATAACGACACTTTCGATAAGCTGACCGTCGTGCAGAGAAAATAGATATTTTACCGTTCCGTCGATAGAGGATACTTGCTTTTTGACTATCTGAGGATAGAACAGTATTCCCACGTTTTCGTCACAAAGCTTCTCTCGAAGAGATTTCGGTATATTGGTCATCTCGTCAGGCGTGGCGCCAAGGCAGAACCATTTGGAAAGCTGGTCGGCTCTGAAAGGAGCTTCGTTAAGTTCTTTCAGCTTTTCTCTGAGCTCATCGGACGTCAGCGAAAGCCAGTGGAAATTTTCTATCATTTCAGAAAAGACTCACTTCCGAGATTGGCAGATGTATACGCGAAAATCGGAATCCTACTCCTATTTTATAGTTTATCACCATATTATAACATATATAATAAAAAAAAGCAACGGCTGACCGTAAATTTTTTGTTACATAACGTTTTTTTTGAAAACACATGAAAAAGATGAAGAATTTACAATTGATACATAAAAAAAGTATTTATTTTCTGATCGATATATGATATACTAAATATGCGTTAGAGAAAGTTTAATGAACCGAGACTTCAAAGTGCCGACAAAATTTGGAGTAACGGTAAAGTTTTTGTGTCGGAGAAAAGGAGACAAAGATGAAAGAAAAAAGTGCTCTCTCTGTGGCTTTCAAAATAATTGGAGCCGTTACCGTAGTTGCCGCTATTGCTGTTGCGGGTGTCGTTATCTATAAAAAGCTTCTCGCAAAGAAAAAAGCAGAATGCTGCGACTGCGACTGCGACTGCGACTGCGATTGTGACTGTGACGATATTTGCGAATGTGACTGCGATTGCGACGACATTGGCGATTTTGAAGAAGCGCAGGAAGCTGACTGTGCCGAATAATTCGTACAGCAGAGAAATTACAAAAAAGACTCCCCGAGCCTGTCTAGCACAACTCGGGGAAACTTTTTGAAAAATATAACGTAAAAGGCGGAGCATTATGAATTTTGCAATTATAGGCACATTCTGGCTTTGTGAAAATTTTATAGACGCTATCAAAAGCACTAAGGGCGCGCACTATTACGCCCAATATTCGAGAAATCTGGAAAAAGCGAGAGCTTTTGCCGAAAAAAATGGCGGAGCAAAATGCTTTAATAGTCTTGAAGAAATGGCGAGGGATGAAAATATAGATGCTGTATATATTGCCTCTCCGAATGTGACGCATTATGCTTACTCAAAACTCTTTATTGAAGCGGGAAAAAACGTGCTTTGTGAGAAGCCGGTTACCGTAACCACAGAGGAGTTTGACGAACTATCTGTGCTTGCCGATAAAAAAGGTGTCATTTACGCCGAGGCTATGATGAATTTTCACCTTCCACAGCTTGAAAAGATGAAGGAGACAATCGAAAAAGCAGGAGATGTGGTTTCTGCGCGTCTTGATTTCTCTCAGCGCTCGTCAAGGCTTGAAGCAGTAAAGAAGGGAGAAACGGTCTCGACTTTTGACAAAGCATCTTGTGGGGGTGCGCTTATGGATCTGGGCATCTACTGTATATACCTTGCCCTCGAACTGTTTGGATATCCCGACAAAATAATAGCCTCCGCGCATTTTTGGGAGAGCGGGGTTGATATAGCTGACAGCGTTTTGCTCGTATACGATAATTTTGACGTTGTTTTGACGTTTACCAAACTGGCAGAAAGCGCGATAAGAAGCGAGATAATCTGTCGAGAGGGTACACTTACGATCAGACAACCCGCACAGCTTCGTGATGTCGCTTTTATAGATGCAAAGGGGAATTCTTATCTCCTTCACAGGACGCTGTCGCCGGTTGAATGTATGGCATGTGAGCTTTCCGATTTTATGTCATATTCTGATTTGAAAAACAGGACTGAATATTTGAGATCAAGAAAAATTGCAAGAGAAGTGTCATGCGTTATGGCGGAAATACGCAAACAGATAGGATATGATATAAGCTCTGCACGAGCTTTTTAGATCAAGATTTACTTACAAAACAAAAAAATCCGCACGCTTATCTTGCGTGCGGCAAAAATCAAGCTTTGCGGCGGATAGTTTTAATTCTTTTTTCAAGCTTTTCTCTGGAAATTTCGAGGTCTCGACCACACTGGTTACATTTTATTCGTATATCCGAACCGACGCGTAGAACCTTGAAGCTTGACGAACCGCACGGATGCGGCTTTTTGAGTATCAGTACATCGTCTACGTCAAATATGGGTATTTCCATACAGTTTACTACCTTTCTTACGGCTATGATCAGCCTGTTACGTTCAGAAGTATTTTTCCGTATTCGCTAAGCAGGGTCGAAAGTGCGCTTTTTTCTATAAACACCTCAATGTCTCCGTCGGATACTGGAGCGATCGTTCCGCAGGGAAAATAAAACATAATACCGTTTGATCTTACCGACCACACGTTGTTTATCATGCCCGAGAGCAGTTTTTCATAGTTTGCATAAAGCGCGAGCTCGCCGCTTTTGTTCCTTGATGCGAGCATCTCTTTAACAGAACTGACGGCATCGTTCATAACAGCGTCTATCGTGATCTCGCTTGATTCGAGCAAAATGTCAAGATTATAATTTATACGCGACTCGTTTATGCCTGCATCTGGCGATATCTCCGAGAATATAAAGCTTATGCTCAACAGCTCACTCGAAAAACGGTTTATTGTATAATATCCAGTTATTTGCGGAGGAACCGAAAACTGTTCATAAGATCTGAGTTTGTAGAGCTCACTTCGCGAGTCAACGTATATCTTAATGTCATTTGCTATTTCGTCGAGCGCCTTTGTGAAAGAGGAAATATCGCTTTCGTCGTTCGATGATGCTGACGGATATGAGTACCTGATTTCGCAAAGGATCTTTCCGCTTTTGTCAGAAATCGAGTTTTTGATAACGACCGGCTTTATCGACCAGTTAGGTATGTTTTCGTCAGGAGCGTCAGGAACATTTGGCTTTTCGTTGCCCTGATTCCCATCGTCTGGCGGCGTTATCGGTTGATCGTCATTTGGATCCTGAGAGGGGAGCACGGGCTTTGTATAAAAAATATCAGCGGTCAGAGCGAGCATTGCAGCGCACAATACTACGAGCACCAAGACGCATTTTACAGCGGTTATAAATTTTTTCACGCTTACCATCTCCCTCTACCATTTTTATCTACACATAACATAATAACATAAAAAAACTATATTTGCAACACAAATATAAAAAATATCAAAAAGTATTTGTAAAAAATATATAAACCCGATTTTTTGGAGGAAAAATGTTTAAGGCTGTAATCTTCGATCTCGACGGCACCGTCGTTGATACGCTAGACGATCTCACTTTTGCTATGAACTCAATGCTCTCTCATTTCGGATATCCCGAAAGAACCCGCGACGAAATAAGATCATTTCTGGGTAATGGGCAAAAGGTGTTCGTTACGAGAAGCTTGCCGCAGTACGCGCGGGATGAGCATAATGTAAATAGATGTAGCGACTATTATGAGAAGCTTTATGCGGAAAACACGGTTCGTTTTTCTAAACCATTTGACTCTGTGCCGATTCTTCTTGAAAGGCTTAAAGTGTGCGGAACGTACGTGGCGCTGCTTACTAACAAAAATCAAGAACACGCATCGCGTATCATACAAACGCTTTTCGGTAATTCGCTTTTCGACATTGTAGTAGGCGCGGGAAAGTTCAAACGTAAGCCTGATCCCGAGGCGGCGCTGTATATCGCCAAAGAGTTGGGCGTTTTTCCTTGTGAATGTGCTTTCGTCGGAGATTCGGACGTTGATATAGAAACGGCAAGAAATGCGGGTATGTACGCTGTCGGAGTATCTTGGGGATATTGTGACACAGCCACGATTGAAGAATCAAGCCCTCATAAAATTGCCGACAACGCAACCGAACTTGCCCGTATATTGGAAATAAAAATTAAATAGGATTATGTAATAAAAGGTAAAACAGCTGTTTTTGTTGACAAAACCGATTATATCTGTTATAATTATCGTGTATGGTCTGAGTTATAAGCCGTAAAAACGTCGAAAAGGAGATAACGTACATGCCGCAGGCGGTCCGCGAGGTCGGAAATATAATTGACAGAGTTATACATAAAAACGACAGTCTTAAACGAATAGTTTCCGACGATATTGCCTGCGGAAGATTCGTGCACGCTTTGATAATCGAAGGACCTCCGAAAAGTGGTAAGCTGACCATGGCGAGAGCTATTGCGGCGGAGCTGTCAATGAACGAGTCTGCTGCCGATAAAATACTGCGTGGAATCTCTGCGGACGTTTACGAGATCCTTCCTAAGGGCGCGAGCAAGACGATAGGAATAGACGCGGTGCGAGAGATCCGTGACACAGCGTTTATCGCCGCAAACGATTCGGAAATAAAGGCTTATATAATACGACATGCCGATAAGATGAATACCCGTGCACAGAACGCTATACTCAAACTGCTTGAAGAGCCGCCGAAGAACGTATATTTTATGCTCCTCGTTGAGAACGCGACGTCACTGCTCGCGACAGTCAGGTCGAGAGCTCCGGTTATTCGTATGCAGGTATTTACACCGGAAGAGATGATGATCTATCTTGCCGAAAACAGTGTCAGAGCGCTCGAAATGTCGAAAAACGCCCCCGAAGAGCTTTCGCGTATTATCGCTCGTTCGGGCGGAAGCATCGGTGAGGCATTGCGCATAATCGGGGAAGGCGATTCCTTGCAGACGATTGGAAAACAAGCGATCGAGCTCCTGACAATTCTCGCAAATAAGGATAGGGCGGCACTTTCGGTATTCCCCTTTCCGTCGAAAAGCAGGGAAGAGCTTACCGAACTGCTTTCTATGCTTCGCGTGGCGCTTCGTGATATGTGTGTGTTGAGAAGCAGAGCAAAGTGCGAGCTTCTTTTCGGCGACGATGATGCAATTGCAGAGCTTTCCAAAAAGGTCGGTATGACGGCACTTCTTTCTGCCGAGCTTGCGGTGTCCGAGCTTGCTTTGAAGCTTGAAAGAAACGTCGCTGTTGCAAACCTCAGATCAGAAATCTCTATAAACCTGTGGAAGGCTTTTGCAGAATAATATACGATAAAGGATAGATCAAGGATAGGAAACAGCAATGAGTGGATATAGAAATCACAGAAAGTCTTTTGGTAAGCTTGAACGAGCAGATAAAGTAATAGAGCGCGAAAAAGCGGAGGCGGCGGAGCAAACGCAGGAAACGCCTGTCGCGGGAGGTGCTGACGCGGTACAAAAAAGCGAAAAAAAGACTGTTTATTTTGATAGGGAATATGAAGAAATGCCGGATTTTGCCGAAATAATAGGCATCTCGTTCCGTGGCTCGGGAAAGGTGTATTATTTCGCTGCAAACGGAAACGTGGCAAAAGACGGTGACGGTGCGATTGTTGAGACTGCGCGCGGGGTTGAATACGGCAAGGTCGTGCTCACCAACAAAATGGTATCAAAAAAGGAGCTTGTGCTTCCTCTTAAAAGCGTAATCAGAATAGCAACTGATCAGGATAATGATCGTTTTGAGGAAAATAAGAAGAAGGAGAAAGAAGCTTTTGAGCTCTGTCAGAAGAAGATAGTCGCACACGGGCTTGACATGAAGCTGATCGAGGCTGAATATACATTTGATAATACCAAACTTCTCTTTTATTTCACCTCTGACGACAGAGTTGATTTCCGAGACCTCGTAAAGGATCTTGCCGGAGCGTTCAAAACAAGGATTGAACTCAGACAGATCGGTATTCGTGACGAGGCGAAGATAATGGGAGGACTTGGAGTTTGCGGTAGAGAGTTCTGCTGTCATAGCTTCTTGCCCGATTTCGTTCAGGTATCGATAAAGATGGCGAAGGAGCAAAACCTCGCACTAAACTCGGCAAAAATCTCCGGTGCGTGTGGTCGTCTTATGTGCTGTCTCAGATATGAATACGATACCTATCAGGAGGAATCGAGAAGAACTCCCAAGGTGGATAGTAGGGTAATGACTCCCGATGGTCCCGGCAAGGTGGTTGAGGCAAAACCGCTTCTCGGACTCGTGAAAATCGCACTCGATGAAAACTTAAATGAGTTTAAGATATACGACAGAGAGCTTCTCCGACCCGAAACTGAGGATGAATATAGGGACGCGCTAGAAAAGAAGGCGCTTCGCGACAAGAAAGAGGCTGAACGTGTCCAGGCTAAAGCGGCGGCAGCGGCAAAGCTTGCCGAGGCAAAGGAAGCGGCTTTGGCAAAAGCAAACGAGCGTGCGCGAATAAGCGCGGAAAAAAGGGAAAGAGCGGCAAGAAACGCTCAGCGTCAACAGCAGAGAAACGGTGACGAGAGTCGAAATCAGCAGAAAAACGCCGAAAACGCACAAATCAAAAAGGCTGAAAGCGGCGTGAAGAACGAAAATCCTCAAAAACAACACAAAAACAGACATAACAGAAACCGCCATAGACGTCCAAAAAACCACTCAAACGGCGAAAAAAGTAAGAAAGAGCAATAAATTTTTACCAAACTGAAAAAAGTTTTAAATAAACATTGATTTTTTTAAATCGGTGTGCTATAATGTTGCTAATAAAAAATATCGGAGGTATTTGTAATGGCTTACAAAATTAACGCTGATGAATGCATCGGTTGCGGTGCATGTTCCGAAGAGTGCCCTGTTGGTGCTATTTCCGAAAAGGACGGAAAGTACGTGATCAATGAAGACGAGTGCCTTGATTGCGGCGCATGCGCAAGTGCTTGCCCCGTTGAAGCTCCTAAGGCTGAGTAATTCGTACATAAATCGGAACCAAACTTTAAAGGGCAGGGCGTAAGTTCTGCCCTTAAGTTTTTCATAGTTCGCTTTGAAAGGAGGCTCGTATATGGATATAAAAGATAACGAAAGAGTTGACTACATCAACGAAAATATAACGCTTATTCAGAAAAAGGACGGGCTTGCCTTTGGCACCGATGCCTATCTGCTTTACGCGTATCTAAGAAAAAAAGCAAACGGACTTGCCGCAGATCTCGGTGCAGGTACGGGAATAATTTCTCTGCTTGCCGCGGCAAAGGACAAATTCAATCAGATATACGCCTTCGAGATACAAAAGGATTTCGCCGAGCTCATCGAAAGAAACGTTAAAGAAAACGGATTTGACGAAAAGATAAAGACCGTCTGCTCGGCAGTTCAGGACGCTCCGAGCAATCTTTACGGCAAATTTGATTGCGTGTTCTCAAATCCGCCGTATATGAAAAAGGATAGCGGAGCGCGCAACGAAAAGGACGAAAAATATATTGCAAGACACGAGGTCTGCGGAGATATATACGATTTTTGCTCTGCGGCGGCAAAGCTTCTCAAATATTCGGGAAGCTTCTACGCGGTATGGCGGCCCGACCGTCTTTCCGAACTGTTTGATGCTATGAAGAGCGCAAGGATCGAGCCGAAGCGTATGACGCTCGTTTATCCCGATAAAAAAAGCCGCCCTAGCCTTGTGCTCCTTGAAGGAAAGCGTGGCGGCTCAAGCGGACTCTTTGTTACAAAGCCACTCATAATGCACCCCGACGCGTCGGCAAAGCCGCTTGTTTATACCGACGATCTTGCATACATTTACGAAAACGGAGAATTTGGTAAGAAATATGAAAGAGCCTAATTTTCAGGATAAATTTGAAGAAAAGAATAAAATAGAAAAGGGAACGCTCTACCTTGTGGCGACACCCATCGGCAATCTCGCCGATATATCATACCGCGCTCTCAAAGTTCTTGACGGTGTTGATTTCGTTGCCGCAGAGGATACCCGTAATTCGGCAAAGCTCCTCACGTATTTCGGTATTTCAAAGCCGCTGGTCAGCTATTTTGAGCACAACAAACGTGAGCGAGGTCCGCAGATAATAAAGCGACTTAAGGACGGTGAATCCTGCGCACTCATTACCGATGCGGGAACGCCTGCGATAAGCGATCCGGGCGAGGATCTCGTTCGTCTTTGCGCCGAAAATGAAGTTCCGGTGACCTCTGTTCCGGGAGCCTGCGCCGCGATAACGGCGCTCACTCTTTCGGGACTTGACACGAGGAAGTTCGTGTTCGAGGGCTTTGTTTCGGGAACGAAAAGCGACGTAAAAGCCCGTCTTTCAGAGCTTAAAAATGAAAAAAGAACTGTGATATTCTACGAAGCACCGCACCGACTTCTTGCAACACTCGAAGCCTTTTACGAAAATTTCGGTGACAGAAAAATCGCTCTCTGCCGCGAGATAACCAAGCTCAACGAGGAGGTAAAGCGCATAAAGCTCTCGCGGGCAGTTGCGTTTTACAAGGAAAATTCGCCGCGCGGCGAGTACGTTATAGTCGTAGAGGGCGCGTCCGACGACGATGAGTGCTTTTGGAAGGATATGACGGTACAGGAGCAGGTAGAGCACTATATGTCGCTCGGAATGGAAAAGATGGACGCCATCAAGGAAACTGCCCGCGCACGCGGCGTCGGCAAGAGCGCTATTTATAAGGAACTATTAAATTAACCCAGGGCGCTGCCCTCAACGCCGCTTGCGGCGTTTTGAACCCGCTCAGAAAACTTTTTGAAAAAAGTTTTCTGAGGACTTTCGAAAACTTTGCTTAAATGTGTTAGGGAATGTATAATGACGTTTGAAGAACGAAAAGTGCAGGTTAGATCCTATCTCGGAAAAACGGTCAGAATTATAATAGACCGCCCGATAGGATACGAGCACAAAAAGGATAATTACAGTATCGTATATCCGATAAATTACGGATATATTCCGGGAGTTATTGGCGGTGACGGCGAGGAGCTTGACGTCTATCTGCTCGGCGTAAACGAGCCCGTTAAAGAATACGCTGCTAAAATAATCGGCATAGCTCACAGAGAAAACGATAACGAGGACAAGCTCGTTGCTGCTCCCGAGGGCTCGGTCTTTATAAAGCAGGAGATCAAGGAGGTGATTTCTTTTCAAGAAAAATACTTTAATACCGAAATTGAGGCACTTTTTGAAAAATCCTGCGGATGCGTTCCTTACACTATGATAGACGGCACCGTGCATTATTTGCTGATACGCTCGCGTAACGGCGATTGCGGATTTCCGAAAGGACACGTTGAAAAGGGCGAGAGTGAGATCGAAACGGCAATCAGAGAAACGTTTGAGGAAACGTCTGTCAAGGTCGAAATAATTCACGATTTCAGACGGGAAACGAGATATACTATGCGCGGCGGCAAGGAAAAAACGGTGGTCTATTTTCTTGCAAAGTACATAGGTCAAACTCCGGAGCACAACTCGGGATTTGAATATAGTGACTACCTTGTTCTTCCGTTTGAAGAGGCGTATGACAAACTTTCGTTTGAAAATACAAAATTATTACTTAAAGAAGCAAATAACTATTTGGAAAAGAATATTTTATAATTTTTTTGAAGAGAGCCAAAGAAAAGACGAATAGTTTGGTGAGGTATAACTATGGAACACAAGGGTACGCGAATTATAGCAACAGAACGATTATTGCTTCGTCAGTTTAATAAGAATGATTCAGAGGCTATGTTCAGAAACTGGCAAAGCGATTCGAAGGTCACGGAGTTTTTGCGATGGAAAACAGCAATAGATATCAGTGAAACGGAACGAGTCATTCACGAGTGGGTTCAGAAATATGAGCAACTTGACTTTTATCAGTGGGCAATTGTATTGAAAGAAATCGGAGAACCCATCGGTTCAATCAGTGTTGTAGGGAAAAACGAGAATCTTGGTATTGTTCATATCGGATATTGCATAGGCAGTAAATGGTGGCATCAAGGAATCACATCAGAAGCATTCAAAGCAATTATTCCGTTTTTCTTTGAAGAGGTAGGAGTAAACAGAATAGAATCCCAACACGACCCGAACAATCCAAATTCGGGAAAAGTAATGAAAAAATGTGGATTGAAATACGAGGGGACACTTCGCCAAGCAGATTGGAGTAATAAGGGTATTGTGGATGCTTGTATGTATAGTTTACTGAAATCGGAATGGAAAAACAAAGAATAATTCCGTTAGAAAAGAGATGGCTATGGCAACTTGGGTAACACATTTAATGATAGCAGACAGAGTGCTTGAAGTAATTCCTAAATTAGATAAGCATAGCTTCTGTGTCGGAAACATTGCCCCAGATTGTAATGTTGAAAACGAAGATTGGACACAATTTGTTCCTTCGCGAGAAATAACCCATTGGATGTCTGCTGACAGAAAAGCGGCAACCGATTGTGATAGATTTTATCAGGAATATATTGAAAACAGAAAACACGAAATAGAATCGGAACAGGAACTTTCTTTTCTTTTGGGCTATTATGCTCACTTAGTTACCGATGCTGAGTTCCAAAGGTA
This sequence comes from Eubacteriales bacterium, assembly GCA_045605765.1. Classification (GTDB taxonomy): domain Bacteria; phylum Bacillota; class Clostridia; order Oscillospirales; family CAG-272; genus SIG672. The sequence goes on along the minus strand of JAZUQQ010000008.1, from coordinate 2,055 downwards.
CATCCGTGATTCCGGAAGAGTCGCAGCATCATGGTGTCGAATCAAAGAGCATCCTGTTTTGTCCAATACATCAGCAGGCACGCCAGAGAATTGGGACACCGTTAAAGAACTGATTAACAAAAACGAACGAATGAAAGATATTTATACTATCGAGGCAGAGTATCTTGAAGAGCATCCTGCTTCGGGTTATTTATCGGAAATTATAGGGCTAAAATCTTTCCCTGATTATATTGATTATTTCCCTGCTGGGGCAATCGTTCGTAAAATCGGTGTTGTGGGGTATTTGCCGAAGAAAGAAACAGGTACATATCCATTTGTCGCGATAACTCGCGAGGAATATGCAATTTTTCTTGACAAAGCAACAGAACTTGTTTGTCAAGGCATTATCAGCACATGGATGAAGTAGAGCGTTATTTGAAAGCAATTATGATTTGAGATATTTAAACTTTTAATTTAATAACAATCAAGGCAGAAAGGAATGAGAGAAATGATTGAATTAACATATTCACAAATACACCAACTGGATATCGTTCCTCTTTGCTATTTTGATGTGCCACTCGGAGAGATAGACAAGAGATTGAAACAAAAACTGTTGCATATGGCGCAGGTTGGCATAAATCGTGCTGTCAACGCTTTTATTGATGTGGGTAAAAAATCTTTGGCACGTGATTTGTATGAAGATGCAAAAAATAATGGTTTTCAAACAAGTTCGTATATAGAAAAGCGTTTGTGATTTTTATTGTTTATTTTAAGGAAAGTTTTTGAAGAGAGTTTGAGAGAAACTTTTTTCAAAAAGTTTCTCTCTGAAAACGTATCTTCCACCAAAAAACACTTGAATAAGACAGAAAACTGTGATATAATCGGAAAGCACCGAAAAAGAAAGGAGGACCGCCGATATGGATAAAAAGGGAACTAAAACAGTTACCGCCAACAGAAAAGCGTATCACGATTATTTCGTGGACGAAACGTACGAGGCGGGAATCGCTCTTTTCGGCACCGAGGTCAAGTCGATAAGACAGGGCGCGGTAAATCTTAAAGACTCGTACTGCTTTATAAAGGACGGTGAGATCTTCGTGCGCGGTATGCACGTAAGTCCTTATGAAAAGGGAAATATCTTCAATAGAGATCCTCTTCGTGAGAGAAAGCTTCTTATGCATAAACGCGAGATAATGAAGCTTTTCGGACTTGTCGGACGCCAAGGCGTGTCGCTGATACCGTTGTCACTCTATTTCTCGGGCAAAAATTTAAAGCTTTCGCTCGGTGTCTGCCGAGGCAAAAAGCTTTACGATAAGCGCGAGACCGAGGCGAAAAAGCAGATGGCGAGGGACGTTGAGCGCGCGTCGAGAGAAAAATATTAAATATGCTATCAAGGGCCCGTAAAGGTTTCGACGGGGATTTTGAGGTATGATAAGCGAGTAGAGCGGGGTAAACTCTTAAATCTGCCCAAACTTTAAAATTAAACGCTAACAATAAAGTAGCTCTGGCCGCGTAAGCGGTGCCGCTGCCCTAAGGCAGCCCGTTCCTTTCGGGAGGATCACGGTCCGAAACTGAACGTCATGTAGTGATGAACGTGAAGGGTGAGCTCGTCGTCGCAGCTCTCACGCATAAGACGGCTGCCGATACTGTGTTTTGTTTGTCCGCACAGTGTCGGGAGATTACAGACAAACTACACTCGTAGAAGGTCATATTAAGAGGTTTTCGGACGGGAGTTCGACTCTCCCCGGGTCCATAAATAACAAATAGCACGGTAAAGCCGTGCTATTTGTTATTTACAGAACTTCATGAGCGGGCTCCCTCAAATGCGAAGCATTTGATGATTTGCGCCGGGAAAAACAAGCGAAAACGGTGAATAAACGGCGCAAATTTGAGTTCAGACTCTTTGCTGCTGAGATGCCAAAAAATCTAAAAGTACTTGAAAAATCAAAAAGTCTGTGTTATACTGAAAAAAGCAAATTTCAAGGGAGTATAGACAAAAATGGCAGATTTCCTCAGAGGCAGCGGCTGTACAATAATATATTTTATAATCTGCGCAAGCTCGGCGCTGGTGCTGAGGCT
>JAZUQQ010000007.1:0-2000 GCA_045605765.1 Eubacteriales bacterium | reverse complement strand
CCTCGTCGTCTATAACTCCGAGATAGTACCCTGCCGTTGCGTTTGCCGACTTAATGGTATAAAATCCGTCGCCTTGGTGCTTAAATATCCACTTTTGCGAGTTGCCGCCGTGGAACTGCCACTGATGTATGGTTGTTCCGTGTGACAAGGCGTTACCGCCATATTTCGACACCGTTTGGGCCACCCCAGCCGCCGAGGCGGAGAGAAACGAACTATCATTTAAAAAATAACGATATAAGAGGATAATTAACACTTTCGGAAGATATGTAAATTTCCACGCGGTTATCGTACCATTTTACATTCCAATATTCCGCCGATAGCTCTTCCTTGTTTACCGCCACAATATGTCTGTCTATTATTATTCGAGCATCTTTAACGAGCTTTATGCGAATTTCGTACGATCTGCCGTCCGTGACGTCAGTGCCGATCTGCTCAAAAAGAACTCGGTATTTTCCGTCAGGCGAAACACTGTTGCCTACCTGCCTTGCTTCAAAATTTCTGCCGTCAAAGTAAAGTATTATAGGATTTCTGTTATCTTCTACCGTATTTTCGGGAGAAATATAAATTTCGACGCGGTCATCATACCACTGTACACTCCAACTGTCGGGCGTAAACTCCGTTTGAAAGACAGTGACCTTGTGTTCGGTGATCGTCGTACTCCCTTTTTTCAACTTAAAGCGCGCTCCGTGTGAATCGCCCTCTTTGACATCTGCTCCGACCTGATCAAAAAGCAGAGTGTACTGACCGTCGGGAGAGTCTGAGGAATCTATTTTAACGGTTCGATAAACTTGAAAATATGTAACAATTGCAAAAATCACCAATACAGCGATCACAGCAAGCAGTATCGCACTAATAAGTATTCCGCAGGAAACGTCAACGATCTTTCCCGATACAGGAATAGCTTTTTTGAAAAAGTTTTTGATTTTCATGCTCATATATGATTCTCCATATTATGTTCCCGATTGATTAAACTCCAAATGAAATTATATGTATCCGGACTGTATGGCTTAATATATTCCAATTTGAACAAATCACTTTCCGAGTCGTATTGTTGGGGTATAAGTTTATTAAATATGAGATATTTAACTATGTCTAGAGGTATATATCTTAAAAACACTTCTGCTCGAGTTTCATTATAACTATATAACTCAAAATAGTACGAGTTTATAGCGCTAATATATGAGGTGTCTGTTAATACAAGTTGGAAAACATTTTCGGCATCAAGATCCGCTTTATAGTCATCGTTTTTAAATATTATGCTATTGTCTTCGCCATCATGAATAACTGCATCTCCGAGCCAACCAGCCATATAAGAAACCTCGAGATCAACGCCTAAGGCTATGTTGGAAAGAAGACCATCTTTGTTTAATTCATAGGCCAGTCGTGCGGATATTGACATATTAAAATGTGCAAAATCAGAAACTTCGTTATTTGAATTAGCAGTACTGTGCTGCGTGAGAACCATATTTCTAAGAGATACATATTCTGAATCGCTATATTCTAATGTGTTTGTGTAATAGTTTTCTTCGGAACCACTGTATGGATTTCCTGCAATATCACTCCAAACCCAATCTCCCAAACTATTAAGAGTGTGGTCGTAGTATATTCCTCCTAACAGCCTACTATATCTCCAAGCGATCATCAGATTGCCTTCATTGGGATATGCATCTCTAACCCTATAATACATATCTTCCAATACAGAAGCTTGGCTTTCGGTGAATCCGAATTCGTCCGTGAGAGCATAGGTGAAATAATTTTCTTCGTGTAAATACCACTCATCTCTATAACTATCATTATTCACATACGCACCGTGAACGAGCTTAGCGCCGTTAGTGGGATCAGAGGTGGTGGTTGCCAAGGCGTAGCCGAGAGCATAGCCCTTTTTAGCGGTAAGCTTAAATGCACCGCTGTCTGTTACGGAAACGTTCCATTCCATGCCGCCGGTTATCTCGTCGTCGCGCAAAACAATATCCGAATTTACGACGACCTCGTCGTCTATA
>JAZUQQ010000006.1:0-13869 GCA_045605765.1 Eubacteriales bacterium | reverse complement strand
ACAAGGGTAATGTAGTACTTTAAATCGCTAAAGTGTGTTCCCCAAAAGGTTCGGAAAAGTGCTTGTTTTGGCTATTTTTCGGAACTTTTTGAAGAACTTTTTTCTAAAAATTTCATCTGATATTTATTCTACAAACTGAGTCAACTATAGTTGTTTATGTGCATGGTCATAACAATGCCCGGGAGTGATCCCGGGCCGCGTTCTTAAAATTATGTTATTCCGAGTGCCGCTCTCCAGGCATTTTTTGCTGCATCGTCTAATGTAACAACTATATCGCCATTATCAGATATTCCGAGAAGTATCTGATTATATTTTGCTACACCGTTTATAGTTCGTGTAACAATAATTTGAAAACCCGAGTCACCGTTTGTGTATTGGTATGGTCTAAATAACACCAATCTTGTGTTATTTCGATCGTAAAAAACGAAACCATTTCCAAGTTTATTTGTTGTTGGTGTAGTTGTTAGATCAATATTTGGTGATATAACTCCAATATTACCGGTTACATTTCCACCCCCATTTAATTTTAATACAGCTAATACATCTGCTAAATTAATCGGGTAATTGGTTAAAAATTGGGATGCGATTTGACTCATGCCGTAAGTATTAGCGTGAACATTGTTAGGAATTAGCCCCTCATAATTATCACATTTATATACCTCTATTCCTAAATTAGTGCAGATAGAGATAATTGAATCGCTATAGGCGCTATTTGACATTTTAAGAATTAGAGCAATAATTTTAGCATCTGGATATAAATATTGTAACGCTTTCATACCTTTTATATATGAAGGCCTAAATTCTGTCTCGGATAATTGTGTATATTCTGTGGTATAATCGTATGATCCCATTGTTGCACTTGACGCGGAATCGTTAGTTCCCAATGCTACTATAATTGTATTTGGTGAACCGATTAACGATACACGGTCATAAAATGACGGCCTATTACCTATTTTTGTTGAACCGCTGCCAGAATAAGAGGCGTTTACTTCAATAGCGCAACCGCAAGCGTCAAGAACTTTTTTCCACCATGTTTTATTTATATCATTTACTTCTTCCGGATAATTTTCGTTTGGGTAGTACATATTATAACCCTCTATTTTATATCCGGTCTGGTCAAATGTACTTATAGAATCGCCTATGATTGATACCTTTCCTTGAGCAATTCTTGCAATCGACGAGTTTTCAATCATATTGAATAGCGTATCTACGCTCCGACGGAGCCCTGACAGACCCGCCCCGACGGTAATCTCATCCCAGTGTGCAGCATTCCACGCCTCGCCACCAGCTGGAAGATCAGTATTTGCCATCCATAACTTGTCATTATAACGGCAAATTGCGTATTTCTGATACGGGAACGTCTGGCTATACTGCCCGGCGATCATTAGCCGCGCGACGTTATCGACGCCGGCTCCCCCGCCCGATCCCATTTCGTCAACTATAAGGCAGCTATCCCAAATGTTCGGGTCCCACGTTCCCGGGTTGACGTCCTGATTCGCTTTATACAATACGTTATTGTAGAGAACATAATCGCCAGTTTGATAACTGTTCGCGGCATTAAAAACGGGCGCGATCACGTTAGCGAGGTTTTCCGAGGTCCCGCCCCCGTTATCAAGATATTCCTGTATTTTTTCAACCCAATCTTTAAACTGCAGCAGAAACCATCCGAGATTTAAAGAGTGAAAATCTCCCCATGGATAAATAAACATTAATCGTTCTCCTTTCTTAATAAACCATAATACAGAATTCCGAAACGAAATCCTCGACAATGCGGTGAATAAGATTTAAATCGGGGTAAATTTCGAGGTCTCCTCGAATCATCTGCGCCGGAGTTGTCACGCCGATATTACCATGAATTCTTGACGATCTTAACACGTTGTGGTTGCTGTTTTCGTTTTCGTTCGTGCGTCCTGTTGCTGTCTCTGTCGTCGTTCCGGTTCCCGTTGTTGTATTCTCGGACGTGGCCGCTCTTTGTGCGCTGCTGTTCCCGTCCTGTCCGCTCTGCGGTTCGAGTGTTGTTGTATTAAAGCCGGCCTTTTTCGTTTCGTTGCTCTCGCTGCCGGCCTCTGTGCTGCTCTCTGCGCGTCTTTCGCTCTGGTCCTGGCTATTACTCCCGGCCCGGGCGGAAACGGCCTCACCGGTCCTCTCTGTCGCATTCTGGCCGGTTTCGCTGCTCTCTTCCATACGGTCGTAGTTTTCTATTGGATTATATTCGAGTAAAGACAGAGTATAAACTTTTTTCCATATATAATCCCGTACCTTGGACCAATATTTAATTTGTGTTTTCATGAAAACCGCGTCAGGATAGAGGGCCTCAAAATCTTTCGAGCGCATGAGAATTTGATTGACTAATGTCTCCCGGTTTGCCTCGGTATCGAAATCGGGCGGGAGTTCCATATCATCAAATAACGTTTCGTCGACGTTGTAAAGGTCAACGATCGTCAATGTTGCTCTGTTCGGAAACGGTAACATCTGGTTCCACCCTCCAATCAACCGAGCAATTTACACCCGGATATAATTTTTTGACTTTCTCGAAACCGGCTCGGATGCTGTTCAACCATCCCTCGGCTATAATAGCGGTCTCAACGTTGTTTGCGTTTACTTCGTCAGTATTGAGTCTTTCGCGCTTGTCCGTATTCGCGTTAGGAATACCGATCTTCGTATCGAATTCTTCCTCGATCTTTCTCATATCGGAAACGATATCCGAGACAAGATACGTATTTTTCAAGTTCTGACTGAAAAGCTGCCACTGTGCTTCCCCCTCTTCGGAAAAGAGGGATTTATCAATTACGACGGCCGGCTCTCCTGTCGCTATATCCTGATACATCTTTTTGAAAGCCTCGGCCTGCGCTTTTGTCTTTGCGCCGAATACAAACGCGACTTTGCTGTTTATCAGGTTAATATCAATCGACTGCGAGCAAAGGGCCATTTTCGCCGCATAAAACCCGATAAGATCGCCCGCGCCTCTCCAATCGGGGGCGAGTCGAACGACTTCACAATCTCGCCCGATCTTCAACTCTCGGCCGCTCTCGTTCGGAAGCAGTTCGTTTGAGATAATCACGAAATCAGGCTCGAAAAACTGATTATATCCCCCGGCCGCCCCGTATTGCGGGATAACTCCGAATTCGTTGGTGTACAGTACCGGGATATACCCCATGCCGAAAAGGACGTATTTAAAATAATCCTCTTCCCACTCGGCTGGGAGTGTAAATTTAAAAACGTTAATCATTTTCTGCCATAGATAGCGCGCATAAAACCCGAAAGACGCATTATCTGCAAGATGAAACGTCGAGGGCGAAAAAGAGGCATTCGCAAGGTTTTCGACGTTGTACGGAATAGGCAAATTCACCGGTTAACTCCCCCTTTCCTTTTATAAACTATACCATTTTCTTTACGTTTTTTCAAGGTATTAAAAACGCCAAACCACGCGGCGAGCCCTGCGCCCGGAGCCGGCCCCGGTCCGGGTCCCGGGGGCTCCGGTGGTTCGTGGCCCGTTATATACTGGTAAGCACGCCGGCCGGCCGCCTCGTATATGCTATAATTGTCAGCGTTTCCCGGTCCCTCGTACGCTGAAAAGAAAATATATGTCGCGTCGTTAACATCTTGTATATCGTGCTGAAATTCTGAATAAGTAAAATTACTTTTTCCGTACGCGCTGCGTAACTGCTGACAACGGGACCAAGCTGATGGGTAAAGGGTCGTTGACCAATAGGAACGCCACGTTAAGCCGGTCCATTTTGCTATAGGGCTGTTATCCCGGATTATATTCGTTTGGGCGATACCGTCGGAGACGTTGCCGCCTGAGATGCCCGACGTTGACATGTTAGGCGCATGATCCGGATATCCGCTCAACTCGATATAATCCCTGGCCGGGGTAAATTGCGGCAACCCATAACCGAAACCGTCGAGCCTGACTTGATCGCTCTCCCACCTCCACGGATTCAAGCCCGATTCACAATGCAAGTTTCCAATTACGGCCGCTACAGCGTAATCACTCCACCCGGCCGCGTTTAATATGGAATAAATCATATCAGCGTTATTATTCCAATCGGCCGAGCCCTCGGTATAACCCCCGGACGGTTTACAAACAAACGGCATGATTTACTCCAAATAAACGCCGGTCGCAAGCGCGTTTTCGATTGCGGTCACTTCGGAAGAAAACGCGGCCGGTATTGCGATATGAGGATTTTCGCAAAGCACAAAACCACCGGTTAACGTCGAAAGCGTTACTTTCTGCATAAGCGGCCGGCCATAGTCCGCGAGATCGTCGTCAGCGGGTGTATAAAACGCTCCCCAGTACATAAACGGCATGCGGTTATTAAAAGAGATTGTCGATTGCGCGCCGAACATTTCACACGTAGATTTCATAGCGGCCCCGGCTGACGCCACTTTTCCGAGATCGCCCACGTTCAGCGGTGTTTCTCCGATTTCGTTGTAATACTGCTGCAGTTCTTCATCGCTCGATCCGATCAGATTTCCGACTCCCTGAACAAGCGAGGAATACGCTTTTTTGAGGATCGCCGCCGGGCTCCCGAATTCTGTAGCGGCTGCAACGGCTGTATTTTGAATATACTCGCCGACGCTCGACGGTTTTGCGGTCTGGATCACTGCAACGGGGATATCAACGCCGACTTGTGCTTCGATCACTCGGAAAGGTCGCAACGGTCGCCAATCGGCCCACGTGTCGCCGGTATGGTCCGGGCAAATGGAAAGAATCCCTTTTCCGGTCCGGAGGTCCACCGTATAAACGAAATCGGTTGTATTGCCTAACAATGTTGAATCAAGTTCGATAAGCGAGCAAAACGGATAGAACGAAACGTAATACCGGGCGAACGGTTCGTAATTCATATAGTTTCCGCGCGAGGCTTGAAGCGGATGTCGAGGGGTCGAACAAGAAATCAGATTCGTAAACTCGATATTCAGCATAGTATTAAACATGTAGGCCGTTACACCGAGATCGATGGTATCATAACCGACTGTAATTCCTGTCACGCTCGAAACAAGCCCGCGATTAACGAAATCATTCACGCTATACGGAAACCACGTGCACGAGACTAAATATTGCATCGGGTCCGTGATCGCCTTTTTGAGGCCGTCCGCGAGATCGGTACCACCGTCGGCCCATTGCGTCGTTAAATTAAACAGCTTAGTCATAAGCTGCATAAACACGAGATAACTCATTGCGTAATAATCGACCGAGCCGAACGTTGTTCCTTTTCCGACGACGCCAATCACAAAACAGCCGTAGTTTTGCGCGGCCGGCTGCAGCGGGTTCGCCGTCATATAATAAATGGAGCCGAGGGCCGGGGATGCGGCTTTTACGGGGTATTTCGTATCACGGATAAATCCGTCATAATTCGCCGAGGCTCGCAATACATAAAGCTGCTGCGTGAGTATATCCGTTTTGAAAGACGCGAGGGGATCGGAAACAAGATATGCGACCCCGATTGTTCCCGTTAAAACCCAATCGGTTATAAAATAATAACGTTCGAAATCCGGGATATATGCGTAATTAGTATGTGATAGAGAATTTAAACCGCTAATCGTCGCGGCGATTTCAAGTACCGGTTTCGCAATGCTGCAGCCGTCTTTTAATTTCGCTGTTACTGTCGGTGTTGAGGGTGTCGACGGCCGGCCGGTCGAGTTTCGCCGTTTCTGGAAATTATATAAATAGACATCCATATTATAACTCCTTATAAAGCGACGGCCCGGAATGCCCGGACCGTCATATAGAAAGGAAACCGATTTCTCGATTTAGTCGAGACAAAGAACAACGGCCTTCTCGGTGTTATCCTGGCACGCGGTAAAACGCGCGTGGACATAAGTATTCCAATAGAGGCCGCGCGGGTTATAAATCGGGGCCGGCATGCGGAAATCGCGCATTGCATAACCGAAGGCGTCCCGGTCATGGATCAGGCCGATCACCGTTGCGTTATTCACCGCGCTGCCGGTCTTCGGGCTGCCGCTCGTGTCAGTGTAAACCGGAGTAACGTTGATCGAACCCGGAGTGTCAATAGACTGCCAATAATCGATTGCCTCATACGTCGGGAGACGCATCATATCCGCGTTATACAGATTAGAAAGGACCATGGAATTGATATATTCCATGAACGGCCGGTAAATCGCCACGCGGAGATTGTTCGCGTCGGTATGCCGAAGAATGGTTTTACCGGTGATATTTGTCTGGAATTTGTTTGAGCGTGCGCGCATCTGGCCGACGATCGTCCGGATTTTCGCATACATCCAACGGACAAACGCAATAAAGTTGTCGCCCTGCATGATATCCGTCGCGGTCAACGTCTGGCCGCTGATTGTGTTGTACTCGGTCAGAAGATGCACGACGCGGTCGCTGTCGTTTTCGTCAATGAGAGCCCCGATAAAGTTCAGCTGCAGGAGCCGGGCCTTTGCCTCTTCAAAACTCTCGCGGTCGTTGCGGCGCTCGGTAACGAGCATCTGGAAAAACTGCGTCAGTTCGGCCGGCCCGTGAAAGGCGACGTCAAACTGATTTTCAAAAGTGGTGTAGTGCTGCATATACGAGACGCTGCCCATAAAATGAGTCTCGAGCGCGTCCTGTTTATGGATAGCAAACGGGTCGACGGACTCGTGATAACCGTCCGCGGGACTCTGGCCAGCATCATACGCGACCGGCCACAGCCAAGCGTTATCATCTTCCATTTCGTCGGCCACGGGCGCGAGTTTCCGAATGATATTCCCCCAACGCTCGCCGGGGATCGCGAGGGAGGCAAGGGGCTGATCGTACGGCCTCTCGGCAAATATTGTGGGCTCCATTACCTGCGTTAGAGCGTTCAGAACGGGGTCCTTGCCAAGTGCAATCAGAGTCGTCGCGGTAGATACAAACGTTGCAAGATTTGTCAGGTTCCCGATCGCGCTCTGACCGGTCGCCTGTCTAACAACAGAGTTCAGCAGGGTCGCGCCCTGCGTTACTTCGGGGGTATTAGGCATTGTTTTTTCTCCTTTACATATTACAGAATTTTGTCAGGATTTCGGTCGCCTCGTCGCGCGGGTCCTTGACACTCCCGCCCGGCTGCCGCGCGTTCGCGAGATTAAACGCCTGTAGGGCCTTTGTAAAATCCGCGACGGCTTTCTCGATACGTTCGGCCGCGTCCATGGTAACGGCCGGTTTCGGGTCCTCTGCAGGTTTCGGCTGTTCGGCCGGTTTCGGGTCCTCGCTTTCGTTTTCGAAAGCCGCGATTTCATCGGGTGTATAACCGGCTTGAATAAGGCCGATATATTCCGAAACTTTAAGCTTCAATATTTTTCAACTCCTTTCTTTATCAATTCGCGACAATGGAAATCAGATAATCGGCTGCAGCAAATGTATAATTTGCTGCTGTCCCGGGCGCGGTCGTTGCAAAACCGTGTATGATAATATCCGCCCCGGATTTTGTAATACTATCGACGCTTATAATGTTGACAACGGCGAGTGACTTTTTGTGCAATGCAACGACGTTCATTTTTCGTCGGCCTCTCTTTCGTTTATTTCTTCGGGCTTTTCATTGTCAGGCGATACCGGCTTGATTTTTTCAAAAATGCCCGAGAGGTACTTTGCTATATCCGGGTTAATTTGCCCGATATTCTCGGTAATGCTCCCGGATTCCATAACGCATAGATAAACGGCAATACTCCGCGCGAGGGGAACCGGCAACTTAACCCCGATAATCGGAAAAGTAAGATCGGCCAGGAGCCCGAAAGCAAACGCGAGCAACTCAGCGACTTTGTGAAAAAGCCCCTTTCTCATATTCTCGCTTGTATAGTTTCCGAGGGCTGCGGCCTTGATTAAACCGGTTGCGATATCGATGCCAATAAAACCGAGAATGACAATAGCGTCTCGAGCCTGCGGGAGAATGACCGGTAATATCTGATCCATGCAAATCGCTCCGTTTCAATATTGAAATAAGGCCCGAGATATGACGCGGCAAACGTCACGCGCCCGGATTCCGTCCGGCTGCCTTTGCGCTTCGGGCCTTTATAAGTATAATAAACTATTGTATAGCTTTTGTCAAGACAAGTTTACAATAATAATCATTAAAAGAGATACGGCCGTCGATCCATGCCGTAAATACGAGTGCATAGTCTTTTTTAAATTTCTTGATCGAAAAGGGTTCCGAAATATACTCGGCTTTCGGGGTCCCGGTCCGGTATCGCGTCACGTAATAACGGGCATCGGATTTATGCCGGTAAATATACACGTCGTCGAATTTTGCTATTATCCTGTATTCATCGATCGGCTCGGCCCTTACGTATAAATAGTTTGACATATCAAACACATTCCCGATCGCCATGTCATTAAATGCCTCGCTCTGGCTCGCCTTGTAGAGGGCCGTTTTGCTCTTTTGCTGCGATATCGGAGAATCTCTGAGTTTAAGGATCGCAATTCCCCGATCTTTAAGATAGCACTCTTCCTGATTCCCCCGAACCATTTTATCGATATAATTTGTTATTCCGAAAGCCTCAAAAACCGGCGAGGATAATTTATTTGCGTTTGAGAGAAAAACCATTTTTAACGGGGGCTCGCCCTCAAGCTCCCGATTTCGGTTTACCGATTCGTAAAACTGTAAAACGGCCTCTCCCTCGGCCCGGATCGGGCGCGCGGTCTTTTCCGGGATAAATTCATCATAAACACAAACTTTAATATCTCGCCCGGAAAAGCCGCGTATACTCGAAACCGTCGCGAGGGCTGCAGTATATCCGATCGGGGGACCGGCCGGGACGATATCGCCTTTTTCGTTTCGTTCGGTTTTCCATATTCCTTTTACGTTCTTCACGTTTGGGATCGGCCCTGATACGAGCGGTTCAAGATCGTAGTAATCCGTTACCGGGGTAAACGGTGAAAAGGCGGTATTTCCCACGAGGTCCGCTTCGGTTTGAAGCCGACGGAGATATATAAACTTGTCGCCCGTCCTGTCGTGATAATCATAGCAGTACTTGCACGCGCCAAAAGTTTTTCCGGTCCCTCGGCCGTGAACTACAAATATAAACGTATACGGCAAATCAAAAATTTTCGTCATATCAATATAGCCGCTTGGAAGATAGTATTTTGTTTTCATCGCTTCATTTCCTCTATACTAAAATAGCCCGGGAAAGTTCCCGGGCCGGCCGAAATACGGTTTTACTGATATTAATCACAATCTAAAACGCAATAAACGAAACGGCGACCGTTCTTGCTTTCTCCGGACTCGAACCGGATAGAATACGGGTCGTTTTCCATGAGGTCCGCAATCTCGAGAAAAGCTTTCTGCAGCGTCTGACTCTGCGTGGTAATGACTTCGCCACCGGAAAGGATCGTCAGCAGCGTAACCGGGTTCCTCTTGCTGTCCTCTTTCTCGTAAATGAGATAAGCGTCGACAGGGTAGGAACGGTCAAGTTCTTCGTCGCTCATTTTCGCAACGCCTTTACTGTCGCCCATGGTCAGACGGTAAATCATTTTCTTGTTCTGCTCGATGTCTTCAATGTTTGTTTTAATAATTTTCATTTTCTTGATTTCCTTTCTAAAATCAATATTCAATTTCCTCTTCTTCCGAGGATAACTTATTATACAAAAGTTTCGCCATTCTGTCAATATCTATATATGACAATTCTAATATTCTTTTGTATTCTTCCAGCGTGCCGACGGTATACGGGACCGAGTAAAGATAGACGTTCGAGGTTATATCCACTTCCCGGCCGTCAACGGTATAATGCGAAATCTCCGGTTTTCCGTTGTACTTCGCGGCGATACTGCCGGCCTCGGAAAATATAAAACCGTCCTCGAGGGCGTCTACACCTTTCGGTTGCTTTGCAAGTTCGGCCGCGCCTTTCTTCTTATTTACTCCCGCGATCGTGACATGTATTTCCCGGTCCCCGGCCTTGTTGTATTCCTCGTATGCGTATTTCTTCGGGCCGCATGTTTTAAAAACCGGGTACGTCGTTTCACGTTCGTAAACGCCCATATAATGAATGACACCTTTCGGGTCCCTGGCATACGCGCCATTACGAATGCTGTCCGCTTTTCGGGCCTTGTTGTATTCCTCAAAAGCTGCGGCAGCGTGACCGATGAATTTAACCGAGTCGGTGTCCGCGTATACGAAATCAGAAAAACGGTTTCCGGACTTGTTGCGGTTCCGATATACTAATAAAATACCGTCCATTAATCGCCGTCTCGCGAGCGCGGTTGTATATATGCCCCACTCAAACGGAAGCCAGTAACGGGCATACGCTGCCGCAAAGAGTGTTTCTTCGGGGGTCGTTTCGTCGTAATGAAAATCGTTATCTTCGGAAAGAAAATCGATATTCTCTTTTATCGCCCGGGTTGCCGTCATTCCGTAAATGCTGTTAATACGATTTTTCGCTTTAGCGTAGAGATATTCGTTAAACTCGGTTTCTTCGTCGGTCGCGCCTTTCAGGTCCTTCAATTCCGTTTTCTGCACGTAAAACTTGATAACAAAATCCCGAAAACATTTAGGCAGATAATCTTTTGAGGCTTTAAACCATGTTATAATTTTCGCGTCGTCCCAATCGTAAACATCTTTTATAATGGTATAATCGACGTCACAACAAACCGTTGAATAGAGGCTTGCAGAGATAACCCTGCCTGTAAAGATAACCGCGTCGGCCGAGAGTTCCGTTGACTTGTCTTTCGTCAGGTATGGATCACCAAAATAACGATCCTTTAAACGCAAGTTTCTAAATTGAATCTCCATTATGATAGCGCGCTCCCGCTTGTAAATCAATTTTTCGAGATACGGGATATCAATCGGCTGCAGGATTTCAATAAACGGGGTCGAGGGATAGAGACAATTCACAAGTACATCCGGGTAGCTGCTGGAACGATCGTACGACGTCACGTTATGTAATAGTTCGTTACAATACCACCGGTTAGCCGTTGTATCTCCACCCCGAAAGCACTTCTGCATATACTGATAAAGCCTCGGAGACGGAAAGTATCTCTTTGCGAAGTGATACCCGAGATTTTCACGAATCACTTCTTTACACTCCCGGCGAACGTAACCGGTCGAAGTATACGGAATTGTTTTAAGATCGTCCCCTTCGCTTGTCATTTGCATTTGTACGGCCTCAACTAAACCGAGTACGTCATTTTGACAATATCTCAATTCCTCGATCGTTAACGGGCTCCAATAGAAACGACGTAGGCCGTAATCGTAATCATCTAGTTTCTCGTGTTTCACGTGAAACTTTTTCGTAAAGGCTTTTAGTGTCATATTCGATAACAGATAAGAGCAACGAAACTCAAAACGGCCCTCGTACATTGTACAACGTAACACTTTACGACGACGTACGGCAAACACTTCCTCTTTCTTGAATTCGTATATACCGGCCAAGAAGGCAAATTCGAAGGACAAATTATGAACGTATATTACGACACAACGATCATCATACTTTGATAGCAGCCGGCCGATCTTGAAAAGGACATCTTTAAACTCTTGCCACGTACGACCGAAAACCGTTAACTCATTCCCGATCTGGAACTGCCAGATATACATTACGCTCTGTTCGATATCGTCAAGGTTTGTCGTCTCAATATCGAAAGCGCAAACACAATCGATGATATCGGGCTTTTTTCCATTTTTCGATTTTTTCCGTTTGATAACGGGATAGTTTAACAGGATATCGGGCCGGAATTCTGCAGCAGTGCAATAATTTTCTAATGGTAAAGGCAGGTACACCATTTTCTCGCCTCATCTTCTGCGCTTCCATTTCTCAAACGCGCGTTTTACACTATCCCGGGCGCGTTTGGTTTCCGGGTCGAGTTCGGGATCATCTCGGCCGGCCGCGTCCTTTCCTAATTTATGCCGGTCTTTGTAAAGATCCCGGATTTTCCCGCGCGTACTTTCTCGCATAGCGGAATAATAATCCGCGAGATCATCGCTGTCGATATACAACGCTTTCGCCCCGCCTGGCTGTTCTTGCGAGTATATTTCTCGCATAACCCCCATGAATTTTCCAAAATCCGCGACGTTTTGCTTATTAACGAAATCGATCCCGCGCGCGTTTAGCCGGGCGACGGCTTTCTCGTTCCGTATCTCGCGGCCTTTTGCCGTGCTGTCAGGAGACAACAAAAACCGGCTGATATTGGCATATTCTGCAGCAAGATCGCGCTTGTCTTTGATATCCGCGAGTTTTGCGAATGGTTCCCGGTCCGTCATATAACCGGCCGCTTGTGCGCGTATAAGACGCTTTTGCGCGATATCTCGAAGGGTCGTATACATTGCCCGAACCACGTTTTGTCCTTTCTGGTTTATCTCTGCCATAACGCCTTCAGACCGGGGAATCGCCATTAACTCGATATTTGAAAAAAGCGATTTTACTCTCGCCATGCGTCAAGCTCCTTTCTATTGTATAAATAGTAAGTCGTCACTTTTACGCTCGAATATTGTTTTCCCTCTACCACTGCAATACCGGCCCCCCACTGGCCGGAGATCGGCAGCAGAACAAACGCGTCCGGATGTACGTACCCGCAACGGGTAGAGCGACGGACCATTTTAACAATCGACCGTCTTTTATTGCAGTCACCTACAACACGAGTTAAAAACAGGTCGAGCAATTCCGGAAGATCACCGTTTGATCGGAAACAATAATACTCGTATTTCGTCGCCTCGATTCTCCGGGCCGTTATCGAAGATCGCCACGGTCTTTTACTCATGGGCTCGATCTTGTCCGGGTGATTCATTACAAAATCAAATACCCGGTAAAAATTCAGATAATTATCTTTCGTTGGGAGATTTAGAGACATCTTTGCTTTGCTTCCTTTCTGATTTCGTCCTTTAGTTTCCTACGCTCTGCAGCCGGGAGAGAGTACCACGAGGCCCCGTAACGTTCATCTATGATCGCGTAATACTCGGCTTGTTCACGATCATACTGTTTCATGTTCGCCCGCGTAATGTCCTCATTCGGACTGAAAACCCATGATGGATAGTAGCCCGTGAATCGGTCGCTTTTCTTATTTTTCTTGTTAGGCATATAAAGCCCCCCTTTCGAGAAATAGTATAGCACAGGACACGCCAAAATACAATAAACTTTATTAGAAAAATTGTAAAAAACTGTTGCAATTTCTAATAAAGTATGGTACAATAAGACCATCTTAGAAAGGAGATCAATACTATGAAAAATTACGTGTATTACATCCAAATATGGACGCGGCGCGACATAATCCGCGCTTGGATTCCGGCTAATACACCCGAAGAAGCTTTCGATATTGCCAGAGCTAAATACGAGGGTGTTTCCCGGGCTACAGTTATCAACGAATTCGAAGTGAACGACTTTCCGTTTTACGTGTGCCATCTGCACGGCCCCGCCTCGTCGATCGCAGTTTTCCGGTACGGCTACAGCGAGCGCGGATATATCCTGAGAGACGGAAACGAGGCCGAAATCTTTAACGTTTCCGATTTCATCGCCCGGGCCGTCGATCGCGGGGCCGAATGCAAAATAGAAAGAGAGGTATTCTAATATGACAATCCGGGATTTCTTCGGGGGCTTTAGCCTCAATCTCGCAAACATAACAATCTGCGATTCAAATTATGATCTGCTCCTGACCGGAACGGTACATTTTTCCGACGGTGACGACTATAAATTTCAGGAGTTTGATACTCTTGCAGATCGCCTCATACAATCATGGTTTGTTAATCTCCGAGGCGAAATATTTATCATAGTATTTTAATGACGCGGCCCGGGAGAGATCCCGGGCATTGTTTTGCCCATGCACATAATCAACTATAGTTGACCCAGTTTGTATAATAAATATCAGATGAAATTTTTAGAAAAAAGTTCTTCAAAAAGTTCCGAAAAATAGCCAAAACAAGCACTTTTCCGAACCTTTTGGGGAACACACTTTAGCGATTTAAAGTACTACAT
>JAZUQQ010000005.1:0-1852 GCA_045605765.1 Eubacteriales bacterium | reverse complement strand
CAGAGTGTCGAAAAACGCCTATCGAGCGAAAGTTAAGATAGGCGTTTTAGCGTATTTGAAGTAAAAAATAGAAAGAAACGCAAAGAAGTCGGAGGGATGGCTATCTCTCCATTTTCTTTTTGCAAACTTTTTCAAATTCATGGCAGCAAATTTAAGCCTTACCCAATTTGAGACTTGAGCGAGGCCGCGGTATGTAGTATAACGCATAGCGTGTTTTTCTTTAGCATCCGCAAATACACGTTCAATAGTTTCTTTGCGTTGCTTGTAAAGATCGGCATACTTTGGAGTATATCTTGCATCATCGGCAAGCTCCTCATAATCCTTCCAAATATGTCTTTGTACGACCTTTACACAATCCTTAGACTTTGTACAAAGATGTCTCGTAGGGCAATTCCTGCATATCTCGGGATTGCTTTTGTATTCTCTGTAACCGTCTTTATTCGTTGTACTGTATTCAAGCGTGTGAAACTCGGGACAAATGATGCAATCGTAATGCTCATCATAAACGTATTTCCACCATTCGTGTCCGCCGTCCATAGTCATAGGTCTTTTGTATGCTGTGCTGAGAACTCGGTTATCGTCAAATACTTTCTTGCAAATATGAGGTGTTTTGTATGCACTGTCGGCTACTATAGTTTCTACTTCGGGGAACTTTTCCGTTACTTTGTCATATACGTCATCAAAGGCTACACTGTCGTGAACATTGCCGGGGGTTACAACTGTTTCAAGAACATATCCGTTTTTGTCACATGCAGTATGTGCTTCGTATGCAAACTGTCTTTTATGGTCGCCTTTTACAAAAAGTCCGCTTTCGGGGTCAGTTATACTTTTTGTAACTGTTTTCATCTTCTTACGACGAGCTAATTTCTTTTTGGAAGTATTCTTATCCGGCTTTGAGGATTTAGGCGGCTCTTTATCGTCATCATCGTGAAAAGGCTTTTTACCGTGTTCCTCTCGATCTGCATTTACCTCTTCCATAAGCTCTTTTGCATATCTTTTGGACGCTACGGGCACTTCTTCTTGTATCTTCTTTTTGTTGTTGGCATTTGCTTTTATGTGCGTTCCGTCAATAAACACGGCAGAAGGAGAGAGATAACCTGCTTCTGCTATTTCGTTAAGTATCCATGCAAATATCTGATCGACAGTTTCAGTTGTAAATCTATGCTTAAAATTATAGCTGAGCGTAGAAAAATGAGGTGTTTCGTCCTGCAAACTATATCCGAGAAACCAACGGTACGCCATATTTACTTCTACTTCTGCCGCAGTTCTTCTGAGTGATGGCAATCCATATAAATGTTGAATCAGTACCATTTTGATTAAAACTACCGGATCTATGCTGGGTCTTCCGTTGTCTTCACAATACAATTCTTCTACCATTTCATATATCTTGTCAAAATCGACTGCTACATCGATTTTTCTAAGTAAATGATCCTTCGGCACAAGGTCTTCCAACCATACCATTTGCATTATATCTCGTCCGTTTTGTCCTCTGCTTAACATACCTTCACCGCCTGTCTTTTCTTACTTATATTATACCATATTTTAAGCAAAAAAGCCACCCTGTTGGGTGACTTTTTCGACAGACTGAGGCTGTCTCAAATTTACATTTGAGACAGCCTCTTTTTAGGGGGATAGGCAGATTTAGACAGGGTCTTGTCAAATGTGACAGCCCTTTTTTTATTCGTTTGTAGGTTCAGGCGGTTGCTGTTCTTCTTCTTTTTGCCACTGTTTTTTTCGCAGAGCTTCCTGCTCCTTTTTTGAAAGATTGTTTTCGAATACGCAGAGAGCTAAGTGCGTTACAAAGCAGACTGCCGCAAGTAAGTCGGAGGCCAAGCGGTCTTAGGAAGACAAT
>JAZUQQ010000004.1:0-236372 GCA_045605765.1 Eubacteriales bacterium | reverse complement strand
CACCGCAATCGTGGAGCAGTTCCTTGATCTTGGCTTCTTCAACTATATTTGCCTTTACAAACAGCTCCAACCAGTATTCTGTTTCGTAACATTCTTTCAAGGCGATTTGTAGCTTTGAAAGGAAATCTGCCTTGCTTTGGGCATAATTGGCTTCTCGAATGTTTGCACCTATACTGGTGGCAGAACGTTCAAACTGGTTTTTGAGAGCCTAATGACCCTCTACTGAACCGACTAAATTTAAGGCGTTTACGGCAAAAATCATAGACAGATCAGAAAGTTTATTTTCTCTCATAGATGCTCCTTAATGAAGTCCTAAAACAAGTTTTAGGATGAAGTCACGTTGTGATGAAGTCCGCTAATGCGGATGAAGTCGAAAACTGCGTTTTCGGTTGAATTAAATCCACAATCGCCGTAGCGACATCATCCGAGCTTTTGCGAGGACTTCATCTGCGCAGCAGATTTATTCCACACATAGTGTGGATTTAATTGCATTTGCCATAGGCAAATGCCTCACTCCCACTCGATCGTGGCTACGGGTTTCGGCGAAAGGTCGTAAAGCACGCGGTTTACGCCGGGAACCTCGTTAAGTATTCTGTTTGTTATCTTGTGAAGGATAGCGTAGTCGATTTCCTCAATAGATGCGGTCATCGCGTCAATGGTGTTCACCGCGCGGATGATAACCGGCCAGTCGTAGCATCTTGCGTTGTCTCTTACGCCGACCGAGCGGAAATCGGGAATAGCAGTGAAATACTGCCATACCTTGCCTGCAAGACCGTTCTTTGCGAACTCCTCGCGAAGGATCGCGTCCGATTCACGGACTGCTTCGAGACGGTCGCGCGTGATAGCGCCAAGGCAACGAACGCCGAGTCCGGGACCGGGGAAGGGCTGACGGTAAACCATATTATCGGGAAGTCCGAGCGCAGCACCGCAAGCGCGTACCTCGTCCTTGAAGAGCATTTTGAGAGGCTCGACAAGCTCGAATTTGAGGTCGTCTGGAAGTCCGCCGACGTTGTGGTGAGCCTTTACTGCCTTTGCGGTCTTCGTTCCGCTTTCTATTATGTCGGGATATATAGTTCCCTGTGCGAGGAAGGAAATTCCGTCAAGCTTTCTTGCTTCTTCCTCGAACACGCGGATAAATTCTGCGCCGATTATCTTTCTCTTCTGTTCGGAATCAGCAACGCCTGCGAGCTTGTCAAGGAATCGGTCGGTAGCGTCAACGTAAACGAGATTTGCGCCAAGCTCCTTGCCGAACACCTGAACCACCTGCTCGGGCTCGCCCTTGCGGAGAAGTCCGTGATTGACGTGTACGCAGGTGAGCTTGTCTCCGATCGCCTTGATAAGAAGCGCGGCAACTACCGAAGAATCAACGCCGCCCGAAAGAGCGAGAAGCACCTTCTTGTCGCCGACCTGTCTGCGAACGAGCTCGATCTGGTCGTTTATAAAGTTTTCCATGTTCCAGTTCGCCTGTGCACCGCACTTTCCGAACACGAAATCCGAGAGAGCCTTCTTTCTCTCGTCCGCGTTTTCTGGGAGCTTGTCTGCGCCCTTGTGATCAAATGAGACCGTAGGGATACCCGAAGAGTATATTGCCTCGGAGGCGTCGATCTCCACGCCGTCAACCACGCGATTTACACCACCGTTTAAAATTATTCCCTTTACGTTGGGAAGAGCGTTAAGAGCTTCTTTGGTGATGTCGTGAGGGTGTATTTCGGAATAAACTCCGAGCGCACGGATCTCGCGGGCGAGAGCTGCGTTTTCTTCACTTCCAAGGTCGATAATAAGAATCATATCCTGTTGCATATACTGCGTTCCTTTCTTTCCGAGCGTGTCGGACTTAAAAAATAGATTTTATTTAAATCGTACTGCTAAGCACGGTTTTAACTGTTTTGAAAAATCCCCATTTTTGTGCTTTTGACCAAGCTCTGCTGAATATAAATATAAAAAACGAAAAGAGGGGATAAAAATTAAGTTTTTTGCAGAGCGTGAGGGAAAGATACTAAATTTTAAGAAAAATATCGGGCGCATCTTCACAAAAAGACGCCATAGTCCGCGCTTTTTTATTCGCGCTATATCGTTTATTTTGTTCGTTTCCGTGATGGGCGTGTCGGCTATAGGCATCTACCGAAAAGCTGAGCCGCTCGCGGTGGGAGCGCTTGAAAACGTGGTCGGCGGTTGGCTTGAGGAGCTTGTTGCCGATGCAGTCAAGAGTGAGCTTGAAGAAAAAGGCTATACTTGGGACGATTTCTGTACGAAGGTGGTCTCGTCCGACGGAAGCATCGCCTCGCTTAACGCAAATACGGCAAACATCAGCGTAATGTGCGCCGACGTCGTCTCTCGTGTGAACGATAAGGTAAAGGACGAAAAATACGTCAAGATCTCGGTTCCGATAGGAAACGTGATCGCGCCGAAATATTTTTCGGGTAAGGGTATAGGTGTGAGCGTAAGAGCCGTGCCTTATGTGTCGGTATCCGCCAAAATAAACAGCGAGATGCACGAGGCGGGGATAAACCAGACTCTGCACAGGATCAGTATGACAGTCGTGTCCGACGTTCAGGCTATATGTATGTCCGAATCGGTCACGTTCAGACGTGAAAGCGTAGTGCTTCTTGCTGAATCGGTTATCGTGGGGAAAATACCCATTGTGTCTTAGATCTGAGAGCCTTCCTTAGACAAAAAGTACTCATAAGAATCTACAAGAGCTATGAAACTGGCTTCTATAATGTCGCACGAAACACCTATCGTCGAGAATGAGGAATTTTTATCTGACGAATCAATAAGAACACGAACCTTTGAATCGGTGTTTTTGCCCAGATCTACGACACGCACCTTGAAGTCGTTGAGGTGCATATCGTCCACCTGCGGATAAAAGGTTAGGAGTGCCTTTCGGAGTGCGCCGTCGAGTGCGTTGACAGGACCGTTTCCGTCTGCACAGGAAAGCTCGGTCTTTCCGCCGACCTCAATCTTTATCATCGCGCTTGACTGTTGTTCTCCGTCGGGTGCGGGAAAATCGTCGTTTGATTTATACATAATTACTCTGAACGGCGATTTCCAGAGTCCAAGCTCCTTTTTAACAAGAAGCTCAAAGCTTGCGTTTGCGCTTTCGTACTGATAACCCTCAAACTCGCGTTCTTTAAGGCGCGAGGTTATCAGCTCGACCTCTGGAGAGGCTTTTGTCAGGTTGGGAATGAAATGCTCGAGATGTGCAAGTATCGTGCTCCTGCCCGATACCTCGCTCACGAGATATTTGCGCGTATTTCCTACTGCTTCGGGCGGAACATGCTCAAAAGAGGACGGGCTTTTCTGAACGGCGTCTATATGCATACCGCCCTTGTGCGCAAAAGCGCTTTTGCCTATATAGGGATGATTGTGACGCAGACGGATATTTGAGATCTCAGCGATCTGCTTTGCCGTGTGCCTGAGATTTTTAAGCTCAACTCCGCAGTCAAAACCGCATTTGAGCATAATACTGGGCATTATGGATGAAAGATCTGCGTTTCCACATCGCTCGCCATATCCGATAAATGTGCCCTGTATCTGAGTTGCGCCCGCGAATACAGCCGAAATCGAACTTGATACCGCACATCCGCAGTCGTCATGGCAGTGTATTGCAAGCTTTGCGTCGGGTAGCTTTTCGTTTACCTCGGAAACGATGCGAGATATCTCGTGCGGAAGCGTACCGCCGTTTGTGTCGCAAAGGGTAAGAATGTCCGCCCCTGCATTAAGGGCAGATTTCAGACAGTCAAGTGAGTATTTTGGATTTTCGATATATCCGTCGAAAAAATGCTCGGCATCAAGAATTACTTCTTTACCTTGCTTTTTCAAATAAGCAACGCTTTTTTCTATGTAGGTAAGATTTGTCTCGGAAGAAATTCCAAGTATCTCCGTAACCTGCTTCTCGCGGCTTTTTGCAACTATTGTGACTGTTTCGGTCTCGGCATTGAGAAGCGCTGAGATGCCTGCGTCGCTTTCAGGCGTCTCGCTTTTAGCCGTGCTTCCGAAAGCACAGAGGCGGGCATTTTTTAGCTTTACACCCTTCATTTCGTCAAAAAGAGTCATATCCTTGGGGTTTGAATAAGGGTTTCCGGCTTCAATATATTTTACCCCAAAGTCGTCAAGAAGTGAGATTATTTTCTTTTTATCGCTTACCGAGAATGATATGCCTTCGCTCTGAGCGCCGTCGCGAAGCGTAGAATCGTATATTTCGACTTTGCCAGTATATTCTTTTTGCTGTTTGTACTCCATCACTTTTTTCCTTCACCTTGACTGATATTTTGCCAGCGTTCGTAATAAAAAAGATACTGTTGCGCGATACCTGCGTTTTCTCCGAAGCCTTTTGGGTCAAATCCGTCGGGATAATATTTTGCGAAAACTTTTTTTACCCAGACGTCTATGGGAAATGCGTCGGTCTTGTCAAATCCGAAAAGGAGCGCGCATGAGGCAACCTTCGGACCAACTCCCTTTATTTTGATAAGCTCACCGAGCGCCTCTGCGGTCGGAAGCGACGATATCTTTTCAAGATCTATCTCGCCCGAAAGTACTTTCTCGGCCGCATCGATGATGTATTTTGCACGGAATCCGGTTTTTAGCGCGAATATTTCGTCGTGCCCTGCATGGAAAAGAGCCTTTGGGGTTGGGAAGGCGTAGTAGGTCTTGCCCTCGAACTGGAAGGGTTCCCCGAATTTTTCGGAAAGTGAGTTTATGATCTTCTTTATGCGCGGAATGTTGTTGTTTTGCGATATTATGAACGAGCAGAGGGATTCCCAAGGGTCTTGCCTCAGGACGTGTATTCCTTTTCCGTAGAGTGCTGCGTCTTTGAGCACCCTGTCATTGCCCTTGGTAAAATAGGAGTTTATTTTACCGTAGTCACGGTCAAGCGCAAGATAGCGCTTCCAAACGACCTCAAATTCCTTAACGGTACAGTTTATTCTGACGGTATTGCCAATTTGTGTGAGGCGAAGCAGTTTTCCGTACGCGACGCCCTCTACCGTGTTTTCGGAGATTTTCTCAAAACGAAAGGTCTGACCGCAGTCAAAGGTCTGAAATATGTCGAAAAAATCGGTATCTTTCAGCTCAATAAAATCGTTTCGGTCATTTATACGCATAACGTACATTCCTTTCGGTTTAGGTGATAAGTCCTCCGTTAACGGCGAGAACCTGTCCGGTTATGAAAGACGACTCGCATGATGCAAGATAATATACTGCGTTTGCTATTTCCTCTGCGATCGCGTTTCGGCAGAGCGGGGTATCCTCGGCAAGCGAAGCGAGCGCGTTTTTATCAAGAGATGCGACCATATCAGTCTCGACTACACCGGGTGCAACGCAGTTTACGCGGATACCCGACGGACCGAGCTCCTTGGCAAGCGCTTTGGTCATTCCGATGAGCGCCGCCTTCGACGCTGAATATACGACCTCGCACGACGCCCCGACCTGCCCCCACATTGAAGATATTATTATGATGTTTCCGCGGTGCGCGGAAATCATTTTCGGAATGAATTTCTGTGCTGTGAGGAATACACCCTTGACGTTTGTGTCCATAATTCGGTCATATTCTTCCTCTGGAACGTCCTGAAAAAGTCCGTGAGAGGCAACACCCGCATTTAAAACGAGAGTATCGATTTCTCCAATCTCGCTTGCCTCTTCAAAAAGACGCGCAACATCCTCGCTTTTCGAAACGTCTGCCTTGATAGCTCTCGTGTCCTTTGCGCCGATGTCAAGGCAGTGCGCCGCAAGAGCTGCCGCTTTGTGGTCCGACTCGCGATAGTTTATAACAACCGAAAATCCGTTTTCGGCAAATTTCTTTGCACAAGCTGCGCCTATTCCGCGCGATGCGCCCGTTATCAGGACTCTTTTTTCGCTCATCTTTTTCCGTACCTTTTCAAAAACTCACTTGGAAACTCTTTTTGGAAAAAGTGTTTCCTATTGATTTGCTTGCAAATCAATTTGATCTTATCCAAAAACTTTTGTTATAAGGGAAGAATGGTTATTTATAAGAAATATTTTAGCACAAAATCGTTACAATTACAACAGAGTAGAAAGATTTTTTTGCCGATTTTTTATCCTTTTATTTGAATTTTTTTGTAAAAAACGCTTTTTTCGACATCATATTATTGCAAAGCGTATGTTTTTATGTTATAATTGTTCATAAATTAAGTTCAAGAGGTTATGAAATGATAATAAACATTGAAGAAATATTCCAAAAATTAAGCGATTCCGAGGATTGGGAGCCTGTTGAGTTTATCAATCACAGAAGAGAAATGCTCCGCTTCGAACAGGTCGCTACCATCGAGCTTGGCGGCAAGCGCTACGCCTATATGTACGAAATCGATGACGACGGCGAGCATCTCACCGATTTTCCCGCGGTCGTTGAGTTCGAGGACCGAAACGGAGAATATTTTCTTGATTTTGTGACCGACCAGAATCTTATATCCGACGTCGCGTACGAGGTTGTAAAGATGCGCCGCGAGGGATCAGACGGCGATGACGAGTCGCAGGACGACCTCTACGATGAGTTCGACGACGAAGACGAGGATTACGACGAGGAATAACATCACTCAGCAGGCAGGAGTGATAGAAGTTTTCGTTTGTAAAGATATGAAAAGCGGTAAAACAAATCAAAATTTTAGCACTCTGTTGATCAGAGTGCTAATTGTTTACAATAGAGCAACAGAATATACTTTAATCGTTAATATTTTCGGTGTAATATAAAGGTGTCCCGAGGGGAAGATGAGACCGAAGGAAGGGCGGTCGAAGGCTTTCCTTGAATAATAAAAAACGGTCGGGATAAACTAAAAATACAAAACACGGAGGAACTAAATATGATAAAACTTACACCTTTTTATTCAAGAAATATGAACGCATATAACCCCTTTTACGAGCTTGACAGACTTGAAAAGGCATTTTTCGGAGATAGCACTCAGCCCGTGATGTTTAGAACGGACATAAAGGAAAACGACAACGCATATATCGTCGAGTCCGATCTTCCGGGAATAAACAAGGAAGATATCGATATAAACATCGGAGACGGCGTTCTTACGGTAAAAGCAGAGCGTAAATACGAAAGCTCTGACGAAAAGAGCGGATATATCCGTAGAGAAAGAGCATACGGCTCGTTTGAGCGCAGCTTCAATATCTCGGAGATCGACGCTGATAAGATCGACGCCGAGTTCACAAACGGCGTGCTCACCCTCACGCTTCCGAAAAAGCAGATCGAGGAGCCGAAATCGAGAAGGCTTGAAGTTAGGTAAAAAAACAGAGCGTTGCCACAGCAACGCTCTGTTTTTTACATAATTTTTTTGTACGTCGAATCCGCTTTGCGGCATTCGATAAGTGTTTGTGCGTTTGACACTCGCTGTATTAAGCAGCCAACACCGACGCAAGATAAGATGACGCAAACATAAATGCTAAGGCTAATGCAAAGATAGCGATGGGCAAAAATTGAATCAAAAATCCGAATAATTTTTTGCCTTTTTTTCTTAATATTACGGATTCATATATACACACGATACAAAAGACAGGCGTAAACACCGAAATGGAAACACCCACATACAGAAGCACCTGTGCGATAATGTTGTGCGGCGGATTATCGGACATCATAGCACCAAATATGCCTAAAAGCGAGAAGGGTATGTATGCTATTGACAATACGATGTTGGTGATGATAGTTACAATGTTGAGTTTAGTTTGTTTGCTCAATGATATTTCGGCGGGGTATAATATAACCTGTATTTTTTGTCAATCCGCTTTATGTAAGACTGTCTTCGACGGTCTTTTTTGCTTTGTAAAACTGCTAAGCGACGGCTCTGCCGTCGGTTTAATTTCATTAGAAGTGTGGAGTTTTGCTTTGCAAAACTGCTAAGCGATGCCGAAGGCATCGGTTTTTACATATATCCGCGTCTGACATCAAACACGTGGTCGATAGTGCGAAGCCGTGCCATTATCGACTTAAAATGGTCGATGTTTTTGCAGCCGACGACGAGATTTACCGTAATGTCGTTGTCACGGCTGTGCGTGTTTATCTGATAGAGCATCACGCGCATTTCCGCGATGACCGATGTGATATTTGCGAGAAGCTGAATGTCGTTCTCTGCAAAGACCTGAATGAAGGATTCGTAAAGCTCTCCGTTTTTCTTGTCCTCGGGAGCATCTTCCCAGAATATACTGATAAATCTATCCGTCTTTTCGGGCTTTTTGAGACCGGAGACTACGTTTATGCAGTCGCGCTTGTGGACCGAAATGCCCGAGCCGCGCGTGATAAATCCGATGATTTTATCACCGGGCAGGGGATTGCAGCATTTCGCGAACTTGACCTCGCAGCCCTCCAGTCCGTCTACGATAACTCCGCCGTGTCCTGTTCTCCGTTTTACGCTTGTGGTCTTGACCTCGGGCAGAGCCACGGCAGGCGGAGGAGCTACCGGTTCGGTCGGCTTTACGACCTTGTCGAACTCGTCGCGGAGCTTGGTGAGTATCTTGCTCACGTTCAGACCGCCGTATCCGATTGTGTTAAGCAGGTCATCAAGTGTCTGTATTCCAAGGCGAGAGGCAATTCTCGTGAGTATTTCGTCACGCTGAGAGGAGTTGTACGGTCTGCCGAACTTTTTGAGCTCGCGCTCAACCTCTCCGCGGCCAACGATAATGTTTTCCGGACGCTTTTCCTTCTTAAACCATTGACGGATCTTGTTGCGCGCTTCTCCCGTTTTCACTACGTTGAGCCAGTTTCGCTTAGGTCCCTTGGATGATGACGAGGTGAGTATCTCAACTATATCGCCGTTTTGCGGACTTTTATCAATATTTGCGATAATTCCGTTCACCTTTGCGCCGATCATACTGTTTCCAACACCCGAATGTATTGCGTACGCAAAATCTATGAGAGTTGCGCCCTGAGGAAGAGCGATCACATCGCCCTTGGGAGTAAAGACGAATATCTCGTCGTGGAAGATATCGACTTTGAGTGCGCGGAGAAATTCGTCGGGATCGCGAGTGTCATCCTCGGTCTCGATAAGCTTTGCTATCCATTCGAGCTTGGAATCTATCTCCTCGGTGCTTCGCTTGTCTCCCGATTTGTATTTCCAGTGAGCGGCGATACCGTATTCTGCGATCTGATGCATCTTGCGTGTTCTTATCTGAACCTCGAATGGAATACCGTCGCGTCCGATTACCGTCGTGTGAAGCGACTGATACATATTGGGCTTCGGGGTTGATATGTAATCCTTGAATCGACCAGGAACGGATTTGTAGGCATCGTGGATAAGTCCGAGCACTGTGTAACATTCGAGCTCGGTTTCGGTTATTATTCTGACCGCATAAAAGTCGTATATCTCGTCAAAGCTCTTGTTCTGATTGAACATTTTACGGTAGGTGCTGTAAACGCTCTTGACACGTCCTTCGAGCGAATAATCAATGTGATATTCGTCGAGCTTTTCTGAAAGCATCTCCTTTGTTCGCGTGATAAAATCGCGGTTCTGACCGTATTTTTCGTCAATATCGGCTTTGATCTCTGCGTACCCTATCGGGTCAAGGAAAGAGAGAGAGAGGTTCTCAAGCTCCTGCTTTATCCTCTGCATACCGAGACGGTGAGCGAGCGGTGCATAGACCTGCATAGTTTCGTGAGCAACGTTACGGCGCTTTTCGTCACGGCGGACGTTTAGAGTTCGCATATTGTGAAGTCGGTCACATAGCTTTATGAATATGACTCTTATATCCTTCGACATCGCAAGGAACATCTTACGCAGGTTCTCCATATGCTCTTCTTCCTTATCGTCGAAGGGAATCTTTACGAGCTTAGTTAGTCCGTCTACCAGCATTTCGATTGTCGGGCCGAATTCCTTGCGTATTGTTTCAAGAGATACCGAGCAGTCCTCGACCGTGTCGTGAAGAAGCGCGGCGCAGATCGAATCGGTGTCAAGTCCGAGCGAATAAACTATCTCGGCAACCGCTACGGGATGGATTATATAAGGCTCGCCACTTACGCGATACTGCCCCGAGTGAAGCTTTTCCGCAAAAATATAGGCTTTTTCTATTTTAGCAATATCGTATTTGGTCTGATTGTCACTCAGCAGACCTCTCAGACGGTCAAAATTAGCTCCCGACTGCTCCATAGTATTAAAATTATTGTCCATATGCGGCTTCTCCTTTTAAAGAGACTTTTTAGAAAAGATTATTTCTCGACAAGCGAGCGTATCTTGATATAGAAGGGTGATTTTTCTATATCTATCTTATTTTTGACGAAGTTTACGCCAAAATAGAAGTTTTCGTCACATTCTTCGGAAAATTTAATATTTACGAGTTCTGTTTCTCTGAGCACTTCAAGTATTATTTTTAGCTTACAGTAGCCGATCTTACCTCCGAACGCGGCAATTATCTCGCGAAGACCGAGGCAGTCGTCACGGAATCCCGGTCGGCGTTTAAGATAGAGATAGATCTTTGCAAAATCATCTCTGCTCGGAAGGACGTCCTCCGATCTCGAGTAGGTCGAGCCCGAGGCTATGTCGATGTATCTGTTTTTGTCTTTTTCCGAGATCTCGAAGCTGCCGTCGGTGATCTGCCTGTGAATATCGCGGACGATGATCTGAGCCTCGGTGACTCCTCTGAACTCGTTTATTCCCATAGTAAAGGCAATATCGAGCGTATCGCCCTTGTAGATCGGCAGGGAAGCGCGCGAGTGTCCGAAATATAGCGCGGTCATAATACTGCCGTCTTTTTCAAGAATGAGCTTGGTGTGCTTTTCGGCGAGAGAGATCACGTCGCGCACGACGGTGTCCTTCATAAAGAACATCGGGCTCGGATTTGCCACCCCGTACGGTTCGAGCATAAGAAGCTCGCTTGCCTGAGCGAGGTTTACATCCTCGGGGGAGAGATAGGCATCTCCCTCAACGAGTACAGCTCTCGCGGAGTCGGACGTGTTTTCGCGCACGAACTTGTTTATGCGCTCTCTGAACGCCTCAAAATTCTCTCTGCTCACGGTAAGACCTGCGGCGAGCTCGTGACCGCCGTATTTTATAAGCAGGTCACTGCAATATGTGAGCGCTTCTACGAGATTGAGTCCCTTGACGCTTCGTCCCGATCCCTTTCCGACGTTGTTTTCGTCAAAGGAAATGAGTATCGAGGGCATAGCAAAGCGCTCGGTTATTCTCGACGAAACGATACCGATAACTCCGTGATGCCAATTCTCCTCGGCAAGCACGATCACTCTGTCTTTTTCAAAATCGAGATCCTTGTTTATCTTTTCTGCTGCCTCGTCGATTATGCGGTTTTCCTCTGCTTGACGGCGGCGGTTTATCTCGCAAAGCTCGTCTGCCATAGCATACGCTTCGCTTTCAGAGGTACAGAGAAAGAGCTTTACCGCCTTTTCAGCACTCTCAATACGCCCTGCGGCGTTTATTCGAGGTGCTATCGTGAAGCTTATTACCGATGAAGTTATCTTTTGTATCGGCTTTGTAGGCTTTTTGTCGTTTTTACTCGATGCTCTGAGGAGAGCGGCTATTCCGAGTCTTGGCGCAGAGTTCAGAATACTAAGACCTTCCGCTACGAGCAGTCTGTTTTCATCAATCAGCGGCATAACATCGGCTACTGTTCCGATGGCCACGAGATCAATAAATTTCTTTACTCCGAGCGCACTGCCAGTGCGTCTTTCTTCGAGCGCACAAAGAAGCTTGTAAACCACGCCTACGCCCGCAAGCTCGCAGAAGGGATATTTACTGTCCACACGTCGCGGATTTACGACCGCCACAGCATCGGGAAGTTCTGCCAGACATTCGTGATGGTCGGTGATCACAACGTCGATCCCCAGCTCGGCGGCAAATTTGACCTCATCAAGTGCAGTAACACCTGTATCTACCGTTATCATAAGGGTTATGTTTTTCTCGGCAAGCTGTTTTATTGCCTCGTTGTTTACCCCATAGCCCTCGGTGCTTCTGCTGGGAATGTAGTATTGGGGAGAAAGACCGAGCTCCTTTAAATATGTATAAAGTATGCTTACAGAGGTTACACCGTCAACGTCGTAGTCTCCGTATATGACCGTTTTTTCCTTTTTTTCTACAGCTTCAAGAATTCTGCACACTGCCTTGTCCATATCGGGCATGGTAAAGGGATCATAGTAACTTCCCGAAAGGGTCGAAAGGAAGGTGTGTGCCTTCTCAGGAGTGTCCTGGCCTCTGTTATATATGAGCAGGGCGGTCAGAGGAGAAATTCCAATACGGTCTGCCATCGCCATGATATCGGGATCGGACTGTGTTTTTTCGGAGCGAAGCTCCCATTTTTTTAATGTTTCGTTTGAGTTTGCCATTTATCCTCCAAATTATCGGAACAAAAAGGAATGTGCTTATGATTTGCAAAAGACGCCCATACCGTACTCTTACAGGCGTCTTTTAATTAAAATACAATGTATGATTATGCTTTCAGCGGATTGATCTCGTCCTCGACCGATGGAGTGTCGTCGCTGACCTCGGGAATACCGACATTGACCGTGTATGTCATATCTATAAGATATACCGAGTCTCTGAAACCTTCTGCAACTATCAGAACAAGGGGGAGTTGTGCTGGTTGGGATATCTTTGAGGCGTCCACAGATGCTTTAAGACATGCCGCCGACAGAGAATTTACTATGCCCGGATCTGCCGATGCTGCGAGACGTACCTTGACTCGCACACCTTCGACCGCCTTCATTCCGTTTGTCGAATACACCTCGATCTTATCGGGAGAAATATATATTTCATGCTCAACGATCTTTCCGCTTATAGTTACGGTTACTTGAGTATTGACCGTCGTTTCGCCTGAAAGGGTGGTCGTTCCTTCGGGTAGTATTGTCTGAACGGGTATATTGCTTTGGTCGGTGATCGTCTTGGTCTCATCTATTTCAAGTATCTTGATGTACGAAACGGCTCTTACCGCATCGGGGGTACCCTTAATCACTATCTCGGACGGAGAAACCGTGATATTATCACTTCCGAAATATCCGTATTTGCCTTTTGCCACAAGACTTACCGTTTTTTGCATATACACAGATAGTGTTACCGTGAGATTATCTGCATTTTCGGACACGCTGAGGTTTCTGCTGTTTATTTCGTTTCCGTTGGCATCAAGAAGAACTATGCTTGCGGTAACCGTTTTGCCGTCAGACGCGGCGCCTATGCTTGCGGTGCGGATCTTTACGCTTCTTACCGTATCAAGCTCCAAGGTAGGTCCTTTTACGGTGACGTAGCTTTCGCTTATCGAGTGAGTTCCGAAGAAGCATCCCGAATCGAGCGTCCAACCTACGAGCTCGACGAGGCTCGAATCTATCGCGAAATCCTTTTCACTCGGACGGTCGACCCTTACGGTTACCGTATCGACCGTCTGATGTGTTATCGTCGTTCTGTCGGGAGTCGTTATCATTACGGGGAGAGAATATTCTCCCGGCTCGCTTATCGAGTCGAGCGAGATCTTAGCCGAAATGTTCGGCGTACCCGAGCCCTCTATATCACGCTGGCTACCCATGATCGTTATGTTTACGGTATCTATGCTCACAGACTGGACCACGAGACCGTGTTGTCTTATGCGCGAGCTGTCGTACTCTATTTCGATAAGGTCGAAAGTTTCTTCTATCGTAACGTTGTTTGATCCCGCAACATAGAGCCAGAAAACGAATGCAAGAATTATCGAGACTCCCCAAAGAGCCCAGCTTCTATGCTTTTTGCGAGAAGAAGCACTTGTATTTGATATTTTATCTGAAGTTTTCAAAATGCCACCTCCGAACGGACAAGTCATGAAAGCTGTAAATTATTTTTTGCGGAATATCTTCTTTATCTTAGCGCCGCCTGTTTTGACAGGGCTAGCAGACTCTGTGTGCATAAGTATGCGGTTGAGCTCGTTTTTAAGAGAGGGATAATCATAACCGCGTTTAAGAGTGCCGTCAACTACGGTAGAAATAATTCCCGTTTCTTCGCTGACAACTATAACGAGTGCGTCACTGTTCTCGCTGATACCAAGTGCCGCTCTGTGTCTGGTGCCAAGGTCTTTTAGAATATCTTCTCTTTGTGAAAGGGGAAGGAAACAACCCGCAGCATAAAGACGTCCGTCTCTTATTATTGCCGCTCCGTCGTGAAGGGGAGCGCCTTTGAAGAAAATGTTTCTTATGGCAAAGTCGGAAAGCTCTGCATCAACGACCGTTCCGCTCTTTATATAATCTCCGAGCTTGGTTGAACGTTCTATTACTATGAGAGCACCCGTTTTTTCACTTGACATAGTGCAAGCGGCATCGCAGATCTCCTTGATGGCTTCGGTAATCTTTTGCTGGTTTTTCGAGTCTGCAATGTTTTTGAATCCCCTCATAGGTTCGCTTCCAACCTTTTCAAGAGCTGATCTGAGCTCGGGCTGGAAAATAATGAAAAGGACAATGAATCCGAACTGGAAGAAATATTCCAGTAAAAACGTTACTGTGGTCAGGTTGAAGAACCGACACACGAACTGAAAAACGATAAGAACTCCTACGCCGATCGCAAGTTTTCCAGCTCTTCTTTCACGCAGGAAGGTTATTCCTACGTAAAGCAGTGCGGCGACTAGGGCTATGTCGAAAAAGTCCTTTATTGTTATCGCTTTTATTATTTCCCAATATGATGTTAAAAGTTCTTTCATATCTTATTTGTCTCCGAAGTTAGTCAGGCGTTGTACGCCTTGCCGATTTTGCTCGGTCGTGAGTTATTTTATGCGAAAGATTCTTATTAAATCCTATTATTTTTCAAAAACTATTTCTTTGTGTATGCAAGGTTCCAGTTTTTTTAGGACATATTTTGAGAGCTTAAACGAGGAGTAGTGTTTCGCACAAGCTACGCGTTCGTTAAAGAGGGCGGTTGAAGTGAAGAAGTTACTTTCGTGTGCTTCGATCTCTGCGTAAAGCTTTTTGACCGATGTGCCCCTTTCCTTCATAAAAGAATCGCTCTTTGATGCCTTTTCACAAAGCAGTGAGATCTGGAAATCTATTTGAGAATTTATATCGTAAAGCTCTTGCATATTTGCGTTTTCCGGAATCGCAAATTCAGCTTTATCTTCGGAAGAACTGTTTCCGAAGAAAAAGACGAGTGCGTACATACGGTCGTATATATCGATGTATGAGAGGACGAGATTGCGGATATTTTCCGATGTTAGATCAATATCTCTCGTAGTGTTACGATAAGATTCGCGCACAGAAAAAATAAGAACAGCCACACAGCCCGCGGCAAGTAATATCATAGGAATTATGAAGGTCCACTGCATATAAGGCTTTCTCTCCTTTTCAAAACTTCGAAGCCGATAAATAGCAATCTTTTATTAGTTTACATTATATAATATTATTTCCACCCTGTCAACAGGAATTTTGAAAAAATGTACATTAAATTATTTTCGGGCGGTTTTTTGTGCGAAAAATGTTGAAAAGTGATAGGTGTTGTCCGAAACTTAGAAAATCGGGCAAAAATTTCAAAAAAACTATTGACAAATCGTCTTGAATGTGGTAAACTCGTTATACCTCTGCGGAGAGGGTCTATTTTTTTGCGCATAAATTTTGAGCATTCCGGGATGCAAAGAGCGCGGATCAGACCGCTTAAAGCTCCGTTTGAGGGAGGTAAAATCTATGAGCTCGTACGAGAAACTCCTCGTGTGTGTCGGTAAAAACTCTGACCGACTGCGAAAGGCTCAAAACTAATTAGGAGGTGCCGACTTGAGAGTAAAAATCACAATGGTATGCAGTGAATGCAAGCAGAGAAACTACAATACTATGAAGAACAAGAAGAATGACCCGGATAGACTCGAAATGAATAAGTATTGCCGTTTTTGCAGAAAGCACACTTTGCATAAGGAATCGAAGTAGGAGGTTTTAAAATGGCAGAGAAAGAAATCAAAACCAAAGCCGAAACCGACGAAACGGCAGTAAAAAAATCCAAAGAAGCTAAGAAGGCTAAGAAGGCTAAGAAAACCAATTCAGCCGGATTCCTTCGCAGCGTATTTGCCGAGCGCAAGAAGATTACTTGGTATGCCGGTAAACAGAGCGTAAGATCTACCGTTGCAGTTATCGTTACTATGCTCGTTGTTGCAGCTATCATAGGCATTGTCGATGCGATACTCGGCGCAGGTGTCAGCCTTATAGGCGGCATTGGCAATCTGTTTGCGTAAATAAAACGCAAAAGTCCGGCAGTCCGGCGCTGCAAGAGACTAAAAAGCAAAACACGCCGGAGAAACGGTAAGTGAATCATAATCATGTCAGATATCGAATATATGCCTGAGCTTAAATGGTATGTTGTTCATACTTACTCGGGATACGAAAACAAAGTTAAGAGTAGTCTTGAAAAGATCATTGAAAACCGCGGACTCGGCGAAATGATAACCGATATACGTATTCCCGTTGAAAAGGTTACAGAGACGATCGGAGATACGGTCAAAGAGGTAGAGATCAAGATATACCCTTGCTACGTTATGGTAAAGATGATTATGAGCGACTTTTCGTGGCATATCGTACGTAACATAAACGGCGTTACCGGATTTGTGGGTCCCGGATCAAGACCTGTTCCGCTTTCGGACAAGGAAGTGGCAGAAATGGGACTTGAAACTTTGGATGCGGTAAGCATCGGCATTACGAAGGAGCTTCCTTACAAGGTTGGAGACAGCGTAAAGGTAACGGCAGGATCGTTCAACGGATTTATAGGAACCGTAAACTCGATCTCCGAGGACAAAGCCCGCGTTATGGTTATGCTGAATATGTTCGGACGCGAGACGGCAGCTGAGATCGACGCCGACTCTCTTGAAATACTCACTTTTTGATCTCGAAACATTTTTGTGGCGTAATAGATATATTTACGCCGAATATGTGGGAGGAAGAAAATTTTTCTTACATTCTTCCGACGTATAACCACATTTGGAGGTATATTTACTATGGCAAAGAAAATAGCAGGCTATATCAAACTTCAGCTTCCCGCCGGCAAGGCAATGCCCGGTCCGCCCGTAGGTCCCGCACTCGGACAGTACAGCGTTTCTATTCCTAACTTCACCAAGGAATTCAACGAGCGTACCAAGGCACAGGCAGGTCTCATTATTCCCGTAGTTATCACGGTATATGCAGACCGCACGTTCACCTTTATCACCAAGACTCCGCCCGCAGCCGTTCTTATCAAGAAGGCTATCGGTCTTGATTCGGGATCGGGTGTTCCCAACAAGACCAAGGTTGGCAACATCACCAAGGCACAGCTCAGAGAGATCGCAGAGCTCAAAATGCCCGATCTTAACGCAGCATCTGTTGAAGCTGCAATGAGCATGATCGCAGGCACGGCACGCAGCATGGGTGTCGTAGTTGTTGACTGAGAAGGAGGAAATTAACGATGGCTATAAAAGGTAAAAAGTATCAGGACAGCGCAAAGCTGTTTGAAAAATCAAAGCTTTATGACAGAGCAGACGCTATTGAGCTCGTTTGCCAGACCGCTAAGGCTAAGTTTGATGAAACTATAGAAGTTCATGTTCGTCTCGGAGTTGACTCGCGTCACGCTGACCAGCAGGTAAGAGGTGCAGTAGTTCTTCCTCACGGAACCGGCAAGGCAGTTCGCGTTCTCGCGCTCGTCAAGCCCGAGATGGAAGAGGCTGCAAAGGCAGCGGGTGCTGATTACGCAGGTTCTGACGAATACATCGAAAAGATCCAGAAAGAAAACTGGTTCGAATTCGACGTTATTATCACCACTCCCAATATGATGGGTGCAATTGGTCGTCTCGGTCGTGTACTCGGACCTAAGGGTCTTATGCCTAACCCGAAGTCGGGAACCGTTACAATGGATATCGCACGTGCGGTAAACGAGGCTAAGGCAGGTAAGATCGAGTACCGTCTTGACAAGACCAATATTATTCACTGCCCCATCGGTAAGGCTTCTTTCGGAGCAGAAAAGCTCTCCGAAAACTTTGATACTCTCCTCGGAGCGATCATCAAGGCTAAGCCTGCGGCTGCAAAGGGACAGTACATCAAGAGCTGTGTCGTTGCATCGACCATGGGTCCTGGTGTAAAGGTCAACTATTCTAAACTCGGTTGATAGATTAAAGCGAAAGGGGGTTACATTTTCCGTAACCCCCTATGTTTATTTTTAGATTTATTAGTGCTTGAAAGGCAGAACGCAAATGTCGGAAAAACAAAAGCGCAAACATTCCTCTGAGATTACAAACGAGGAGCTCGAAAAGAAAAATTTAAATAAATTCAAAATACTCGACGGAATGACTGCATATACTTTTTCGCTCGTACTTTTTGCCTGTGCATATGGTTTTTTAACCGATATTATCGGTGTATGGGCGCTTTATGCGGCGTGTGCATTTTCACTTGTGTCGCTTTTTATTCTTATAAAGCTGACGGGACTCAAATTTCGATCGACGTTTAAATTTTCACCGCCCAAGAAAACAGAGACCATCGGATGTGCGCTCGTTCTCGCATCGGCGTTTATGCTTTCAATGCCAACGATCCTTTTTTCTCACATCATAGCACCGAATCTTGCGGTTACTTCGTTTAATATTTATGCAATAGTCGACCAAAAAGGCGGAATTTTTATCGTTATTATGCTCGTTTTGCTCATTGCGATATGCGAAAATCTGCTTTTTGATGGATATATTTATTCGCGCTTCAAGGGAGTTAAGAATCTCGCTTTTAGAGTAACAGCACTTTCCCTTATGGCGGCGGTTTTGCGGCTTGATTTTTATGCACTTCCCACCGTTTTTATTATGTCATTTGCCGCACTTTTGGTGCGCATAGCGACAGATAGCATGACTCTCGCGCTCGTTATCAGACTTTTTTCGTCGTCCTTTGTTATGGCTATGACCAACGTGTCAGCGACCTCGTCCGAGCTTCTCGGAAAATCCATGGGCGCAGTTCAGGTATCGGGGATGACTATGATATTTGTTGGAATAGCTCTTCCTGCTATTGCAGGCTCGCTCGGCGCGTTCGGTAAGCTTGGCGAAAAAGGTAAGATAGTGGGATTTGCGTCGGGAGTTCTCGCGATAGTGTTTGTTGCGGCAGGATGCGGCGTGTCCGCTCTTTGAATTTGAAAATTCCCCGAAATATCGGGATAAATATAACAAATGTCCTTGGAGACTGTTATGGAATATATTATAAATGGCTACGAGCCGAAAAGACTTTTTGAAATTTTTGAGGAAATCAGCGCGATACCGCGCGGTTCCGGAAACGAAGAGGGAATTGCTGATTATATCTGCGATTATGCCGAAAAACTTGGACTTTTCTATATTCGCGATCAGGTAAATAACGTATTTGTTCGCAGAGAAGCAGGAAAGGGCTATGAAAACGCGGCGAGTGTGCTTCTTCAAGGTCATACCGATATGGTCTGCGAGAAAAACGTCTCGACTGCCCACGATTTTACGCGCGATCCCTTGAAACTCAGGGTCAAAGACGGCTTTTTATCGGCAGACGGAACTACTCTCGGCGCCGACGACGGGGTCGCGGTGGCTATGATGCTAGCACTCTTGGAGCTCGACGAGGATATGCCAATGCTCGAATGCCTTTTCACGGTGAGCGAGGAGACCTCACTTCTCGGAGCAGAGGCTTTTGATTACTCGGTTGTAAGATCTCGCAAAATGATAAATATGGACTCTGAGGGAGAGGGTATTGCCGTTGTGTCGTCTGCGGGTGGCGCAGATGTTTGCTACACTCTTACGTCCGATAAGGTGAAATGCCCCGATAGACCCATAAAAATTACTGTCTCGGGACTTATGGGTGGACATTCGGGAACCGATATTTCGACTTGCCGAATGAATGCAAATCGCGTGATGGGCAGAGTTCTCGCAAAGCTCTATGATAAAAAGCCCTTTAATCTCGTGTCGATAAAGGGCGGAAATATGAAGAATGCCATCGCGCGCGAATGTGTTGCCGAGATCTCAGTGCTGGATCGTGTCGCGGTTGAAGACGAGCTTGAAATTATCAGACGCGAGATAGCGGACGAGGTATGCAAGGAGGATAAGGGCGTCAAAATTTACCTGGACAAAGGAAAAATAAGCGATAAAATGCTTACTTATAAGGATACCTCGACGCTTATAAGCCTGCTTACTCTTGTGCCTAACGGAGTTTACGCGATGTCGGGAGATTTCGAAGGACTCGTGCGCACATCTTGTAACTGCGGAGTGGTTGAGAGTAACGAAGATGATATCAAGGTGTGGATAAAGACGAGATCCTCGTCAAATTCCGAACACGACACCCTTCTCAGAGTTCTCACACGCCTCGGAAACGCGCTCGCAGTAAATAGCGAGATAAGCGGTATATACGAATCTTGGGATTACTGCAAGGATTCGCGAATTGCAAAAGAATTTATAGACGCTTATAAAAAACTATTTCCAAACTCTGAAATCGAGCCGAAAACGGCGGCGATACACGCAGGACTTGAATGCGGAACGATAATATCGCGTCTCGGCGGATGCGACACTATTGCGATAGGTCCCGATATTTTCGACATTCATTCACCTGATGAACGACTTGATCTGGCAAGCTTCGAGCGTTTTTGGAAGCTCGTACTTTATATGATAAAAGGATAGGTGGAAAAATGCAGATTACACTCGTAGGAGGAGGCTCGGTCGGAGTCTCTCTTATAGGACAGCTTCAAAGCGAAGGACACGACATTACTGTAATTGATACCGATGCTCGTGTAATTGAACAAATAAGCAATACTTACGACGTTATCGGATACGTCGGAAACGGCGCGACCTTTGAGGTTTTGCGCTCTGTGGGTATCGAAAACTGCGATCTTCTCATAGCTACGGCAGATTCGGACGAGCTTAATCTTCTTTGCTGTCTTGCAGCACACAAGCTGGGAGCAAAGAATACTATTGCGCGCGTGAGAAATCCCGAGTATGCGGGACAGCTCTACGAGCTTAAAAACGATTTCGGACTTTCAATGACGATAAATCCCGAGCGCGCGGCGGCTGTCGAGATAGCGCGAGTACTGAGATTTCCGTCGGCGACCGGAGTCGAGATATTTGCAAGAGGCAGAGCTGAACTTGTTTCCTGCCGTCTGCCTAAGGGCAACGTGCTTGTCGGTAAAAAGCTGATGGAGCTTTCATCGCTCGGCATCACCGTTCTTATTTGTGCGGTCGAGAGAAACGGAGAGGTCTTTATTCCCGGCGGTAATTTTGAGATAAACGAGGGAGACAACCTATATTTTACAGGCGCTCCCAAGGATATAAGCAAGGCGTTCAAGAAGGCGGGTCTTTACCTTAACCCTGTAAAGAGCGTTATGATAACGGGCGCGGGAACTATAACTCATTATCTGGCTGAGATGCTCAGCGGAGATAATATTGACTTTAAAATAGTTGAAAAGGACAAGCAACGCGCAGAGGCGATGGCTAAAAAATACCCGAAGGCAGTCGTTTTACACGGAGATTCGTCCGATCACGAGCTTCTCGCGGAGGAGGGTATCGACAAGACCGACGCGTTCGTTTCGCTCACGGGTCTTGATGAGGGAAACATTCTTTCTGCACTCTATGCGAGCAGAAGATCGGTAAACAAAGTCATAGCAAAGGTGACGAGCGATAACTTTTTCTCGATGTTCAAGGGAAAAGAGCTTGAAACCATAGTTTCACCGAAGCTCGTTACTATAAACGAGATACTCAGATACGTGCGCGCTCTTGCGGCAAGCAACGCCGAAGGGAACGTGCTTTCGCTCTATAAGATAGTCGGTGGAAAGGTCGAGGTCCTCGAATTCGAGGCGGACGGCGAAATGAAGGATCTTATTGACAAGCCTCTTTATGCGCTCAGCCTTAAAAAGAATATTCTCGTTGCCTGCATAGTCAGAGACAACAAGGCGCTCGTTCCAAAGGGCTCGGACTGCATAAGGGTGGGAGACAGCGTTCTTATCGTGAGCGCTTCTCAGAGAATTACCAGCCTCGGCGACATTCTTGCTGAATAAATTTGTAAAAGAGATGAAATTATGAACAGAAAAATGATAGCGTATCTCTTGG
The DNA here is from genome assembly GCA_045605765.1 of Eubacteriales bacterium. Taxonomy (GTDB): domain Bacteria; phylum Bacillota; class Clostridia; order Oscillospirales; family CAG-272; genus SIG672. Next base: position 214,442 of record JAZUQQ010000004.1, on the reverse strand, counting down.
GACGCGTTCTGCTTGCCGAGTTCTTCCTGATGATACCCTCTGTGGCAGTCGGGGTAATATACGGTGAAAGAGCGACGCTTTCCTTTGCGATACCGATGATGATACTTCTGATTGCGGGACTGACGATAGGTCTCAAAAAGCCGAAAAACACGGTAATATATGCGCGCGACGGATTTTTCGTGGTCGCGGCGGCGTGGATATTTATGTCGCTCGTCGGAGCGCTTCCGTTTTACATAAGCAGCTTTGATACATTCGGCGACGTTACGCAGTTCTCGTCGATATGGGACTGTATTTTCGAGATGGTATCCGGCTTTACGACAACGGGAGCGACGATCTGTACGGATCCGGGCGCGCTTCCCAAATGCCTGCTTTTCTGGCGGAGCTTTTCTCACTGGGTGGGCGGAATGGGAGTTCTTGTCTTCGTTCTCGCTATAATGCCGATGTCAGACTCCATGCATCTTATGAAGGCAGAGGTCCCCGGTCCCGTTGTCGGAAAGCTCGTGCCGCGCATACGTCAAACGGCAATAATATTGTATGCGGTTTATGCCGTAATGACGGCGATTCTTGCAGTTCTTCTCCTGCTTGGCGACATGCCTCTTTTCGATGCGCTTTGCAGTGCATTTGGAACTGCGGGAACGGGCGGATTTGCAGTACGCAGTGAGGGTATCGCGTATTACGACAGCGCATACATAGAGATGGTGCTGGCGATATTTATGGTGCTCTTTGGAATAAACTTCAACCTTTTCTATCTTATTCTGATAAAAAGAGCAAGGGAAGCGTTCAAAAGCGAGGAGCTCAGAGTTTATCTCGCCATAGTCGGCGTTACGACCCTCCTTATCGCGGCAAATATTTATAATCTTTACGGAAGCGTGGCAACCTCGCTGAGACACGCGTTTTTTCAGGTTGCCGCAATAATTTCAACTACGGGATACGGAACGGTCGATTTTGCGCTTTTGTGGCCGTCCTTTGCGCAAGTGCTTCTCGTTATGTTGATAATTCTCGGCGGATGTGCAGGCTCAACTGCGGGCGGACTTAAAATCAGCCGAATGATGCTCCTGCTTAAAACATTCGCGCAGGAGATGAAGAGGCTTCTTCACCCGCGCGCGGTGACGACAGTACGTCTTGAAGGCGCACCTGTCGATAATGCGATAGTTCGCAGTACGCTCGTTTATTTCGTAATGTATATATTTATCATAGTGGTCTCGACAATCATGGTCTCGCTTGACGGCTTTGATTTTACGACTAACCTTACAGCAGGGCTTACCTGCTTCAACAACGTAGGACCGGGTCTCGGAATGGTCGGGCCTATGGGAAATTTCTCGGCATATTCTCCTCTTTCTAAGATGGTGTTTTCTCTTAGCATGCTTCTCGGACGACTTGAAATATTCCCGATCATAGTATTCTTTTCTCCCGGATCGTGGAAAAAGAACGTGAGATAATTTCATAAAAATATACGGCGGAGTAAGCTATCAGCTTGCTCCGCCGCACACTGTTTACGAGTACATAGAATTGGTTTTCATATAGTCGTAAATCATTTTGCCGTGATTCTGCTCTTCCTTCTGAATGTGGTTGATAGTGTTTCTGATGTTTGTGTCTCCGAACTCGAAAACACAGGTGTCGTAAAGGTGAGACGCGTGTTTTTCTCCTGCGAGAAGGTCACTGCAAAGGAAGCAGTCGTCCTTTTTGTTGCTCGTTTCGGTAGAGTTGTAGGTCGCAGTAAATGTGGTGGGGCAGTTAGTGCCGCCACCCGAGGAGCTCGGAACTGTGCCTGACGATTCTATGGACGAAAGAGTGTTGAGATGCTCTCTTTCGACCTGAGCAATGCAAGAAAACAGATTTTTGAGCTGTGCGTCGTGAGCAGTCTGAGCGTGACGGGTATATTTGTCAATACAGAGCTGCTCCTCATCCTTCATGTCTTTCAGTAAGTCTTTTTCTTTTTGCGTAAGTTGCATAAAAATCACCTCACGTATATTATTGCATAATTTTTGCAATTTTATCCACAAGGCGATAATTATTTTTTGTTTTTCCTGATGCCAAGTTTTTTTCTCAGTCTTACAAAATAAATGATAGCAAGACGTCCGAGAAGCATATCGAAAAGCACGGTCGCCGCGTTCGCCAGAATCAGGGTTGCCGCATATACCCACCACGCCTCTTTCATATTCGGGAAGAAAACAAGTTTGGCAAGCAGAGTAAGGATCAGCGTTGCGATGTTTACCGATGCAATTTTTATAATCCACGAGATAAACGGACGGTATTTTTCCGACCAAAGCTTGATTATAGGGTAGATTCCTACGAAAAGTGCAAACATTGCGGCGGCGAATTTTGATGGGGCGAGCATAAACGAGATTGCCGACGTCACCAGCCATACCGCGCAAGCTGACCCTATTCCCAGTTCAAGGACCGCCCAGAAAACGGGAAGTGAAGCTAGAGCGGCGAATGTAAGGTCAAGGTCGCCAAGAATCGAACCGAGACAAAGTATTGCAGAAGCAAGCGCCGATAATAAGGCATTTAGTACGATGATTTTCGTTTTCTTCATAAATTCATCAGTTTAAGAACCGATAAAAGAGCTCTTAAAATCTCCGAAATCTTGTTTGTATAAAATATCTTTACAGACAGCCGATGAGGTCTCCACCACACATCTCGCACAGACAGTCGGCGCATATCAGATTCGTGCAAAGATTACAAAGCATATCGTCCGAGCCGGATGATGTGTTTGCCCTACGATAGCGATCGCCGTATGAGTTTGCTCTCATTTTCAGCTCGTTCATAGCATTTCTGTATTCCTCGTTGTTTGGATCGAGATAGCACGCTGTTTCAAAAAGCCTCGTAGCATCGTAATAATATCCTCTTTGCATTAGCAGACAGCCTTTGAGAAAATGCCACTCCGCGTTGCGCGCGCTTTTGGGAAGCGCGTCGAGCTTAATGGTCGCTTCGCTATACTGCCCCGAATTTATAAGTATTCTGACCTCTTTGAGTGCCGCATCGTAAGTGCCGTCCGACGTGTAAGAGGTGTCGTAATATCCCGATGAGGAAGAACGAGAGGACGCGCGTGAACGCTGGATCTCGTCATACGCCTCGTTTATTTCCTTCATTTTTTCCTGTACCAGATCGGCAAGGGGATTGTTGGCATAGTTGTCCGGGTGGTATTTGCGAGCAAGCTCGCGGTACGCTTTTTTTATTTCTTCGTCGGTGGCATCGCGCGATACGCCGAGCACCTTGTACGGATCGTTCATTTAAAATATATCCTTTCGGTATCTTTGCAGATGGTTTTATTTGTCTTGTCAGAATTTTTAGATAGTATGCGGGAGATTACGTCAGGCATACCGATATAGAGTATATTTTCGATAAGGCCGAGTAATCCTTTGTCGTTTATTTTGAGCAAGTTTAAAGCTTTTTCGCTCTCTGCCAGTTCTAGGCGCAGGGACGTATCGATATTCTGCGTAAAACTCTCCGAGTCGGTGTCCTCGCCCGATAAAACGAAAGGGTTGTAACTTCTGTTTTTACGGTCTTTTTGTATATCGTCGAGAGCGTCGGCAATATATACCCACCGACCCACGCGGTATCCGATCTCGTGCATACAGCGCCTATCAAACTCGTTTTGAATAGAGACCGAGAAAACTTCGGCGAGAAGCTCTCCGAATATAGTCGCACTCGCGTAAACGCTTTCTCTTTCTTCCTTTTCGCAAAGAGAGAGCTGAGAGATTTTTGTTTTTATGATTTCATCGGTATCAGTAAGTCCTGCTTTTAAAACTTTTTTTCGCGCGCTGCTTGCAAAGAGCAGGGCAAAGGATGACGCCAGTCGCTTTGAAAAGCCTTCGTCTTTGTCGGTTTTGTCATCGAGCAGTTTATAGTAAACGAGTAGGACTGCGGCATCGGCTACTGACTGCATAGCTTCTCCGCCATCGAGGACCCTATGCTTTTTGAGTGGATGCGCAAGACACCTTTTCTTCTGGAAGTTGATATTTTCCTTGTCAGTAAAGGCTAGAGCGAACAGCGAGGGTAGTACGAAATCGTAACTGAGCGAGAAGGTCATAAATTTGTTGCGTTTTTTTATATGATGGCAAAGTCCGCAGTAAACGCTTTTGTAAAGCTCATATTGCTTGACTTTAAGTTCGGGGATCATCGCTTTAACATATCCAAACATATACCACGCACCTTCTCTCTTAATACTATAATAATTCATTATACCACATAAAAGGTCGAGAGCAATTAAACTTTTTGTAAATTTGTGTGGGTTTTTGAGTTAATATATGGTAAATAACTTTAAAATAGTGGGAACTAACATTAAATTTAATAAAATTGTTGTTGACAAATATGATAAGAAATGTTATAATTACACAGTATAGTAATAAGCTTTGCGCTGAGATGTCTGTTTCACCGCAGGCATAACTCGCGAAAGAAAGGAAAAGGTTTTCTTTTAAAGGAAACTTACGCTGAACCAAATGAAAAAAACTACGCTGTTACTTGTTTTTGCTATTCTTTTGACTACCGTTCTTGTTTCGTGTAGCGGAAATTATGACGACGGTCAAGTAAATCCCGATGCTAACATGGGAGATGATAGTACCGGTGGTAACGATCAAAACAGGGTTAATATCAAGAGAGGCCTTAAATTCAAAGGATATACATATAATATCTATGACGACGAGGAGATCGAGATAACCGAATACGACTTCGATTTTACCGAAGAAGCTGATGATGTAGCTACCGCCGACGAAAAAGAGGATGGCGTGGAAGAGATCGTTCTCATTGATCTCGAAATTCCTGCTAAGATAAACGACATTCCGGTTACCAAAATAGGCAAGGGCGCCTTTGAAAAGAATAGAATTCTCAAATCTATTGTTGTTCCCGAAGGAGTCAAGGAGATCGCAGACGAGGCGTTTTGGTATAACTACGCACTTGAAAGCGTAACTCTACCCGATAGCCTTACGACTCTTGGAACGAGAGTGTTTAATTACGCTACTTCTCTCAAATCGCTTGCAATTCCCGCAGGTGTTACGGTGATACCCGATTCGCTCTGCGGAGAATGTACTTCTCTTGAAAGTGTTACCTTCAAGGGTAAAATTACTGCTATTGAAGGCGGTGCATTTGCATTCTGCACATCCCTTACCTCGATAAATCTCGGCGACTCGCTCGTATCTATTGGGGCGGACGCTTTCAAGTGGTGCAGTAAAATAACCGAGGTGTCACTCCCTGACACCATAGCGACTATCGGAAACAATGCTTTTGACAGTTGCGCCGCACTTACTACTGTAACCTTTGCAGGCGAGGATGCTTCTGTTATCGCTATTGGAGAAGGAAACGATATTATAATTGATGCGCTCGGAATTACCGAGTAATAAACCAAGAACCTAAATAAAGTCGGGAAGCCCCGACTTTATTGTTTATATGAGACAGTTATGAAAGAACGAGCAAATGAGCCCTTGATCCTTGCCCCTGTTTGCAAGGATATAATTTGGGGAGGAGATCGACTTTCGAGAGAATTCTCAAAAGGGGAAAATGTCGGGCAAAGTATTGCCGAAACATGGGAGCTTGCCGTAAGAGCAAACGAGGTCAATACTATCGTCGGCGGAAAAATGAACGGCAAAAATCTGTACGATATTGATGAAACCGATGATTTCCCCGTGCTTATTAAATTTATTGACGCCAAAGAAACTCTTTCGGTGCAGGTTCACCCCAACGATGAATATGCAAACAAACACGAGGGTGATCGCGGAAAGACCGAGATGTGGTACGTCGTCGATGCCGAGCCGGGCGCAAGGCTGGTCTACGGACTTTGCGAGGGCGTCAGCAAAGAGGATTTTGCCAAGGCGGTCGAGGAAAACAGGATAGGCGAGTGCCTTAACTACGTGGACGTTCACCGCGGCGACGTGTTCTTTATCCCTGCGGGTTGTGTCCACGCGATCGGCGGCGGTATTCTTATAGCCGAGATACAACAGTCCTCGAACGTCACCTACCGCGTTTACGATTATGACCGCGGAAGAGAGCTCCATATCAAAAAAGCGCTCGACGTTATCGAGCTTTACAAAAAAGAGGATATTGATAAATTACGATATTCGTGCGCGGACGAAGTGAGCGAAGATCTCCTGGCCGACTGCGATATTTTCAGAGTTGAAAAGAAGGACTCCTCTTGCGGCAAAATAATCGGGAATTCTGATAAATTCCGCCATATTCTCGTGCTTTCGGGCAAGGGAAAGGTCGGAGATCTCGACGTTTCCTCGGGTAGTAGTGTGCTTCTGCCAATCTCCTGCGAGGGCGTAAGGCTCAGCGGAGATTTCGAGTTTCTTTTGACTGTGGTTAAATAATAAAAACAGACAGCTGCTGGGCGGGATGAGGTATACAGTTGTTGTCAACGGCGGAGGAAATAATGTAATGCGTAACCAAGAGATTTGAGTAAAATAGTCATTAATAGAAATTAAGAGAGTATTAGATTTAGTTATTATACAGTTTTTTTGTACTCGAAAACCATTTACTAGGATTAGTACCAGTATAGTTTTTAAAAGTTTTACTGAAATAATATACATCCGAAAAGCCACATATTTCAGCCACATTGGCTATGGAAAATTCCTGCGTGGAAAGCAATGCTTTAGCGTATTCTACTTTGCAAAAAATAATGTATTTATTGGGTGTTATATGGAAGTTTTTTTTAAATAAGTCCCCGAAACTTCGTGCGGTTAATCCGCTTTTTAATATGACCTGGTCAAAGCAGTCGCTTTCATTGAAATGCATATCTATATATGATTTAGCATTCGTCATACGTTGATCCGTAGGTGAATAAGATTTTTTTGTAGTTGTTCGAGCTTTGCGCAAAATTCATATACAAGGGATAAAGTTGTTAAGCAATCTTTAGATTTATAAGCTGCCTCGGCTTTTTTTAAGATTGCTAAAAATTCGTAGGAAACGGATAAGGGAATGCAAAAACTATCGGTATTAATTTCTTCATACGTGCTAAAATGGATAGAAATAACTTCGCCTTGTTCGTATACGTCTACGGAATAGTTGTCTTTTTGATTAAAAAAATAAATACAATTTCTTGATAATACAAATTTTTTATAGCCAAAATCGTGTATTGCGGACCCTTCAAGTTTGATTCCGATGATGTGATGGGTTCTATTTTGCGCTTTCCAATGCGTCAAACTAGTATTATATCGCACCACACTACATATATCTTTTACCTTGAGATTTGAAAAATCCATAACAATATTCCCTCCTTTCGATTTATAAAATTATAGTATGTATAATTTTTGGTGTCAATAGAAAAATTTAGATTTAATAAAATAATTCCGTAATTTACAAAATTTCTTCTTTGTCCATTGTTTTTCAACTTTAATTGGTGTATCACTATTTTAATGATATTAGGCTCGTTAGAGGGTATTGGACCTAATACTTTCGGAAGAGTCGATAAAGATTTGATTAAATTTTATCGTGCTGATATCAAAGAAGGACGTTTGACGCCAGAAAGTGCCTATCAACTCATTTGTCAATTTCTTTTAATTTGGGATTGTCATTACGACCACAATATGATTATGGCAGGATACGCTGATCACGAGTTGGAGAACACCTACATTCTTGGTGGGTGTGATGATGAAGGCTTACCGCTTTATAACGAAGTCACACAGATGTTTTTGCGTGCAACGCGAGAAAAAAGGATTATATTCCCCAAGATTAAAGCCCGTTACTCCAAAGATTCTCCTAAAGAATATTTAAACGAAATCTGTAAAGCGATAGTCAAAGGTACGAGCACTGTCTTGATTGTGAATGATGATGCTATTATTCCAGCCCTTTTAAAGAGTGGTAGACCAATGATTGAGGCTCGCGATTATTTCGTTACAGGCTGTTGGGGAATGGCAAGTAATCAAGAAAAGTATGATCACGGGGGTTATGTGAATTTATTGAAGGCTTTTGAATTTTCCGTACATAATTTGACGCAAAAGATGGAAAAGACTGGGCTTTTTGTTGAACAGATTGACCCTAAAGATAGCTTTGAAGATATTTATCAAAAAACGTTACGTAACTGTGAGCTGCTTATCGATACGAAGCTGGATATCACGAGAAGAGGTGGGCAAATTTTTCATAAAGTTGATAGATTTCCGATTTTTTCGTCAACCTTGGAAAATTGTTTGGAAAACCGTAAAGATTTTACTATGCGCGGGGCGAAATACAGCGATGATTATTTGTTAATGTTTGGGCTTCCTAATATCGTAGATTCTTTACTTGCTATTAAAACACTGGTTTATGATAGAAATAAATACTCGTTAAATGAAATGTTGACGGCAGTACGTTCTAATTGGGAAGAGAACGAAGAGATGAGAATGGAGGCTATAGCTTGTCCTGGGTGGGGAGACGGTAGCGAGGAATCCTGCCGAATCGCCAATCGTTTCAATAACGACCTATTTGCAATTTGTCAAAAAAAGGTTGGAACTTATGGCGGTAAAGTTCATATGGGTCATTTGACCTATACCGAAATTCGACATTGGGGAGCAAGAACACTTGCTTTCCCAGATGGAAGAAAAAACGGAGAGTATTTTGCGCAAGGCTTAACTCCGTCTCGCCTGAAACGAATTGCATGTGTGCATGACGTGATTAATAGTCTTACTAAACTTGATCCTTCCACAATGGCGGCAAATTCGGTGGTGAATATTATATTACCCAAGACTATCACTCTTGATTATTGTGAGACATTCCTTCGTGTTGCTGCGAAATCGGCACTTCAGTCGCTTCAACTCAATTGTACGTCAAAAGAAGAACTTCTTGATGCGCAAAAACATCCCGAGAAGTATCCGGATTTAATTGTACGTGTTACAGGGTTCTCTGCAAAATTTACAAGCCTTTCTCCTGAGTGGCAGCAAGAAGTGATTTCGAGGAATTTCTATGATTCATAAGTGAAATTCTTATAATAAAGGAGTGTTATGAATACAGCAATAATATTCGATATCCAGCGAGGTTCGTACGTGGACGGACCGGGGATAAGAACAACAGTGTTTTTTAAGGGTTGCAATTTAAAATGTGAGTGGTGTCACAACCCAGAAGGTCAAAGTAAAAATAAACAAATTTTGTTTTATAAAGATAAGTGTACGGGTTGTGGCAAATGTAAACAACTTTGCCCAAATCATTTTGAGAACTGTGACTTGTGTGGAAAATGTGCCTTGTATTGCCCAAACAACGCAAAGGAAATTTGTGGAAGGGAATATACATTAGATGAAGTTTTGCATGAAATCTTAAAAGATAAGGAGTTTTTTAATGCGTCGGATGGGGGCGTTACTTTCTCAGGTGGAGAGTGTATGCTCCAAGTCGAATTTCTATTAGAGATTTTAAGAAAATGCAAAGAAAATGGGGTGCATACTGCCGTAGATACAGCAGGGAATGTGCCGTGGAAATATTTTGAAACAATTATATCCTATACAGATTTATTTCTATACGACGTTAAGTGTATTTCGGATGATTTACATAAAGAAGGCACGGGAGAGTCTAATAGCCTAATTTTAGAAAATTTAAGAAAATTGAAAGAAAAAAACGCTGAAATAATTGTGAGAATACCTGTTATACCCGAATTTAACGGTAGCGATTATGAAATGCAAAAAATAGCAGAATTTCTTAATCAATTAAGTATAAACAAGGTGGAGCTATTACCTTATCACGCTATGGGGGAACATAAATGGATTGCGATTGGAAAAGAACTAAAAAAGTTTTCCATTCCAAGTAAAGCTGATATTGACAAATTCAAAAAACGGTTTTCGGCGCGAGCTTTACGGCGCTATACGTGCAAACACCCGCCTCGGAGCAAGGTTGGCAATTGATGTGCAGAAGGATGCATAGGAACAAAATACAGTTATAGGTTCACAGCCCTCGTTTCCTTAGGGAACGGGGGCTATCTTTATACAATCTTAATACCGCGCGGTATAGTGCTAACGGCATCTTTATTCCGAATTTGATACAATTATAGTGAAAAATGTATAAAGGAAAGGTACGCATATGCGATTACATAAATTTGGAAGGCTATCGTCCTTCCAAGTCATATTGCTTGGATTTGCGGCGGTGATACTGATAGGAGCGTTCCTTTTGATGCTCCCTATATCGAGTAAAGAAGGAATTATAACACCCTTTAGTGACGCTATCTTTACTTCAACCTCGGCTGTGTGTGTAACGGGACTTATCGTACAGGATACGGCAACCTATTGGTCGTATTTCGGACAGGCGGTCATCCTTATTCTCATTCAGATCGGCGGCTTGGGCGTGGTAACGGTCGCAGCCTCGGTATCACTTCTTGCAGGTAAGAAAATCGGACTTGGACAGCGAAGCACGATGCAGGAGGCAATGTCAGCCCCGAACGTTGGCGGCATCGTCCGCTTAACTTGGTTTATCCTTAAGGGAGTACTGATTATTGAAGTCATCGGTATGCTTGCGATGCTACCCGTGTTCTGTATCGATCACGGAGCAAAGGGCATTTGGATGGCGGTGTTTCATTCCATATCGGCTTTCTGCAATGCAGGCTTTGACGTGATGGGCGATGTCAGCGGTCAGTATTCCTCGCTTACAGCATATGCCTCGCATCCCGTTGTCAGCGTCGTAATTATGCTTCTCATCATCATCGGCGGTATAGGCTTTTTGACTTGGGGGGATATATACAGGCATAAATGGCGTATCAAGAAATTCCGCACTCAAAGCAAGATCATCCTTGTAATGACGGGAATTTTGATCGCTCTTCCGACACTGTATTTCTTCTTCTTTGAGTTTGAGGAATACGCTATAGGAGAAAGAATACTGCTATCCCTATTCCAAGCGGTAACACCGAGAACGGCAGGCTTCAATACGGCAAACCTCGGTCTTATCAGCGAGGTAGGACTTCTATTGATGATGTTCTTAATGGTAGTGGGAGGTGCGCCCGGCTCAACCGCAGGCGGTATGAAAACCACAACGCTTGCCGTTCTGTTTTCATCGGCATTCTCGGTATTCAGAAGAAAGGAAAACGCAGAGCTTCATAAGCGCAGGATAGACGATGATACGGTCAAGCACGCTTCGGCAATATGTCTTTTATATATCGTGATGTTCTTGCTTGGCGGTGCAATTATCAGCGCGGTTGAAGGTCTGCCACTTATGACCTGTTTGTATGAAACAGCCTCTGCTATCGGCACTGTCGGTCTTTCACTCGGAATCACCCCTTCGCTCGGTACTGTATCACGAATTATTTTAATTGCTCTGATGTTCTTCGGTCGCGTCGGAGGACTTACCTTAATGTACGCTACCTTTGGCGGTACAAGGAAAAATATATCGAAGCTACCGATGGATAAGATCACGGTAGGTTAAGGAGGAAACGATAATGAAGCATAAATCAATTTTACTTGTAGGAGTCGGAAATTTCGGCAAGCACATTGCGAGAAAGTTCAATGAGCTTGGACACGACGTGATGGCGATAGATCAGGACGAGGAACGCATCCATGACGTGATGCCACTCGTAACGAGCGCACAAATCGGTGACAGCACAAACGAGGACTTCCTTCGCACTCTCGGTGTGGATAATTATGACGTTTGTATCGTGACTATCGGCGGTGATTTTCAAAGCTCGCTTGAAACAACCAGCCTTCTCAAGGAGCTTGGTGCGAAAAATGTGGTCTCCCGTGCGGAGCGTGACGGTCAGGCAAAATTCCTTCTCCGAAACGGCGCGGATGAGATCGTCTATCCCGAAAAGCAGCTTGCGTCTTGGATGGGTATTCGATACAGCGCAGACCATATACTCGATTACATTGAGCTTGACGGTGAACACGCTATATTTGAAGTCACCGTGCCGAAGGAATGGCTCGGTATGACGGTAGGACAGCTTGATATCCGCCGAAAGTATAAGATCAACATTATGGGAATCAAAAAGAACGGCAAATTTTCTGTGTCCATTACGCCGGACACAATGCTTACCGAGGATAAGACCTTGATGGTCGTCGGTGAATATAAAGCACTGCAAAAGTGCTTCAGAATATAATCATAGCTCAAATAATCGGCAAGGAGGTGGCATAATGGTAGTTCGGGATATTATATTGGTAGTTGCGGTTCTCGGAGTAATGATTTTTGGCTTTTTTGTAATGAAACGCCTTGACAAATTCCTTGACGAGAACAGAAAACGCATTGAACAAGAGAAAAAGAAAAAAGAGCCGTCCTGCGTTATGCTTACCACCGATATGACGGATGAAGAATTAATAAAGAATATTCGTACATATGAAAAACAGCGCGGAGAAGCGCATATTACATTATATCAAGACGAGGATGAGCTTTATAACGAGCTGTTTGACGGAAAAAGGTAGATTTTTTCATAAATTTATGATATAATATATGCAGAAAGTCTTGCGATGCAAGCCTTTGTGCTACGCACTACCGCACCTTGTGCGGCTGCATAATTGAATCAAGTCGTAAAAATGCCCTTGCAAGCAAGCATTTTTACTTGTGATATAATTATTAAAACGATTCTAACAAGGAGGAAGGGCTTATGAAAAAAACGAATACGAAAGAGCATATTCTCGTGTGCCTTTCCTCAGCCCCGTCAAACGCAAAAATCATAGAAACAGCCGCTAAAATGGCAAAAGCTTTCGGTGCGAGCTTTACGGCGCTCTACGTGCAAACACCCGCCTCGGAGCTAATGCTGGATGCGGATAAGGCGCGTCTTGCCAAAAACATACGTTATGCCGAGTCGCTCGGAGCAAACGTGGCAACCGTCATCGGAGATAACGTTGCCTTTCAAATCGCAGAGTTCTCTCGGCTTTCGGGAGTTACCAAGGTAGTTCTCGGCAGAAGCGTTGCACCGAGGAAAAAATTGTTTAAGAAGCCAACGCTGACAGAGCAGCTTATCGCGCTTGCACCGAATCTTGACGTACATATCATTCCCGATATGACGGTCAAGCAGAAGGAGCAAAAGGCTCGGTTGTTCGGTAAGAGAACACTATTGTCTACGCTTAAGGACTTTGGGATCAGTGCGCTCATTTTGGCAATCGCATCGGGATTGTCCTTTGGCCTACATTATATGGGCTTCACCGATGCAAACGTAATTACGGTATATATTCTCGCCGTTCTCGTTATTTCAGCATTGATTGACAATCGATTTTGCTGGGTGGTCAGCTCTGCAGCAGGCGTTCTGCTGTTCAACTTCTTCTTTACCACACCGAAGTTCTCTCTGATGGCTTATGACAAGGGATATCCCGTTACATTTCTCGTGATGCTCGTCGCTTCATTGGTAACAGGCAGTATAGCCGCGAGAATGAAAAGCCACGCCAAGCAATCGGCGCAGACGGCGTACAGAACGAAGATATTGCTTGATACCAACCAAATGCTGGCTAAGGCAAAGAACGCAGACGAGATATTTGAAATAGCCATCTCGCAAACAAAAAAGCTGTTAGCTATTGATGCATTCGCACTTCGGAATACTGAATTCTCAAAGCTTGGCATCACGGGCACAAGTCTCTGTAAAACCGAATCTTGTACTTATTATCCCATACACGCAAGTAATACGGTTTACGGAGCAATCGGAATAAGAAGTACAAAGACGATTGATGCCTTTGAAAACAGCTTGCTTCTCTCTATACTCGGCGAATGCGCCTTGGCACTTGAAAGCGAGAGAAACGCGCGAGAGAAGGAAGCCTCTGCGATCCTTGCAGAGCAAGAGAAGCTACGCGCAAATCTGCTCCGCACCATATCCCACGACCTTCGTACACCTTTGACCTCAATATCCGGCAACGCAGACAATCTGCTTGCAAACGACGAGATGTTCGACACCGAAACACGCAGACAGATCTATACCGATATACGTGAGGATTCCGAATGGCTTATCAGCCTTGTTGAAAATCTTCTGTCGGTATCCCGAATGGGAGATGGCAAGAGTGATATACGGATGTCCGCCGAGCTTGTTTCAGATGTTATTGATGAAGCAGTCAGACGCACCGAGAAAAATGCAAGCGAGCATAAGCTCACCGTTAAGAAAAGCGATGGAATATTGCTTGCGCGGATGGATGCAAGACTTATCGTTCAAGTCTTGATCAATTTGATTGATAATGCGATCAAATATACGCCGAGTGGTTCTGAAATAGAGATTTCGGCAGTCGAGAAGGACAATAAAATTGCAATCACCGTAGCGGATAACGGACACGGAATTGCAGACGAGATAAAGCCCCGTGTATTCGATATGTTCTACACGGGTGCTGAAAAAATTGCCGACAGCCGCCGCAGCCTCGGACTTGGACTTGCGCTCTGCAAGTCTATTGTAAATGCTCACGGCGGCGAGATTACCGTGACCGACAACAAGCCGCACGGTGCGGTATTTACCTTTACATTACCAAAGGAGGAGGTGGAGATCAGTGAATAAGCCCTTGATACTCGTAGTCGAGGACGATGCTCCCGTTCGAAATCTGATTACAACGACCTTAAAGGCTCACGACTATAAATTTATAACGGCACAGAACGGAAACAACGCTATTATGGAGGCTTCATCGCATAATCCCGATATTGTTTTGCTTGATCTTGGACTTCCCGATATGGACGGCGTTGAGGTTATTGAGAGAATACGCACGTGGTCGGATATGCCGATCATCGTGATCAGCGCGAGAAGCGAGGATAAGGATAAAATAGATGCCCTTGATGCAGGCGCAGACGATTACTTGACAAAGCCCTTTTCCGTAGAGGAATTACTTGCAAGGCTTCGTGTAACGCAGAGAAGATTAACGGCTAACCGTAGCGAAAACACAAGCTCGGTATTCACGAACGGAGCTTTGAGGATCGACTATGCCGCAGGCTGTGCCTATCTCGGTGAGGAAGAATTGCATCTGACTCCCATCGAATACAAAATACTGTGCCTGCTTTCCGCAAACGTTGGAAAAGTGCTTACGCATACCTTTATTACACAAAAGATATGGGGTGCGGCGTGGGAGAATAACGTTGCCTCTCTTCGTGTCTTTATGGCAACGCTGCGCAAAAAAATCGAAGCAACACCCGACTCGCCGCAGTATATCCAAACCCACATCGGCGTTGGATACAGAATGATGAGGGTGGAGTAGATGTTAATCCGATAGATATTGTTTTGAAAGGAACAACGAATTATGAAAATTCAATTTATAGGTGCTGCGCAAGAGGTGACGGGAAGCTGTACACTCCTTGAGATTAACGACCGCTATTATTTAATCGATTGCGGTATGGAACAAGGAATTGACGTGTTTCAGAACGTTGCCTTACCGGTTCCTGCAAGTCAGATTGATGCTGTGTTTCTGACACATGCTCATATTGACCATTCGGGAATGTTGCCAAGACTTTATAAGGACGGCTTTCGTGGTATCATATATGCAACAGAGGTAACGGTGAAGCTGGCTGATATAATGCTCAAAGATAGCGCGCATATTCAGATGAGCGAGATTGAATGGAAAAACAGGAAAGCAGAACGTTCGGGTGAAGAGAACTTCGCTCCGACATATACAATAGAAGATGCGCTCGGTGCGATCAAGCTCTTCCGTGGAGTGAAATATAACGAGAGAATTACGGTGTCCGCAGGTGTCGATATTCGCTTTACGGATATCGGTCATCTGCTCGGCTCTGCGGCGATTGAAGTATGGCTTAAAGAGGGAGACGCGGATAAAAAGATCGTATTCAGCGGTGATGTAGGAAATACCAATCAGCCGATCATCAAGGATCCTGCACCCGTTGCAGAAGCGGATTATCTTGTTCTCGAATCCACTTACGGCAGCCGCAATCACGAACGTCATACCGACACGATAGAGGTATTGGCAGAGCTTATAGAAAACACTTTGTCACGTGGAGGAAACGTGGTTATTCCGTCCTTTGCAATCGGTCGTACTCAGGAGCTTCTCTATGCCATTCGTGAGATAAAGCAAAGAAAGCTTGTCAAAAATGCGAATTTTTCGGTCTACGTAGATAGCCCGTTAGCGATTGAGGCCACGGAAATCTTTTCAAAGTGCGATCCATCCTGCTTTGACGAGGAAACGAGAAAGCTGATTGACGATGGAATTGATCCCGTCAGATTTGAGGGACTAAGACTCTCCGTTACAGTCGAGGAGTCTAAGCGCATCAACGAAACGCCCGAGCCCAAGGTCATTCTTTCAGCCAGCGGAATGTGTGAGGCAGGCAGAATCCGCCATCACCTCAAGCACAACCTGTGGCGGCCGCAGAACCTTATTCTGTTTGTGGGATATCAGGCAGAGGGAACGCTTGGTAGAAACCTCATTGAAGGTGTCCAAAACGTGCGTCTCTTTGGTGAGGATATTGCTGTGAGAGCAGAGATCAAGTCGCTCAAAGGAACCAGTGGACACGCCGATCAAGAGGGGCTTATCTCGTGGCTTGAAAGCTTTGAAAGGAAACCTCGCACTGTATTTCTCAACCACGGTAACGAGGAGTCTATCGCAGTCCTTGCCGATGAGCTGAAAGAGCGCGGATATGCCGTAGAAGCACCGTACAGCGGAACCGAGTATGACCTTGTAAAAGGTATTATGACCGCTTATACCGAAAAAAAGCGCGTTACAGCAGCAGACATTGCCAAAGCACGCTCCAGAAAGAATAGCATTCACCGTGATCTCGTCTCGCAGGCAGAAGCACTTCTCGCTCTTGCAAAGCGTTGTGAGAGCCGTCCGAATAAGGAAAACGCTAAGTTTGCAGCACAGATCAGAGCATTGATGGAGAAGTGGGAAAGATAATATATTTCTCAAATCACTAAAAGAGGATAAAACAAATGGCTAACTTTGGAATGTCAATGCTATGGTTTTGGATTAGCTATATATTAGTAACTTGCGCGGGTATTGTCCATACCATAATCAACATTTACGTGCTTGGTATGAAACCGATGGACGAGAATGGTATGGGCGAGGGTTACGAGGCAACAAAGCCGTGGCATCCGCTTTATAACATCATATCGTTTTCAATATTTGGCTTTGCATATATGAACGGTCTTGCAGAGCCGACAATAACCGAAGCTATGATAACGGGAGCGATATGGGCAGGTATCTGTATCGTCTTTGACGTGTTCGGTTGGGTGCTTATCAAACACCCGTGGAGCTTGTCTTTCAAGGAGTTCTACGTGGACTACCAACCTTGGATCACGCTCATATATCTTGCGATATTCGCAGGCCCTACGGTTGGATACTTATTTACTTTGGTTTAAGGAGAAACAGCTATGGAAGAAAACAAGAAAAAATTTAATTGGTCAATAGTAGCCATCATTGCGTTGGCTTGCTTGATGATTTTTTGCTTAGTAAAGATCAGCGATTTGTCAAATGAAATTTCCAACTTGCAAAATACGATTGCAAACTATCAAAATCAAGTGAACTATCTGCGAAATGATATAAATGCAATCTACGATAACGTGGATGAAAAGCTCAAAAAAGAAGCAAGTCTTTTGTCGAGCGTTGACTATACTTTGGGTGAATTGAATACAGATACACATACTGTTCCCGTAACTCTCAAAGTAGTGCCAAAGAGCTTGACCGATGATATGCAGCTTTCTGTTAAGGTTGGAAGCGAAACGATTGCTCTTGAAAGAAACGGAAATGAGTTTTCTGCGACCTTAGCAGTCAATATGTTTATTGACTACGATGAGTACCCGATGCTAAATATTGTTTCGGGAGAAACGACAAAAACGGAAAAACTCGAAGATGTCGAAGTGTCAAGATTGTTTACCCTTTATCTCCCTTATGTTTACGCTCATTTAGAGTCGTCAGATGTTCTCAAAAATGGTAAGTTGGCAATAGACGGAAATTTGATGTTTGATGAAAAGCCGGTTGCGTCGAATAGCAATGTCACAATAACCAAAATCGAATTGATTACCGTTAAGAATGAACAGGAGATCGACAGAAAGGATATTACGAGCAATGTAACGACTCAATCATATCATATTCCCGTAAACGTGAGCTATGATGCAAAATACGGTGATAAGTTCTGCATCTATGTTTTAGCAAAAGATTCGTTGGGATATACTCATAAAACCCTTGCATATTTTTGGAACGATCTTGACGAAAACACCCATCATGCCATTACAGCGATTGATGGTAGTGTTCAAATTTACGATAAGAACGGCAATCTGTTAATAAGCGATTATTGATGACTGTATTTAAGGAGAACTCTATATGAACTGTCCTTATTGTAACAATGAAATGATAAAAGGACTTATTCATAGTCCGCAAGAGTTGAATTGGATAAAAGGAGAAAAACGCAAGTTTTTCACTCGCGCTTTTCTACATAAAGACTCGATTGTTCTGTCGGAACTTTCTATGATGAAAGGTTCAGCTTGTGTTGCTTATAATTGTCCTAACTGCAAAAAGATAGTCATTGACTACGCTGATGGCAGCAATGATTTGAACGGAGGTTAAGGATGAAAAAAGTTTGCGTATGGTTAGCGATTATTTCCGCAATAGTCCTCTTTATAACGTTGGGCGTTGTAGGAGGAAAGCTGCTTGACGGAAATTACGATACAACCGCTGAGGTTATAATCACAGGTATTTCTTTTGTGATTTTTCTCGGCTCTGTTGTGTGCTACAAGTTTATTGGTAGCCGTTGTCCGCATTGTGGCAAGGTTAATGATACTCTGCTTGGCAAGTCCAAGTTCTGCCCCCACTGCGGAAAGGAAATCTGAAAAAATGATAATAAACCGAAGGTAAACCATTATGAAAAAACTAACACTATCAAAATATCTAACAACAGCCTTGAAGTGGCTAACGCCCTTTGCTCTGTTAGAAATTCTTATATGCGTTTTGCATTTTTCGGGAATTGCCGAAGCAACACTATTTGCTTTGATAAACATAGCAAACTTTATTTGCTTATTACTTCCCGGAGGATATTATCTCACGATGTTCTTTGTCTTCAAAAAGAAATGTGAGAGTGCTACTCCCGTAGATGGTGTAATAGCAAATTGGGAGGCAGGCTTCTTCAGATATACAGGTGCGGTTATCGTAAAGGTTGACGATAAGGAATATTCGACTTCCGCATATTTTAGCAACGAAGAAGCAAAAGAAATGGTTGGTAAAACGGTATCTTATGCCATCATTTCCGACACCCTCTTTATCTACGAAGTTAAAGAAAACAAGGAGTAATTGTGATGAAAAAAGAAAACATCTATAAATTCCTATATATCGTGGCTGCCTTGTTGGTCGTAGGCTTTGCCATTGCCTTTGGCGTGGATGCCTACAAATACAATACGGGCGGTTATTTGGGTTCGGCGCCTCTGTACGCCTATGCGCTCGTGGATGCCGTTGAGACGGTCATATTCAAGAGCCAGCATATTCTCCGGCAAGGTGTTTTGCGCGGATTGCGGCTCAAAGCTCTATTATTGCACGACCAAGGACTTTGATGCAAGTAAAGATTTCTTTAACTGCTCCCAATACCGAAAGGACACGAGCACGTGTACGGTGCATTATATCCGTCAGCAAACGATCGAAAAATTGGTATTCAAGCACATCAAGGGAATGCTTGCCTACGTGCAACAGTTTGAGGAAGCGTTTGTAAGCCACGAGATCGAAAAAGCGGACATAGTGCGAGAGCGTACCATAGCAAATGCAAGGAAAGAGATTGCGAGCTTGAAGGAACGCGACAAAACACTCGACCTGCTTTTCAAGCGAACCTATGAAGATATGGCAACGGGAAGAATTACCGATGCGAAGTTTGACCTTCTTTCTTCGGAATACGAGAAGGAGCAAGAGGAAGTCAAACGCAGAATTGCCGAGCTTGAGGACTTGATTGAAAACGGTGAGGAACAGTTGAAGGATTCGAAATAACTGCTTGCCAACGTTCGCAAGTACACCGATCCCGAGGAACTGACCGCAGAAATGCTTAACGATTTGGTTGATAAGATACTCGTCCACGCTCCCGATAAGAGCAGCGGACACAGAAAACAAAAGATTGAGATTTACTACAATGCTGTCGGAATTATTGACCTGCCTACTGCCAAGAAGGATGATTGCATCGTTCTCCACGGCAGAACCAAGGGCACAAAAGAAGCCGTATAAAACAGCAAGAGGTATTGTGACCAAAATCGGTCACAATACCTCCTACATACAAAACTTCCTTATGGGGCGGCAACTTCATCCGCTTCCTTTTCTTTTTATTAAAGCTTTTGAAAATCCAAAAAACTTTTCACGAAAAGTTTTTTGGCGGGTTCTTAGGGCAGAGCCCTAAGCGTTCCTTAAACGCTGAGCTTTACAGCCTCGCCGGTGCTTGCCGACTCGAATGCCGCTTCCATAACCTTGACGACACGGAGCGCCTGTTCTGCCGTTATTTCAAGGGGTGCGCCCTCAATAGCGTCAACAAGCTGACGGTAAACGGGATTGAGATTATCCTCAACATCTGCGGGAGGAGCTATTTCGGTAACGCTTACCGTAGAAGGATCGCGCGCTCCCATCGTCTTGGACGGTCCCGCTTTGGTTATCTTGATGTCCGCAGTCCACGTATCCTCGCGGTCTTTGACCTTGACTACACGGCCCGTGCCTTCCCATCCGTCTATTTGAAGTGTACCATCTGTTCCGAGAACGTACCAACGGGGGTGAAGAATAAAGTTGTTCGTCGAGATCTCAACGTATGCAGTCAGTCCGTCCTCAAAGGTAAGAACGAGATGGAAATTGTCGTCAACCTCACTGTAAAGTATCGAATACATCTTGCAGAATACGTTTACTACCTTCGACTTGTTCATATACATAAGCTGGTCGATCAGGTGAACGCCCCAGTCGTACATCATTCCGCCGCCGAGCGCTTTCGTGCGGCGCCAACCCTCGGGCATACCGCGCGAACCCTCGACTCTGGTCTCAATAACGTAGGGCTTTCCGATGATACCGCTCTCAACTGCGGTTCTCATAGAAACGAAGTCTTTATTTACGCGGCGGTTCTGGTCGATGGTAAAGATCTTGCCTGTCTCCTTTGCGACTGCCATTATCTCTTCGAGCTCAACAGATGTGAGAGTTACCGGCTTTTCGCAAAGAACGTGCTTGCCTGCACGGAGAGCTCTTATGCAGAGCTCCTTGTGGACTTCGTTGGTTGCCGCAACGAGAACTATGTCGACCTCTGGATCCGCAAATATCGCCTCGTTTGAAGAGTAAACGTAAAGTCCCTTTTCGCGAGCCGCCTCGCGTCTGTCCTTTTTAAGATCGTAAATACCCTTGATTTTGACCCTTACCTCACCCTTTGAGAGCTGGGTGAAGTGATGTCCTGCCATTCCGCCGAAGCCGATGATGGCTAGATTGTAAATTTTAGTGTTTTCCATAATTTTAAACTTGCGGGAAACTCTTAAATAGGAGTTAGGCCCACCACATTTCTCCTGCTTTTTCCGAGATCAGTACGTTTTTGAGGAAAGAGATCGCCTTTTCAAGACCTTCCTTCGGTGACATAAGAGCGTCTTCATGCTCTATGCTGATAGCACCATCGTAGCCGACCGTTTTAAGCGCGCTGATGATGGCGTTCCATTCGAGCTGAGAATGTCCGTATCCGACCGTACGGAACACCCACGAACGGTTGAGAATGTCGCCGTACGATTTATAATCGAGAACTCCGTTCACCTCGGTGTTTCTCTTGTCGATAGCGGTGTCCTTGGCGTGGAAATGATGTATCGCGCCTTCGAGTGCCTTGATCGCCTCTACGGGATTTATGCCCTGCCAGAAAAGATGGCTGGGGTCGAAATTTGCGCCGATGATGTCACCGACCTCCGCGCGCAGGCGCAGGAGCGTTTCGGGATTGTAAACCACGAACGAGGGGTGCATCTCAAACGCAATCTTCGAGATGTTATGCTCTTTTGCGAAAGCGGCGGTCTTTTTCCAGTAGGGAATGACCTTTTCTTTCCATTGCCATTCGACGATTTTGAGGTTGTCGTCTGGCCAAGCGCAGACTACCCAGTTGGGATAAAGCGAGTTTTCACAGTCACCGGGGCAACCGGAAAATCCGATTACGGTATCTACACCGAGAGCCTCTGCAACGAGGATAGCGTCCTTGAACTCGCTATCGAACTTATCGGCAATAGCCTTCTGAGGGTGAAGAGGGTTTCCGTGGCAGCTGATAGCAGAGATCTGCATATCGTACTTTGCGAGAAGTGCCTTGTACGCTTCAAGCTTTGCGCTGTCTTCGAGAAGCTCGCGAGCGTTCAGGTGAGCGTTTCCTGGATAGCCGCCTGCTCCGATCTCGATCGTGTGTACGTCGAGAGAAGCGAGATATTTGAGCGCGTCCTCGAACTCAAACTGAGCGAGAACGGGATTCATTACACCAAGTTTCATATCTTAAATTCCTTTCAAAAATTACAGACCGAGAGTTTTGAGGTAAGCACGGCTCTTTGCTACGGCTTCGAGCGAGGGAGTATCGTAGGACTGATCCTGCTCAACGATGATGTATTCAACGTTTGTCTTTTCGAGAGCTTCGAGAATAGCGGGGAAGTCCTGAATTCCTTCTCCGAGAGGACGGAATTCAAATCCTGTCTCCTCTCTCGATTTTCCGCCCTGAGGCTTTCCGCTATTGTCAACGAGTGCGTAAACGGGTCCGCCGCCGAGCTTCTTGCAGGTGAAATCCTTGAAATGGATAATTCCCATTCTGTCCGAATATTTGAGTAGATACTCTGCGGGATTAAGTCCTGCGTAGTGTACCCAGCAGAGGTCGAGCTCGGGATCGATCTCTCCTTTTCCGAATACTTCGTAAAGAATGTCAAGGAGATATTTTCCCTCAAAGGTGTTGAATTCAAAATCGTGGTTATGGTAACACATCTGAATACCGTTGTCAGAGAGGAGCTTTGAAACCTGAGCAAATTCCTTAACGGTATTGTCCCAGCCCTCGGTTCCCGCGAGCTTTGCCTTGTCGTACCACGGAACGGCCGAGTATTTTACGCCGAGAGTTTTCATATAATCTGCCGCTTCCTGACCTTTTTCGAGGTAGAGATCTACCTTCTGATGAACAGAGATAGCCTTAAGTCCTATCTCGTCGAGCATTGCACGGAGATCCTCTGCTGAGTAATCGAAGTATCCCGCAAACTCAACATAGTCGTATCCAATATCCTTTACTTTTTGAAGTGTAGCTCTGACGTCCTTTTGCATTTCGTCACGCACACTGTAAAGCTGTAAGCCTATCTTGTAATTTTTCAAAGTAAATACCTTCTTTCTGTGAGTGTATTGTGTTATTAGGCCTCGGAGCGCAAAGCACTCCGAGGCAGTTTTGTTGTGCGTTTATATTTAGATTTCGGGAATTACTACCTCGACCTCGTGTCCGCACTTGCTCGACTTGACGATGTGGTCGATAATAGCCTGATTGTAGAGGATCTCGCTCGAGGGAACGGGAGCGCTTCCGCCGTTCTTGATGGCATCAAGGAAGGAACGAAGCTTGTGATAGAACAGACCCTCCTTGGGAGGATCCTGCATCGGGATCTCTGTAGCAACGCCTACGCCGGTGCCAACGACGTTGTGGTAGATCTTGAGAGGTCCGCCGATAGAGCCGTTCCAGCACTCGGTAGAGGGGATACGGAGCGATCCCTTGGTACCCATAATAATGGTGTCACCGGGAGTGTCAAGGTGCATAGCCCACGCGATACGGAAGTCGAGGATTATGCCGCCTTCAAGACGGATAAGTCCGCCTGCGAAATCGTCAACCTCGAAAATATCCGCATATTCTGCAGGCTTGTTCTGAGTGGTCCAGTACTCGGGGTCCTTTCCGAAATAGTCGGTGGTGAATCCCGAAACGGTAAGGGGCTTCGGATAACCGAGAGCGTTAAGTACCATATCGAGAGAGTAGCATCCGATATCTGCCATGGCGCCGATACCTGCGGTCTTGTCCTCGATAAAGGTGGTACCGTAGGGAGTGGGGATACCTCTGCGGCGTCCGCCACCGGTCTGAATGTAATAGATCTTGCCGAGCTGTCCCGACTGAACGATCTTCTTAATGAGCTGCATATTGGGGTTGAATCTGGGCTGGAAACCGATAGAGAGGATCTTTCCGCTCTTCTTTTCGGCTCTGATACACTCAACTGCCTCTTCGGTGGTTACGGTGAAGGGCTTTTCGAGCATTACGTGTACACCGTGCTCGAGCGCGTCGATAGCGCAGGGTGCGTGCTGACGGTTGTAGGTGCAGATGCAAACCGCATCAAGCTCCTCAGCTTCGAGCATTTCGTGACCGCTGAGGTAGCATCTTGCGTTTTCACATCCGAATTTCTTCATAAAATTTTCTGCTTTGCCGGGAATAAGATCCGCGCCTGCTACGATTTCAACGTCGGGCATTTTGAGGAGCTGAGTTATATGAGCCTCTGCTATCCAACCGGTTCCGATAATTCCCACTTTGAGCTTTTTGCTCGCGTCGATGGTAATGACGGTCTGGTCCTCTTTGAATGCGTCGAGAATGTTTGCCATAGTAAAATCTCCTTGTTTATGAAAATGTATTTTAATACTCAGCTTAATATTGACATTTAAAAAAACATTTGATATAATCGAAATGTCAATATCGTACTACTGTGTACTACTATAATTATAGTCCATGTTGTCAAACACTTCTACAATAATTTTGACCTATTCTTGCACAAAATTGACATCAATCTTGTTTTTATACCCGAAAAGGAGGCTCGGACTTAATGAAAAATGAAATTGTTTCCGCCAGTCTGCCAAATACTCCCGTACATATATCGTATCAAAAAACTAAGAAAAATTACTTCTGTAAGGTTCATCTTCACGATGAGATAGAGCTTTTGCGCGTTGTCAGCGGAAGCTTAAAGTGCATAGTTGGAAACGATGAATATATAGCAGGTGTAGGTGAGGTTATTTTTGTCAATTCTCGTGTTCCGCATCTCGTTACCGTTGCTTACGACAGAAGCGAACAGATTCTGGTGCAGTACAGAATAGATGACTATATTGATAATTCTATGAACAAGATAGGAACTGTACTGGCACGCTTCTCCGAATATACCGACAGACAGTGCTTTGTTATACAAAACTGTAACGAGCTTTGCGAAAGTATAGACCGTATGTATAACGAATTTATCCGTAAAAGCCTAGGATATGAGGAGTATATAAAATCCTCTATATACGCTACGATAGCTTATTTGAGCAGACACAAAATAATAGAAAACAACAACAAAATGCTTTCAAGCCCGAACGTAGTCCGTATTATGCCTGCACTCGAATACATAGATGAAAATTATTCTCGCGAGATAACGCTCGAAGAAATAAGTGGCGTGCTCAATATAAATCCGTCTTATTTTTGTCGCCTTTTTAAGACGGCGACAGGATCGAGCTTTTGCGAGTATCTCAATTTCGTACGGATAAGCAAATCCGAGAAGCTTTTTAAACTGAGTGAAATGAGTATTATGGAGATATCGTTCGACGTAGGATTTTCTTCGGTTACTTATTTTAACCGCATATTCCGAAAAATAAAAGGTTGTACGCCAAGCGTTTACCGCAAGGCAATGAATGCCGAGCCTATACAAGTAAAGGAAACAGACTATGGATATAAAAAATAAAAAATTGTTTTTGCTCGATATGGACGGAACTCTATATCTTGGAAACCGACTTTTTGATAAGGTAACAGAGTTTCTATCACTTATTAAAGAACGGGGAGGAAGGTATATGTTCCTGACGAACAATTCTTCCAAGAGCGCGGATTCATACGTTGAGAAGCTCGGAAGACTCGGTATAAAGGCTGAGCCGAGGGATTTTTTCTCCTCGACTGAGGCAACGATCTTATATCTTCTCAAAAACGGATATAAGGATAAAAGGATATACGCATTCGGGACTGAGTCGTTCAAAAAACAGCTGACCGAGGCGGGACTCAATATTACCGACGAGTATGAGAATGGGACCCCCGTACTGCTCTGCGGATTTGATACCGAACTTACCTTTCAAAAGCTTGAAGACGCATCGAAGCTGCTGTTTGACGGCGCAGAATTTATTGCAACCCACCCGGATTGGGTCTGCCCAACCGAATACGGATACGTACCCGATTGCGGATCGGTCTGTCAGATGCTCACGATAGCGACGGGCAAGGTACCAACTGTGATAGGTAAGCCGAAGCCTGAAATGGTGTATTGTGCGATGGAGGTCTGCGGAGTTGTTCCCGATGAGACCGTTATGATAGGTGACAGGATTTATACAGACATCGCCTGCGGCGTGAATGCGGGTATAGATACCGTTCTCGTGCTTTCGGGCGAGACAACTGCAGAAGATGCTGAAAAAAGTGAGATAAAACCGACTGTAATATGTGAAAATATAGGGAAAGTATATGATAAATACCTGAGAAAGGAAGTCCTTTAAGATGAAGCTTAACACAAAAAGAACTGTAATTGTTGGATTTGCCTTTATGGCAATATGTGCCTTTTGGCAGCTCTATGATGCGGTCGTACCCCTACTTCTCAAATACACGTTCGGTATAAATAACGAGGTATTTTCAGGCGGAGTCATGGCGCTCGATAACATTTTTGCCCTCTTTATGCTCCCGATCTTCGGCGCGCTTTCTGATAAAACGCACACGAATATAGGCAAGCGTATGCCCTACATAGTATTTGGAACTATGGCGGCAGTCGTCTTTATGATGCTTATGCCGTTTGCCGCAAATCATAAGAACCTCGTTTTGTTTATCGCGGCACTCTTCCTTGCGCTCGTTGCTATGAGCACATTCCGCTCTCCTGCCGTTTCGCTTATGCCTGACGTTACTCCCAAGCCTCTTCGCTCGAAGGGCAACGCTATAATAAACCTGCTCGGCTCGGTCGGCGGACTTATCACCCTTGTACTCATTATGATATTCGATACCTCGAAATACACCTATGTCTGCCCCACAGGACATTCGGTGGATAATCTCGGAAGCGGAGTACAGAACGTTTTCTGTCCTTCCTGCGAAGAAACCTATTTCGGAGTAAACGATAGCTTTACGAGAATAAATCCCGATTATACAGCAGTTTTTGCAATACTTGGCGTTATAATGATACTCTCGGTCGTGGTTCTTCTCGTTTTCGTTAAGGAAAACAAGTTCGTTGCCGAGAGAGAAGCCTTGGAACGCGCACACGGTATTGCCGACGAAGAACCGACCGATGAAAACGTAGGCAAAAAGATGCCGAAGGACGTTCTCAGAAGCCTTGTCTTTATGCTTCTTTCGGTAGCCTTCTGGTATATGGGATATAACGCGGTCACCTCTGCGCTTTCGAGATATTCGGTAGAGGTATGGCAGCTTACCGACTCTACGACTGCTATGTGTCTTATGATAGCTATGGGCGTTGCACTCTTTTCGTTCGTTCCGATCGGTATCATTTCGAGTAAGATCGGACGTAAAAAGACGATACTCTTCGGAGTTGCTCTTCTTGCTATCTGCTTCCTTGTTGCGGGATTCTGCAAATTTGCTTGGTACATAAATATAGTTTTTGCGCTCGTTGGTATTGCTTGGGCATCAATAAACGTAAACTCCTTCCCGATGGTCGTTGAGATGAGCCGAGGCAGCGATATTGGGAAATACACGGGATATTACTACGCATTCTCGATGGCAGCACAGGTAATAACCCCCGTACTTTCAGGAGTTTTTCTCAACGTTAGCTACAAGCTTCTTTTCCCGTATGCCGCTCTTTGTGTGGCGATCTCCTTCCTGACTATGCTTTGTGTAAAGCACGGTGATAGCCGTCCCGATGCAAAACAGACTGCGCTTGAAGCTCTTGCGGGAGGCGAAGACTGATGCCCTTTTTAGGAGTAGCTATTGCGGTTCTTGTCCTTACGCTTCTTTTCGTTCTTGCAATAAAACCGACGTCGAGAAAGCACGCTCTGACAGAAGAAATAAAAAAATACCGCTACGCTCACAGAGGCTTGTTTTCAAGTGAAAAGAATATTCCCGAAAACTCACTTGCCGCATTCAGAGCGGCGATAGATAATGGCTACGGCTTTGAGCTTGACGTTCACCTTACCGCCGACAAAAAGCTTGCGGTCATACACGATTCGAGTCTTTTGAGAACTGCGGACGTCGATATCGACGTGTCGAAAGTGACTTATGACGAGATTGCCTCTTACCCACTCGAAGGAACGCGCGAAAATATACCGCTCTTTGAAGAGGTCCTCGCACTGAACGCGGGCAGAGTGCCCATGATAGTCGAGATCAAGACTGATGACGGGAACGCAGGTGAGATCGCCGCGAAGGTGATAGATGCGCTCGAAGGATATAGCGGCGTCTTCTGCATCGAGTCCTTCTATCCTGACGTTCTGCTTGCACTTAAAAAAATATCCCCCGACGTAATGCGCGGTCAGCTTTCCTGTGACGTTCGCAGAACGGATAAGGGATTTTCGAAAATAAAAAACTTCGTGCTTAAAAATCTGCTCACGAATTTCCTCACAAAGCCCGACTTTATTGCATATGCACACGAGGACAGAGAGGACTTCTCGTTCTCGCTCTGCCGCGCGCTTTACTCGCCAACTGAGTTTCTCTGGACGGTGAAGGATAAAACAACGCTCGAAAAAGCCGAGAGCGTCGGAGCGGGCATCATATTTGACGGATTTGATCCGAGAGAAAAGTAAAAAGCCTCAAAAATCTGCCTTTTGGCAGATTTTTTTCGTCAAAATGGGGAATAAAAACGAAAAAACGCGACTAAAAGGATTTGACAAAACACTCTGTGTATGGTATAATCATATAAAATGGCGAAAAAGCCCAAAACGTAATGTAACGCCGAGAAAGCTGAAAATCGGGCGTTTTGAAGAAAGGACGATCATATTATGAAAAGATTTATTTCCATAATTCTGACGATACTTATAGTTTCGCAGTCCTGCATTTCGCTGAGCTTTGCTACCGAGCAGACCGGGGATACCGTACAGACGGTAACTGAGGAAAGTACGACCGACGAAAACGTTTTCGTCCCTATGGAGCTCAGCTCCTTCGGACTTGAAATGATAAAGTCTTTTGAGGGCTTTGATGCGTTTGCATATTGGGATTACAGTCAATGGACGATAGGCTACGGAACGAGCTGCGGAGAAAACGAGTACCCTAACGGGATCACCGAGATCGAGGCAACTGCGCTTATAAAGAGCAGAATGCCCAAATATGTAAACGCTGTAAACAAATTTATTAAGAACTACGGAATTACTTTAAATCAGAATCAGTTTGATGCGCTCGTCAGTCTTTCGTATAACTGTGGTCAATATATCTGGAATCAGTCTGTTGATGATTTTGCGGTCAAAAAGGTGCTTATAGAAGGAAACTGGACCGAAGCCGAGATAACCGATGCATTTCTTAAACGAGTTACCGCAGGCGGACAGATTCTCGACGCGCTCGTAGCGCGCAGGACGAGAGAGGCAAATCTCTTCAACAGCAAGATAAATCTGCAAGATCCCACGCTTAAATATTATTTCGTTTCGGTAGATTCGAGCGAGCTTAACGTTCGTCCTACCGCGTCGACTGCTCAAAAGCCGATAGGATCGATCGAAAACACGGTAATAATTCCGGTCACACAGATCTCGAGTAACGGCAAATGGGCGTGTACTCCTTACGGAGCATATTTCGGTTGGGTAAGCACATCCTACATTATACCTATCGAACAGGCAGTCGTCTTAAATGAGGATATGATCGACGGACAGGGAGTTAAATATACCTACGGCACCGCTTACAAGACTATAATCGCGGGTGTGCCGAGCTCGGATAATGGAAACGCTCTTTACGACGGTCTCGGAGATGGCAACGTATATCTCAGCAGATACATAAAGTCGGGAGACTACGTTTATCAGCTGTCAACGATCGCAGACGGCGCGTTTTACGGAAATACAAATCTTAAGACGATATATATTCCAAATACGGTAAAGAATATAGCGAAAAACGCTTTTACAAACTCTTCTCTTGAAATGATATACTGCTCCGCAGGATCTTACGCCGCATCTTATGCGGATGCACATAACATTCCCCGTATGGAATACGCCTGCCGTAACGGACATTCTTATAAAAACGCGATATGGAAGATAGTCAGAGAGGTAAACTGTACGCAGGACGGCATAGAGGGACTTTGCTGTGATAACTGCGGATTCGTTAGCGAAAGCCGAGTCTATCAAACTAAGCTCGGACACAAATATTCGAGCGAAAAGCAGACTGTAAGCACTCTTTCCTGTACGACCGATCACGTTATCGGGAAAATATGCCAAAACTGCGGAGACGCTACTGAGACCGAAATAGTTGAGCGTACGAGCGGACATGCCTATGAGGTGGGAAATTTTGTGACGATCACGCCCGTGAGCTGTACCGAGGACGGGCTTGAAGCAATAATTTGTTCGAAATGTCAGGCACACGTTGAAACGAGGGTCGTTACCGCAAAGGGTCATACTGCGGGAGAGTGGGAGACTCTTTCGACAGTCTCCTGTACGGTCGACGGAGTAAGAGTTAAAAGCTGTACAGTTTGCTCGGTAAAGGTGGACGAGGATATAACAAAAGCGCACCATACCTACGATGAAAATGATTGGCAAACGGTAAAAGAGCCGACCTGCACCAAGACGGGCGAGAAGGCGGTGCTTTGCACAGTCTGCTCGGCAAAGGTGAAAACCCAGTCTATACAGGCAAAAGGACACAGCTACGGCGAGTGGTATATAAAAAACGAACCGACTTATCTTAAAAAAGGTACGAGCCGAAGAGACTGCCAAAGATGCGCGTCATACGAGACAAAGAGTATAGCGGTTCTCAAAACCGAGATCGTTACGGATACACTTCGACTGAACACGGGTACGAAATCGGTAGAAGGGATAGTAGTAAACACTAGGGTGTCGGATATTCTTGCTAAGATACAAAATTCGCAAGATGTTAAGATAATAGACAAAAACGGAAATACTCTTTCTGCTGACGACTTTGTCGGATCGGGTGCATCTCTCGTGCTTTTTGAGGGCAGTAAAACACTTCTTTCCTACTCGTTCACGATCAAAGGTGATGCTGATGGAAATGGACTCGCAAGCGATTGGGACTGTATCCTGCTCGGCAGATATCTTGCAGGTTGGGAGATCGATATATGCGTTGAGGCCCTTGATTTTGATAAAAACGGAACAGTCAACGACTGGGACGAAATACTTTTCAGTCGCTATCTTGCAAGCTGGGACGTTGAGCTCTGGTAAGAATTTTCCGATAATTTCACGAAAATTCAGGCAATAAGTTGACAAATCGAAAAAAAGGTTATATAATTAGAAAGTTATAAAAGATATATAAAGAAAGGCATCTAAAATGGCAAAGGACAATAAAAAGGCGGTATCCGAAATTACCGCAATGGACGTCGATTTTGCACAGTGGTATACCGACGTCGTTAAAAAAGCAGAACTCGTAGATTATTCGGGAGTTAAGGGATGTATGATAATCCGTCCGTACGGCTATGCTATCTGGGAAAATATCCAGAGTGATCTTGACAGACGCTTCAAGGAGCTTGGTCACGAAAACGTATATATGCCGATGTTTATTCCCGAAAGTCTGCTTCAAAAGGAAAAGGATCACGTTGCGGGATTTGCTCCCGAGTGTGCGATAGTTACTATCGGAGGACAGAACACTCTTTCCGAGAGACTTATCGTTCGTCCCACCTCCGAGACACTTTTCTGCGATCATTATAAGAATATCATTCATTCTTATCGCGATCTGCCCAAGCTTTATAATCAGTGGTGCAGTGTCGTAAGATGGGAAAAGACGACCCGTCCCTTCCTTCGAACCTCGGAATTTCTCTGGCAGGAGGGTCATACTATGCACGAGACCGAGGCTGAGGCAAGAGAGGAAACTCTCAGAATGCTCAAGTGCTACGAGGATTTTTACAGAGAAACCCTCGCTATTCCTGCTATCTGCGGTAAAAAGACCGATAAGGAAAAGTTCGCGGGCGCAGTTGAGACCTATACCATTGAGCCTATGATGCACAACGGCGTTGCGCTTCAAGGCGGAACCTCGCACTACTTCGGAGACGGCTTTGCTAAGGCGTTCGATATTACCTTTACCGACCGCGAGAACAAGATACGTTATCCTCATCAGACCTCTTGGGGTGTTTCCACGAGAATGATAGGCGCTATCATTATGACTCACGGAGACGATAACGGACTCATTCTTCCTCCGAAGGTTGCTCCCGTTCAGGTGGCGCTCATTCCGATTGCACAGCATAAAGAGGGAGTTCTCGAAAAAGCAGACGAGATAAAGAGACTTCTGGCAAAGAATTACAGAGTAAAGCTCGACGACTCTGACAACTCTGCGGGTTGGAAATTCAGCGAGTACGAGATGAAGGGTGTCCCCGTGCGTCTCGAAATCGGACCTAGAGATATCGAAAACAATTCCTGCGTACTGGTTTCGCGTGTTACAGGCGAAAAGACCTTCGTTTCTCTCGATAATATCGTGGAAGAGGTCGGAAAAATGCTTGATAAGGTTCACGACGAGCTTTATAACAGAGCACTTGAAAATCTCAATACCAAGCTTTCTACCGCGCATAGCTATGAGGAATTCCTCGATATTGCCGAAAACAAGTCCGGATTTATCCGCGCTATGTGGTGCGGTGACTCGGAGTGTGAGGATAAGCTCAAAGAGGTTACTGGTGGCGTGAAATCAAGATGTATTCCTTTTGAGGAAGAAACTATTTCGGATACCTGTGTATGCTGCGGTAAGAAGGCAAAGCATATGGTAGTCTGGGGCAGACAATATTAATATAAAAAGTATTATATTTAAAAGGAGAAAATATTGCGTTTTCTCCTTTTTTATGTTATAATGATCTTAATGAATGATTTTTGATGATCAATCTAAATTTTATGGTGGTGCGCTTATGAAAAGCTTTAAAATACCTATGCAAAAAGTTACTTCTTTACTTCTTGCGCTGGTTTTTCTCCTACTTTCCCTTGTATCGTGCGTTGGAGAGTCTGCATACGATATAGCTGTAAGGAACGGATTTGAGGGGAGCGAGACAGAGTGGCTTGAAAGCTTGAAAGGCTCTGACGGCAAAGACGGACAAGACGGACTCGACGGGGTGAACGGAGAAAACGGAGAAAACGGTGAGGACGGCAAGGACGGTAAGGATGGTAAGGATGGTAAGGATGGAGTTTCACTAGGAAGCGATACAGTGAAAGCGACAGCAGTTGCTGTTCGATCTGCGGTCAGCATTTTCTGCACTTTTCAAAAGCAGCAGTATGCAGGACAAGTTAAAGATCCGATAATCAGCGAATACTCAGGATCGGGCGCAGGAGTTGTTTATAGGCTTGACAAAGAAAAGGGAGATGCCTACATAATAACCAATTATCACGTTGTGTATGATGTGGACAGCATCACGGAAAACGGTATAAGCAATAAGATCGAACTTTATCTGTACGGACTTCACTATAATGAAATGCGGATTGATGCAAAGTTTGTCGGTGGAAGTGCAACTCACGATCTTGCAATACTTAAAGTTGATGGAAGCGATATACTGAAAGGTGCAAACGTTACAGAGGTGACACTTGCAAATTCTGATGGGGTAGCGGCAGGTTCGCTGGCTCTTGCGATAGGCAATCCCGAAAGCAACGGAATTGCGGTAACATCGGGGATAATAAGCGTAGATTCCGAATACGTTAAAACTAAGGCGGTCAGCGGCGGCGGAAGCACGGAAATGCGTCTTATGCGCATTGATACTCCGGTAAACCACGGAAACAGCGGTGGTGGACTTTTTGATAAGGACGGTCATCTTATCGGTATTGTAAACGCCAAGCTTGAATCGGCTGAGATAGAAAATATCGGATACGCCATTCCGTCAAATATTGCCTACAGTGTTGCGGAAAACGTGATAAGTAACTATGAAAAAAACGCAAGAAGCGGAGTTTATAAAGCTACTCTTGGGGTTACGATAAAGACGAGCGAGGTCTGTTCGGTGTTTGAAGAAGAAAACATGAAGACCGTAATACGTGAAAAAGTCGTTGTGTCCGAAGTTAAGGCAGGCTCTGCATCTTACGGAAAATTGCAGGTGGGAGATACTATCGTCTCTGTGTCCTGCAACGGAGTAAGTCGCGAGGTGAACAGACGCTTCACCGTGATCGATTTCATTTTGTCTCTTTCCGAGGGCGACGAGGTGGTCTTTAATGTCGAACGCGGCGAGGGTAACGTCGAAGTTGCGATCACGCTTGATCCTTCGATTTTCTCGCGGGTTTCTTGACAAACACACCGAGAGGTGGTAAAATATCATATGTTATACGGCGAGCGTGAGATACGCTTGCCACACAATGGAGGCAGTTATGAAAAAAATATTGAAGATGTCGGCTCTCTTTCTCATCATCGTTTCTTTGGCTGTTTTTACACTTGCCTGTACCGCGCCCGCGACCGACGGCGATGCGGATGGCGGCGATATCCCACAACCGTCAAACGATCCCGTAAAGATCAGTTTGTCAGAAAACGGAATATCTGCCGATAACACATCCGGACTCACGGTCTCGGATAATACATTAACGATAAATGCGCCTGGTACATATAAGCTTAGCGGAAAGCTTTCGGACGGACAGGTGATTGTGGATACGCTTTCTAAGGGCGACGTTTTCCTCGTTCTTTCGGGAGTTGATATCCACTGCTCAAACAATGCGCCGATATACTGTAAGCAGGCGAAAAATCTCTATATAGTTCTTGAAAAGGATACCGATAATTACGTTTCGGACGGAAATAATTATATTCTCCCCTTGGGCGAAGACGAGCCCGATGCGGCAGTTTTCTCTAAGGACGACCTCTTTATTATGGGTGAGGGAAATCTTTTCGTTACCGCAAGCTATAACGACGGAATAACCGGCAAGGATGATGTCAATATCGAAAGCGGAAATATTACCGTAAATGCGGCAAATCACGGAATTAAAGGCAAGGATTCGCTCGAAATCAAGGGCGGAAGTGTGACTGTTACCGCCGCAGGCGACGGTCTTAAATCCACTCAGGATAACGATGCAACGCTCGGATTTGTCGAAATCAAGGCAGGGCAAGTCAAGATCACCGCAGGAGATGAAGGAATTCAAGCTTATACGAACGTTATTGTTTCGGGCGGAAGTATTTCGATCAATAGTGTTGACTCGGCCGTAAAGGCTGAGCAGGTGATCGAGCTGAAAGGTGGAAAGATCGCAATCGAGACTTACAACAACAGTCCGTTCTCGGCCCTTAAAATCGAGAATTCTGACAATGTAGAGGTCACGGTCAGCGGAAATAAATTCTATTTTTGAAATCATAAGCCCGTCGGTAACGCCGACGGGCTTTGCTTCTTGACATAATCGTGTGTGTGTGTTAAAATGTAGTTTAGATTAAAACAGGAGACTTTAAAATGAAAGATAAGATTCACGTTCTCGTGATACCCACGTGGTTTCCGAGCGAAAGAGACAAGATAACGGGTACCTATCATCAAACCTTTTGCCGATCACTTGCCGAAAGTGAAAAGGTTAAGGTGAACATGATATACGTCGATCCGCAGGGACTAAGTACAGTATATAAATATCCTTTTATGAAGAAATCCTATAAAAAAGTGTATGAGGAATATACGCTCTATGCAAAGCGAATGGTTGATTATTCGAAGTTTGCATACGGCGCGTTTATCAGATCGTATACTAAAAAGCTGGACAAGCTCTTTTGCGAGTACGTTAAGGATCACGGAAAGCCCGACGTCATTCATGCGCAGGTTCTTCTCGGCGCAGGATACGCTTCGGCAGTTATCGGCAAAAAATACGGAGTTCCTGTCGTTATTACCGAGCACGCGACCTATTTTGAGAGCTTTTTCACGGGCGCAAAGGAAAAATACGCGCGATTTGCCTGCGAAAACGCGCACCTCACCTGTGTCGGCAATTATATGAACGACATTCTCCGCGATAAATACGGATATGAGTCTGAAACTCTTCCGAATATCGTTGATACCTCGATCTTTTCCGCAAACGCGAAGGTTCCGTCAAACGACGGTGTTCTGCGACTTGCGACGGTGGCGGCTCTTCGTCCTCCCAAGCATATCGACGATACTGTACGCGCGCTCAAAATACTCCGTGATAACGGCAAAATAGGAAAGTTTAAATTTACGGTCGTCGGCGGCGGATTTATGGAGGATCATTACAGGAGCGTTACAAACGAGCTCGGTATGAACGACGTGGTTGAGTTCGTCGGAAGAAAGAACGCGCAAGAGATCGCGAAATATCTCAGTGAAAGCGATATTCTCGTGATGGCATCGGTTATTGAAACCTTTGGTATCCCCGCCATTGAGGCACTTGCCGCAGGAGTTCCTGTCGTCTGCACGAGATGCAAGGGTCCGGAAGGCTTCCTCGATGAAGGTTGCACCGAGTTTTGTAATGTAAACGATCCCGAGGATCTTGCAAGAGCAATAAAGAGAATGTGCGAGCGCAGAGCCGAGATAGATACGGAATATCTTCGTGCTAGAGCAAACGAGTTCAGTTCTCAGGCGGTGGCAGAAAAGGCGATAGGAATTTACAAAAAACTCATTAAATAAAAAAACTGTTGGTTTAAAAATAATTTAAGATACAGCAGATAAATCAAAGTCCCTTGAAAAATTTGCGCATTTCGAGTGCTTTTCCGCAGGACATCGGACCTTCCGAGCATTTGCCCTTGACGCAGGCAGGTCCTGCCGCCGAGAAGAGAAGGGGAGCGACACCCTTGACGAGTCTTAGCATCTCGATGGCGAGAGCTCTTATCTCCCACTGTGCGCGTGTGCAGCAGCGAAGCTCAAAGAAATTATAGAGTGAGCGAGTGTTCATCGTCATTATAATGCGTGTGTCGCAAGCATTGGGAAGTACGAATCTCGCGTCCTCGTTAGCCTTTTTGCCTGCCGCGCGGAGAGCCTCTTTTTCGTCCATACCCTCGGCGATAAAGGCTTCGGTATGCTTTTTGATGAGAAGTTCTCGCAGACGGCTGTAAGCCTCGGCATCGCGGCGCATTTCCTCTTCGAAAAGCTCCTTTGCTTCGGGGATAGATGCAATTTCGGGCGGCATTATGTATTCAAATCCGCTCTTTTCGACGTATCTTTGGCTTTGTACTGAGAATGAGGCTATGCGGTGTCTTGTTATCTGAGCAAGAAGAGTGCGCGAAACGCCTTCAATACCGAAGGTGAACGAAGCGTGCTCGACAGGACTTTCGTGTCCGAGCTTTGTGAGTGTGTCGAGAAACTCTGCGACCTTTTCGGGTGTGAGATTTTCCATAAGAGTATCGATGTTGCTCTTTGCGTAGCACAGCTTCGCCGCCGCAGAAACGAGCTTGTCGGCATCAGGGGTATATGCAAGAAGTTCTACCTTCATTTTAATTTCCTCACTTAAAATAAATAATCTATTTAAGTATAGCATAATTTTATACTTATTTCAACAATAAAATTGAAAAAGAAAACAAAAATCGCGAAAACGTGTTCTTTTGGTTGACAAAAGCGCGTTTTCGCGGTATAATCTTTGCAAGCAACAAAGAAAAGGGATTTTTGTAAATGAGTGAAAATATTTTGCACGGCGAGATCAGCTCCTGCGAGCTTGCGTATCTCGGAGATGCGGTCACCGAAATTCTGACAAGACAGCGTCTTGTTGAAAAGGGAATACGCGGCGCGGGTAATCTTAATAAAGAGGCTCTGAATTTCGTAACTGCGGTAGCGCAGTCTGAGGCAATCGAGCGTCTTCTTCCCGTGCTTTCCGAAAAGGAAACGGAAATATATAAGCGCGGCAGAAATCAACATAGCGCTAGCATACCGAAAAGCGCATCGGCAGGTCAGTACAGACGTGCGACCGGCTTTGAAGCACTTTTTGGTCACCTCTGGCTTTCGGGCGAACACGAGAGGCTTAAATATCTCTTTTCGGTCGCGTATCCCGAGGACGGCGAGCTATAACGAAATGTTTTTTATGTCGGGAGCGATGTTTGTAAGCGACTCGTTTGAGAGAAGCTTTATCAGGGCGTCGTACGATCCGATATCGAGTTTTTTTTCGCTTTCACCAAGGACGACTTCGAAGTATATGAGCCAGCGAAGACGCGAAATTATTGAATTTTCTATCCAATATCTGCGGACAAGAGAGGATTTTTCCTCTCTTTTTTGCTTTTTTTCGAGAGCTTTGAGCTTTATATAAAGTCCAAGACCGTCCGACGAATCGTGCCAGAGATCGGCAAACATAAAGTCGAATTTTTCTTCAGGATCGTTCTTTTCGAGGTAATCCAGCGCGTCTGCGCAGATTATTTCGACTTTCTTGGCGTGCTCGAACTGCGGAAGGATAAATTCTTTGAAGAGCGAGATGACACTCTCGTCGCGTTCTATCACGGTGACCGAGGTGACGTTTTCCTTTTCGGAGGCTTGATGTGTGAAATATCCGAGCCCGAGTCCGAGAGTTATGACTCTGCCGTGCGCCTGCTCAATGGGGACTCTCATCGTTTCGATTTCGTTGGGGGTTACGGTCATCCACTCTCTGCCGTTTTCGAAAACCGCGGGAAAATCGAATTTTTCTGCAAAAAATCCGATGTGCGGGAGCTCCTTCATATCGTTTTCTACGGTTATCTCGCGGCAGACAAAGGCTTCAAACGGGGCGTAGGAACTTGTTCTCATCTCCCAGTTTGAGCGTTTTACGGTCGGAAACTTTATCTTTTGAATATAGGAAGAGCTTTTGTAAAGTGACGGATCGAGCATCTCGACTGAGGGGCGCAGATATTCGTTTTCAAATATCAGATCCTCGTCACGCTCGTCCGAGTCTATGTCAAAAGCGGCGGCAAGGACTGCCGTATATGCTTCGAGCACGGATACGCCGCAGTCGGAAACGAGCTCGTCGATCAGATCCTTTTTGATAAAATCTGGCTCTAAATTCAGAAAATTACTGTAAAGATCAAGCAGTCTGAAATTGCGCCTCCTTGTGATCTCAAGCGCACTCAGCTTTGCTCTGTCGTCTACTGAAAATCTGCCGTTCACGTCTTTCTTCCTTTCGTGATTTGTATACTCGAATTATAGCATTTTGAAGGTAAGATGTCAAGGGAAATATCACCGTTAATGAGTTTTGCTCTGCACTCGAAAATGTTTCAAGGCTCTCCCTTTGAGAGAGCTCCCGCACAAGCGGGTGAGAGGGTTCCCTCGACCTCATCTCCGCTTTTCTATGCATAAAATAAGAGTTTAATCATAAAATGAGATGTTGTCATTTTATTTCATTGTTGCTATAATATAGCCGTAAGCTTACAAAAAACAAAAAGGAGGCTTTATATGAATTCAACCGTGTTTTCCGAAAATATGAAAAAGTTTAGATTGGCAAAAAAATACACGCAGGAGGAGGTTGCCGAAAAGCTTTGTGTAACATCTCAAAGCGTATCAAGGTGGGAATGCGGAACCACCCTGCCGGACGTACTGCTGCTTCCCGAAATTGCAAAGCTTTATGGCGTTATTGTAGATGATCTTTTTAAGAAACAATCGGTCGCTTACGAAAATTATGCACAAAGGTTATCATCGCTCTATGAAATAAGCGAAGACCCCGAGGATTTTTTAAGATGTCGTCTTGAATATCAAAAACTGATGAGATCGGGAGAATTGTCGATGTACGACAAGTGGAACTACGGCTGGCTCCATTTGAAGATGATGTACGATTGTGAAAAAGAGGCGCTTAAATGGTTTGATGAGGTTTTGTCTGATAAAACGGATAAAAATTCGTTACCGTACAGACGAGCGGCAACAATGAAACAGTGCATGCTCTTTTATCTTGGAAAGGGCGAAGAGGTTTTAAAAGAGCGTCAGCGTAATATGGATAAGTCGGGCGGAAAACTTGACGAGAGAGAATGGTGTCTGCTTATAGAAGCATACGATCTGGCAAAGCAGTATGAAAAGGCACTTTCTGTTTGCGCTGATGCTTTACGAAAATATCCCGACAATTGGGAACTGTATTTGCTTGAAGGACTTGTTTATTTCAGTATGGAAAAATATGAAAAGGCTATTGAATGTTTTGAAAGATCGGGAAAAATCGGAACACCTTTTTGCGATGAAAAATATCAGATCGCTTGGTGTTATAGGAAACTTGAAAAATTCAAAGAGGCATATCAGCTTTATTTGGAAATTGCGGATACCCATCGCAAAAACGGGTATGACGTAGAGGCAGAGCAGGCTTTGGGGTATGCCAAGGAAATTGAAAACAAAATTCAGGCATAGTATCCACACAAAAAATCCACCCGCAAGGGTGGGTTTTTACTTCAACTCTGCACTTTTAACGTTGCACTCTAAACTTAAACAACCACGCATACGCGTGGTTGTTTATTACGTTTCAATTCCAAATTCCTTGAAAAACGTCGGATACGATTTGCTTACCGCGTTCGCGCCGAGGATAGTGACCTCTTTTTCGCAACCGAGCGAGATCAGTGATGACGCCATCACGATTCTGTGATCTCCGAAGCTGTCAACCACTCCGCCTATCGGAGTTTTGCCTCTCACGATAAGCCCGTCCTTGGTTTCGATAGCCTCGCCGCCGAGCGAGTTTACCATCGTAGCTACCGATTTTATTCGATCGCTTTCTTTCAGACGAAGCCGCGATCCGCCATAGAAAACGCTCTCACCGTCTGCAAATACCGAAAGTGCTGCAAGCGTGGGAAGCAGATCGGGGATCTGCGAAAGGTCAACGTTCAGCGCTCTTTTTTTACCCGGAGATACTAAAATATCTCCCTCGTTTATCTCAATATCCGCACCGAAATCTGCGAGTATTTCGAGAATTTTTATATCCCCCTGCGAGGATAACAGGTCGAGATTTGAAACCCTTATCGGAGCAAAAAGCGCGCCTGACGCGAGAAAATACGAGGCGTTTGACCAATCTCCCGAAGCGTTTACTTTTTTAGGAGAAATGTATCTTGTGTGTCCGATGAGCGAGTATTTTTCGCCGTCTTTTGCAATCTTTGCGCCGAATTTTTCGAGCACGTCACAGGTTATGTCAACGTACGCCGACGATTCGAGCGCGCTCGTGAGCTTTATTTCGGAGTATTCGTCGATAAGCGAGAGCGCAAAAAGCAGTCCCGTTATATACTGCGAGCTGACCTTG
Organism: Eubacteriales bacterium; assembly: GCA_045605765.1. GTDB lineage: Bacteria > Bacillota > Clostridia > Oscillospirales > CAG-272 > SIG672. The sequence goes on along the minus strand of JAZUQQ010000004.1, from coordinate 173,580 downwards.
CCCGAGATCTCGTAAGTGCCTGCGACGAGTTTGCCGCCGAGAGTGAAGGGAAGCTTTTCCGCAGAAAAGGTTACTCCGCACTCCTTCATAACGGCAGTGAGGTCGACGATCGGACGCTCGGGAAGCCGTCCTGCGCCGACAAAGGTCGCTTTTGCTCCGAGCGATGCCGCTATTGGTAGCATGAAGCGGAGCGTTGATCCGCTTTCGCGACAGTTAAGCACAGGCGAATCGGAAATCTTTTCTATCGGATAAACGTCAATGAAGGTGTTGCCAAATGAGATCTTCGCACCGAGAGCCATAAGGCAGTCGGCAGTCGCGTCAATATCCTCTGAACGCATCGAACGCGAGCACTCGATACGGGTGGGAGAGTCCGACAGAGCACAAGCGATGAGAAGCCTGTGTAGCTCAGATTTTGACGGTATGGCTACTGCGCTTGTGGGCGCTTTTGCGCCGCCCGCCACCGTCAAATCAAATTTTGATGATAAGTCCATAAAAGGATTTCCTTTCCGAAATTTATCAGTAATTCGATCAGTTTCCGCCCGCACTCGATTTCAGCTCGCGACCCTCTTTGAGAAGTGCTTTGAGAGCCTCTGCATCTCTGCTTTTTATTGCCGTTATATATTTTTGAAGATTTTCGGCAAGTATATCGAGCTGCTCTACGAGATAGTCGTCGTTAGCCATAAAGAGCTCGGTCCACATCGTCTCGTCAAGAAGTGCGACTCTCGAGAGATCCTTAAAGCTTCCAGCCGAAAATCCTCGGTTGAGCTGGGCCTCGGGAGACTTGATGTACGCACTTGAAACGATGTGCGGAAGCTGAGAGGTGTAGGCTATTATCCGATCGTGATCATCCGGAGTCGAAAATACGTTTCGTGCAAATCCGATATCGGTAGCAAGGGTCGACAGAGTTTCCATTGCCGACATAGGCGTGTTCTTGTCTGCTACGAGTATCATAGATGCGCCGACGAAAAGGTCATTGGTTGAGTTCTGAAATTTTCCGCGCTCTTTTCCTGCCATAGGGTGAGTTCCCACGTAGTAAAGTCCGTTTCTTTCGGCTATTTCGGAGAATTTCGGAACAACAGCGCGCTTTATTCCGCATATGTCCGAGATTATCGCACCCTTCTCCATTTTCGGAGCATTTTCTTTTGCCCACGAAATGGCGGCAGACGGGGAAAGCGCAACTATTACGAGATCACACTTTCCGATGTTTTCGTCGGTAAGTGGAGCATCATATGCTCCGCAAAGGCGGGCGAGAAGCATAGTTTCTTCATTTATATCGGTCGCATAGACTGTGTGAGATGTCCTTGCCTTTACGCTTTTGGCGATCGAGCCGCCCATAAGTCCTAGTCCTACTATGCCTATTTTCATTTCAAATTACCTTCTTTCGTCAACTGCTTATCAAAGAGTTTTCATAAACTCGTGGAGAGCAAAAGCTTTTCTTGCAAGCTCGGCAAATGTGTCAGGCTTTATCGACTGTGCTCCGTCACACCAAGCCTTCTGGGGGTCGTTGTGGACCTCGACCATAAGTCCGTCTGCGCCTGCCGCTACCGCCGCGATAGCGAGATCGGAAACGAGAGCAGATTTTCCCGTAGCGTGGCTCGGATCGATGATTATCGGAAAGTGAGTGAGCTTTTTGAGTACTGGAATTGCCGCAAGGTCGAGAGTGTTTCTGGTGTAGGTCTCGAAGGTACGGATACCTCTCTCACAGAGAATGACTTTTTCATTACCCTCGGACATAATGTACTCGGCACTCATAAGAAGCTCCTCGTAGGTCGCCGACATACCTCTTTTAAGCATTACGGGCTTATCCTGCTTGCCAAGCTCTTTAAGCAGGTTGAAATTCTGCATGTTTCTCGTTCCGACCTGAATTACGTCAACGTCGTCGAAAAGAGGAAGCTGAGATATCTCCATAATTTCGGTAACTACAGGAAGTCCTGTCTCGCGGCTTGCAAGCTTTAAAAGCTCGAGGCCGTCAGCACCGAGACCTTGAAATGAGTAGGGAGAGGTTCTCGGCTTGAAGCTTCCGCCGCGAAGCATCGTAGCGCCTGCCGCCTTTACCGCTTTTGCTACCTCGATTATCTGCTCCTCGGTCTCGACTGAACAGGGACCTGCCATTATAGTGAGGCTTCCGCCGCCGATCTGGGTGTCCTTCACCTTGATAACGGTGTCCTCAGGGTGGAACTGTCTGTTTGCGTTCTTGTAAGGCTCTTTTACTCGCTTTACGTCCTCTACGATGTCAAGCGCGTGAAGCATTCCGATGTCAATTTTCGAGGTATCTCCGATAAGTCCGAGAATGACTTTTGATTCACCCGTCACCTGATGGATCGAAATATTCTTGCTTTCGAGCCATTTTACAAGAGAGTCGAGCTTTTCCTTTTCGGGATTGGGTCTGAGTACTACTACCATGATTAAAAATCTCCTTTTAATACAGAAAAATATTATGCAAATTTTAAAACAAAAAATCCGCAACCTTGTGGTTGCGGATACGATATTTTATAGGATAAAATTATCTTAAAACTCGTACTTTCTCAGTTGCAACCACAAAAAGCCTTATCGTGATAGCCGATAAAGCAGTAATAAAAGTAGCTAAACTGGAAAGAGCGAGCACTATTTGCCATAATCTTACTGTGTCTCCTTGTGAAAATAGGGTTTTAAAATTTGCAGACAAATTATCTGATTGTATTATAAACCCTTGAACTGGACTTGTCAAGACCTTTTTTAAATTTTTTTAGATCTGCCAAAGAAAAGAAAAAAGTGATAGGGGCGATTTGAGTGTCGTGAGTATCTCCGTGTGCATAAGATATAAGAGAATAATATTGCCGAAAGGGTAGATGTTTATATTATGAAAAGAAGTTCAAATTACCGTTACGAAATGCAGCGTAACTCATCAAATATTTACAGACAAAACACTAGTTTTAGCCAAATCAACTTGGCGATGCCAAGAGAACCAGAAAGAAGGGTCTATCTCGACAATGCGGCAACCTCTTTCCCAAAACCACGCGAGGTTGGGGAAGAAATGGTGCGTGCCGTAAACGAGTACGGTGGAAATCCGGGCAGAGGATCTCATGTCTTGTCGAGACGCGCGGCCGAGAAGATAAACGAGGCAAGAGAGCTCGGAGCTCAGATATTCGGGTCGTCAAAGCCGGAAAACGTGATATTTACTCATAACGCCACAGAAGCTCTCAATATGGCGATATTCTCGGCAGCAAAAGACGGCGGTCACGTCCTGATATCGGATATAGAGCATAATTCGGTCTATCGCCCCGTGTCTCATCTTGCCGATATAGGAAAAATATCGCTTGAAATCTATCCGAGCGCAGGAAAAAGCGAAAATATCTTGCAAAATCTTACGAGCAGGATAAGAAGCGACACAGTCCTCGTCGTGGCCTGTCATAAATCTAATATTGCGCCAATCGAGCTTCCCATAGATGAAATCGGAAAGCTCTGCGCATCAAAGGGAATAAAATTCGTCGTTGATGCATCTCAGTCAGCAGGAAATAGCGATATAGATATAAAAAGATGCTCGGCGTGGGCAATATGTGCGCCCGGACATAAGGGACTTTGTGGTCCGCAAGGCTCGGGACTTCTCGTCCTTGGAAATGATGTGAAAGCATCAGATATAGGTCCATTTTACTTCGGCGGCAGCGGATCAAGCTCGTCCGAGCGCGATATGCCGAATACTTTGCCGCACCGTATGGAGGCGGGAACTCTTCCCACTCCAGCGATAGCGGGTCTTTGCGAGGGAATGAAGTACGTTATCGAACGTGGCGCTACGGATATAGGAAAACACGAAAACTCGCTTCTTGCTTATGCAAAAAACGCTCTTTTAAATCTTCCGCGTATTAAAATATATTTGCCAAACGAGAATGTCGGCTCAATAATGCTTTTCAATGTTGAAGGAATCCACTGTAAAGATGTCGGAGAATATCTTGACCGTCAGGGCGTCTGTGTACGTAGTGGATTGCACTGCGCGCCTTTGGCGCACCGCAGAGTTGGAAGCTATCAGAGCGGCGGCGGCGTCCGTGTAAGCTTCGGTGCTTTTTCTCAGAAAGATGATATCGAGTGGCTTTACCGAGCTTTGCGTTCGATAGTTGCTCGCTAAAATAACAAGACCCGACGGAAATTTCCGTCGGATCTTTTGCTTGTTCGACACCTAAAATATATGCAGGCGTGACATTTAAAACTTTGCATAGGACAAGGAGCTCGTAGTCTGCAACGAAGCGTGTGCCTATTTCAATTCTACTGATACTATCTCTTTCAATAATCACACCATTTATTTGTAATTTTGCAGCGAGATTTTCTTGAGAAAGCTTGAGTTTTTTCTTACCTCTTTAATCATTGCTCCGCACACGTTGTTGCTTCCGTTAAAACTGTAAATCTTCATAATTTCTCCAATTTTGTGTTAATATTCGGAATATACTCAACTTTAACATTTTTTGCGGTACTATTGTGTTAAAAATAAGAATTTGTCATTTGACAGAGATATTTATATAACAAAAAGGAGAAATAGTATGAACAACAATGTAGGAGCGATAAAGGAAATTGATAAACTCGGAAGAATAGCGCTCCCAAGAATCTTAGGTCAAAGATATGCTTTTAATGATCGTGGTTGAAATAATTGCAACAGAAGAGACTTGATGATAATACGTCCTATGTAGAAGAAAACGCCTGTAAAGATTAAAAATGGACGGTTTCACCTTAGGTTTATCATTTTTCGGTAAAAAATTCAACACTTTCCCCAACCGGTCCCGCGCAGAAAGCAATTCTTGCAGGGAAGGGAGGCTCAGACGCTATCACGATGTCCTTCGGCTCCATAGTTATCTCGTATCCCGCACTGCGTACTGCCTCAACGCAGACGTCGACGTTTTCGACCGCAAAAGCGATGTGGCGGAGCGCACCCTCTGAAAGAATGTCGGGCGCGTTTGAAAAGATTTCGAGCAGTCCTGTGCCGGTGTCGAGCATAGCGCCGAGATTTTCGCCGTCGCCCCACTCGCGAACGATGGGAAGTCCCAGAATTTCGTGATAAAATTCAAACATCTTTTTGTAGTTTTCAAGCCCCTTTGCTTTAAGGGCGACGTGATGTACTCCTGTGATCTTCGGGGTCATTTTTTTGTTCCGCCTTTCGTTATTTCGTTTCTATACATCGAACTTTTTTGATCTGGTAATACTCAAATATCTTAACCGCGCTCTCGTTTATTCTTTCGCCGCAAACGACGATCGGTACTGCGGGAGGACAGGAAACGCTTGATATGGCAAGTACCTTTCCGAAGCACTCGCTAACATCAAATTCGCGGCTTTCGGACATCGTTGCCTCTCTTGGAGAAAGCACCCTTTCGGGCACTTCAAGAGTTGGCATTTTATCGGTGATCTCGGATTTTTTAGGTACACCACTTAACACGTCGTAAATCTTGTTAAGCATCTCCTCACCGCTTTCGGGAGTGAGCATAAGAACAGTAAAATCGTTGTCGCAGAATTCACAGATAATTCTGTTTTGTTGCAGGACTTTGGCAAGAGATGTGCCTGTATATCCGTAGCTTTTCGGAGCAAGCGTCACTTTCAGTGGCTCGTTTCCAACGAGCGTGTAGCCTGTCTCGGTCAGATTTTTCTTTAAATCCTCTACCTTTTCAGCAAAAAGCACAAGATTTTCGCGGTAAGAGTCTGCGATATATTTGTTTGCAAGATCAAGTGACTGCATTATCAGATACGACGGACTCGTAGATGCGAAAAGCGCCATCGCACTATCTGCCTGCTCAAAAAAGAGCTTTGGCGCGTTTTTCGAGATGTGAAGGTATCCACCGCCTGTCAGAACGGGCAGAGTCTTGTGCGCCGAATCTGCCGAGATGTCCGCACCGAGAACTATCGGGTGGCGGGAGCTTTGCAGAAAGTTTAGATAAGCACCGTGAGCGTTGTCAACGAGAAGCAGAACGCTGTGCTTTTTGCAGATTTCCGAAACTCCCTTAATGTCGGCAATATTTCCGAGATAATCCGGACTTGTTATATATACCGCGCAGACCTTGTTTTCACATAGGAATTTGTCGAGCGTGCTCGGCGTTATCTCGCATGAAACGATACTCTCGCTTTTTTCGGGAAATATCCAAGCGATATCAAAATCAAGCAGAGCGGCGGCGCTTATAAATACCTTGTGAGCGTTTCTTCCTGCCGCAATCCTCGGGTATTTGCCTCTGCTTTTGGCGTAAAGCGTTGCAAGATAGAGCATCGCGCGGATCGAAAGGGAAGATCCTTCGGTCGAATATAGCGTTCGCGCGCTGTCAAACAGACCGGCCGCGTTTTCCTCGCTCTTTTTTATTATTCCGCTTGGACTGTAAAGGACGTCCGCACCATCTATTTCGGTGATATCGAGAGCCTCGACACCGAGCGGACCGTTCCCCTTGTGCCCGGGCATGTGTGCGCGAAAAGCTTTTTCTTGCGCGTATTTTTCAATGAAATCGTATATTGGAGTATCCATATTATTCTTCTGCCTTTGCAGCTTCGAGCATAATGGCACATTCCATTCTCTTGCGGAAGAGCTCGCAACCGTACTTGTAAACACCGTTTACCGAGCCCGTCGAATGGTACGCGTTTGCCGCGCAACCGCCTGAACAGTAGAGCTTTGCCCAACATGTGGCACATTCGGGACGTGAATATACGTTGCATTTACCGAATTCTTCCTGTGTTTTGGTGTTCGTAACGCCGTTCCAGATGTCGCCGAGCTTGAATTTTTCCTCACCGACAAACTGATGGCAGGGATATAGATCGCCCCAAGGAGTGACTGCCATATATTCGGTTCCTGAGCCGCAACCCGAAACTCTCTTGTAGATGCAGGGACCGCCGCTAAGGTCGATCATATAGTGGTAGAAGGTGAAGGGCTTGCCAGCGCGACGGCGTTCGAGCATAAGCTCTGCGAGCTTTTCATACTGCTCGAGAACTATCGGAAGATCCTCTGCGGTCAGTGCCGATTCGTCCTCGGAAGCGCAAACGACCGGTTCCATACTAAGCTCAGTAAATCCAAGTTCGAGCATCTTTTCTATGTCCTTTACGAAATCAGGGTTTGCGTGTGTAAACGTGCCGCGCATATAGTAGTTCTTTCCGCCGCGTGCCTCTACGAGCTTCTGAAATTTGGGAACGATGCGCTCCCAGCTTCCGTTTCCTGCATAGTCAACGCGGTAGCGGTCATGGATCTCTTTTCTGCCGTCAAGGCTGAGTACGACGTTGCTCATCTCGCGGTTTGCGAAATCAATTACGTCATCGTCAATGAGAAGTCCGTTGGTCGTCAGAGTAAAGCGGAAATTCTTGCCGCATTCCTTTTCGCGTCCGCGGGCATATTTGACGAGCTCTTTCAGCATATCAAAATTCATAAGAGGCTCTCCGCCGAAAAAGTCAACCTCTAAATTTCGTCTGCCCTTAGAATTTTCGATAAGAAAATCAAGTGCGCGTTTAGCGACGTCAAGACTCATTACCGCACGGTCGCCGTGATATTTTCCCTGACTTGCGAAGCAGTATTCGCAGTTTAAGTTGCATGTGTGCGCGACGTGCAGACAGAGTGCCTTAACGACGCCCGAGGTCTTTCTTTTGAGCGTGTCCGCGATGGGGGAGAAGGTATCGGGCGCGAAAAGCTTGCCTGCCGCCTTGAGTTCCTCGATCTGATTAAAGCAGTCGATGATCTCCTCGCGGTTTACGTCCGCTCTGTCCTGATATTTTGCGAGAATTTCGGTGATTATCTCTTCTTTTTCCTTGCTTTCATATGCGGTAATAATGTCGTAAGCGACCTCATCAACGACGTGGACAGAACCGGAGAAGATGTCGAGGATAATATTCATTCCGCCAAGCTTGTAAGCGTGTATCATAATATATACTTCCTTGTTTAAGTAAAGTTTTTGAAATGACGCGAGGAAACTTTTTCTTAAAAAGTTTCCCATCACCAAAAATGCCGCCCAAAAAGGCGGCATTCGGAGCGAAAATGATTACTTGTTTTCGTTTTCCTTCTTGGTATTTTCACACTGCTGATTTGCGATACCGCAACTGGTCTTGCAAGCGGACTGGCAAGATGTCTGGCATTCGCCGCAACCGCCATTCTTTGCGCTTTCGCAGAGATTTCTGGTATCGAGAGTCTTTATACGCATGATAAATTCCTCCGTTTGATTTTAATATTTTCTATATTATAACACGCCTTCCCCTGTCTGTCAAGCAAGATAGTGCAAAAAAACGCCTGTTTATTATAATATTTTTGTTTTTATTACATTTGTAGAAACTTTCCCTGAACAGTAAATATGGTTTACAGTGAGTCTTACGGTTAAGCAATCCGCACAGAGTGAAATAATTTAAATATCACATATTAAAATGCTTCTACAAAATTTATCGAGTGGGATGGAACTATACAAACAAACTTGCTGAGTTCGAATGCATTGAAGCGATACGTGTATCTATAGACTTCGAATCTTGCGATTGTACATAATAAATTTTTGTTAGTTTAAAAGAAGTGCAATTTACGATAAAAATAACATTTGCCGACGGTAATATATGCATCAGTATAAGATAATCATGCTGTATTCCGCAACGATAATTGTATATCATCAGAAGATAAAATAATTTTTTAGAAACAAAGAAAATATCTTCAGATGCTGAAATATATATTTCAACATTTGGAAAATAGTTCATAAACAGACTGCTAATTCAGATAAATTAATTCTTGACTCAACAGTTATCGTCATTAAATCTTGACTTTGGTGGTGTTATATGTTAAAATCATAATATATTGTTCGAAACGGAGATAATTATGTCACAAAAAAACAAAGAGAGGCTTTATCTGGTATACGGCATAGTGCTTTCGGTGCTTATTGTCTTGCTCGGAGTTTGCCTTATCGTGTCCTGTATTACGATATACAAAAGCGGAGATCACCCGTTTACGTCCGACAGTATCTCATCGCAGTTTAAAAAGATAATCGTTCCGGCAGTAGCCTGTCTCGTCGCAATGGTGGGATCAATATTTATATCTATCGTCATTCCGCTTGAAGATAAGAAGATTCGACCCGCACCCGACAAAAGGGCTTTTGTTAAAAAACTGCGTATAAAGCTTGCAGCCAAGGGCGGAGCGAGCGAGAGTGCCGACAAAATAGCCAAAGACAGGGATATTGTCAAGACTCTCAGCTTGGCACTCTACGGAGTATCGTCGGTGCCGGTTTTTCTGTATCTCTTTAACGAGTCAAGCTTTACCGATGAAATAAATGCGAGTATCATATCTCTTATGTATATTCTTGTGCCGTGTGCTGTCTTTGCTTTTGCGGTCGGCGTATTTTATTCATTTTACTTAAAGTCAAGTCTTGAAAAAGAGGAGAGAGCGCTTAAAGATGCGCTTGCGTCGCTCACGGATGTCAAGGCAACGGACGAGGGCATCTTTGAGGAAAACACCTCAAAGAAAATAAACGCTATAAGAGTTGTGCGCCTTGCCGTTTTTTCCGTAGCTGTCATATTTATCGTGCTTGGAATGTTCAACGGTGGAATGCGCGATGTGCTCGATAAGGCTATCAAAATTTGTACCGAATGTATAGGACTTGGTTGATATGAACTTAAACAAAGAAAATAAAAAAACTAAAAAGAACAGACTGCCGTTTAAGCGAAGGCTCATCCAGCTTTACGCCGCTCTCCTTTTTAACGCCAATCTAAAAGGCTTTGGCAACGGATATATTTATCTCGGCAAGGTGAAAAATCTGTGTGCACCAGGACTAAACTGTTATTCATGCCCGGGAGCATCGGCGGCGTGTCCGCTCGGAGCGCTTCAAAACGCCCTTGCCGACGCGAACAAGACCGTTCCGTATTATATGATCGGAATCATTATGCTGTACGGGCTGATTTTCGGACGCTGGATATGCGGTTTTCTGTGTCCGTTCGGGCTTGTTCAGGATCTTTTACATAAAATAAAGACCCCAAAGCTTAAAAAGAGCATGATCACGAGAGTGCTTTCGTATCTCAAATATGTTATACTTGCGGTGTTTGCTATCATTATTCCGCTCATATACAGCGGCAGAGGAGACAAGATCCCTGCGTTTTGCAAATACATCTGTCCCGCGGGAACGCTTGAAGGCGGCGTTGGACTTCTCTCTAACAGTGAAAATTATCCATTGCTCTCTCTGCTTGGACCGCTTTTTACTTGGAAATTTTTACTTCTTGTCGTGTTTGTTGTGGGTTCGGTGTTTATTTACCGTTTCTTTTGCCGTTTCTTCTGTCCGCTTGGTGCGCTTTACGGACTTTTCAACAAGATAGCACTTATCGGAATAAAGCTCGATAGACCAAAATGTATCGACTGCGGACTTTGTATTAGCAAGTGTAAGATGGATATTGGCCACGTCGGTGACCACGAATGTATAAACTGCGGCGAATGTATCGAGATTTGCCCGACAAGCGCCATACAGTGGAAGGGCTCAAAAATAATCCTTCCGCCGAATGAGATTCCTGAAAATGCGAGCGAAGAGGAAAAGGAAAAGCTTGAGGCAAAGCGAAAAAAACGTGTCACTATCATAAAGATCGTGTCGTTCGTGCTTGCGGTGGTACTCCTTATCACAAGCCTCGTGTATTACAACTTTATTGACAAAGCGCCGGTCACGAGCGATCCTCCGCCAAGCGGTGACACGGGAGAACCGAGTGTTGGTTACAACGTAGGAAATATCTGTGTCAGTGAGGATATAAGGATAATTTCCACTGAGGGAGAATATATTGGAACATTTAACGTCTCGCAAAATAAAGGCAAGATAACGGTCATAAACTTCTGGTACACGACCTGTCAGCCCTGTCTCGAAGAGCTTCCTCATTTTGAAGACGTATATAGGGAATATACCGATAGTGGCGTAGCTATTGATATGATAGCGATATGTTCGGCAGACGATGGAGAGGACGAAATAGCTTTCTGCATCATCGAACACGGGTTTGAAGATTACACGATGAAATTCGGACATAACAACACAGGAGAGAGCTACTACTTCGCTATGGGTGGAAAGGGACAGTATCCTATGACTGTTGTCGTTGACGCCAACGGTATTATCGTAGCACGTTCGGAAGCCAAGATGGAAAAATCAGAGCTTGTGGCGGCTATTGAAAAAGCGCTCCGGAACTAAATAAAAAATCCGTGAAAATCACGGATTTTTTATTTAGCCGAGGATCATGTCGAAGAATCCGAGGGATTCCTGACCAAGAGTGTCTCTTGCAGAAAATGAGATAATTGCGGTTCTGTCGTCACTTGCTACGAGCGTGATCTCGATAGTGCCGTCTGTCGAGGTGTAGACCTGACCGTTGTATTCAACTACCGCAACTCCGTATTTACAGTTTACGGTGAGTTTTCTTCCTTCCGGATTTCTAATGATATAGTATTTCTTTTCTCCTTTGGAAACCTTGATCGTGGTCGTGTCCTCGACTACGGGAATGGGATCCTCTGCGCTTCCGTCGGGAAGCTTGTAAACGGTTATGCTAAGCGTGGTCGAGCCTTTCTCAAACGAATACTCTTCAAGCTCCGCTGCGTATGCATCCGACTGAACGGTTACATGGTATTCTACAGCTTCAAGCGAGTTTACTACGACCTTGCCGTTTTCATCGGTGACTACGGGGGTAAAGCAGTTCTCGCCTATGCAGAACTGAATTCCGACTCCCGACACAGGATTTCCGTTGAGATCCTTGACAGTTACCGTATAGGTTATATTATTGTCATCGGTGTTTTGATCGTCATCGCCGCCACCGACGTCTGTATCGTCGTCGCTTGTAGTGTCGTTTACGTTGTCCTTATCATCATCCTTGTCATCATTGCTGCTGTTGGTCGTATTGCAAGCGCAAAGGAGCATTGCAAGGCAAAGAATGAGCGAGAGGACGGCAAGTAGTTTTGCAAATCCACTTGATCTGTTCATATTTATCCTCCTGATATTTCTTAGTTTTGAACACCGCTATTATATCACTTCGGTGACAACATTACAATAGCTTTCTAAAAATAATTCTTGGAAAATCTGAAACTTTTGTATTAAAACTAAAAAAAGAGTGCTTTTTTCTAAAACAAAATCGGTCGGAGACTTCCGACCGATTTTTGACGTTTGGTTTATTATTGTGAAACGTAGCAACAAGCAAAGAGCCAAGCGTTCTGGATGGGAACTACAATGTTTGCGAATATCTGAGTGCCCGCCTCGTAATTCCACCAGCCCTTGTATTCTCCGACCGTCTTTATCATATATTCAAGATCTTTGTCGAGAGGACATACACCTGTGACTTCGTCGCATATTTCGGCATATTTTGCGATAAGCTTATTAAAGCTTTCCTTTTTCACGAACTTTTCGTTTTCATCGTAAAAGTAAGCCGCGAGTCTGTCGGTCTCGCAAATTTCGGTAAAAGAGGCGATATAATCGCTTTCGGACGATATGCGAACAAGAACGAGAGGACCGTCTGCGCTTCCGAGATGGTAATATCCGTCGTTTTCGTTAAATACAACGGTGAGTCCTGCATTCGTGATGTCGAGATTTGTTAACATATTCTCGCTCAAGGGAGCTTCGGGAACGTACTTTTCAAGCTTGTTTGTCGGCATTACGTCTGTCCAAGGCTCGTCGGTTACGTCCTTGATGTAATCGCCCTCGCGCTCGACCTTAATAATGCAGGAAATAGCAGTTTCTCCGATATTCTCCGCACTTATGATGTACTGCGACGTTCCGGTTCCGCTTGTTCCGATATGCGAATCCTTCACGTTGAAGTAGAAGGAAAGGTCTTCATTCATATCCGCAATGTTGTTTAGCTGAGGGAATGTGGGAGCACCGTGATATCCTACCTTTACCGAATGGTCGGACGAGGATATCTTGTAGAGACCCTGTTTGGTTGGGGTAAAGATAAAATATGAGGTTCCGCCCTCAGAAATATTAACAAAGCTTTCTCCTGCGTCAAGAGCGTATGTCTTAAACTCAGTATCAACGTCATTTACGGTGAACATAATACTTCCCGATTCTTTGAGCCCGTTATAGAGCGTTACCGTTATTTCGGGATTATTGGCACTCAGAACGCACTTTGCTTCATCGTAGGCGAAAGTCTTGTCTTCGTCGGCAGATTCAAAAGCGACGGTGTAATCTCCTGCTTCAAGCGAGAATTTTGCAACTCCCGTGGGACCTGTGACGTTCATTTTGACCTGCTGACCATTTTTGAGAACGTGTACGACAACATCACTGATGGGAGATCCCGCGTAATCCACAAGCTTTACCGTGTAGTTGATATTACCTTTTGGTGTATCACCGTCTGTGTTTTCATCGTAGCCACCATTGTTGCATGAAGCAAGCAGGGCGCAGAGTGAGAAAATGCAGGTCAAAGATAGTATCACACACAAAAATTTTGCAAATATTTTGTTTTTCATAACATTTTACCTTTATTTTGTTTAAGCCTTGGGTCCGAAATGCTCATAGTAGAAGCAGAGCTTTCTCCAAGAGGTGTCAACGCCCTGGAAAGTATATTTATCCATGAGGATCTGAAGAAGATCCGCAAGCTCCTTGTTTACTGCAACACAGCCCACACGCTCTGCGGGAGATGTGACTCCGTTTGCCATATTGGCATATTTTTGTGCGATAGATGACAGATCCTCGCCCTTGCCGTGATATATGCCTGCGATAACATCCTCGATCTTATAGCTTTCGGCATATTCTGAGTAGGTTTCGCCCCAAAGGGCTTTAAATTCGTTTATAAGAGCCTCGCGGTGATCTGCGGGACGCGCACCGGCGTCGATGTTAAGCTTTTTGAAGAACTGAGAAATATAATTGAGTACATACTGATCGTCCTCGGTAAGACCGAAATTGAAGGAACCGAGAGCAATCATCTGAGTGAGCGATTTGTTGAAAATTCCCGTAGTTCCGGTAAAATCAGCGTAAATTATTGAGCCGAGAGAGCCGTCTGCGAGCTTTTGATGATAGTATCCGTCACTTCCAAGCGCGACTTCAATACCGCCTGCGATGATCTCGTTTACCGATTCGGTGTTTTCATTTTCGTAGTAGGTGAAGAATCCTGGAGATGCTATCATAAATATGTCGGTCGAAGGGGCGAGATATTTTATCTCGAATGTGAAGGTACCTTCCTGATATACATCGTAATATGCGATGTCTATGTAGTACGACTCACCTGCTTCCATATATATTACCATAGAGCAGTTGGTAGAGTCGTTATACATTCTCTCTCCGCCGTCGTAGGCGTAGTAGCAAGTTCTTTCTTCCTTGTCCGGACTGAAATCTTCGTCAATGAAGATCCAGCCGTTCACCTCATAATCGCTGTCGGATGTGATGCGGTATGCACCTGACTTTGTGGGAACGAATTTGTAGAGCAGACCGCGGGGCATAATAACGCGGTTGTAGGTTACGCTGTTGTCTTTTCCTTCCTTTGCTTCGAATGCCGAGAACGGAGCGAGTCCGCGTATCGGGTCAAAGAGCTGTGCACCATTTGTTCCGTATGCATCGTAGTATAGGCAGAATTGTAGCCACTGATCGGGATTGTTAAGCTCAAATCCCGCTACGTTTGCTATCTTTTCAAGAATAGTACGAAGTCCTTCGTTTACCGTGCAAACTCCCGTGAATTCCGAGTTGGACGAGTAGTTCATATAAGGGAGTATTTCTTTATAGAATTGATTTGTGTTTGAGGTGGGGTCGGTTACCATTTCGAATATCGAAAGGTCGCTGAAATTTGAAGGTCTCATAAGGTTTGCGAGAAGGAGCGGACCATTTGTATCGTTTACGTGATAGTATCCGTCTTTTTCGTTGTAAACTGTGGTGATATAATTTTTAAATCCAAGACCGTCTTCGTTGCGGTTGGTTGCCGCCTCCCTGGGAATATATGTGGGGGTATCGATGTCCGCCGTTGCAACTACGCGAAGGTCTTTGAGATATACGGTATCTTCACCCTCGTTAGCAGTAGCATCCTTTAAATACACGAAGGCTACCTCGTATGTTCCGTCCTCGGTTGCAACGTAGGGATAACAGGTGGTCCAGTTTTCACCGAGTCCCGATATTTGATAGATGTCTTCGCCATCAACTATGATTATAAGAGCATCAGAGCCGCGTTCTGTTGAGGGAATATAGTCGAATGCGAGTGCCTGCCCTTTTTTGAGCACGATGTCTGCATACATAATGGCATATGAGGACGCTTTGTTGGCGTTGGAGCTCATAACGCAGGCGTTACCGTTCTTTTCGCCGATGATAAAGGGCCAAGCGAACTCTGCCGACTGCTCGTCTTCTTCGGGTCGGTAGGTGACCTCTATCTCACCTTTGTTGAATATATTTGCGATTTCGTCAGATGAGGGCATATCAACGTCGGGCTTTTGCGCGGGAGTGAGTTCTTCGAGATTTTCAAAGAGCTTTTGAACGTAATTATCCGAAGTGAAATACTCGAACATTGCATCGAAGGGTTCCTGATAGGGAAGACCGCCTACCTCAATGAGACATACAACGCCGTATCGGTCTATCATTACTGATGTGGGGTAGTTCTGGATGTTAAAAGCATTTTTGAGCTGTGTATAATCCTTTACTTTTGGAAAAGGAAGGGGATCGAGTCCGTAGGATAATTCAAAGAAGTCGATATCGTCTTCGGTGTTTATATTGTTAAGAGCCAGTATCTCTATATCGTCCTTGTATTTTTCATAAGATGCCGCCATATAAGGGAATTCTTTCTGACAGGGCGAGCAGGTAGTGAACCAGAAGTTGAGCATTACGCCCTTTTTCTCTTTGAGAAGTTCGGAAAGTCTTACGGTATTTCCGTTTCTGGTGACAACGCTGAAATCGCGCATTACAGAACCGAGTTCGTAGGTAACCCCCGAAAGGCTCTCGTTTGCAATTACCGAAGAAGTGAGCGTAATTGTGGTTGCCGTTTCGGTGAGAGCGAAGGACTCCGCAACATCATATCCTTCGGGGACTCCCGAAAGTACCGCACAATACTCCGATTTTTTAGCAAGCTTCATCTTGGCGATTCCGTTTGAGTCGGTTTCGGCAAAGCCTTCGAGGTTGTCAAGCGTATCGTCTGCATATACGTAAACTTTAACGTCGTCAAGTGCAAGTCCGCCTGCCGAAAGCACCTTGATCGAGTATTCAACCTTAGGTGCCGAGAGATTGGTATCTTCATCCGGACCGCCCTGAGAACCCGAATCAGGGTTCGAGGGAACATTGTCATCCGTATCGTCAGGCTTTTCACACGCGCAAAGCATAGAGAAGAGCATTGAGACGAGTAGAATTAGCGCGATAAGGGTGCGCGCGGTTGTGATTTTCTTCATCGTTTGTGTTCTCCTGAATGTAACTATATTTTTACGTCTGCCCGGTAAATGAAAAATGCTTCCGGAACATAGAAGTAAATAACCAGAATAAGCATAACACAAAATGTTGTGAAAATCAATAGAATTCACAAATATTTAAATAATAATATTGTAGTTTTTTTAAAAAAAACACTTGAAAAAGCAGGTGCGGTGTGTTAAAATAAAATGGTTATGCATATTCACTTTTTCACACGAAAGTACGAAAGTAAAGACACGGTGTATTAATATAAAGTATATAGATCGAAAGGAAACAACAATGACACGAAAAACACTCTGGACCAGACTCGTATCAGGTTCGCTTGTGATTATAACGGTACTTGCTCTGCTCATCTCTACGCTTGTGTCGCCTCTGAGCGTATCTGCGGAAAATTCGCTCATACGGCTTTTAGGCGGGGACATAAACACAAATTTTAAGGACTTTTTCAATACTTCGGTTATCTATCAGCTTCCCGAAGGAGTAAGAGATACCGATGAGATATCGCTCATAGTACAGATTGACAAGACGTCACTGCTCGATGCTTACGAGTTAAAGAACAGGAATATGTCTATATCCGAATTTTCCCTTACGGAAGATGCGGCAAAGCTTAAAGCAGATATTTTAGGAGAAAAAGCGGAGCTTCTCGCTATGCTTAACGAGACTGATGTCGAGTATGCTCAGGGCGCAGACTATTCAACCATTTTAAGCGGCTTTGAAATAACTATCAAGGCGGGTGATTTTAGTGAGGTCTGCACGACATTCGGAAACCGTGCCAATGTTATCGTGGGCGACGTTTACAAGACTGCCGATACAAAACTCGTAGAGAATAACGTAAATGTTTATGACACGGGAATATTCAACAGCTCAAATTTCCCTTATAGCGGAGAGGGAATGGTAATAGCGGTGCTCGATACCGGTCTTGACTACTATCATACCGCTTTTCTTGATTCCAACTTTACTGCAGACAGAAGTAAACTCGGACTTACCTTTGAAAAGGTTGTCGCGCTTGTAGGTGATACGGTAGCCTCCGATATTCAGGCAGGTCTTACCGCTTCCGACGTATATATAAGCGACAAGGTTCCTTTCGGATTTGACTATGCCGACTACGATTCGGACGTTTATCCAATGACTCCCTCGGCTAACGATCACGGAACTCACGTTTCGGGTGTTATTGCGGGCAAGGACGACACTATCACGGGTGTTGCTCCTAATGCTCAGCTCGTAGAGATGAAGATATTCTCGGACGTTGAATCGTCTGCAAGAACCTCTTGGATACTCAGCGCGCTCGAAGACTGCGTCGTTCTGGGCGTTGACGTTATCAATATGTCGATAGGTACGAGCTGCGGATTCAGCCGCGAGATGGACAAGGAACAGATATCGGGCGTTTACGACAGGATCCGCGCAGCAGGAATCAGTATGGTAGTTGCGGCGTCCAATAGCTTCAACTCGACATACGGATCGGAGAAAAACGGAAACCTTCCGCTTACCTCGAACCCTGACAGTGCAACGGTAGGCTCGCCCTCTACCTACAAGGGTGCTCTTTCGGTAGCTTCGATAAGCGGAGTAAAGACCCCCTACCTTCTTTACAACGACAGAATAATTTATTTCACCGAATCGACCGATCGCGTCCAGGAAGAAAAGGACTTTTTTGATGAAATATTCAGAGACGGTGAGGACTCGCTTGAAATTGAATACATAACCATTCCGGGGGCAGGGCGCTCTGCCGACTATACCGGAATAGACGTAAAGGGAAAGATAGTTCTCGTTCGACGCGGTTCTACTACCTTTGAGGAAAAGGCAAACGTCGCACAACAGAAGGGCGCGGCAGGAGTTATTATCTATAATAACGTTTCGGGTGAGATCAAGATGAACGTCGGCGACACCACAATTCCTGTCTGCTCGATTCGTCAGGACGACGGTGAGCTGCTCGCGGCATCTAAGAGCGGAATTATCAAAATCAGTCGCTCGCAGACCTCGGGTCCTTTTATGTCTGACTTCTCCTCGTGGGGACCTACTCCCGACCTTGAACTCAAACCCGAGATCACCGCACACGGCGGATCGATCCTCTCGGCAGTTCCCGGTCAGTCGTACGACCGCCTTTCGGGAACATCGATGGCAACTCCTAATATGTCGGGTGTTACTGCTCTTATGCGTCAGTACGTGCTCAGCACATTCCCCGAGCTCAGAAACAACCCCGTTGAGGTTGCCGCTCTTGTAAACAGACTTATGATGTCTACTGCGGACATTATATATAACGTAAACGGACTTCCTTACTCGGTAAGAAAGCAGGGCGCAGGTCTTGCAAACCTTACGAGCTCTGCCGCAACTCCTGCATATATCGTAACCTACGATCGCAAGAACGGCTCTATAATGGATAAGTCTAAGATCGAGCTCGGTGACGATCCAAGCAAGACAGGTGTTTACACTCTCAAATTCTCGATAAACAATTTTGGGGATAGTTCTCTTGCATACGATGTCTCGGCATACGTTATGACCGAGGGCGTCAGCGAAACCAAGACAAACGACGGCGAAACCACCGTTACCGAGCAGGGATATATACTTGGCGGAGCAAAGGTCGTTATCTCTTCTGTCAATAACGGAACTCTCGAGGGAAACAAGGTGACCGTAGGTGCGGGAGAGGTTGCGGATGTTACCGTGACCATCACTCTCAGTGATGCCGACAAGAAATATATGGACGACTCATTCGAAAACGGTATGTACGTGGAAGGATTTGTAGTTCTCGACGCCGTTTCCGGTACCGAAATCGACCTCAGCGTTCCTTACCTCGCTTTCTACGGCGACTGGACTGAGGCTCCCATATTCGACCTTGATTATTTCGAAACCAACAAGGACGAGATCGACGACTCGATCGACCTTGAAGATAAAACTCTTCCCGATGCATACGCGACACGTCCTATCGGCGGAATTTCTGATGACTACGTAAGCTTCCTCGGATCTTACTACTTCATTCAGAATCCCTCGTCGAGACTTATCGCGGCAGACAGAAAGTACATAGCACTCTCCAACCAGACAGATACGATAAACTCGCTCAGATTCGTATGGGCGGGACTTCTCAGAAACGCCGCGACTATTGAAATATCGATAGTTGAGGATTCGACCGGCGAGGTTGTGTTCACCAAAGTCGAGGAGGACGTCCGCAAATCCTACGGCGACGGCGGAACGATCTATCCAGCGAATGTCAAGATAGAGTTCAGCGCGATAGATGCAAACCTCAAAAACAACACTGAATATACGGTAACGCTTAAAGCTTACCTCGATTACGGCGACGGCGGAGCCGAAACCAACGACTCGAACGTATTTGAGTTTCCGCTCGTTACCGACTTCGAGGCTCCTGCAATTACCGACGTTGATTACTATACAGAGTATGATAAGTCGGCTAAAAAGACCAGACTTTACGCTCGTCTTTCGATCTTTGATAACCACTATTCCATGGCTATGCAGCCCGGATACGTCGGATATGACGATCAGGGCGCAGCTATGCTCTACAACTTCGATCAGTATATGACTCCGATATATTCGTCTGTCAACTCAACGAGCGAGGTAGTTTACGAGCTTACAGACTACGTTGACGACATAAGAAATAAGTCTACCACAAAAAACTGCTTCACAGTAGCTGTTTACGACTACGCGCTTAACCTTGCGACTTACGAGATCTCGCTTCCCGACGATTTTTCCGACTTCTATTTCGAAGAGGAAATGAGCAAGGGAGAAAACGCTAACGCGGTAGTTCTCAGTCCCAACGAGGTCTATACGCTTACTCCAAAGACCTATCCCGGAACCGAGTGGTCCGAGCTTCTTAACTACACCTCGACCAACACCAAGGTCGCAAGAATAGTAAACAACAAAATGGTTGCTCTTTCTCCCGGACTTACGAAAATAATCGCAAGAAATCACGAGGGTACGATGCAGGCGATACTGTCCGTTAAGGTCCTTGGCGAAAACGAGGACGGATACAGACGCTACGATAAGCCTGTGACCGACAACTTCTATCTGTCGGGATACCGTACAAATAAGGCGTACTACTACGTAGCCTCTGCCGATAGAGATATCGGTGAAATGGGAAATGAAATGAAATTCCCGTCACAGAACTCCTACTCACTCTCGATGTTCCCGTCTGAGTCGGTAACGATAAGATATAAGCTTGACGCTTATTTCCCCGATACGACGAAGGTGATCTTTGAGTCGAGCAACGAAAATCTCGTTAAGGTAGATCAAAACGGCATTATCACGGCAGTAGCCGAGGGCTTTGCTTCTGTTACGGCACGTGTGGAAATGGACGGCAAGAGCACATACTACTCCAAGACGATAAGCATTGAGATCAAGGATCCCTACATAACCACAGGTCCTTCGCTGACTCACTACTTCGGTCTTGGCGGACGCGTTGACATTCCCAAGGATCTCGCACTTACCGAGATCGGACAGTTCGCATTCTCGAACTTCGAATATATCCCGAAAGATCCCTCTGACATAACCGAGGAAGAGCCGGACGCTACCAAGATGTGGTTTATCGGTGAAAATACGGTTGAAGAGGTCATAATTCCCGAGGGAGTCAAGACCATCGGTTCGTATGCTTTCGCAAATCTCACCGCACTTAAAAAGGTCGTTCTTCCTTCAACCATCGAAACGATAGATCTCGGAGCGTTCTACGGCTGCACATCGCTCCAAGTCGTCGAGGGTATAGAGAACGTTAAGTTCATAAACCAGAATGCATTTGCAAACTGTGCGCTTGAAGGAACGATCTCGCTCGATTCTGCGATAGTTCTTACACACTATGCATTCGCAAACAATGCAAACCTCGAAGGAGTTGTGATCTCCGAGGCGGCACAGTCGGTCGGTATGTATGCATTTTCCGGTTGTAAGTCACTAAAAACTCTCACCGTAAAGGCAGAGAAGGTCAAGCTCGGAGCCTTTGCGTTTGCAAACTGCTCTTCACTCACCTCGGTATCGATCAACGCGGCGGTCATTCCGACAGGAGCATTCCACGGCTGCTCCTCGCTGAGAAGCGTGACCTTCGGTAAGGACGTTGCGGTAATCGGTGAATATGCATTCCGCGATACCGCGCTTACCGAGATCACGGTGGCAGAGGGTAACACCGCGCTTTATCATCAGGCAGGAAACTCCTATATACTTAATAATGAAGGAAACGAGATAATTTTCGTGGCAACGGGTATCTCCGGAGTGTTCGCTCCAGATCTCCCGAACGTAACCTCGGTTGCAAACGGAGCATTCTCTGGCAACAAGAACCTTACCTCGATAATCCTACCAAGTGTTACCTCGATAGGTAACTACGCGTTTGCAGACTGTCAGCGTCTCACAAACGTAACTCTCGGAACTCTCGAAAAGATAGGCGACTACTCCTATTTCAACGTACAGATAACCGAGGCACCCTCCTTTGAGAAGATCGCGCATATCGGAAAATACGCGTTTGCGGGATCTGAGCTTCTTCACGTCGTTATCCCCGACGGTGTTACCGTTGGAGAGGGCGCGTTCTATGAGTGTCAGGATATTATCTCGGTAGTTATCGGAGATAACGTAATCCTCGGCGACTACGCGTTCAGACTTGACAGAGAAACCAACTATAAATCCGAAACCTACCGCGATGACGCAAGCGGTAAGCTCGTTTACTACTACGTTTATACGTCTGCTCTTCACTCGCTCACGATCGGAGATAACGTAACTCTCGGAAACGGCGCGTTTATGGGGGCTTCCGAGCTCGAAAGCGTTACTCTCGGAGAGGGTGCGATCATCGGAGATGAGGCATTCTATAACGCGGCAAACCTCAAAAACATTGACCTTTCTATGGTAGTATACATAGGCGACCGCGCATTCTCGGGCGACGTTCTCTACGATTTCGTGGATAGCTCGTTTACCGATCCGCTTTACGATGAAAACGGCTATGTTTACAGATTCTTTGCTACCGATCTCGTAAATATCGACCTTTCCTCGGTTGAATTTATCGGCGAGGGCGCATTCGAATACTGCCACGAGCTCGTTTCTGTAACTCTCGGTGATAAAGTCACCTCTATTTCGGCACTCGCATTTGATAACTGCCTTAAACTCGAAGAGATCAACCTCGGAGCAGTCAAAGAGATCGGAGATAACGCGTTTGCAAACTCCGCGCTCACCGAGATCGACCTTTCCGGCGCAGAAAAGATAGGCGAGTATGCATTCGTTTACAGTGAAAAGCTTGAAAAGGTGATCTTTGCGGAAAATGCAGATAATATCGAGATCGCAGAAGGCGCATTCTCCTACTGCACTATGCTTTCCGAGCTTGTAAATCTCGACAATGTCACCTACGTCGGCGATTACAGCTTCGCTTATACTGACGTAGTAAAGGCAGATCTTTCGGGTGCAACCTATATCGGTGAGCTCGCATTCATCAAAGAGGAAATGACCGATTTTGAGGTAACTCTCGGAGAAAACCTTGAATCTATGGGTGATAATCCCTTTGCGATGTGCAGACTTCCGATGTTCTCCTCGACCGTTAGCGAAAGCTTCAACGGTAAGGACTACGTAACTACCGTTTATACCTATGACATAAGCGAAAACATCAAGGTAATAGACGGAATTCTTTACAGAGTAGTACCCAACGGTCTCGAGCTTATTTCATATGCAGGAGATAATAAGACTGTCAAGGTAGCAGATAACACGGTAAGAATAAGCGCCATGGCGTTTGCAGGCACCGATATTATCCGCGTAGAGCTTCCTAAGGAGCTTAGCGCAATCGGACATAAGGCGTTCTTTGAGTGCGAAAGCCTCGCGCTCGCGGTATTCACATCGTACGAGGCACCGATACTAGAAGAGGAATACGACGCCATCTACTTCCAGTCCGGACAGAATCTCCCCGCAACCGGTATGTACCAGTTCAGCGATATTGACGGAAATCTTATCGAATATCCCGGACTTGAGATCGTTGATTTCTTTATGTGGAACGCGACCGATAATGCAACCAACGTTTACTACGGAGCAAACTTCGTAGACTATATCGGGCATATCAAAAAACCGATAGTTATGCTCAGACCTGTCAACGGTACCTACTACGGAACCTTCATTTACGATCAGTATTTCGGAAATACGCTTGACGGTGCATCGGCACCCGATGATATTACTATCGCGGCTATTGAGGCTATAAACAAGCTTCCCGAAAAGGTATCTCTCTCGGATAAAGCTCTCGTTATCGCGGCAAGAGAAGCTTACGATAAGATCGCAACTATCGCTCAGCAGTCTCTCGTTGATAACACGAAGCTCATTCAGGCGGAGAAGAGAATAAGTGACCTCGAATACCTTGCAAATCAGGGCGGAAATCAACCTCCTGTCGAAGGCGGAGATCTTCCTACTCCCACGCTCCCGTCCGAAAACAAGATCTCGACTGAAACTGTGATCTACATAGTTCTCGGCGTACTTCTTGCGCTCGCGACCGCGGCGGCAGTAGTATTTGCACTTCTTTACTTTGGTACCAAGAAAAAAGACAACGCTCCTGCAAGTGCAGAAAGTAAGGAAACACCTGCACCTGAGAAGCAGGAAAACTCGGAAGAGAGCACCGAAACGGAAAACGGTGAGAATTCCGAGGCTCAAAAAGGAGCAGACGACGATGAAAAATAAGATGATCATAAGGATAAAGTGGGTTTTCGCACTTGCTTTGATCCTTGCTGCGACAGGTTGTTTTACAGCCTGCGCGCAGTGGAAAACTCCGTATAAAACGCTCGATAGGGACGGATATACGGTAAGCGTCAGATTTGACGCAAACGGTGGCTCGTTTGCAAACAGCCCCGAGGACGTTTATGTCATAGACGTTTTTAATATTAACAGTATGAAACAGGATTCCGACGGGAACAGAGTTACTCCTCTTATTGCACCCGATAACCCCAGTCGTGAGGACAAGGCGTTCGGAATATCGAAAAACGGATATTATTTCGCAGGCTGGTATTCAAGCCGCGAGGCGCGTGTTGACGAAAACGGCAACGCTCTCGACGAGTTCGGGGTTCTCACCTCCAAATCGGGCAGACAACAGGGATATATATACTCGGGCAGATGGGATTTCGACAATGATCTTCTGAGAGTCGATCCCGATAAGGAATATTCCTCCGAGGAAAGCGTTATGACCCTTTATGCGGCGTGGATACCCTATGTGAATTATGAGATTTATGCGGAAAATGCTTACGGCGAATTCGAAATGCTCGAAACCATATCAGCAATAGAGCTTGCGCTTCCTCAGTGGAATACCAAAACTGGGAAGCTTGATATGAAGCGTTTTCCCAAGCTGGATGGTAAAACGCTCGATAAAATCTATCTTGACTCGCAGCTTACCCAGCTCGCCACAGATACTCTGATAGGTGAATGTGATTACGAAAACGGAACGACACTAACCGAGAGTATAAAGCTTTATACGACTTGGCTCGACGGCGACTGGTATAAAATATCAAGAGCAGATCAGATAAATAAGATAGCAGACCTTGACGGACATTATCTTATCAGTGCGAACCTTGATTTTACAAACGAGGTCTGGCCGAGCGCATTTTCAAACGGAGGCTTCAAGGGCGGGTTTTACTCTTCTGACGGTAATACCTATAAGATATCGAACGTTACGGTAGTTCAAGGCAATAATTCGAGTCAGAACGGCGGACTTTTCGGTACGCTTGAAGGCGGAGCTTCAATTAAGAACATTAATTTTGAAAATATTACATATACGCTTAAAGCAGGCTCGCGAAGAGCAGGCGCAAGCTTTGGACTTCTTGCGGGAAGGGTATCGTCCGATGCAGCCTTTGAAGGTGTTACTATTTCGGGTAAGATACTCATTAGCGATAAATGCTACCCACAAAGTGAGTACATTGTTGGACTTCTCTTCGGAACGGGATACAGCGGGCAGCTGGATATCTCCTCTATCAACTGCGAACTTGACGGTGATACGTCTAAGATCACGATAGACGTTGATAGAGAAAGCGGAAGCGTAACGCTCACCTTTGCCGAATTATCAGGTACATAAATAGGAGGATATAAATATGAAAAAAAGAATTGTTGCACTTCTTCTTTGTGCGCTAATGTGCATAGGAGTTGCAGTCAACGTGACGGGCTGTAAAAAGAACAGCGACGCTGACGGCCAAACACAAAGACCCGACGCCCTCGTTATAATGACCGAGGATCTTGACGGACTTTTCAATCCCTTCTTCTCGACGACTGCCGCTGACGGCACTATCGTTGCCATGACACAGATCGGTATGCTTACCACAGGCTACGAGAACGGCGAAGTCGTTGTAGCTTGCGGGGATGATGAGGCAGTAGTAGTTAAGGACTATTCGATAAACCATAACCAAGGAAACGATACTACTGTATATACCTTCGTAATCAAGAATGGTATAAAGTTTTCTGACGGCAAGCCGCTGACTATGAACGACGTTCTCTTCAACCTCTACGTTTACCTCGACCCCGTTTATACCGGATCTTCCACTATGTATTCGACCGATATCGTGGGTCTACAAAATTACAGAACTCAGACTCTTGGATCGAGCTCGTCGGGAACCGATGACGCCATCTCCGAGACCGCAAGCGCAAGAGCTGCCGATCGTATCAACGAGCTTATCAATCTCTATATGAGCGTAGGTAAGACTCCTAGCGGATACAGCGCTGATTACGATAAGATGATCGATGCCATATCTAAGCATGCTCCCGGATCGGGATATAAGAAGGCTGTTTCCAACGATCCTGACTACGACTTTAAAAAGCAGCTTCTCGATGATTACAATTACACTCTCAAGCTTTTTAAGGAAGAGCTTGAAACAGACTATGTAAGCTCGAAAGAGGCTTATATCGAGGAGCCCTATAAATCTACGGGAGAGTTCGATGAGGTAACCTCCTTTATGTATGCAGAGGGCTACGTTACTCTCGAATATGAAAAGGATGCGAACGGCAAGGATATCAAATCCAAGATCACAGAGGTTATAAGAAATTACAGCACCGACGTAGTTAAGGATAAGACTTCGGCTATCGAGTACGTTTACGGCGCTAAGATTGAGCAGGAGCTTCATCAGATACTTCGTTACTGGGCTACCGCTCAGACGCTTACCACTGAGTACACCGCAAAGGCTAAGGAAGTTCTTCTTCGTGAAAACGTAAAGGACGGAAAGCTCGCTGTTGAGACTATTTCGGGTATCGTTTCTCTCGGACATAACACCGATACGACCTCGATCGTTATTGGCGACAAGACCTACAAGGTCGCTCAGGAGCACAACGCAGACGGCACGACTAAGGCTGCCGACGAATATGATGTTCTCCAAATAACCATTAACGGCGTTGACCCGAAGGCTATCTGGAACTTCGCATTCTCTGTAGCACCTCAGCACTACTACGCAGAGGGCTATCCGGTTGATATTGAAAACAATCAGTTCGGTGTAGAATACGGCTCGTTCGACTTTATGACCGACGTTATCCAGTCCCCCAGAAACGTTAAGCTTCCCGTAGGCGCAGGTCCATACAAGGTGACCAACAGCGCCAACGCTGACGACCCCAAGACTACCGAATTTTTCAGCAATAATATCGTATATTTCAAGGCGAACCCCAACTTCCTTCTTGGCACTCCCAAGATCGAAAAGCTCCGTTATCAGGTAGTTAGCGCGTCCAACGCTCTTAACGCTCTCGAAAGCGGAACGGTTCACTTCGTAACTCCTCAGTTCACTCAGGACAACATTGACAAGATCAACGGACTTAAATCCGCAGGCATCGAAAAGACCTACACCGATCAGCTCGGTTACGGTTATATCGGTATCAATGCAGGAAAGGTTCCGAACATCAATATCCGTAAGGCTATCATGTGCGCTATGAACACCAGCCTTGCACTCAGCTATTACAGCACGGGTATGGCAGAGACCATTTACTGGCCGATGTCCACCGTAAGCTGGGCGTACCCCAAGGACGAGTCAGGCAACAACAGCCGCGATAACTATCGTGATTATCCCGCACTCGTGTTCAATAGAGCTGAGGCTAAGGAAACGATCCTCGACTATATGGAAAAGGCGGGAGTTACGGCAGGTGATTCTCAGCTTAAAATCAAGTTCACCATCGCAGGTGCAAACCTCACTGATCACCCGACATATCAGACCTTCCAAAGCGCAGCCGAGCTTCTCAATGAATGCGGATGGAATATCGAGGTAGTTCCAGATACTCAAGCACTCACAAAGCTCAGCACAGGATCTCTCGCGGTCTGGGCAGCAGCTTGGGGCTCGACTATCGACCCCGATATGTATCAGGTGTATCACAAGAATTCGAGCGCAACCAGCACTCTCGCTTGGGGTTATCGCGAAATTCTTAACGATACGGGCACATACTTTGAGGAAAACAGCATTCTTAACAAGCTTAGCGATGTTATAGATCAGGCAAGAGAGACTGAGGATCAGGCAATCCGTACAGAGCTTTACGAAGAAGCTATGGGATACGTTCTTGACCTTGCAGTTGAGCTACCCGTATATCAGCGTATGGTACTTTACGCTTACAATGCAAACGTGATCAAGACCTCTACGCTTCCCACGCAGGCTGAGCTTAATCCCTATACTTCTCCCCTTGACCACATCTGGGAAATCGAATTCGCTGACTGAACAGGACGATAACTTATGTTAAAGTATATAATTAAAAGACTTGCGCTTGCAGTGCTTATACTGCTCGGCGTGTCGCTTATCATATATATTCTGGTCAGGTGTATGCCCGTCAGCTTCATCGACAGTAAGATCGCTGCGATGAATCAGGGCGGCGCGACTATACCCGAAGAAACCATCGAAAGTATGAAAAAGCTATACGGTCTTGAAGATAACAGCTTCCTCGGTATCCTTAAAGGATACGGAAACTGGCTGGCGTCACTCTGTCGCTTCGATTTCGGAACGAGCTTTAAATACGGCGTTCCGGTAATCGACGTAATAAGAGATCATATGGGCGTATCGTTCGCGGTGGCTCTTATAGCAACACTTTTCGAGTTTATGATAGCGATACCGCTCGGTATCACCGCGGCAACACACCAGTATTCGATACGCGACTACGTCGTAACTATCCTCGTTATGATAGGAATATCGCTTCCGTCCTTCTTCTTTGGACAGATGCTCAAAGACTTTCTTGCGATGGAACTCGGTTGGTTTCCGCCGACAGGACTTGAAAATGCAACGCAGTCTTACGTTGGATTTGAAAAATTACTCGACTATCTGAGTCACCTTTTTATTCCGATACTCACCGTAGTAATACTTAGTATCGGTGCAAGAATGAGAATGACCAGAACCGAAATGCTCGAGGTTATGAACTCTGACTATGTCAGAACGGCCCGAGCAAAAGGCCTTAAAGAGCGCAAGGTAGTATATAAGCACGCGTTCAGAAATACTCTGATACCGCTCGTTACCAATCTTGCGGGACTTCTCCCCTCACTCTTCTCAGGTGCTATAATTACCGAGCAGGTCTTTGACCTGCCCGGTATAGGTAACGTCGCATATAAGGCGATGATAGAAGCGGACATTCCCTTTATTATGGGATATAATATGTTCCTTGCGCTCCTCAGCGTAATGGGAATTCTGCTTGCAGACCTTATGTACGTTATAGTTGACCCCAGAGTTAAGCTTAAATAAAGGAGGCGGCAAATAATGGACAATCGTAATGAAAACGCTTGCGCTCAGAATGATACCGTGGAAAACGTTGCAGTAGCCGTTCAGAGTGAAGAAAACGCGCCTCTTGATAAAAATGTACGCCTTATGTCCCCTATGCGTATGGTGCTTCGCAGATTTTTCCGCTCGAAGCTCAGTATTGTCGGACTTGTAATGATAATCGGACTTTTCGTGTTCTGTTGGGTAGGACCGCTCGTGTTCACTCAGTGGGGAGAAACCGAGCAGGACATGTCGGGTAAGATCGACTATACCTACGCCGAGGTCACGTATGAAAAGGACGGCGAAACCTATACTATGTATCAGGTAGTTGAAACCACGAAGCCGCTCAATTCGCTTGCCGCGCCGAGTGCAAATCATATTCTCGGTACCGATAAGGACGGCAGAGATGTCTTTACCAGACTTATGTACGGCGGAAAAATATCGCTTACAGTAAGCTTTATCGCCGTATTTGCAATCACAATATTTGGCGTTATATTTGGCGGAATTGCAGGGTATTTCGGTGGAATAGTCGATGATATCATAATGCGACTCTGTGATATACTTATCTGTCTGCCAGGATTTCCGATACTTCTTATAATAGGTACTCTGCTCGATTCGGCGGAGGTTCCGTCACAGCACCGTATCTACTATCTTATGGCTTACCTGACGCTATTCTCGTGGCCGGGAACGGCGCGCCTTGTAAGAGGTCAGATACTCTCGCTACGTGAGCAAGAGTATATGGTAGCGGCAGAAGCTATGGGATATTCGGTAAAGCGTAAGATATTTAAGCATCTTATCCCGAACGTAATGCCTCAGCTTATCGTCTCGATGACTCTCAGTCTTGGTAGTATGATACTTTACGAGGCGTCGCTTTCCTACCTTAATATGGGTGTAAGAGCGCCTTACGCGGCGTGGGGAACGATGATAAATATTATCGCTTCCGATCAAAACATTCTCCAGAACTTCTTTAACGTCTGGGGACCTCCCGGAATCTGCATTATACTTGCGGTTCTCGGATTCAACTTCGTGGGCGACGGTCTGCGTGATGCACTCGACCCCAAGATGAGGAGGTGACGGCGATGAGAAAGAAAAATGAAAATAATACTTCGGCAACTCAGTCGAAGCCCAAGAGTCACTACCTTTCGGGACGTGAGGTACGCGCTATTGCCAAGGCTAACGCGAAGATAATGCGCGAGCTCGAAAGCCGCAAATATCGCCGCGCTGACGAGAGCGAGTTCGTTACCGAAATGAAAGATCCCGACAATATTCTCGAAATCGAGGATCTTCACACATATTTCTTTACCGATCAGGGCGTAGTTAAAGCCGTAAACGGAGTTTCCTTTGAGGTTCCGAAGGGATCGACCGTCGGAGTCGTTGGAGAATCGGGCTGCGGAAAATCGGTCACGAGTATGTCGGTTATGAGACTTCTCCAAGGACCTCAGGGACAGATAGTTTCGGGTCACATCCGTTTCGCATCGAGCGATTATAAGCGTGATAAGAAGGGAAATCCTCTTGTAAATGCAGAAACAGAGGAAAAAGTCTATGACATAGCAGAGATGCCGATAAACGAAATACACCGTATTCGCGGCAGACAGGTGTCTATGATATTCCAGGAGCCAATGACCTCGCTCAATCCTGTGTTCACGATAGGAGAACAGCTCGACGAGGTAACCTTTATCCACGTACCGGGCGCGACTCGTGAAATGGCAAAGGCTAAGTCGATAGAGATGCTCGAGCTTGTAGGAATTGCCGCTCCTGAGCGCGTTTACAAATCCTATCCGCATGAGCTTTCGGGAGGTATGAGACAGAGAGTTATGATCTCGATGGCGCTTGCCTGCAACCCTCGACTTATAATTGCCGACGAGCCCACGACTGCTCTCGACGTTACGATACAGGCCCAGATACTCGACCTACTCCGCGATCTTAAACATAAGATCAACGGCGCGGTGCTTCTTATCACTCACGACCTCGGGATTATCGCGGAAATGGCGGATTACGTTGTCGTTATGTACGCGGGAAGAGTTATCGAGAGAGGAACTGTTTCCGAAATCTTCCATAATCCGATGCACCCATACACGATAGGACTTCAAAAATCTAAGCCCACGATGGACTCGGACGAAGATGCGCTCTTCAATATTCCCGGAAACGTACCCAACCCCGTAAATATGCCTTCCTACTGCTATTTTAAGGAAAGATGCTCTAAATGCACAGAAAAATGTTCAGGAGATTATCCCGGAATGATACAGGTAAGCCCCACGCATTATGTAGCTTGCCATCTTTACAGCGAAGGTGAAAAGGAGGCGACCGAGTAATATGTCAGATATTATAAAAGAAGAAAGCTTTATATACGACGATGAAAAGATCGCCGCCGAAGAAAGCGCGGCTCGCAGAGCTCAGATCGAAGAGGATATGAAAAAGCCGCTCGATCAGGACGCGCTTCTCGAAGTAAGACACCTCAGGAAGTGCTTCCCGATAAAGAAGAGCTTTACCGGCAAGGTACTCCAAAATCTCGTTGCGGTCGATGACGTTTCCTTCAAGCTGAAACCGGGCGAAACTCTCGGCATCGTTGGAGAGTCTGGCTGCGGAAAGACCACTATGGGACGTACCGTTCTGAAGCTTTATCCCTCTGACGGAGGAAAGATATTCTTCGGCGGACAGGATATAACAAATTTCACTAAGGCGCAGATGCGCTCAATACGCACGAAGATGCAGATAATATTCCAGGACCCGTATTCCTCGCTTCCTCCGAGAAGCACTGTCGGTGACATTCTTTCTGAGCCTGTAAAGGTTCATAAGATCGTTCCACCGAGTCAGGTCAAGGATTACGTTATGAATCTTATGGAAAAGTGCGGACTTCGCGACTATTACTACGAGAGATATCCTCACGAGTTCTCGGGCGGTCAGCGTCAGAGGATTTGTATCGCAAGAGCACTTTCTGTAAATCCTCAGCTCGTTATCTGCGACGAGCCCGTTTCAGCGCTTGACGTGTCTATTCAGGCACAGATAATAAATCTCCTTAAAGATCTTCAAAGGTCGATGAATCTGACTTATCTCTTCATTTCTCACGATCTGTCGGTAGTTAAGTTCATCTCGGACAAGATCGGCGTTATGTATCTCGGCGCGATGATGGAGTTTGGAAATAAGAAGGATATTTTCGCAAACCCGCTTCACCCCTATACGAAGGCTCTTTTCTCGGCAATTCCTAATCCTAATCCCGACATAAAGATGAACCGTATTGTGCTCAGCGGTGATATTCCTTCTCCTGCAAATCCCCCGAAGGGCTGCCGTTTCCATACGCGTTGCCCTCACGCAACCGAGAAATGCCGTCATATAACTCCCGAGTACCGTGAATACGGCGAGGGACATTTCGCGGCCTGCCATATGCTTGCAGATAAGGCGGATAACAATGCCTGATAAGGAAACGAAGAAGAAGTCCAAAAAGGAAAAGATCGTTTATATTGACGACGGCTCGACGGTGTTCGATATGTCGGGACTTGATGAAACGAGAAAATTCAGAAAAAGAAAAAGTCCCTACCAGAGGCAAAGGCCGAGGGTGTTTGAGCATCTGACGACCTATTTTTCGAGTGTCAAGGTGATGCTTCTGCCGATGATAGTGGTTATGGGACTCGTCGCGGCGGCATTCCTTGTTATGTGGCTCCTTATGGGCGGACTTCAAACTCTGTTTTAAAACTTAAACCGATCCGAGTTCTCTCGGATCGATTATGTTTTTAAAAATAGTAATGCCGTAAATTCCCTAAAAAATTTGCGTGATACTTGACAATTATGGAAAAATGGGTTATTATATCCGTAGTGGGTAAATTTGTTTGCCTGTGGAATTTGTAACTTTTGTCCGCGCTATACGCACGACATTATAAAATAATTTAAGGAGACCAAAAATGGCTAAAATCGTTACATTCGGCGAGCTTATGCTCAGACTTCAACCCTACAACTACGAGAGATTTGTTCAGTGCGACCATGTCGAGTTCACCTTTGGTGGCGGCGAGGCAAACGTTGCGGTTTCTCTTGCAAACTACGGTATGGACGCGTCCTACGTTACCAAGCTCCCTACCCACGCAATAGGGCAGGCAGCAGTAAACAGCCTTCGCAGATACGGCGTTGACACCACCAAGATCGTTCGCGGCGGTGACAGAGTAGGTATCTATTTCAATGAAAAGGGCGCATCGCAGAGAGGCTCGGTCTGCATTTACGACCGCGCAAACTCGGCTATCGCAAAGGCTGCCTGCGAGGACTTTGATTGGGACGCTATCTTCGAGGGCGTAGATTGGTTCCACTTTACCGGTATTACTCCCGCTCTCGGTACAAACGTTGTCGATATCTGTAAGGAGGCCTGCAAGGCGGCTAAGGCTAAGGGAATCAAGATATCCTGCGACCTTAACTACCGCGGAAAGCTCTGGACAAGAGATCAGGCAAGAGAGGCTATGACCGAGCTTTGCCAGTACGTTGACGTTTGCATCTCGAACGAGGAGGATGCAAAGGACGTGTTCGGTATCGAGGCAGAGGCTACCGATATTTACGGCGGTAAGCTCAACCACGAGGGCTATAAGTCGGTTGCAAAGCAGCTTGCAGACAAATTTGGATTTGAGTACGTTGCTATCACTCTCCGTGAGAGCCGCAGTGCATTCGATAATGGTTGGTCGGCTATGCTCTACAACGTCAAGGACGACGAATACTGCTTCTCCAAGAAGTACGATCTTCACATCATCGACCGTGTAGGCGGCGGTGACTCCTTCGGCGGCGGACTTATCTACTCGCTCCTTAGCGGCAAGACCACTCAGGGCGCAGTTGAGTTCGCAGTTGCGGCATCTGCACTTAAACACTCTATCGAGGGTGACTACAATATGGTTACCGTTGCAGAGGTTGAAAAGCTCGCGGGCGGCGACGGATCGGGAAGAATTCAGAGATAAGCTTAGGGGTGTTACCCCTAAGAACCCCACCAAGAAACTTTTTGAAAAAAGTTTCTTGGAATTTCAAAAACTTTGATAAAAATGACACCACCGATCTTAAAAATCGGTGGTGTTTTACGTTTTAAACAATTCCCAATTTTTTGAGGGCGACTGCGAGATTTTCTGCGTAAAGCGAAAATCCGAGATCATTCGGGTGGAGATTCTTGTCCCAATAAAATTCGGATAGATGCGGGACGAGAGTAAATCCGTCGATGACGCTAATTTCCTTAGATCTCGCAATCTCCTCGAATTGCCTACGTGCTTCCATAAAGGATACGTTTTCTTCGTCGGTAAGTTTTCTCCAAATGGGCGATATATATACGATCTTTGCTCTGGGAAACGCCTTCTTTACATTATCAAAATAGTCGTTAGCGTGAGAATTTCTAAGATCGGGATTATTTCGTGCGCTCGACCAGTCGTTCGTTCCAAAGGCAATAGTGATTACATCGGGATCAAATGGAATCTCAGGGTCAATAATGTCAGGACGGAAGACGTCTGCGCCGATGCCCTGGTTGATAGCGATCGCATCTGTCATCGCTGTCAGTCGTGCCGTATATGTCAGTGACGGATAAGATGTAAATGCACCGTGAGTTATCGAATCACCGAGAAAAAGTATCTTAGGGCCTTTGGGTGTGTATGGTTCAAATATCTCTGCATTTTCAAGTTCAAAACTCCTGAGAATGAGCATTGATTTGTTTGGAAGATGTACGGTTACAAGATGCTTGCCTTCGGGCAGGGAAGCGATCAGTGTGCCCTCACATTGGTTGCCTTCGGCCGCAACTCGTGTGTGCTCTATTATTGCGCCGTCACAGACGACGTCAATGTGGAAAAAGACAGGGCGAATCCCGCGTTTCATTTCGTAGTCTATCTTAACTGATGAGGCATCGGTGTAAAACGAAAGCCGTACGCCCGCTGTGTCATGTGCGCGGTGGTAGTGTGCTTCGTTGTGTGTGCGGTAACACTCTAACTGCTTGTCTGTTAATCTTTTAAAGGAAATATCACCGTTTTCTTCCCGTACAACGTCAAGTGCTCCGAGAGTGACGTCCTTTATTTGCATATAGTTGAGTATCATTTTTGCTTCCTTTCAGTTGCTTTCTTTAATCTCAGTATAATTTATTTCAAAAAAATGTCAATACCCTTTTACAAGTAAAATAATATTTTTATATTTCAAAGCAAAAAAACAACTCCCTGCACGTGGGGACAGGGAGTTGTTTTTCGTTTTAAGGATTTACTTCTTGTTGCCCATAAGCTCGTTTGCCGAAGCAATAAGACTTGCGACAGACTGGAGCTCGGAGGGAATGATGATCTTGGTAGCCTGACCGTTAGCGACTCTCTCCATAGATTCAAGGCTTTTGAGTACGAGTGATTCCTTAGAAGCGCCTGCCTCGTTTATCATCTTGATACCGTCTGCGGTAGCCTGCTGAACCTTGAGAATAGCCTCTGCTTCACCCTCTGCTTCGAGGAT
This sequence comes from Eubacteriales bacterium, assembly GCA_045605765.1. Lineage (GTDB taxonomy): Bacteria > Bacillota > Clostridia > Oscillospirales > CAG-272 > SIG672. The sequence continues at coordinate 138,260 of JAZUQQ010000004.1, read as the reverse complement.
CTTGGCTTCCTTCTGGGCGGACGCTCTGAGGATCTCCGCCTGCTTTGCAGCCTCTGCTTCGAGAATTCTCGACTGCTTCTGACCTTCCGCGATAAGGATGGCGGATTTCTTTTCACCCTCTGCACGAAGGATAGCCTCACGGCGTTCACGCTCTGCCTTCATCTGCTTTTCCATGGCTTCCTGAATTTCGCGCGGGGGCATGATGTTTTTAAGCTCAACACGGTTTACCTTGATTCCCCAAGGGTCGGTAGCTTCGTCGAGAATTGCGCGCATCTTGGTATTGATGACATCACGCGAGGTGAGCGTTGCATCAAGCTCGAGATCACCGATGATGTTACGAAGGGTAGTAGCGGTAATGTTTTCGATAGCCGCGATAGGATTAACGTGACCGTAAGCGAAGAGCTTGCAGTCTGTGATCTGATAGAATACTACGGTGTCGATCTGCATTTTAACGTTGTCACTCGTGATAACCGGTTGAGGCGGGAAGTCTGCAACCTGCTCCATCAGGACAATGTTCTTTGCAATTCTGTCAATAAAAGGTGCCTTGAAACGCACACCGGTCTGCCATGTCGAGTGGTATTTTCCGAGTCTTTCAACGACTACCGCGTGTCCCTGAGGTACGATTTTAAGACAAGAGATGAAAATGATGAGAAGAAGTGCGATCGCAACACAGAATATAAGGGTGATGGGATCGATCTCATCGGACGCGAGAATGATAGGTAAATAGTTCATAACTAACCTCCTGTAAATAAATTATTTCTCGTTTTTACTTTTCACTTGTGGATGTTTCTGCTTTTATTTTTACTTTTTTGCAGATAAGCTTTACTCCGGCAATACGCAGTACCTCTACGTGTTCGCCAATTTCTGCGCATTCTCCGTTTTCGAGGCGCGCAGACCAACGTTTGCCGCCGATCTTGACCTCGCCGGTTTCTGCCGAGGGATCAATTTTTTCTGTGACTACCGCTTCTCCGCCGATAACCATATCGGTAACGTTTGTGGCGACATGCTTGCTCTTTTTCGAGAGCTTGCGGAAGCAGATAACGAGGATAAGCGACACCGCGAGGAACACGAGTATCTGTATCGGCTGAGAAACGTCGAAGAGCTCGAGCAGTATACATACGGCTGCCGCGGGCACGAACCAGAGAGATGTCAGTCCTGCCGTCATACCCTCAACGATAAGCGCGAGTACGATTATGCCTATCCAGATATAGATCATTGTTGACATAATATATCTTCCTTTCAGATTTATTTAATTTGTTTCCTGTTGCTTGTAGAATGCGATGTCGCTTATTTTTATCTCGCCGTTTGTTTCGAGAAGCTCGAATACGAGCGGACGCGACTCGTCGCTGAGTATATCACGGCGGAAGGTTCCGTCGTTGTCCTTTATGCAGTAGCTTACGTCGAAATAATATACCGTACTGCCGACGTATTTTCCGTCCTTGTCGCCATTTTCAAGATATGCGCTTCTGATCAGCGATACCTTTATATTATATATCTTCTGAGGTGAAAATACAAGCTCTTTTTTGGTGAAGAAATTCGTGTTGCCGTGTTTTTTTGCATAGCTCTCAGTGAAAAGGGAATAGTAGCTTTCGTATTCTCCTGCCTTGACGAGCTCGAAATAATCGTAAAAGAGCTTGCAGGTGGATCCGTACTTTGACGGATCATCGTCAATCGAGAAGGTTTCGTGACCGTCCAAGGTATAGTAAATAAGGCGGTCGAGCTGCATATACTTAGTATCGTCCTTGATGTTCGTGTCGTAATTCGGAGCTCCGAAATACTGATCTCCGTAGAACTTTATCCATGAATCACGGTCACTGTTATCCTCTTTTTTGGGAAAAATTGCATTCCAGTCAACGAAAGTCAATATCGGAAGAATGATAAGAAGTGCGAGAGTTGCGCATAAAAATATCATGGCGTTTTTTTTGTTCTTTGGCATTTTTGTGTTTTTTTGCTCCTTATTTTCCGTATCCATAGACACACCTCCGCTTCTTGTTTAATATATTATCACAGTACACGTGCTTTTTCAATCCTTTTTTGCGACATATTTGTGAATTTTTATCTACACCTTGATTGTATCATACAATCTCGTGATTGTCAAGAGGAATTTCGAAATTTTATCAAAATTCTTCAAATTTCCAAAAAATTCTGTTAAAAATGAAATTTTTGTGAAAAACTTGACAAAACGCGCTTGTATGATTATAATGTTTATAGCTTATGAAAGGAGCTGATCGTTTTGGAATACGTTTTTGAAGAAAAAACGGTAAAAGATCTTAGACACCTTGTGCAGAGCAGTGCGGAGAGATACGGTGAAAAGGATCTCTACGTTTATACGAGAAATAAACAGCAGTTTACTTACAAATATAATGATCTGCTAAATAATATGAACTATCTCGGAACGGCGTTCTCGAAGCTGGGTATTATGGGCGGTACGGTTGCGGTTATCGGTGATAGCCACCCGATGTATTTTACCACCTACTTTGCTACGGTCAACGGAAACGGCGTTATCATTCCGCTTGACAAAGAGCTTGCGGACGAGGAAATAGTTAATTTCCTTAATCTCGCAAAGGCAGACGCGGTAGTTTATACCGAGAGCTTTAATAACAGGCTTGCAAAAAATGCGGATATGCTTCCGAACATAAAGTATTTTATTCCGATATACGCGGATACTGAAAAGGAAGTCAATGACAGAACAAAGGGAATCGACGAGCTTCTCGCGCTCGGCAAAGATTCGCTTGAAGCGGGCGACAGTTCTTATACTGATGTTGTACTTGATCTCGAAAAGCCTTGCGCTATCATTTTTACGTCGGGTACTACGGGAACGAGCAAGGGTGTAATGCTCTGTCAGAGAAACCTCGTAACGGCAACCAACTCGTCGTGTACTACGATGTCGTTCATGACCTGTCACGAGTCGCTTCTCTCGGTGCTTCCTCCCAACCATACCTACGAGATGACCTGCGGACATCTTGCCGCAACCAATAAGGGTATGACCTCGTATCTTAACGAGAGTCTTAAATATGTCACGAGAAACCTTACGGCGTTTAAGCCCTCGGTAATGGCACTCGTTCCTCTTTTCGTGGAAACCTTCCATAAGAGAATATGGGATAACATAAGATCCAAGGGACTTGAAAAGAAGGTAAGATTTGCGATGAAGCTGAGTAATGTCCTTGGCTTCTTGGGAATTGATATAAGAAAGAAGCTCTTTGGAGAGATACTTGCCGCGTTCGGCGGAAACCTTAAATATCTTGTCTGCGGAGGCGCTCCTATCGATAAAGAGATAATCAAGGATTTCAGAGCCTTTGGAGTAAGAGTTCTCGAGGGCTACGGAATTACCGAATGTTCGCCGCTTGTTGCCGTTAATATCGGTGGACATGAGCGTTTTGGTTCTGTCGGTTGGGCGGTTGACGGTTGCGAGGTCAAGATCGAACCCGAAGAGGGACAGATGCAGGGTAAGTACGAGGTCGGTGAGATACTCGTCAAGGGCGATAACGTAATGCTTGGATATTATAATAACCCCGAAGCTACCGCAGAGGTATTTACCGAAGACGGTTGGTTCCGCACGGGCGACTACGGCTATATCGATGATGATAAATATATTTTCATTACCGGACGCAAAAAGAACATAATTATTCTCAGTAACGGTAAAAATATTTATCCTGAGGAGATAGAGAGTTATCTCTCGCATATAGATATAATCAAGGAATGTGTTGTCGTAGGACAGGAGAATACGTCAGGAGAGGTAGTTATTACTGCTCTCGTTTACCCCGATCCCGATAAGAATGAGGGTCTCTCAAACGACGAGATACTTTCGCGCATCAAGGAAGAGGTAAATGCGGTAAACCGTAAGCTTCCCGTATTCAAGCAGGTGCACGAGGTTGTTCTCCGTGATACCGAGTTCGAAAAAACGACGTCCAGAAAGATCAAGAGACACACTATAAACAAGGGAAATAAATAAATTTTATTTATATCACATATTATTCTAAGGAGAATCTAGGATGAACAATGAACTTTTTGAAAAGGTAAAAGCAATACTCGTGGAGAATCTTCACGTAGATGAGTCTGAAATCGTACCGAGCGCAGAGCTTATTAACGATCTTGGCATCAGCTCTCTTGAGCTTGCAGATCTTATTTGCCTGTGTGAGGAGGAATTTGACATCACAATCGAAGATGACGATATTCACAAGTTTATCAGCGTTGAGGACGTAGTAAACTATCTTGCTGACACTGTCGAAGGTAAGTAAAGAAGAAATATCGACCGACCGTGTCTGAATGCGCGGTCGGTCGCTTATCTAAAAAACAGGTTAAATGCTGTAAAAGGAGGAGTTTTGATATGATATTTATACTAAACGGTGCTTTCACAACAGGTGTGTGTATATGGCTGTGTATACTTGCACTTATGGCTATCGCGGTGCTTTTCTATCTTATTCCCGAAATAATGAAATATGCGAAGGTCAATAAGCTGAACAGAAGCAACATCAGAGACAAGCGTTTTGTGTCAGGACTCCTTTCTGTTTATTTTAAAAAGAATGTTATCGAAAATCCCTACCTGCTCCGTACAGATAAGGATTGCCGTCCCGATGCCGATGTTTTGGTCGTTTGCGAAGGTGGAATAGTCGTTATCTCGGTCGAAGATAGAGAAGGGTATTTCGTAACTCCCAAACAGGGCGTGTGGACCGTGCAGAACGGAGAAGATATAAAGCGTATTCCGAATCTATTTGAGCGTGGCATGTATTACGTGAGTGCTTGCTCAAATATAGCAAAGAGAAACGGCATTTCCTGTCCGATATTCAATATCGTTCTTCTTTCAGACGATAATGCGGAGTACGACGAGTCCTTGGGTGATTCGGTGCTGACGAACGATATTCTCATTTCTTGCATAAAGAGGATGAAGAGAAAAGAAAAGCTTACCTCTGACGAGGTAGAGCATCTTGTCGAGCTTTTTAGACAGAACGATAGCTATTGCAGAAAGCTTTTTGTCGAAAGCGCGTTTGACGACCGATTTATTGACAAAAGTGAGCCTGTGCCTGTCATCGACGATACGGCAGAGTACAGCGACGACGAAAACGACGACGGCGATATTTCGTGGTAAAATCAAAGCTTATTCTTCACTTGAAGGATAAGCTTTTTTATGTAAAAACTCAGCTTTTCGCTTGACATATATCAAAATAGTGATAAAATAATAACAGAACTTTGGATTTTGGGGTACATGGTATGATCGGAAATGTCGGACTGAAAAAATCAAATAAAGTGCTTTGTGTGATCGTCGCTCTGCTCGCTTTGCTATCGATACTCTGCTTCTTGGTGTTTGACGTTCGCCTCAAAGTCAAAAAATATGCAATCGATAGCGAAAAAATAGAAGAAAACGTAAGAATAGCGCTTGTTACCGACCTGCACTCTTGCAAATACGGCAAGGAGCAGAAAAATCTTGTGAAGGCTCTCGACAAACACAACCCCGACGTAGTTCTGCTCGGCGGAGATATATTTGACGATGTTATAGACGATGCAAATACGGAAATATTTATAAAGGCTATCTCGGAGAAATATCCATGCTACTACGTTACCGGGAATCATGAATGGTGGAGCGGCAAAGAGGCGTTTCTCAAAAAGATGTCGATACTTGAAGAAAACGGTGTCGTGATACTGAAAAATGAGGTCGAAACAGTCGAAATAAACGGCGAAAAAATAAATATTTGCGGCATAGACGACCCTGCATCTTACGCTCTTGAAAAGGGAAAAAACGTTCCGAGTGTTAAGGAACGCCTTGAACTCGTCGAGTCTTTGTCGGAAAACGGAAACTATACGCTCCTGCTCAGTCATCGTCCCGAGCTGTTCGAAACGTACATACAGTATGATTTCGATCTCGTGCTAAGCGGTCATGCACACGGAGGACAGTGGCGTATACCATTTCTTGTGAACGGAGTGTATGCGCCAAATCAGGGTGTTTTTCCTGAATATGCAGGCGGATTTTACGAAGAAAACGGAACGTCGATGGTAGTCAGCCGAGGACTTGCGAGAGAAACTACGCGTGTTCCACGTATCTTTAACCGTCCGGAGCTTGTAATAATTGACTTGAAATAACAAATATACATATCCGAAATTTTAACAAAGTTTTATGAAAGGGAAGGGGAAACTTTTTCAAAAAGTTTTCACGTAGAAATAATATGAAGCAAAAATTCACTGTTGAGGGAATGAGCTGTGTCAACTGCGTTGCTGCAGTCGAGCACGCGGTGAAGAAGCTTGACGGTCTTGTAGGTGTCGAGGTCAACCTGCTTTCGAAAAGTATGGTCTGCGAGTTCGACGAGAAGATACTTCCCGCGAAAAAAATAATAAATACTGTAAATAAAGCGGGGTATAGAGCCGCGGTCTACGGAGAAAAGGCGGACGGCGGAAGAAAATTTCTTTTAGAAAAGAGTAGACTGATTTCCTCGGTCATTATACTGCTTCCGCTTATGTACGTTTCGATGGGAGAGATGATTGGAATACCAATGCCGAGCTTTTTGCACGACTATCCGCTCGTTTCGGCGTTTTTGCAGTTTTTCCTTGCGCTCGCGGTGGCGATCATAAACGCGAAATTCTTCGTGAACGGATTCAGGGCTCTTTTCAAGCTTACGCCCAATATGGACAGTCTTGTTGCGATGGGCTCGTCAGCTTCCTTTTTATACGGAATTTTTTCGATAATTATGCTTTTTGTAGGCGTTTACGAAGGAAATCCTGATATCATCTCAAAATATTCCCACGGACTTTATTTTGAGTCTGCGGCTATGATACTCACACTCGTCACGGTCGGAAAGATGCTTGAAGAACGGGCAAAATCCAAGACGGGCGACGCGATAGCAAAGCTTTCGAGGCTTGCTCCCGAAAGATCGGTCGTGCTTCGCGACGGCAGGGAGATCGAGATAAACTCGTCCGAGATCGTTTGCGGTGATATAGTTGTAATTCGTCCGGGCGTTTCGATCCCTGTCGACGGAGTCATAATCGAGGGCGGCTCGGAGATAAACGAAGCCGCACTCACGGGTGAGAGTGAGCCTCGGTATAAGACGGTCGGTGATGAGGTCATGACCGCCACTGTAAATCTCACAGGAGCTTTCAAGATGGAAGCAAAAAGGGTGGGCACAGATACCGTTCTTGCCAAAATAATAGAACTTGTCGAAAACACGAGCGCGTCAAAAGCACCCATTGCACGGCTTGCCGATAAGGTGGCAGCTGTGTTTATTCCGATAGTTACCTCGGTTGCTCTGATAACGGCGATAGTCTGGCTCGTTTCGGGGAAATCGTTTGATTTTGCGCTCTCTAACGCAATATCCGTGCTCGTTATCTCTTGTCCGTGCGCTCTCGGACTTGCAACTCCTGTTGCGATCACCGTTGCGGTCGGCAAGCTTGCGAGCGAAGGAATACTCATAAAATCGGCAGAGGCGCTTGAAACGCTCTGCAAGACCCACGTTGCCGTTTTCGATAAAACGGGAACGCTTACCAAAGGACACCCCGCAGTTACCGACGTTTTTGTTCTCTCGGTAAGCGAGAGAGAGCTTCTTTCGATCGCTTTGTCGCTCGAAGGATTGAGCGAGCATCCGCTTGCACGCGCCATATGTGAATATTCGCTTCAAAAGGGCGCGGAGTCATTTGAAAGCGAGGCTTTTGCGGCAGTTCCCGGAAGGGGAGTGCGTGCGATAATAAACGAAACTCAATATTTTGCAGGCAATTCCGCCTATATGCGAGAGCTTGAAATAGACGTTTCTTCCTATAACGAAATAGTTGAAAAGCTCTCTCGCGAGGGTAAAACCGTAATGTTTTTCGCGGATAGGGACGCTTTGCTTGGATTTTTTGCCGCATCTGACGAGATAGCCGAGGGCTCGGTGAAAACGCTTGAAATGCTCTCTGAGCTTGGCGTTGAAACCGTGATGCTTACCGGCGACAATGAGATGAGCGCAAACGCGAGCGCCGAAAAGCTCGGAATAAAGCGCGTGATCTCAGGCGTTCTGCCGAGCGAAAAGGGAAACACGGTCGAGGAACTCAGAAGGGGCGGCAGGATGGTCATAATGACAGGAGACGGCATAAACGACGCTCCTGCGCTTACCGCCGCAGACGTCGGAATAGCAGTCGGTGCGGGAACTGATATAGCAATAGATTCCGCGGACGTCGTTCTCATTAAAAACGATCTTTCTAACATTGCGCGCGCAATAAAATATTCGAGAAGCGTTATGACGAATATAAAGCAAAATCTTTTTTGGGCTTTCTTCTATAACGCGATATGTATTCCGATAGCGGCAGGCGCGCTTTATCCCGTGTGGGGAATTACGCTTTCACCTATGCTTGCGTCGGCGGCAATGAGCCTTAGCTCAGTTTTCGTTGTTTGCAACGCGTTAAGACTTTACAGAAAATAATTTAAAATCAAGGAGAAAATAAAATGGGACTTTTCGGAAAGAAAACTGTTAAAACACTCACTGTTGAGGGTATGCACTGCGGACACTGCTCTGCAAGAGTTGAAAAGGCACTCGGAGAGCTTTCGGGTGTATCGGCAAAGGTCGATCTTGCGGCAAAGACCGCGACCGTTACGATGAAGAAGGAACACACCGACGACGAGCTTAAAAAGGCGGTCGAAGAGGTCGGATTTACCGTTGCCGAGATAGAATAAGATAATCATGATAAACCAAAATAATCTTAAAAAAGCGGAAAAGCTCGTTTCGCTTCTAAGTGAAAAAGGGCTTAAAGTGACGTTTGCCGAATCTTGTACGGGCGGACTACTAGGTGCGACTCTGACCTCTGTTTCGGGAGCATCGGGAGTGTTTGACGGAAGCCTCGTTTCGTATGCAAATGAGGTCAAAAACGAAAAGCTTGGCGTTGATACCGATGTACTGGAGAGTGTCGGCGCGGTATCCGAGGAGTGTGCAAGACAGATGGCGCTCGGAGCTCTTAAAATGTTTTCATCAGACTGCGCGGCATCTATTACAGGTATCGCCGGGCCGCTTGGCGGCACACATGAAAAGCCGGTAGGTACAGTATTTATTGCGGCGGCGCTTGGCGATTATGTGACCGTGGAGCACTGCCTTTTCTCGGGCAATAGAGCGGAGGTGCGCGAGCAGAGCGTCGCAAAAGCGCTTGAAATGCTCATAGGAGCTATTTCCAAAAGTTAATTTTTTGTGAATTTTGGGAAAAGTATTGAAATTATGGTATTAATTATGCTATAATACACCCTGCGCCGTGATAGCGCAAAAACACACATTTCGTTTCTTTTGATGCTCCGAATATCGGAAAAATACGCGAAATGGTGGAAAAAATCAAAGGAGGACATTAAAAATGTCAGTTATCACAATCAAACAGCTGCTCGAAGCAGGCGTCCATTTCGGACATCACACCAGAAGATGGAATCCCAAGATGGCAGAATACATCTTCACCGAAAGAAACGGAATCTACATCATCGACCTTCAGAAGACCGTTAAAAAGTTCGAAGAAGCTTACATGTTCGTTCGCGATATGTCGGTCGAAGGCGGAAGCCTTCTCTTCGTCGGAACGAAGAAGCAGGCGGCAGATGCTATTAAGGAAGAAGCACAGCGCTGCGGAATGTACTACGTAAACGTACGTTGGCCCGGCGGTATGCTCACCAACTTCAAGACCATCAAGCGCTCGATCGCTCGTCTCAACAGCCTTGAAAAGATGGAAGCAGAAGGCACATTCGATCTTCTCCCCAAGAAGGAAGTTGCATCTCTTCTCAAAGAGAAGAACGACCTTGAAAAGTGCTACGGCGGCATCAAGACTATGGAGACCCTTCCTTCGGCAGTATTCATCGTTGACCCCCACAAGGAAGCAAACGCAGTTCTCGAAGCTAAAAAACTCGGCATTCCGGTTGTTGCTATCGTTGATACTAACTGCGATCCCGACGACGCAGACTATATGATCCCCGGAAACGACGACGCTATCCGCGCTATCAAGCTCATCGCATCGGTAATCGCTGACGCTGTTATCGAGGGCAGACAGGGCGTTGATGCAGTAGCAGAGGAAGCCGCTGAGGCAGAGGCTGAGGCACAAGTTACCGACGCTGAGTAATTTTTAAGATCACTACTTTTAGGAGGAAATAAAAATGGTACAGATCACAGCAAAAGACGTTGCGGCTCTCCGCGCTAAGACCGGTCTCGGAATGATGGACTGTAAAAAGGCGCTCGTTGAGGCAGACGGCGACGTAGATGCGGCTGTAAAGATCCTTCGTGAGAAGGGACTTGCAACTGCTGCAAAGAAAGAAAGCAGAATCGCCGCTGAGGGCGTAGTTGATATTATGGTTGACGGAAAGAATGCCGCAATGATCGAGGTCAACGCAGAGACCGACTTCGTTGCAAAGAATGCAACCTTCCAGGAGTTCGTTAAGGGACTTCTCAGAACTCTTCTTGCAAACAAGCCCGCAGATCTTGGCGCATTTGGCGCTTGCAAGTTCGACGGAAGCGATATTACCGTTTCGGACGCTCTCGTTGAAAAGATCGCAATGATTGGAGAAAAGATCAGTATCCGCCGTTTCGTTCTCACTGAGGGCGTAATGAGCACCTATATTCACGGCGCAGGAAACACCGGCGTTATCGTAGTATTCGATACCGACGATGCTACTGCCGCAAAGGACGAGTTCGCTGCTTGCGCTAAGGACGTAGCTCTTCAGATCGCGGCAGGTAACCCTCCCACATACGTTGCAAAGGCAGACGTTCCCCAGAGCGCTATCGACGAAGAGGTTGCAATTCAGGTTGCGGCTGCTAAGAACGATCCCAAGCTTGCAAGCAAGCCGGACGCAGTTCTTGCAAAGATCGTTGAAGGTAAGCTCGGTAAGCTCTTCTTCGAGAAGGTATGTCTCCTTGAACAGCCCTTCGTTAAGGACGACTCTATGAGCGTTGGCAAGTACGTTGCAGCTTGCGCTAAGAGCCTCGGAGCAGATATCGCTGTTAAGGCGTTCTACATCTTCGAAAAGGGCGAAGGCATCGAGAAGAGAGAAGACGATTTCGCAGCAGAGATCGAAAAGATGGTTAAGGGTTAATTGACCAAGATAAAATAAAACGCCTCGGCACCAATGGTGCCGAGGTTTTTTGTGATAAAATAAAAGATACGCACTTATACAGTGCGGTATTACATTTGTTTGTCAAGAACATTCTACAACCTTTTTAAATATTTGTCAAGTTTTGTTTATTTTGCGGCGCAGTGGTGGATGAGTAGTTCTCCGACAGTCAAAATCAAATAGCTATCAACAAAAAATTGTATATTATTTGTAAAAATGCGAAAAACCTATTTACAAAACCGACTGAATATAGTAAAATAATAAAAAATAATATATAAATATACTCGGAGGATATATGGACACTCAGCCTAAGTACAAGCGCATACTGTTAAAGCTCTCGGGCGAGGCTCTCAGCGATGCACCTCGCGGCATTCTCAATTTCGAGAAGATCGAGGAGATATGCAAGGTAATAAAGGAATGTGTTAACGCGGGCGTTCAGGTCGCTATCGTTGTCGGCGGCGGAAATATCTGGCGCGGCAGACAGGGCGGCAAAATGGACAAGACCAGAGCTGACCACATGGGTATGCTCGCTACCACTATAAACTCACTTGCACTTCAAGACGTTCTTGAACAGCTTGACGTTCCCACGAGAGTGCTTACCGCTATCGAAATGAAGCAGTTCGCAGAGCCGTATATCAGAAACAAGGCAATTTCGCATCTTAGCAAGGGCAGAGTAGTCATATTCGGCTGCGGAATAGGAAGCCCGTTCTTCTCGACCGACACGGCGGCGGCACTTCGCGCGGCAGAGATCGGCGCAGAGATAATGCTCTTTGCCAAGAATATCGACGGCGTTTATACCGCTGACCCGAAAACTCACCCCGAAGCTAAGAAGCTTGATTCTATTGAATATATGGAGATACTCAGCAAGCATCTCACGGTAATAGATACGACCGCAACCTCGTTCTCAATGGATAACGACATACCGATACTTCTTTTCGGTCTTGACGATCCGCACAACATATTTAGAGCCGTTATGGGCGATGAAATCGGAACAATAGTAAATGGAGGAAATAAATAATGAAGCTTGACACCAGAGAATTTGAAGAAAGAATGAAAAAAAGCATTGCCGTTTACGAGGACAACCTCGCACAGGTAAGAGTCGGAAAGGCATCTGCGGCAGTTCTTCAAAAGGTTACCGTTGATTACTACGGAAGTCCCACACCTATCAAGGATATCGCTCAGATCAAGGCAACCGATGCGCGCACTCTCGCTATTCAGCCTTGGGATATGAGTATGCTCAAAATGATCGAAAAGGCTATACTTGCGGCAAATCTGGGAATGACTCCTCAAAACGACGGCAAGGTCATAAGACTTGTTTTCCCTCAGCTCACAGAGGACAGACGTAAGGAGCTTTCAAAGCAGGTAAACAAGATGGGCGACGACGCAAAGGTGGCTCTCCGTAACATCAGACGCGACGCAAACGACAAGTGCAAGGCGATGAAGAAAGACGGAGATATGACCGAGGACGAACAGAAGGCATCCGAAAAGACCGTCCAGGATCTTACCGATAAGTATATCAAGAACATTGATAACATCACTTCTGCTAAGATCGACGACATAATGTCCCTCTGACACAAAAGCGAAAATATCAAGGGAGGAGAGCGTCAGACGTTATCCTCCCTTAGTTTGCAAATAATAAAATTTCAAGGGAATTTGACATGGCAACTTTTAAACAAATACGCAGTGGCCAGATAGGCGGAAAAATAAATCACATCGCTTTCATCATGGACGGAAACGGACGCTGGGCGCAGAAAAGGTTTCTTCCAAGAAGTCAGGGTCACGTCGAGGGTCTTAAAACCTTTACCGAGATAGTAAAGCACTGCTTTGATCTCGGAATCGCAAATGTCAGCGTTTACGCCTTTTCCACCGAAAACTGGAACAGATCCGAGGAAGAGGTCGGCGCGCTTATGCGGCTGCTTGAAAAGAATATCGATGAAAACGCCGACGAGCTTATCGAAAAGGGAATCAGAATAATTTTTCTCGGAGATAAGACCCCGCTCGGAAATACACTTGCCTCCAAAATGGAAGCTCTCGAAGAAAAATCAGCGCAGGGTAAAGGAATTCTTAATATCGCGGTCAATTACGGCGCACGCGACGAAATAGTCCACGCGGTAAACGCGCTTGTGGCCGAAGGAAAAAAGACGGTAAGCGCTGAGGATATTTCTTCCCACCTTTACACTAAGGCATCACCTGATCCCGATCTTATCGTGCGTACCGCAGGCGAACAAAGGCTTTCGAATTTCCTACTCTGGCAGGCGGCATACAGTGAGTTTTATTACAGTGATAAGCTTTGGCCGGATTTTACTCCCGACGACGTTGACAGAGCAATCGAGGATTTTACCTCTCGCCACCGCAAATACGGCGGGTATTGAAAACTTTTTTGAGAAAAAAGGGTTTTCAGACTTTTCCAAAAACTTTACTTAAAAGAGTAGAGTGGCATATTTAATCAAAGTTTTTGAAAATCAAAAAAAACTTTTTACAAAAAGTTTTTTGGTGGGGTTTAAGGGGCTTAGCCCCTTAAAAAAGGAGAAAAAATGAAAACAAGAGTTATTACGGCGGCGGTACTGCTTTGCATACTTGTTCCGGTACTTATTTTTTCACATACGTTCGTTTACGTGGTTTTCGCGGCGCTTCTTTCGCTTGTCGCGGCTTACGAGCTTCTTAACTGTATGCGCCTTGCTCGAAAGTGGCAGATGACCGTTTTGTCGATACTGTATTCTGTGCTTACGGTGTCGCTTTCACGCGCGAATAATACTGATAGCTCATTTATGAAGCTTTTTGCAATATTCAGCTTCGTGTACCTTTTCGCGCTTCTCGCTTTTTCGCTTTTCGACAGCGAAAAGGGCAGAGATAAGATTCCTGAAGTCATGCTCGGAGCGGTAATGGTTATCTATATTACCTTTGGATTTTCTTCCTTTGTGATCGTAAGAGATACGCTTCGCGGAGCATTTCTGTTCCCGATTGCCTATGTGGCGGCTTGGGTATCGGACACGGGCGCATATTTCGTTGGGCTTAAATTCGGAAAGCGCAAACTCATTCCCGAAATTAGTCCCAAAAAGACCGTTGAAGGCTTTTTCGGTGGACTTGGCTCGTGCGTCATCGTGTTTTTGATCTACGCGATCTTCGTCGGTCTGCTTTCGGACACAAAGCCCAATATTCCGTGGATACTTCTGTGTGGCGTGATTCTTTCTGTGGCATCGGTTGCGGGGGATCTTATTGCCTCGATGATAAAGAGAAGATATAAGATCAAGGATTACAGTCACCTTTTCCCCGGACATGGTGGAGTTCTCGATCGCTTTGACAGTATCATAGCAACGACCGCACTTACTTATATTTTAAACTGCATAATCCCTCTTTTCAAATAATTTGATAATTCAGGTAGAAATATGGAATCTAAAAATAGAACGATAGCGATCCTCGGATCTACGGGATCTATCGGTAAACAGGCACTCGATATTGCTAGGAGATATTCTCTCGAAGTTGAGGCCCTTGCCGTAAATTCGGACGTCCGAACGCTAGAAACACAAATAAGAGAATTTTCACCTAAGTATGTGTCGGTTGCCGATGAAAAGTCGGCAGCCGAACTTGCGCTTTCGGTATCCGACCTTCCCGTAAAGATATTTTCGGGAGAAAACGCATCCTGCGAAATGATAACGGGGCTTGAATGTAATACCGTTCTAAACTCGGTCGTCGGGAACGCGGGACTTCTCCCTACGCTCACGGCTATCCACTGTGGTAAAAATATTGCTCTCGCCAACAAGGAGACCCTTGTTGCGGGCGGTGAGCTCGTTATGAGGGCGGCAAAAGAAAAGGGAGTTTCGATTCTCCCTGTTGACAGCGAGCACTGTGCGGTACATCAGTGTCTTCGTGCAGGTGAAAAGCACGAGGTAAGAAAGCTTATACTTACCGCTTCGGGAGGTCCCTTTTTCGGAAGAAAAAGGCAGGAGCTTGAAGGGGTTACCGTAGAGGATGCGCTCAGCCATCCGACTTGGAATATGGGCAGAAAGATAACGATAGACAGCGCGACCCTTATGAACAAGGGCTTTGAGGTCATCGAGGCGGCTCACCTTTTTGATATGAAAGCATCGGACATCGACGTCGTCGTTCATAGAGAAAGTGTCGTTCATTCGATGGTCGCGTATAGGGACGGCTCGGTAATAGCGCAAATGGGAGTGCCCGATATGCGCACCTGCATTGCCTACGCACTTTTCGACACAAAGCATATGCCAAACGTTTCGGATATGCCCGATTTTGCTAAAATCGCAAAGATGACATTCTTTGAACCCGATGAGGAGACCTTTAAGCTTCTCTCGCTCGCGAGATTTGCTTTTGAGGCGGGCGGAACGCTTCCGGCGATGCTCAACGCGGCAAACGACGAGGCGGTAAAGCTTTTCCTCGAAAGCAAGATAAAATTTACCGATATTATGGATTTTGTGAGTGAATGCGTGCATAAATATAGTAAAAGCAAGGATAAACTCTCATACGGCAAAAAGGCACCTACGATAGAGGATATCAGAGATTCGGCTGGTCTTGCCGAGGAATATCTGCATATTCTTGCCAAAGCCTGACAAGAACGGAGAATAATTTTGAACGTAGTATTTGCTATTTTGATCTTCGGATTTCTGATTTTAGTACACGAACTCGGACACTATATTTTTGCCCGAAAATTCGGTGTTGATATCGAAGAATTTTCGATAGGAATGGGACCGAAGATCTTTTCAAGAGTTTCTAAAAAAAACGGAATACTTTACTCTCTCCGCCTTCTTCCGATCGGTGGCTACGTCGCAATGAACGGCGAGGACAGCGAATCGGAAAGCGAAAATGCTTTCTCAAATAAAAAAGTCTGGCAGAGAATAATAATTACCGCTGCAGGCGGAGTGATAAATATTATCGTGGGCGTAATTCTTATGTCTGCATTCGTCATATCCTCGCCTACTCTTGCGGGAACGACGGTCGGCGAGTTCAGTGAGGGCGCAAATTCGCCATACTACGGACTTGAACTCGGAGACGAGATAATTAAGGTGGGTAACACTAGGGTATATACCTCGCAGGAGCTCGTTTACGAGATAATGCACGACGGAATAAGACCGATAGACCTTACCGTAATACGCGAGGGCGAGAGAGTGGTTATAGAGAATGTGGAATTCGGTATTAACGATGTTGAAGGTATTACGCTCGGAACTCCCGATTTTAAGGTTTACCGCGTGGAAAAGAATTTCGCAAACTTAATAAAGCATTCGTTTGGCTACTCGACACTCGCCATAAGGCAGGTCTGGGAATCGCTTTGGGATATGATAAGCGGAAGATACGGTTTAAACGAGGTTTCAGGTCCCGTTGGAACGACCAAGGTTATCGGTGAGGCGGCGCAGCAGGGAGTTATTTACGTCGTTTATCTTGCCGCACTTATTTCGGTAAATCTGGGAATACTTAATCTCTTGCCTATACCCGCGCTTGACGGCGGACGAATCGTATTTCTCATAATAGAGGCGGTAAGACGAAAGAGGCTTCCGGATAATATCGAAGCCAAAATACATTACGTTGGAATAGTGCTTCTTATGCTTCTTATGATAGTCGTAACTTGCAAGGACGTTATAAATCTTTTCAAATAACGGAAGGTAACTGTTTTGGAAAACTACTCGTATAATCTTTACAGACGAAAAAGTAAAAAAATAAAGGTCGGAGATCTGTTTATAGGCGGAGATGCGGCAATCAGTGTGCAGTCTATGACAAATACGCCTACTGCCGATTTTGATGCCACCTACGCACAAGTCAGAGCACTCGAAGATGTCGGTTGCGAGGTCATTCGTATGGCCATTCCCGATTTCGACTGTGTAAAGACAGTATATAAGCTCAGAGAGGCAGGTATCAAAAGCGCTCTCGTTGCCGATATTCATTTCGATTACAGACTAGCACTCGAGGCTGCCGAGGCGGGAATTGATAAGATAAGAATAAATCCCGGAAATATCGGAGATAACTCGAAAATCAAGGCTGTAGCCGACAAGTGCGCTGGTCTTGATATTCCGATAAGAATAGGAGTAAACAGCGGTTCGGTCGATAAAAAGATACTTACGAAGCATGGCGGAGCGACCGCCGAGGCTCTTGCTGAGAGCGCACTTGAAAATATTGCACTTCTCGAGCAGTTTGATTTCACAAATATCATAGTAGCTGTAAAATCCTCGGATGTGCGCACTATGATAAAAGCAAACCGAATAGTTGCAGGTAGCTGCAATTATCCGTTGCATATAGGTGTTACCGAGGCGGGAAGCGACCGCGGCGGAAGCGTTAAAGGCGCTATCGGGATAGGCTCTCTGCTTGCCGACGGTATAGGGGATACTCTCAGAGTTTCACTGACCGCAGATCCTACCACCGAGGTCGTACGCGCAAGGGATATTCTTTCCTCGCTCGGACTTGATGTGAAAAACCTCGTTAATATAGTCTCCTGCCCGACCTGCGGTAGAACTAAGGTCGATATGATAGAAACGGTCACCTTGCTTGAAAAAAGAGTGAACGAGATAAAAGCTCGCAGTCCGATAAAGGTAGCAGTTATGGGCTGTGCGGTCAATGGACCGGGTGAAGCGCGCGAGGCAGATATAGGTATCGCGGGCGGAGACGGGGAATTTCTCCTGTTTAAGAAAGGACAGAAAATACGTAAGCTATCGGTAGAAAATGCGGTCGATGAGCTTATAAAAGAAATAAACGACTCGCAGTTTTGATAGATAATTTCGGCGGGTCTTTGGAAGAGGAAATAAGATGACGTTTAGAGAAAAATTTGCAGCATACGAGCCTTTTGGCGAAGCTGTCGATGTAGTAAACAGAATAAAGAATTTTTCCCTTCGCGCCGATAGGGAGAGGAAGATGATCGAGATATCGGTCGAGATCGAAGGCGAGCCCGTAGAAAAGCAGATCCTCTATAAAATGGAGGAGGAGATCTGTCGAATTTACGAATTGACTATGGTTAGAATACTTCCCAAATATTCCTCTGACAAGTTTTCTATTAATCGTATGCACTCGATAATTCAGGAAGCGGGAAGAATAGGAGTCGTTGCGAGAGGATTTTTCGATAAATATGAGCTTTCCGAAAAGGACGGTAAAATTATCGTCACGCTCGGCTTTACTAAGGGCGGCATAGGTCTTCTTTGCAAGGCGGAAACTCCCGAAATACTCTCTAATATCATAAAAAGCGAATACTCTCTGAATATTCCCGTGGAAATAGTAGGAAAGAAAACTCCCGATATTCTCTATGAGGATTTTGAGAATGAGCAAAAGGGCACTATGGCTAAAATGCACGCCGAGTTTGTTGCCGCGCATCCGCCCGTTGCCCACAAGGAAAGTCTGCAGAATACAGTCGAAAACGTTCTGCCGACTGACATTGGAAACAGCGTATATAAGAAAAATCACGATTATACCCCGAGCAAAGTTACCTCTGATACAGAGGGTATCTACTCGGTTGGTACAATGAAGTTTGATACAAACGAGGGCGAGATAATTCTCGGTGAAAACATTTCGGGAGATCCAATTGCTATCGGTGAGCTTGAAAAGGCGACCAGAAATATACGTGCTATCGGAAAAGTACTGTCGGTCGATTCATTCACCACACGAACGGGCAAAACGATAGTTACGGTGGGGATTACCGACGGCAGTGCCTCTATAAATGTGAGAAAAGTTTTTGAGGAAGAAGGCGAAGCTTCGTCTTACGTTAAAAAGATCGAGTCTCATGGAAAAAAGATTTTCAGAGGTATACAGTGCGTCGTAGTTTTCTACGATATCGCGCTCGATGTGTGCGGAAACTGCCTAAAAGATAGAAGCGACAACGAATGCTTTATCGATGCAAAGGATATTGCTATTGTAAAAGTGATCGAGCGTATGGATGATGCGCCCGAAAAGCGAGTCGAGCTTCACGCTCACACGAATATGTCGGCTATGGATGCGTTAACATTCCCGGAAGTCCTTGCTGAGACGGCAGACCGCTGGGGCTGGGATGCGATAGCGGTCACTGACCACGGAAACGTTCAGGCGTTCCCAATAGTTATGGAGACTGTCGCAAAGAAAAATCTCAAAATGATCTACGGAATGGAAGCCTATTTCGTGGACGATACCGCAAGAACTGTTTACGGAAACGCAAGCTTTAAATTAGACAGCGACGAATTTATCGTTTTCGATATCGAGACGACAGGTCTTTCCCCAACAAGCTGTAGTATAACAGAAATAGGAGCGGTTAAGGTCAAAAATGGTGAGATACTTGAAGTATTCTCCACATTTGTCGACCCCGAATGTCATATTCCCGAGCAGATAACCACGCTAACGGGAATTACTGACGAGATGGTCAAGGGCGCCCCCTCTCAGGAGGAAGCGGTCAGAGCATTTCTCGAATTTTCGGGAGACAGAATGCTTATCGCACATAACGCAGGCTTTGATACCAGTTTTATAAGAACTGCTTGTGAGAGATACGGTATGACGTTTGAGAATACTTTTCTCGATACGGTCGCGCTCTCGCGTTATGTGAATCCCACTCTCACCAAGCACAAGCTTGACGTTCTTGCTAAATATTTTGAGCTTGGTGAGTTCAATCATCACAGAGCATCGGATGATGCTCACATGCTTTCGCTTATCTTTTTTAAAATGGTAGATAAGCTTCGCGAGGAAGGCATTTATACGGTCGAAGAAATGAACAGAGCGATGAATGACAAGGCAAATCCCTTGCGACTCCGCCCTTATCATATGATAATTCTCGTCAAAAATCTTGTCGGACTTAAAAATCTGTATAAGCTTATCTCGTCGAGTTATCTCGAAAGCTATTACAGGTATCCGCGAATTCCTAAAAGTAAGCTTAGCGAACACAGAGAGGGTCTTATAATCGGCTCTGCGTGTGAGGCGGGCGAGCTTTTTCAAGCGATACTGCAAAACAAGCCTCAGTCTGAAATAGACGAAATAGCCGATTATTACGACTATTTTGAGATACAACCGCTTATAAATAACCGATTTATGATAGTAAACGGTACCGTCTCGGGCGACGAGGATCTGAAAAATCTCAACCGCAAGATCGTTGATCTCGGAGATAGGCTCGGTAAACCTGTCGTTGCTACCTGCGACTCTCATTTCACAAACAAAGAGGACGATATTTACAGACAGATATTGCAGGCTGGAATGAAGTTCTCGGACGCCGACAAGGAAAGCGGTCTGTACCTTCGTACCACAAACGAAATGCTCGAAGAATTTGCTTATCTCGGCAAGGAAAAGGCATACGAGGTCGTAGTTACGAACACGAGAAAAATAGCCGAGCAGATCGAAAAGATACGCCCGATACCCGAAGGCACGTATACCCCGAAGATCGAGGGTGCGGACGAGGAGCTTCAGGAAATGTGCTGGGCAAGAGCGCATGCGATGTACGGAGATGAGCTTCCTGAAATCGTTGAAAAGCGACTGGCAAAGGAGCTTGAATCGATTATAAAACACGGATTTGCCGTACTCTATATGATCGCTCAGAAGCTCGTTAAATACAGCGAGGATAACGGATATCTCGTCGGCTCGCGAGGCTCGGTAGGATCGTCGTTCGTTGCGACGATGGCAGGTATTTCCGAGGTAAACCCCCTGCCGCCGCATTACAGATGCCCCAAGTGCCGATATAATGACTTTATAACCGACGGAAGCTACGGAAGCGGATTTGATATGCCGGATAAAAACTGTCCGCACTGCGGTACGAAAATGCTAAACGACGGACACGATATTCCGTTCGAGACCTTCCTTGGCTTTTACGGGGATAAATCTCCCGATATCGACCTTAACTTTTCTGGTGAGGTGCAGGGAAAGGTACATAAATATACCGAGACCTTGTTCGGTAAGGAAAACGTTTTCCGTGCGGGAACGATATCCTCGCTTGCCTCGAAAACGGCTTACGGATATGTCAAAAAGTATCTTGAAGACAGAAAGGTCAATGTAAACAAAGCCGAAGTAAACCGCCTTGTTTTCGGATGTGTGGGAACGAAAAAAACGACAGGTCAGCATCCGGGCGGTATCATAGTCGTGCCGAGAGAGTACAGCGTTTACGACTTCACTCCCGTACAGCACCCCGCTGACGATGCAAGTTCTGATACGGTCACCACACACTTCGCGTTCACCTATCTGCACGATACGATACTTAAACTCGATGAGCTCGGACACGATGTTCCGACCAAATATAAGTGGCTCGAAAGATATACGGGACTGAGCGTAATGGACGTTCCGATGAACGATCCGACGGTATATAAGCTCTTTACATCGATAGAGCCGCTTGGTCTTAAAGAGGGAGATATCGACTGTAAGGTCGGAACCTATGCGCTTCCCGAAAGCGGAACCAGGTTCGTTCAGAAGATGCTCGAAGAAGCACAGCCGAAGAACTTTGCCGATCTTCTCCAAATTCAGGGACTTTCCCACGGTACCGACGTCTGGACGGGTAACGCTCAGGATCTTATAAGAGATAAGATATGTACCATATCCGAGGTCGTTGGAACACGTGACAGTATCATGCTGACTCTTATCAGATACGGACTTGATAACGGTCTTGCCTTCAATATTATGGAGAAGGTACGTAAGGGTAAAGGTCTGACTCCCGAATGGGAGGAGGAAATGCGCGCTCATAATGTGCCTGAGTGGTATATTACATCCTGTAAGAAGATAAAATATATGTTCCCAAAGGCGCATGCTGCGGCATATCTTATGTCTGCGATACGTCTTGCGTGGTTCAAGATATACCGTCCGCTTGAATTTTACGCGGCGTATTTTACGGTTGCCCCCAAGGGTATTGACGCGACTGTTGTAAGTGGAGGGCGTGGAGCCGTTAAAAAGCGTATAGCAGAAATAGGGGAAAAGCAGAAGAACAAGCTTGCCTCCGCAAAAGAGGCGGAAGAATATTCAACTCTGCTTCTCGTTGACGAGGCAATGGCTCGCTCGGTGAAATTCCTTCCTGTAGATCTCTATAAATCGGGCGCGTTTGAATTTTTGCCCGAAGACGGAAAGATCAGAATTCCCTTCAATGCAATCCCCGGTCTCGGAGACGAAGCGGCGAAGAAGATAGTTGCCGTTCGTGACGAGGGAAGTCTGCTTTCGCGCGCGGAGCTTCAAGAAAAAGCGGGCGTATCAAAAGCAATAATGCAGCTTCTTACCGAAAGTGGGGCGCTCGATGGACTTGCCGAGACAAATCAGATATCTTTGTTTGATTTCTGAAAAAAACGACGCGGAATCCCGCGTCGTTTTTTCTATTTAGTACGCTAAATCGATAAGCAAAGATGTCATTTTTGTGAAAAACGTAAAAATGCAACGCTTTCATTAAAAAAATTGAGATTTCCTATTGATTTTTGAGAAAAACGGTGCTATAATCATAACATATTTTATGGACAGTACGCCGTCTTGCGTGCGTCTTTTAAGGAAGGTGTATATTATGTTTAAAAATCAGTACCTCAACGAGCTTATGGCAAGAGTTGAGAAGAGAAATCCCAACGAGCCTGAGTTTCATCAGACCGTAAAAGAGGTTCTTGAATCTATCGAGCCTGTGCTCGAACAGAGCCCCGAATATATCGAGAGCGGCGTTATCGAGCGTATGGTAGAGCCTGAAAGAATCATCAAGTTCCGCGTTCCGTGGGTTGACGATAACGGCAAGGTTCAGGTAAATCGCGGATTCAGAATTCAGTTCAACAGTGCTATCGGTCCGTACAAGGGCGGACTCCGCTTCCATCCTTCGGTAAATGAGTCGATCATCAAGTTCCTCGGATTTGAGCAGACCTTCAAGAACTCGCTCACCTCGCTTCCTATGGGCGGCGGTAAGGGTGGCTCTGACTTCGATCCTCAGGGCAAGTCCGATGCAGAGGTTATGCGCTTCTGCCAAAGCTTTATGACCGAGCTTCAGAAATACATAGGTGCAGATACCGACGTTCCCGCAGGTGACATCGGCGTTGGTGCAAGAGAGATCGGATACCTCTTCGGTCAGTATAAGCGTCTTCGCGACGAGTTCACCGGCGTTCTCACCGGTAAGGGACTCTCCTACGGCGGATCGCTTATCCGTCCAGAGGCAACCGGCTACGGCGCAGTTTACTACACCGTTGAAATGCTAAGGCACTTCGGCGACGATATTAAGGGCAAGACCTTCGCTATCTCGGGCTTCGGTAACGTTGCTTGGGGTACCGTTAAGAAGGTTAACGAGCTCGGCGGTAAGGTAGTTACCATTTCCGGTCCCGACGGATATATTTACGACGAGGACGGAATCAATACCGAGGAAAAGATCAACTTTATGCTTGAAATGCGCGCGTCCTGCCGTAACAGAGTTCAGGACTATGCAGATAAGTTCGGCGTACCCTTCTTCGCAGGCGAGAAGCCTTGGGGAGTAAAGGCAGATATTCTTATGCCTTGTGCTACTCAGAACGAGGTTCGTGAGGCAGACGCTGAGAAGATTATCGCAAACGGCATCAAGTACTACGTTGAGGTATCGAATATGCCTACCACCAACGAGGCTATTGCAATGCTCAAAGAAGCAGGCGTTATCGTTGCTCCCTCTAAGGCAGTTAACGCAGGCGGTGTTGCTACCTCCGGTCTTGAAATGTCTCAGAACTCGATGCGCTACTCTTGGAGCGCAGACGAGGTTGACGCTAAGCTCAAGACCATCATGAAGAACATCTTTGATGCATCGGTTGCAGCGGCTAACAAGTACGGCCTCGGAGACGACCTTGTAGCAGGCGCGAACATCGCGGGCTTTATCAAGGTTGCAGACGCTATGAAGGCTCAGGGCGTTTGCTAAGAAACTAAATATAAAAGGCGAACCGAAGGCTACTTCTCATAAGGATGTTTTGAATATCCTATGAAATCAGCCGATTGATGAGTGCAAAGAAAACGGCAGTATAGCAATTGCTATGCTGTCTTTTCTTTTATCATCCCACCGATGTAAAATCGGCGGGATTTTTTCTTTTTAATAAAACTGAAACATTTCAAAAACATCACAAAAACATTGACAGGATATAATCTGTTTGTACGGTGAGGAAAGCGAAAAAACACTTTCGAAAGAAATTTTTGAAATTAACAAAACTAAAACATTTCTTAAAAATCTCACAAACAACAAGAAATTATAATGAAGCCACAAAATCAAAAAAGGAGATAATTAATATGTCTAAGTTCGTAGAAGCAAATAAAAAGATCGCTGAGGGCGTAGTTAAGGGGTACAAGAAAATCGAGGAAGGTGTAGTGGGTGGATACAAGAAAATCGAAAACGGAGTCGTCGAGGGCTTTGGCAAAGTTACCGACAAGTGCGTGGAAAAGCTCTTTGCCAAGGATGGCGAATCCGTAGAGGATGCAAAGAAAAGACTTTCCGGCGACAAATAATTCAGAAAACAAGAAGAGGACGCAAATGAATCAGGAAACAACCTTCATATATGAATACTCTGCTAAAGAAAACGCAGAGGTTCAGGCAATCCGGAAAAAATATCTTCCCCGTGAGGAAAGCAAGTTTGAAGAACTCAAACGCTTAGACTGCATGGTGCAGAACTCCGGAACGATGGAATCTCTTTGTGCCGGTATTGGCGGTGCGTTAGTGTTTGGTCTTGGAATGTGCCTTGCAATGCAGGTAATCGGAAGTGGCGTGCTGATGACGGCACTCGGTGTTCTACTCGGAATCCTTGGTATAGCGGGTATGATTGTAGCCTATCCAATATATCGTAAGGTGTTCACTAATGCGAAAACAAAATATGCGCCCAGAATACTTGAACTGACAGCAGAGCTGACCTGCGGAAAAATTCTGCACTTTAACAAAACTCAAACATTTTTCAAATCTTTCAAAAACAACAGTAAACTATAATAAACTCATAAAATGAAGAAAGAGGTTATCGTTATGAATAAGAATGATCAGGAATTTATCGTACAGAAGATCCGTACACAGTACACTGAAAAGGAACATACAGGTCTTGATGAGCTTAAAGAATTGGATACAAAGGTTAAGCGTCCGGCTAATGTGTTTGCCTATATCTTTGGCAGCATCTCCGCTATTATTATGGGCGCAGGAATGAGCCTTGTGATGACTGACATTGCAGAAACTGTCGGCATTCAGAATCCGATGCTTTACGGTATTGTAATCGGAATTATTGGTATGTTTATGGCAATCATAAACTATCCAATCTATAAAGGCATTCTCGGTTCTCGCCGTAAGAAGTATGCTGATAAAATCATCGCACTCAGCGATAAGATCATGAGCAAGTAATAACATCTGAAAAGGAGTAAATGAAAATGGAAAACATAACCAAGACACAGCAGGAAATTGAACAGGAGATGCTCCAGCTGAATGATCAGTTTGCAGAATTCCTTCGCACCAAGGGCATTAAAGCAAAATACAAATTGGTTGTTGAGAATATTAAGAAGGGCGCAAAGGCAGCCCCTGCCAACACCGCCGCACAGATTGCAAAGGTTCAAGCTGAAACACAGACGGCAGTTGCACGTGCAAGCGCTATGGGTAAAACCCAGCCCGCAGTAACTGAGGTAAGTGCTGCTACCCTTGAGAATGAATTTAATGCCTTCCTAAAGTCTAAGGGCTTGGACGGCAAGTATACGGTTTCTGTAACAGAAGAGTAAGACCGGATTCTCTGCCTAGCAGGTGGTGTCTTGTTTGCTGTCGGACTTGGTGCTATCAGTAAATCGGTTTTGAAAAAAACAAGCTTGGTATAAGATTTATGGCAACGTCATTTCGGCGTTGCCTTATTTCTTTAAATCAACACTTTTAGGGGAATATGTTGTTCAGCTCGAAATCGAAAATCGTTAAAATAAAAGTATACTTTTTTTCGAAAAACCTCGAAACGCAAACAAAACTTTAACATTTGGGTGTTATACTGTATAATAGATTATAGTAATTTGCGGAGGTGCACCTATGTTTAAGATATTGATAGTTGAAGATGATAAGGAACTGAATAAGACTGTTTGTTCCTTTTTGAACCATAGCGGTTATGAAGCAACCGGCTGCCTTAACGCCACAGATGCTTACGATGCACTTTATGAAAATATGTTCGACCTCATCATATCCGATATTATGATGCCGGGCGTTGACGGTTTTGAATTTGCACGAAATGTGCGTGAACTCAACGAGGATATTCCCATTCTCTTTATGACTGCCCGTGACGATATTGCATCAAAACAAAGAGGTTTCCGTATCGGTGTGGACGATTATATGGTAAAGCCTATCGACCTTGACGAGCTCTTTTTACGCATCGGCGCACTTCTCCGCCGTGCCAAGATAGCATCGAGCCGTAAACTTGAAATCGGCAGTTTTGTAATGGATGCCGACGAACATACCGCCTACCTGGGGGATGAGGAAATATCCCTTACCAACCGCGAGTTCAGCATCCTTTATAAATTGCTCAGTTATCCCAAAAAGACCTTTACAAGAACGCAACTTATGGATGAGTTCTGGGATGCGGATACCGAAACTGCTCCCCGCGCCGTTGACGTGTATATGACAAAGCTTCGTTCAAAGCTGTCTGACTGTGAGGATTTTGAAATCAAAACCGTTCACGGACTTGGATATAAGGCGGTGATCAAATGAAGAAACCGACGCTGAAAGATGTATTGGGATCGGTCAGTAGCTTTTTGTTGTTCTTCTTGACCGTGGGATTCATCGTGTCCTGTTGTATGATGCTGTTTTTGAGCATCTTGGCGGATACGATGGAACTTACGCTTACCACCGACAATATCGCCACCGCCGCAAAGGTAACCTTTTGGAACGTAATTTTGATTACGTTTCTTTTCAAATTTGCAGATTACATTCGCCGCAAAATAATGGTGGAGCGTCCCACTAAGATCATTACGGAAGCAACCGAAAAGATTACGTCCGGTGATTTTTCTGTTCGTATTTCTCCTATGCAAAACTCCGGTATGGAGGGCTTTAATCAAATTGCTATGGCAATCAACCAAATGGCTGAGGAACTTTCGAGCGTAGAAACCTTGCGTACCGATTTTATTGCTAACGTATCCCACGAAATGAAAACGCCCCTTGCCGTCATGCAGAACTACGGAACGCTCCTGCAGGCCCCTGATCTGAGTGAAGAAAAACGGGTCGAGTATGCCAAAGGCGTTGCCGACGGTTCCCGCCGTATGGCAGATATGATGACAAATATCTTAAAACTCAATCGCCTGGAGAATCAACAGATCTACCCGCAGGTTTCGGAATTTGATTTGGGCGAGCAGCTTTGCGAGTGCCTTTTGCAGTACGAAAACGTGTGGGAAAAAGCAAATATTGAAATTGAAACGGATATTGCCGAGGACGTTAAGGTAAAAGCGGATGCCGAGCTGCTCGGCCATGTTTGGAACAATCTGTTCTCGAATGCTTTTAAGTTCACGCCGTCAGGCGGTACGGTGACGGTATCTCTTACCGCAACGGATCATCACGCCATTGTAAAAGTAACCGACACCGGTTGCGGCATGACACCGGAGGTCGGCGCACACATATTTGAAAAATTCTATCAGGGCGATACATCTCATTCCGTTCAGGGCAACGGTTTGGGACTTGCACTTGTTAAAAGAGTAATTGACATTATGCAGGGCGAAATCGGTGTGGAAAGCGCCGTCGGAAAAGGTTCTGCCTTTACCGTCAGGATACGGAGGCTATGATATGGACTGGAAAAAACTTGGCAAAGCATTGCTGTTTCCCCATATTGCCATTATGATTATTCTCGTTCCTATTGCCACCGTATTCCTCGTGTATTCGATGGTGTTTTTGGGAACGGAATGGGTTGCGGCAATTATTTCGTATGTGCTCTCTGCCTATACATTAGCGGTATGGTGCTTCAAGATACCGTATTTGATCAAGTTTTTCAAAACATTCAAGAATGAAAACAAGTATGCGAGAATCTGGCAGGACGACACAAGACTGCGGGTAAACGTATCTCTTTACGGAACCCTTATCTACAATACAGCTTACGCATTGTTGCAGCTCGGCATGGGCTTTTGGCATCATACATTTTGGTTCTATTCCCTTGCAGGCTATTATATCTGCCTTGCGGTGATGCGTTTCTTCTTAGCGAGATATACGATCAAACATAAACCGGGAGAAAAAATGCGAGAGGAATTGATTCGGTATCTTTTGTGCGGATGGATTTTTCTGGCTATGAACATTGCCCTTTCACTGATGGTGTTCTTTATGGTGTATTGGAACCGCACGTTCCGGCATCATGAAATTACCACCATTGCTCTGGCAGCATACACCTTTACCGCCTTCACAGTGGCGATTATCAATATGGTGAAATACCGCAAATGTAACAGCCCCGTGTATTCGGCATCCAAAGCGATCAGCTTTGCTTCTGCTTGCGTGTCGATGCTGACTTTAGAAGCAACAATGCTAACGACCTTCGGCGACGGCAGTATGGATGATATTACAAGAAAAATTTTGCTTGGTTGCACCGGTGGTGTAATCTCAGTTTTCGTTGTTGTGATGGCCATCTATATGATCAGGCAAAGCAGTAAAAAATTAAAAGAGATAAAATAACAGAAGGTGCAAAATGGAAAATAAAGAGAGTTTTAATTACACATATTCTGCTAAGGAGCAGGAGGAAATAAAAGCAATTCGCAAAAAATATGCTGCTCCCGAAGAAACCGAGGATAAGATAGCGCAGCTTCGACGTTTGGATGCCAGTGTGTATTCTAAGGCGACTACTGCGGCACTTGTTGTTGGTATCATCGGTGCACTTATTATGGGCATAGGCATGAGCCTTGTAATGACCGAAATTGGCGCATTCCTTGGCACAGTGATGGCAATGGTTGTCGGTATTGGCCTTGGTGTTATCGGCATTATTCTTGTATGCCTTTCTTATCCTCTCTATAATCGCACACTCAAAAAAGAGCGTGAAAAAATTGCTCCCGAAATCATCCAGCTTACAGATGAATTGATGAAATGAGTGTGACAATATGAATGTGAAGAATAACAAACGGCATTAGGAAACGATGGACAATATCAACAATGCCTTCGCCTCTGTGCTTCAAGATAAAGGGCTGAGCGAGATTACGGTATCAGACATTTGCAAGGTGGCCGACATTAACCGTAGCACCTTTTACGAAAAGTATGACGATATCTATGTTTTGGCTGATGCGTGTGCAAAAGAGATAGAAAAATAAATAGCCGAACAACCGCATACCCAAGGTGAATTTACTTGGCTTTTTGAATATGCAAAAGCCAGTGCTGATATGTTCAACTTGTATTTCAAACTTGGCATCAGTAAAGGCGGCGGAGAATATAAAACAATATTTTTCAAAAACGGTGTGTACTCCGTTTTAAAAATATGGCTCGACGGTGGTTGTAGTGAATCTCCAGAACAGATGGGTGAGATTATTAAGAGAGAATACGACAAAGTGTTTAATTCATAGTAGAAAAGACGGCGATTTTTCGCCGTCTTTTAATATTTCGCTTGACTTGTGGAAGGTGTCGTGGTATGTGTTTGTGTTGCAAAAAGGAGGTGCAACGCACATGACAACACTTGAAGATTTATACTACGGCAACATCAGTCCCTACGAAATGTACATCAAGCGAGGAACGAGAGTGGATAAGCTTGTCAAGCTGATCCGTCAAAAAGCCGTAGATGCCGGAATGAGCATTACCGACTATATCATACTCTGCGCCATTGATAAAAAGGCAATCAATTATGACGGTCTTCGCGAACTTACCACACAGGTAAAAAAGCTCGGCAATAATGTAAATCAGTTGCTGATACTTTCCCGTCAGGGAAGAATCGACACCGTAAATCTTACCGCCACCCAAGAGGAGCTGAAAAAGATTTACGAACTGCTATCTGCCGAACTTGGAAGAGGGTGATGTTACCGTCGCTGGAATTCTTGATAATGAAGTCTACCTCGGTCATACGGTCAACTGCAAAACAACGGTTGCTTCGTACAAAGACAAACGCAAAATCGACCGTCCCGAAAGTGAGTGGTTACGGTTCGAAAATACTCACGAAGCTATTATCTACCAAACCACTTGGGAACTTGTTCGTAAGGTTCGCGCGAGTAAACGCAGAAGAAACAGATTTGGTGATGTTAGTAAATACAGTGGTATCCTTTACTGCGCCGACTGCGGTTCTAAGCATTATTTCGTAAGAGTAACAACCATATCCACAGAAAACTTCTGCTTCGTCTGCAGTCATTATCACAAGCACATGGGAGAGGAAAAATGAACGCCTCACAGAATAAGAGAAAAGGTGTTGGATGAAATTATCCTTGAAGAAATCCGAAAAGCGACCTATATCGCTAAAGTGACGATCTACGAACGCAGTGATAAATGGTCAAAATCCGCCGATCAGCGAATTGATATTTATTTCCGATATATCGGCAACCTGACCGTGAAACCCGTAGAACAAGCGGGATACAATAAAACGGAAAGACACCTGTCTTTCCGTTTTCTATTTTATCTTATAACACTATCAATAAATCCGCCAAAGGCAAGCTTATCTTCGATATAGAACACGGCAGACTGACCGGGTGCACAGTCGGGGAAGCTTGGCTCAAAATCTGCGTATATTTTGCCGTCTTCGAGGCGGATACGGGTATTTCTCGGCTTTGCCGAGTAGCGTACCTTTACCGTGAGCTCGCAGTCTTTTTGCATATCGAGCGAGGAAAGATACTGAAAATTCAGATCCGAAACGCTCACACAGTGCGCGGGCAGATAATCCTCGGCTCTCACGAGCGTTACCGTGTTATCATCGGCGTTTATACGGCTTACCGCCATTTTCTCACCGAGCGCGATGCCAAGCCCCTTCTTTTGCCCGATCGTATAGTGAATAATGCCTTTATGCCGTCCGAGAACGTTTCCCTTGGTGTCAACGAAGCTTCCGCCGAGAAGATATCCGACCTTTTCGGTTATATAGCGCGCATAGTCTCCGTCGGGAATAAAGCATATGTCCTGACTTTCCCTTGACTCTGCCTGCGAAAAGCCTCGCTCTGCCATATAGGCGCGAATATAGTCCTTTGAAAGATCGGCGAGCGGAGTAAGCATCATAGAAAGCTGATTTTGAGATAGTCCCCAGAGCATATAGGATTGATCCTTGGTTTCGTCTTTGGCGCGGCGGATAAAATATCTGCAGTCCTCAAAGCCGATCGAGCAGTAATGACCTGTCGCGAACTTGTCAAATCCGAGCTCCGATGCTGCGTCGAAAAGCTTTTTCACCTTGACGTACCTGTTACATACTACACAAGGATTTGGCGTTCTGCCGTGCAGATACTCTCTGACAAAATAATCGGTGACGAATTTTTTGAAATCCTCCTGACAGTCGATGACGTGAAGCTTTATTCCGAGGTCGACTGCCGCCTTTTCGGCTGATTTTACGTCGGTGTGTTCGGAAAATTTAAGAACAGCACCTTCAACGGCGTACCCATTTTCCATAAGGGAAAGTGCTGCAAAGGTGCTGTCAAGTCCTCCGCTCAGACCGACCAAAACGGATGGGCGTGTACGACTTTCATTTTCAGACATTTTATGTTATTTAACGATAGTACCGCTTATGTTGCCGAAAGCGCAAGCAGCGTTTGCTTCATCGGTGTCGATGTGCATAGCAAGAGCGAAGTTAGCGTTTACTCTTACGACTACGTCTCCGAAAACGGTCTTACGGTCTGCCGATTCGATAGCAACCGAAACGATCTGCTTGTCCGAAACGCCGAGCTCCTCTGCATCCTCGGGAGTCATATGTATATGACGCTTGGCGATGATAACGCCCTCGGTGATCTCAACCTCGCCCGCAGGTCCGATAAGCTTGCAACCGGGGGTGCCTACGATGTCGCCGCTCTCTCTTACGGGAGCTGTAAGTCCGAGAGTTCTTGCATCGGTGAAGGAGAGTTCTACCTGAGTGGAGGGACGAACGGGTCCGAGAACTATTACGTTAGGAATGGATTTCTTAGGTCCTTCGATAGTAATTCTTTCCTCGCAAGCGAACTGACCGGGTTGGCTGAGATCCTTCTTAAAGGTGAGGGAAGCGCCTGTGCCGAAAAGGGTTTCGAGATCCTTCTGGGAAAGGTGAATGTGTCTTGCGGAGGTTTCTACGATAAAGTCTTTCATTTTATTTTGTTCCTTTCTTCGATCGAAATCTTGTCCGATCTGTCTAAAATATTTTATGTATTTGCAGAATAAACCTTCGGTTTACTACTAACACTTTATTATATCACGTTTTTTTACAAAAGTAAATACGGAGGGGCAAAAAAATATGACAAACTACACACAAAATAATAGCGAAAATATACAAAATGGAGAAAAAACACAGTATCCTCATGAAAAAGCAGTTTTGGGTAAATTAAGGTGTATAACCCTCGTGGGTCAGATAGAAGGACATTACAGCGTAGGCGAGGGACAGAAGGTTACAAAATACGAGAATGTTTTACCTGAGCTTGTTGAGATAAACACGGATAAAAGTATTTCGGGGCTTCTGATACTGCTTAACACCGTCGGAGGTGATGTTGAGGCTGGACTTGCAATAGCCGAAATGATAGCTTCTATGGACAAACCGACCGTATCTCTTGTACTCGGGGGCGGACATTCAATAGGGGTTCCGCTTGCGGTATCGGCAAGAAAATCTTTTATAGTGCCGTCTGCAACTATGACCGTCCATCCTGTGAGAATAAGCGGAACTGTGATCGGTGCGCCACAGACCTTTTATTATTTCAACCGTATGCAGGATAGGATACTGAATTTTATTTCCGATCATTCAAGGATCAGTTGCGAACGACTTAGAGAACTTATGATGAAGACGGACGAGATAGCGACCGATATAGGAAGTATAATTGACGGAAGGCAGGCTGTTGATGAGGGAATAATAGACGAAATAGGCGGTCTTTCGGATGCAGTGAGCACACTTTTTGAGATGACAAAATAAATACAAATTGTAAAAGGCTTTTTATGATGCTTGACAGTTAGTGCTTTTTGTGGTAAACTAAGGATGTAATAAGGATAATATTTTTAAAGGTATATAATACTATGAAAAATTTGCTTAAAATAATTTCCTTTGTTCTCCTGCTTTCTATTCTTCTTTCCTTTGTCGGATGCTCTAAGCTTGAAGAATTTTTTGGAAGCGAAACAGAGGACGAGAATGTGGGTACGGGTAATACGGGGCCGCTCATACAAGAGATCGATCCCAGAATGCCAGGAGTTTATAATTTTCTTGTGGTGAGCGAAGGAAAGACTTCGGGAAAAGCCATATCCTTTGCTGTTTTCCAGATGAGTCTTGCCGATGCGGAGCTTTCGGTTTTTCAGATACCCGAAAATCTTTTTGTGAGTGAGGGCGAGGCTAAATCTATCGGCGAGATCTATAAAAAAGAATACGATAGAGTGCACGCGCTCGGTCTTACTTTAAATGAATGTGAGCTCAGCGGAGCTAAGGCTGTTAGCAGTTGCCTTGAAGCTAATCTTTCATTGCCGATAGATTATCATATGGTTCTCAGTAGAGATGCGTTTGTGAATTATGTTGACCTTATCCAAGGTGTTCAGGTAAATCTGCCTTTTGATTTTACTACCGACGAAGGAAACACTTATCCTGCGGGTGTACGTACTCTTGACGGAAAAACGGCGTTTAATTTTGTAAATTATGAATTCTTTAAGGACATTAAATCTCGGTTCAACGCAATGAGAGAGGTTATTGCGGGAATTCATAAGAATCTGACTGCAAATCTTTCTTCGGAGAATATATCTATTCATATGGTTCAGGCAAAGCCGCTGCTCTCTACCGATCTTCCGACCAAAGACGGATACGATATTTTCTTCCTTCGCAAACTGATTTCAATTTCTCCCTCGGCATGGGATGTTACCGAGCTTTGTACGTATCCTGCGTCTATCCCTGCGGGAGATTATTCAGTAATGCGCTATGCGACTGCGCTTGAACAGATAAATTCGTTTTTGGCTATCTACAAAGATCCTGTGAAATCAAACTCAGAAACTTTTGGAGAGAGTGATAAGGTGTTTGATCCGCAAGGGAAGCTCAACGATCCTTCGCAGATGATAATAAACACTATTTATAAGTCGAGGACCACTCTGCCAATCGTTTATACGGCAGAGGAAATATACACGGGAAAGCTCGAAATCTCTCAAAAATAAAGGAGATAAGATGGAGGTAAAACGCGGCGGATATAAGCAGTGGGAAGTAGGAGCACAGTTTGAGGGCTGGCTCGTCGGACTCCTTTCCTATGGGGAAAGATTTTCCAAATTTTCTATGCTCGAACGTCATAATAAAACAGAAGAAGCTTTTATTCTTGTTAAAGGTGAAGCGACACTTTATATTGCAGACAAGGATATAAAGGTCACGGAATATAAGATGGAGCAGGGAGCTGTTTATAATGTAGCCAAGGGCGAGTGGCATCATATAGTCGTAAGCCGTGACGCTCTCGTTGTCGTTGTTGAAAACAGCGATACCTCATCTGAAAATTCGGATTATATTACTTTGGCGTGATAAAATACTTCGAAAGTGTATTTTTTGATCTGAAAAGATTGACTTTGAGGTTTTACTATGGTAAAATAAGACATATTTCCGTGTTGCTACGGAGTTTATTAAACTAAAATATTAAAATCGAAAGGATGTTTTTAAAATGGAAGCATTTCTCAACAAACTGCTTGAATATCTTGCAAGTGCGGGAGTCAGAGTCCTTTGCGGCATCGCTCTTCTCGTAGTTGGCTGGATACTCGTCAACAAGCTCATCAAGGTATTTGACAAATCAAAGAAAATTCAGAAGCTCGACAAAACGGTTCGTTCTTTCTTCAAGAGCGCAACCAATATCGTACTTAAAGTTGTTCTCGTAATAATCTGTGCAACTATCCTCGGAGTTCCTATGACTTCGCTGGTTGCAATACTTACAACTGCTAGCCTCACTATCGGTCTTGCTCTCCAAGGCGGACTCTCGAACATCGCGGGCGGAATCATTCTCCTTATCATCAAGCCCTTCAAGATCGGTGATTTTGTAACCATCGACGGTGCAGACGGCACCGTAACCGATATGAACATCTTCTACACTGTACTCGTTACCGTAGATGGCAAGCGCGTTGATATTCCCAACGGCGTTGCGGCAAACGGCAAGGTCGTTAACTATTCGGTTGAGCCCTACCGCAGAGTGGATATCGGATTCGTTGTTCCTCACGGAAGCGACGTGAGCAAGGTTTCCGATCTCCTTATTAGTATGGCAAGATCTAATTCTCTCGTTTATATTGACGACGACCATAGCCCTATCGTCAAGGTGGTAGGTTACGAAGATGATGGTCTTAACGTGTCATTCAGAGTATGGACGGAAAATGCAAATTACTGGGATACCTTCTTTGCTATGAACGAGGGTGCGAGAGTTATATTCAATGCAAATAACATAAAGCTCTCGAACCGACAGCTCAGCTTCCGCATAGAAAAGTAAAAATGCAAAAGGGCAGCAACCTTTCGGGTGCTGCCCTATTATTAGAAAATATTTTCGAGAAGATGATCGCACAGCGAGAATGCATCGTCAAAGATCAAGAGCGCTCCTGCTTTTTTTAGCTCGGTACGGTTACCGTAACCAAAGGTTACTCCGATGGCGTCAAGTCCGTTTTCGGAGGCGCCCTCAATATCAAACTTTCGGTCGCCTATCATGATACATGATCTCTTATCCGAAACGCCCGCCGTTTCAAGTGCGTATGATATAACATCCGCTTTCTTCGAACGGCTTTCGTCGAGACTTGCTCCGCAAATGTGATCGAAATATTTGTCAAGACCGAAATATTCAAGCACCACGCGAGCCATTTTTTCGGGCTTTGAGGTAGCTACAATGACCTTGCAGGGACTCTCGCTCAGCTTTTTGAGCATCTCCTCAATACCGTCGTAAACCCCGCAATCGTACACCCCGATGGGATCGTAATACTCGCGGTAATACTTGACCGCGCGGTCTGCATCTTCTTTTGAAAGTCCGTAAAAATCTCTGAAAGAATCGTAAAGCGGCGGTCCTATACATATGCGAAGCTCGTTCCGGTCGAAAATCTCGATTCCGAATTTGCTAAGCGAATATTGAAGAGCCTTTGTGATGCCCTCAAACGGCTCAGTTATAGTTCCGTCTAGATCAAACAGAATATGCGAATATCTCATTTTTCTTCTCCTTTTTCCATAAGAGCAGCGAGATAAGGATTTACTCCGAGAAAACTGACGGTTTTCTTGTATTGCTGTTGAAGCTCTTCCTTACGTTCTTCGCTCATTTTGGAATCGAGAACTGCTCTGATCAGCAGATTTTTCGGAGTATCCTCAGGATCAATCAGTTCAAGCGCCTCGACAAAGTAGCCGTGCGAAGCAAGCATAAGACAACGCAGAGAATCGGTCGCCGCATCGCAGAGCTTCTGGCGGAGCATCGAATATTTAGAAATGAAGGAAAGCTCGGTGCAGTCGAGCTGGTTCATCATTTCGTGGTGGCAGCAGGGAGTAGATAAAACGACTCTCGCACCGTGATTTATTGCGTAGGCAAGAACTATGTCGGTGGCGATATCGCAGGCGTGAAGTGAGATTACGAGATCAGGCGTTCCGCGATCAAAGTTCATTATGTCGCAGCAGATAAATTCGAGATCCTTGTATCTCAGCTCTTTTGCAACGCCGTCGCAATACTCGATAACGTCGGATTTCAGATCGACACCGTACATTTTTATTTCGCGTTTTTTGATCTTTACAAGATAGTAATAAACGGCGAAGGTGAGATAGCTTTTACCGCAGCACAGATCGCATACGGTAAGCTCACCTCTGGAGGGCAGACGGTCATAAACGTCGTCAAGAAGCTCGATAAAGCGGTTTATTTGTCTGAACTTCGACTGCTTTTTGTCGAGTATCTTGCCGCTTTGGTTGCTTATACCGAGAGGCTTAAGAAAATCCGCGTCGGATAGAAGATACTTCTTTTCACGGTCGTGGCTTTGTGACTCGGTCCTATCAGAATAAACGATTTTGTCCGAGACGAACACCTTTCCTTTTCTGGATATCTTTATTTCGCACTGCCCACTCTGCGCAACGATATTCGTTTGCGAAAACTGTGATAGAGCCATTTCGGCAAGGATTTCGGGAGCCTCCTCAATAGAAATATTTTTGTGATGAGCCTTGTTGTCCGAGGTGAAGCTCTCAATCTGGACGAAGCTCTTTTTGTCCTTTACGGTAAAAATACGCGCTACTGCGCGTAAAATGTTTTTGTCAGAGGGCTTGCTGAAAACCGCTCTTTTCAGGCAGGAGCTCTCAATCGACTTGGAAAATACTTTCAATACTTGTTCTTTTTCACTCATTAGTTTAAAATCCTTTACAGGTAAAATATACAGAAATTTGGAGAAAAATATGCCCGAGATTTTAGAGGGAAGAATAATTAAAGGAGTCGGAGGACTTTACGAGGTCGTTCTTAACGAAGGTTTTCGCGTAAGTTGCCGCGCCAAAGGCTCTTTTCGTCATGACGCGGTAAAACCGCTTATCGGAGATGTCGTTTCGGTCGGTTATGACAATGCGGGAAATCCAATAATTTCGGATATAAAAGAGCGCAAAAATTTTATAATAAGACCGCCGCTTGCCAATCTTGATCTGCTCTTTGTAGTGCTTTCTGCAAAAAAACCGTGTGCAGATCTTTTAACTGCGGATAAGCTTATTTCGATTGCCGAGCACAATTCTATCGAGCCGATAATCGTGGTCAGTAAATGCGATCTTGACAACAAGAACGCAGAAAAGATAAGAAAAATATATGAAAAGAGCGGATTCCGCGTATTTCTTTCAAGACAATCCCAGAACTGCGAAAAAGTCGAGTGCGACGGTATATTTAACTTTGTAAAAGGCGAGGCATTCGATAAAATATCTGCCTTTGCAGGAGCGTCTGGCGCGGGAAAATCAACACTTATGAACTCGCTTTTCCCGATGCTAAAAATAGCGACGGGCAACGTGAGCGAAAAGATCGGCAGAGGCAAACACACGACCCGACACGTCGAGCTTTTTCCGATGAAAGATCTTTTTGGAAACGGCGATGGTTTTTTTGCCGACACTCCCGGATTTACTATGCTTGATTTCGTTCGCTTTGACTTTTTCGATAAAGAGGCGCTTCCGAACACCTTCCGCGAATTCGAAGAGTACATAGGCAAATGCAAATATACGAAATGCACGCACACCAAGGAAGAGGGTTGTGCGATACTCGAAGCTCTGAAAAAGGGAAGCATCGAAAAAAGCCGTCACGAAAGCTATACCGCACTTTTCGATATACTTAAAGAAAAGCACGCTTGGGATAAAAAACAGTGACGTATCCGCGATTTGTGGCATAATATGACAGTGTAGCTCCGAAAACATAAGTTTTTCACGGAAAGGAAACGTTATATTATGAAAGTCGTTACCGTTAAAGCTCCCCGTTTTTTGCGCCCGATATTAAAAGGAATATTCAAAATGGGCAAATAACGGGGGAACGGATCAAATCCTCTTGAAGCTTTATACAAAACCACCGATACTATCGGTGGTTTTATTCTATAAAAGTATTGATAGGAGTCGCGCTCGGTAGACAAAAACGATAAATGAGATTTGCAGTAGCGCGAGGAAGGGCACACACAGATAAAATTTCGCTTTGCGGATCTTGTGTCTGAAAAGAGTCATTCCCAGAAACGCACCAATCGCTCCGCCGATAAAGGCGAGCAGAAGCAGGGTTCCTTCGGGCGTGCGCCAGAGGTTTTTCTTTGCTTTATTTTTGTCGTGCGCGTAGGTTATAAACGTCACGAGCGTAAGAATTACCGTGTAGCTCCAGAACAGCTCTGGCTCGGAGAGGAAGAAATCTGCGATCTCTCTGAGAGCATTTAAAATAGCAAACATTTATTTTGCGATAAATCCAACTTTTTTCGCAATCTTGCGGATCGTCTTTTGTGCGCGGTAGGCTGCCGCCTGATCGCCGTTCTTGATGATGTCATCGAGATAGGTCTTATCGGCAATTATTTTGTTGAAGCGCTCTTGAAGAGGGGCAAGACCATCCGCAACTGCTTCTCCGACTGCGAGCTTGAAATCTCCGTAGCCTCTGCCGTCGAACTCTTTTTCGATCTCGGCGTGAGTCTTGCCGGTAAAGCAGGAGTAGATGTTCATAAGATTGTTGATACCGTCCTTGCCTTCGGCGAATCGAACGCAGGTATCTGAATCGGTGACCGCTCTCTTGAACTTTCTGATAATGTCATCTCTCGAGTCCATAAGAGTAACGAATGAGTTGATATTTGTATCAGACTTGCTCATTTTCTTGGTCGGGTCTTGGAGCGACATGATCTTTGCTCCGCTGGGCGGAATAAAGCCCTCGGGAATCTTGAAAACATCGCCGTAGATGCCGTTGAAGCGAGTTGCGATGTCACGCGTGAGCTCGATGTGCTGCTTCTGATCCTGTCCGACGGGAACCAGATCTGCCTGATAAAGCAGAATGTCTGCCGCCATAAGTACGGGGTAGGTGAAAAGTCCTGCATTTATATTGTCGGAGTGCTTGACCGACTTGTCCTTAAACTGAGTCATACGCGAGAGCTCGCCAAACTGAGTATAGCAGCTGAGTATCCAAGAAAGCTCGGCGTGCGCGCTGACGTGAGACTGAACGAAGAGAGTGCTCTTTTCGGGATCGATTCCTGCCGCGATATATATAGCGAGAAGCTCTCTCGTACGGCGTCTAAGCTCTGCGGGATCCTGACGAACGGTTATCGCGTGCATATCAACCGCACAGTAGATGCAGTCATAATCGTCAGCGAGCGATACCCAGTTCTTGATAGCACCAAGATAGTTGCCGATGGTAAGAACACCGCTCGGCTGAACGCCAGAGAATATCACCTTTTTGTTTTCATTGATTTCCATTATATGACCTGACCTTTCAAGTTAGAGGATTAAAACGTATGCCTGATCTTGATACATATTGTGACGGATAGGCTTTATTAGATAAGGTTATTATAAACTACGCATATAAAAATGTCAAGCAAAACGCCAAAGTAAATACTTAAATATACCTTCTCGGTATCCGTTTGCCTATTCCGCAAAGTATTTCGTAAGAGATTGTATCGGTAAGAGATGCGATCTCGTCGGCATCAATAGAGAGTTTTCCGTCGTTTCCGATGAGTACTACCTCGTCTCCTACCGAAACGCCCATATCGGTCACGTCTATCATAAACATATCCATACAGATGCGTCCGACTATATTTGCGTAATGACCGTTTACTATAACACGCCCTTTATTTGAAAGTGCGCGCGGATACCCGTCTGCATAACCAATCGGAACGGTCGCTATCTCGGTATCCTTTTCGGCGATAAATGTGCGACCGTAGCCTACGCTGTCGCCTTTTTTTATTTTTTTAACGAATACGGTATGACTTTTGAAGGTCATTGCGGGCTTCAGACTTTCTTTTGTCTTTACCGCGTATGACGGCGAATATCCGTACATCGAGATGCCAAGGCGATACTGATTTCCCACGGCTTCTGGGAGATCTATTGCCGCCGCACTGTTGGCGCAGTGTACTTTTTTAAAGTGGATTCCTCGCTCATTACAGAGATTTTTAAAGTTCTTGAAAATCTCTACCTGAGCTATCGCCTCACTCTTGTCAGCAGAGTCCGATGTAGCAAGATGAGTGAAAAGCCCGTAAAGAGATATGAAGGGAAGAGAAGCAACTTTTGCCACAGTATCTGCAGAGATCTCATCAGCGAAAAATCCTATGCGCCCCATTCCTGTATCTACTTTGATATTTATTCGCATTTCTTTTCCGCATTTTTTTGCCGCTTCGGAGCAAGCGAGCGCATCTTCGTATGAGAATATCGCGGGAATAACGCGGTTCTCGGCGCAGAACGTGAACTCGTCGTGACGGACGTATCCCAGAATATAAATATCCTTTCCGTGCGTGATGTCGAGTATCTCGTGAGCTTCTTCGGGCGTTGCGACTGCATAAGCCGAAACTGTATCGCTAAGTGCACGACAGACTTCTTTTGCACCGTGACCGTAGGCGTCGGCCTTGATGACGGCGACAGTCTCAGAACCGTTCGGTAGCAGGGACGAGAGATAAGCAGTATTCTTTTTTATTGCGTCAAGGTCTATCTCGGCGACGCCTCGATAGAATTTGTCGTGTATATTATTCATATCGGATAAAAGCCTTTCCGAAGTAATGAGTTGTTTTCGAATTTAAATTATTTTGCCGTAGATAACGCCGTTTTCCTGTCTTTCGGCGATAACGGTAACAAATTTTCCGTGTAGATCATCTGGCGGATCTTCGATAGCGACTTCGATAAAGTTCGCCGTATGACCTACAGCGCCGACCTCTTTTTTGTATTCCTCAACGATGATTTCGAGCGTCTTTCCGATATAGGGCGAAAGTACGCGTTCGGTCATATCGCCTCGCAGTGCTTCAAGCGATTTGACTCGTGCCGATTTGATATCGGGCGAGACTTGATTTGGCATCTCTGCGGCAAGTGTCCCTGGTCTTTTTGAGTATGCAAAGATGTGGAATGACAGCAGATCGAGACCGCTCAAAAACTTGCGTGTTTGCTCGAAATCTTCGTCTGTCTCCCCAGGGAAGCCTACAATTATATCAGAAGTGAATGTAGCGTTCGGGATTTTTTCTCGTATATAGTCTATTTTATTTTTTACCATTTCGGTATTATAACGCCTTTTCATAGCAAAGAGCGTTTTGTTGCATCCGCTTTGAAGCGAAAGGTGAAAATGCGGCGCAAACGAGGGTATATTTGCACCTCTGTCGATAAAGCTCTCGCTTATTGCGGACGGATCGAGCGATCCAAGACGGATACGCTTTATATTTTCAATCTCAGAGAGTCTTTCGATAAGCGAGATGAGTCCATCTTTTTGTTGGAAATCTTTTCCGTATGCGGAGACCTCAATACCTGTGAGGACTATCTCGCGGTATCCGTTTTCCGAAAGAGTAACAGCTTCTTTTATTACGTCATCGAGTGCTTTGGAACGTATCTTCCCTCGAAGTGACGGGATAATACAGTAAGCACATTTGCTCTCGCAACCGTCTTCGATTTTCAGTACCGCGCGAGTACGCTCACTTGAACTTATCGACATTTGCTCGAATGGTGCATCTTCTAGCCCGCACGAGCATATTACAGAGTCATTTTTGGGTATGCCTCCCTCTCTCAGCCACCGAGCGTGTGCTATGGCGAGAGAAGCGACAGTCATTTTGTTTCGGTTCCCACATACCGCAGAGACACCCTTTATTCTAAGTATTCCTTTCGGGTCGGCTTGAGCCGAGCATCCTGTTACTATTACGTAAGCGTCGGGAGATGTGGCTAACATACGCCTTATTATCTGGCGGGATTTTCTCTCAGCCTCAGAGGTGACCGCGCAGGTGTTGATTATACAAATATCGGCTTTCTCACCTACTTTGCACATCTCTATGCCGTTTCGGCGGAGTTCTTCCGCGATTGCGGTGCTTTCATAGCTGTTCACTTTGCAACCGAGTGTATATATACACGCTTTTACCTTTTGCACAGCCAAACCTCCTCTCCGTGATTTTTGAATAAAGCGCCCGATGTCCGTTTCCGGAAAGCGGGCGCTTCGCGTTTTAAAACTCTGTCTTACTTATCGCAGTCCTCGCAACAGTCGCAGTCGCAGTCGTCGAGCTCACAGATAAGCTTCTCTCCGCACTCAGGGCAGAGAATATCGTCGCACTGGAGAAGATCCTCGTCAAGATAGATGATCTCGCCACACTTAGGACAAACCGCCTCGTAATAATCCTCATCATCGTCGTCGCAGCAGTCGCAGTCGTCATCATCACACTCGTAGATGTCGCGTTCAACATCGCCGAGATCACTGTCAAGCTCTTCTGC
The DNA here is from genome assembly GCA_045605765.1 of Eubacteriales bacterium. Taxonomy (GTDB): domain Bacteria; phylum Bacillota; class Clostridia; order Oscillospirales; family CAG-272; genus SIG672. The sequence goes on along the minus strand of JAZUQQ010000004.1, from coordinate 95,492 downwards.
ATAGTCGCTGAGATAATCGATATCTTCTTCGATCTCTGTTACTGCGAGAGCCATGTCGTCAAGAAGATCTATAACCGCGGCAAGGATTTTCTTCTCGGGAGTATCTGCCTTGAAATCGAGACCTTCCATAAGTCCTTTAATGTAAGCAGTCTTTTCGGTAAGTGTCATTTTGATTTACCTCGTTTCAATAAATTTTAGCGTTAGCGCAATTATGCTCAGATTATGCTCTGGATAGATATTCGCCCGTTCTGGTGTCTATTTTGAGAACGTCACCGATGTTGATGAAGAGCGGAACCTTGATCTGAGCTCCCGTTTCAAGAGTTGCGGGTTTAAGAGCGCCCTGGGCGGTGTTTCCTGCAAATCCGGGCTCGGTGTCGGTTACTTCAAGCTCTACGAACATAGGAGCTTCAACCGAGAATACGTTGCCTTTGTAAGAAACGACCTTGCAGATCATTTCCTCTTTTACGAACTTGAAGTTGTCATCGAGAATATCTCCGTTGATCGGAATCTGTTCGTAGCTTTCAAGATCCATAAAGTAATAAAGATCGCCGTCCGAGTAAAGATACTGCATATCCTTTCTCTCGACGTATGCGTTTTCAAACTTGTCCGTCGGGCTGAAAGAGGTTTCGATAACCGCACCGGTTATGACGTTGCGGAGCTTGGTTCTTACGAAAGCTGCGCCCTTACCCGGCTTAACATGCTGGAATTCGATTACCTGCATTACCTTTCCGTCCATTTCAAATGTGAGACCGTTTCTGAAATCTCCGGCTACTACCATTGTCTTAGTACCTCCAAATATCTAAGTTTATATCAAAATACATTTTATTATAACTCATCGTGACAATAATTTCAAGCCTTTTTGACTAAAAATAGTAATTATTTTGAGTTTTTTTATATTTCAATAAGTTCTTTCGGACAATTTGTCAGATTTACCGCTCCATTTTCGGACAGATATACCATATCCTCAATACGACAGCCGTACTTTCCGGGGATATAAATTCCCGGCTCGCAGGTGATAACGTGACCCGTTTCGAGCATATCTGCTCCGTAGACTCTCGGAGATTCGTGAACGTCCATTCCTACTCCGTGACCGAGCGAGTGTCCGAAGCAACCCTCGTAGCCTTCTGCGTAGATTATATCGCGTGCTACCTTGTCTGCTTCGCCGCCCGTAATGCCTTCGCGGTAAGCCGCAAGAGCCTCGGTCTGTGCGCGCAGAACGGTGTTGTATACCTTTTTCATATCCTCGTCTGACTTGCCGATAACGACAGTTCTCGTCATATCCGAGCAGTATCCCTTATATACCGCACCGAAGTCCATCGTTAGAAATCCCTTTTCAAGCTTTATGTTTCTCGGAACTCCGTGAGGCATAGACGACGCGCTTCCCGAAACCGATATGGTGGGGAAGGATATTGCCTCCGCACCGTTTTTTTTCATAAAAAATTCAAGTTCAAGTGCGACGTCTATCTCGGTGATGCTCGGTGAGATGTACCCAAGAATGTGATCAAATGCCGCTTCTGCGATACGCTGTGCGCGTATCATATTCTCGACCTCTTCCTGCGATTTAAAAACGCGTAGCCTCTCGATAAGTCCGCCAATGGGAACAAGCTCAAATTCGGGAAGGAGCATAGAAAGTCTTTCTCGGTCGTCGTATGGCAGGGTTGCACTCTCAAACCCGATATTTTTTACACTGTTTTCTTTGAGAAACTGTGTCATAAGAGCACACGTGTTTCCGCGTTCGAACATGTAGACGGTGTAGTCGCGGTCGACCTCGGCATTTGCCGCCTCGATATATCTGAAATCGGTGAAAAGAGCCGATTTTTCGCGTGTTACGATAACATATCCGTCTGTGAAATCAAAGCCGGTTAAATAGCGTTGATTTTTCTCGTGTGTTACAATGAGCGCATCAATGTTTTTCGGAAAGGATGCGATAAGCTTTTCTCTCTTCGTCATAACTTTATCCTCTCGTAATATTTTTTCATTTCAAGTGCGTCGCGCGCCTGTGTGCCGTCTGACTCGCAGATTATACGTGGCGAATATCTGTCCTTGGCGAGTGCCTCCATAAGCGGCTCGAACTCGGGACCGTAAACTGTATCTTCGAGCGTAAGATGCTTCTTTTCGCCTTTTTCGGTGTATTCTATCTTTGAAAAATGACAGTGGAGGGTGTTGGCGTAGTCGTATCCGAGCGTTTTTCCTATTTGGTCGAAAACTCTGCGGTAATCGTCTTCGGTGACAAAATAATTTCCAATGTTACGCGCGTTCAGATGTCCGAAATCAACGACCGGACAGAGGCGTGGGTCCATCTTGCAGATGTCAAGAACCTCTTCGAGCGTGCCGAGTTGACCGAGCTTTCCCATCGTTTCAAGACCAAAGCGTATCTTTGTGTTGGGAAAGGCTTCAAGGGCTTTGAACATAGTGTCCTTTGATAGCTCGATACCTTCCGTACGGCTCATTTTAGTGGCACCGCCCATATGGATAACTATGATATCCGCTCCCAACATCTCGGATGCGTCAAGGCTTTGTCCGATATACGACAGACTTTTCAGTCTTTTTTCGGGGTCTGCGCCCGAAAGAGAGATAAAATATGGTGTGTGAAAGGACATTTTTATATTATATTTTTTCGCCTCTGCACCTATTTTGGCAAAGGTTTCGAGACTTCCTGTAACTCCGTTGCCTGCCGAGTATTCGTAGGCATCGAGTCCCATATCACTTACCCACTTCGGCGCCTGATAGGTGTGTTTCAGACCCGACTCGTAAAAGGCTTTGCTGTTACCACTTGGCCCAAACAGTGTGCTCATAATCTATATTTGCCTCCGGATGTTCTTTTAAATATTTTTTTACCGTTCTTCTTTCAAGAAGACGTTTTATCTTGAAGAAAAGGTTGGTTTTGTCCTTGATCGGCGGTACGAGTATGGTATGTATTCTCGACCTATTGCCCGCGACGATATCGGTAAGTATCTGGTCTCCGAGTGCGGCGGTGTGTTCCTTGCCCTCCCCAAGCGTTTCGATAGCTTTAAGCATCGTGCGGATGAGTGGCTTGTGCGCGTTGGAAAAGGCGTGATAACCAAGCGAACGATTGAAAAGCTCGACTCTGTCTCCCTTGTTGTTCGATATGAAGGCGAGCTTTATTCCCGCTTCTTCGAGGCTCTTAAACCACATTCTGAGCTGCTCGGTTGGTTCGGGATCTTCGTAGGTGACGAGCGTATTGTCAATATCGCTGACGATAGCCTTTATTCCGTTTGCTTTTAAAAATTTGGGTGTTATCTGGTATATATCCTGAAAAAAACTTTTCGGTGTGAGAATTGACATAGTAAAATCCCTTAGCTTAATTATTTTCCTCATTTTATCATAAAATGAATAATAAGGCAATAGAAAACGAAGAATATTATCATATTTTTTGCAAATATATAAAACAAAAGAATTTAGTGGGTGATAAAATGTACGCAAAGGATACAGATAAAAAATATTATCCGAAATACGCCACAAAGCGCGCCGAGAAATCTAAGATCGGTGTGAATATACTGAAAGCGTTTCTGATCGGCGGTGCGATATGTACGCTCGGACAGCTCTTTTTTGAGGTGTATCAAAACCTTGGAGTGAGCAAGGAATATTCGTTAACGCTCGCTTCGATAACTATCGTGGTCATAACTGCCGTGTTGACGGGATTTGGTATTTTTGACAATATTGCCAAGCACGCAGGCGCGGGAACACTCGTTCCGATAAGCGGATTTGCGAACTCGGTAGTAGCCCCAGCTATTGATAATAAAGCAGAAGGCTGGATACTAGGTCTCGGCGCAAAGATATTTATTATCGCGGGTCCGGTTATTTTGTACGGAACTGCGGCAAGCGTGGCTTGCGGTATCGTTTACTTTATAGTAAAATTGTTCTGATATGGAAAAGGCTTGCCGTCGGCAAGCCTTTTGTTTTTATTTAGCATTTAGTGCGGTATAATTTGCATAGATATATCCGTCAAGCGTTACGTCGCCGTTTTCAACGCTGTAAGCAAGACGGTAAGTCCCGCTTTCGATTGAGCTTTCGCCACCCGTAAGAGCAGAGAAGTTACCGCTCTCGGCGTCCTGCTTTTCAACAGGGGCGTCAGACGCCACGCCGTATTTGTAAGCCTCCTCGGCGAGAAGGTCGCGAAGCGATACATAGTCAAGCTCGTCGGGCGAGGTGAGCGAAATATTGACGTCTATATTTTCGACGTAGGTGAGTACGATCTCACCCTTTTCGTTTTGAGAGGGAACGAGCACCGTACTTCCGAGGTCGATCTGCTTTGTATCTATTTCGGTGAAGGTGAGCGGAACATACTGCGAAGCGCGTATCGAGTCTGCGGTCGAAATATAAGCAACAACGGTATAATTTCCGGGTGACAGTACGGGTATTGTAACGCTTGCATTGGCAGATCCTGTCGTAAATGTATCCGTGTCGGTATAAACGATCTTAGTGTCGTTTGTAAAGGTCATGTGAATAAGTCCGTCCCCTGTGTTTGACGTACTGACGAGAGCAAATCCGACCGTATACTCCTCGTTTTCAACGTACAGAGTGGTGTCGTTTACTGTCAGCTCTATGCCCTCTACGGTAATCGACATATTTTCGAATTTTGCAGATGCGATATTTATCTCGGTTATCTGTGCGAAATTGATACTGAGAGCGACTGCTTCCTTGTCCGAAAAGTCGATCACCTCAGCGTTTTTTATAGCGTCGTACATTGAAAACATATCTGCGAATTTTATATCCTCCGCAGTGATGGCGGCAGCAAGCGTATCCTCGGTCGCGATCTTATTCGAGTTCCATTTGTAGTAACTGATAAGCGCGTCGAGCTCTACGTATGCGCGCCTTATTCCTCCGAGAACCGTGTCAATATCGCGTCTGCATCTGAGTCCTGCCTCGGCAAGAAATTCTTTGAGGCTTGAAAATCTTTCGCTATCGGTTTCACCGTATACCGTAATGTCGAGTGAGCCTGTGTATATTCCAATTCCGTATCCTACGGTTATGTTGTTGATTTTCACTTTTCCATTCGGGTGTTCTGTGTAAGAAGTAATAACGTTTCCGTTGGTCAGTCTGAGTATGGGGCTTTCCTCGCCTGTCGGGACTGCCCATATCTCGTTTTTGTCGGAGGTGTCATATATCACCGTTTTGCCGTTCGTGTCGTGAGCCGAGCTTGAGATCTTATCGGGTGTAGTGCTTATTTCAACGCTTCCGATTCCGTCAAATCCGCCGAAATGGAGAGTTATTCCTGCTGAATCCTCACTATCACTGAAAGAGAGAATGTCGGTTGCGCGGTCACTGCTCATAGCTTGAAGGAGCTGCACCGACTGTACGTACGGATTGTAGAACGCGCCATAGCAGATGTCGTTTTTCAAAACGAGACAGGAAACGTTGTAGTTATCGTACGACTTTCCGACGATAACGGTTTCCCAGAAGCCCTTTGAGTTGTCGGCTACAAAGTACTGCGCCTGACCATCTCTGAATTTTTCGGACCATTCGTAGCGTATACCCGGAACGTAAAGCATTCTCGTTTCGGCAAGATCGTTTGAAATGTAGAGCTCGTAAACGGTTTCGCCGTTCTGTCTTTTATGGCGTTTGCACATTTCAAGCTGACCGCTTCTCATAGAGTAGATGGTTTCGGAGTTCTTTTCAACGTGCAGATAATATTTATCACCTTCTACCATAACCCATTTGTCTACTACCTGAACGTGCTTTTTTGTGTTGTCTATAAGATCCGCGCCAAGCTCGGCAGAGAAAACGATGTTTCCGGTGATGTTTTCAAAATAATCGTATGAGTTGCAGTTTTCCTTGAAGTCACTCCATTTGAACGTGCTTCCGTCTATCTCGACCTTTCCGCCGCGTTCTCCCTCAATAACGGTCGACAGAGGGCTTGCCTTAGGGAGATTTGCCACTGCGCGGCTTGCAAGGGTTTTCATATCCCTTACGCCGCCCTCAAAAATATCTCCGTCGTTTTTGAGGAGCTTAGAATCAAGTCGCTGATTTGCCAGAAGAAGCTTTATAACATCGTTTCCGTTCATTCCCTCCGGAATCACGAATCCACCACCGCTGCCGTCGGTGTCGTTTTCCTTTACGCAACCGATAAGGATGGTGAGGAGCGTTGCGAGTATTATAATTGAAGACAAAAGCTTTTTCATATTTATTCCTCCATTTTGGGCTTTATTTCTATGACGAGTATCTCGGGCGGATTGTTTATCCGCGGAATCATGTGCGGATTTCCGAGTCCTCTCCCGACTATAAGTCGGTTTTCATACATTCCCGAGGTGTATTTCGGGAATATCCCCTGACCGGGAGCGTAGATTCCTCTGCCAGCCACTCTCCACTGTCCGCCGTGTGCGTGACCCGAAAGCGTCAGGTCGATAGGCAATTTTCTTATATATTTTGAAAAATATTCGGGTCTGTGGCAGAGAAGGAGCTTAAATCCGTCAAGACGCGAGAATTCTTTGAGCCACGCGAGGTTTGGCTTCATATCAGGCATATAAAACTCGCCCGAGGTCAGACCTCCAAGCTTTATTCCTTGAAACTCTGTAAATGAATTGTCAAGAAGATGTGCGCCTCTTGACATTACCTCTCTACGTATTTCGCCTGGAAAACAGCTGTCGTGATTTCCGAGACAAACGAAGCATTTTTTATGCGCAGACACTTCTTTTAGAAACTCAAGACCTCTTTCGTAATTCTTTTCGTCGTGAACGAAGTCTCCGCCGACGAGAACTGCGTCGTGGGAGATATTTTTTATAGCCTCGAAAAGAGGGGCGTTGTCGCAGCCGTGCAGATCGGAAAAAAAGAGAAAAACAGATTTTTTCGAGACGTCTGCAAAAATGTCAAATCTTGAAATGACCATATTCAATTATCCCCCCCTTCGCATTATATAAGGACATTATATACTAATTTTCAGCAGAAATAAAGTGTTAAAAGTAAATATTTTAAACGTTCCCCGTATTTTAGTGTGTTGACAAAAGAAAAAAGAGGGTATATAATGAGGTTGAATGATTAAAAATACGCGTTTTTAACGCGCGAAAGGAAATAAAGTGACACGATTTCTGATAATAAGACACGGTCAAAGTATGGCAAACGTAGAAGAGGTCTTTGCAGGTCATTTTGATAGCCCGCCGTCCGAGCTCGGACTTTTACAGGCGAAAAAGACCGCCGAATACGTCACAGAACATTACAAGGTGGATAAGGTATATACGAGTGATCTCAAAAGAGCCTTTGCGGTCGGACAGGCGATCGCAAATAAAATAGGCGTATCTCCGATACCGAATAAGGATCTGCGAGAGATAAACGCGGGACTTTGGGAGGGAAAGCATTTCGACGAGCTTTTTGAAAAATTTGATACATACAGAAATACTTGGCTTCACGATATCGGCAGGGTCACCTGTGATGGCGGGGAATCGGTCGCACAGCTTCAAGTGCGTTTTGTCTCTGCGCTTAAAAGGATAGCCGATGAAAACGAAGATAAGACAGTAGTTATCGCAACTCACGCGACGCCTATAAGATCGCTCAGATGCCACTGCGCGGGAAAGCCGATTGAAGAGATGAAGAACATACGCTGGGTAACGAACGCTTCCGTTTCGGTTTTTGAATACGAAAACAGGGAATTTACCGAAATTATGGCAGGATACGACGAGCACCTCGGAGAGCTTGTCACGAGATTTCCTGCCAAAATATAAATGTGTAAAAAAATCGCCATCAAATGGCGATTTTTTTTAAGAATAAATTTTCTTCGTTTACAAACAATAAAAACAAAAACGAAGGTAAAGAAAAATGTATGTGAAATTACAAAACAGACCGTCGGTGCTCTCCTACTATGCCGTGGCAGGCAGAAAAGAAAAGGAAGGTCCGATAGGTCATCTTATCGAGGAATATTCGGGTGACGACCGCTTCTCAAAGGATACTTGGGAGAAAGCCGAGAGCGAGATGCAAAGGCGTGCCTTTTCTGGCGCTCTTTGTAAGCTAAGACCGGGTACTGAGATAGATTGTGTTTTTGCAGGAGATCTTATGAATCAGTGTACCTCGTCAAACTACGGGCTCATCGACTTTGAAACGCCGTATATAGGACTCTACGGAGCCTGCTCGACCTGCGCCGAGTCGGTGGCGCTCGCATCGCTTTCGGTGTCGGCAGGCTACGCAAAAAACGCGGGAGCGGTCACCTCGTCGCACTTTTGCTCGGCGGAAAGACAGTTCCGTTTTCCGCTTGAATACGGCGGACAGAGAACGCCGACGTCGCAGAGAACTGTCACCGCTTCGGGTGCTTTTATAATAAGCGACAAGTTATGCAGGGCGCAGATCTCCGAGGTAATGTTTGGCACGGTTCGTGACGGCGGAATCAAGGATATAAACAATATGGGCGCGGCGATGGCACCTGCGGCGATAGATACGCTCTGCTCGTTTTTCGAGAAAAGCGGCACAAAGCCGTCCGACTACGACCTTATCGTGACGGGCGACCTCGGCTACGAGGGATATTCGATAGTAAAGGAGCTTATGGCAAAGCGCGGCAAAAAGCTCGGTGATAATTATAACGATTGCGGACTCATAGTGTTCGACCGCGAAAATCAGGATATGCATGCGGGCGGCTCGGGTTGCGGTTGTAGTGCGCTCGTGCTTGCTACTAAAATCCTGCCCGAGATCGAGTCGGGAAAGCTTCGCGAGGTACTTTTCATAGGAACGGGTGCGCTTATGAGCCCCACGAGTCTGCAACAGGGGCTAAGTATCCCTGCAGTTGCGCATCTCGTGCATTTTTCGGCAAATATAAAGGAAGAAGGAGAATAAAAATGCAGTTTTTATGGGCATTTCTTATCGGCGGTGCGCTTTGCATACCCGCACAGATACTCATTGATATAACAAAACTAACGCCCGCGCGGATACTCGTTATTTACGTCACCTTGGGAACTGTGCTCGGTGCGATAGGAGTTTATCAGCCACTCGTCGATTTTGCGGGATGCGGAGCATCCGTACCGCTTACAGGCTTTGGAAACGTACTTGCATCGGGGGTTATGAAGGCAGTGGATAGCGAAGGACTTCTCGGAGCCTTTACAGGTGGACTGACCGCATCGGCGGCAGGAATAAGCGTGACGCTCGTCGCTGCACTCACATCAGCACTCGTTTTCAAAAGTAAGGCAAAATAAAACAAAAAACGCCGACAGCGTCGGCGTTTTTGTCATCTTCTTCTGTTGGTTGAACCCGATACCATAAGAAAGAGTCTTAAAAACTGCATAAGTGTTACTGCAAGTGCGGCAACGTAGGTGAGAGCGGCGGCCGAAAGCACCTTTTTCGAGCCTTCAAGCTCGTCACTGCTCAGTATTCCGCACTGCTCGATGGCAACGAGCGCTCTTTTGCTCGCGTTGAACTCAGTCGGCAGAGTTACAAGCTGAAAGAGGACACAGAGTCCAAATGCAGCAACTCCTGCGTAGGCGATCAAAGCGAACTGAGATCCCATATAGGAGAGGAGTATTCCGAGAAAAATGAGCGGTATGGAAAGCTTTGATCCAATATTTGTGATTGGAACGATCGCAGTTCTTATCTTAACGGGAGCATAGTTCTGAGCGTGCTGTACGGCGTGACCTGCTTCGTGAGCGGCAACTCCGATAGCGGCGGTCGATATAGAGTCGTAGACCACATCGGAAAGACGTATTACGTTAGCCTTCGGATCGTAATGGTCGGTCAGATTTCCACTGACTCTTTCGATCTTTACGTTGTATATTCCGTTTGCGCGCAGAACTCTTTCTGCCGCTTGTGCACCGGTCATTCGACGCATTGAATTTTGCTTCGAGTATTTTTCAAAGGTTGTGTTCACTCTCGCGCTTGCCCAAATTGAGAAAACAAGGGCAGGCATAACGAGAATTATATAAGTCCAGTCTATATAAAACATATTTTGTTTCCTTTCGTTTATAAGCGATTTCAGGATGTTCTTGTAAGAAGCGCGATGAAAAATCCGTCGGTATTATGCTTTGAGGGCAAAAGCGTTATCATGCCTTTGGGAGCGTCAAGCTCGCCGACCTTGAACGCACTCGCCTTGAAATTTTCGTTTTCTTTTAGAAATTCGAGCACCTGGTTCTCGTTTTCGGCTTTTCTTAGAGTGCAGGTTGAGTACAGGAGCTTACCGCCGACCTTTACGTATTTCGCCGACGCTTCCAAAATTTCCTTTTGAATGTCGTCAAGCTCACCGAGAGATCCGACGTCCTTGTGACGTATCTCGGGCTTTTTTGCGATAACTCCGAGTCCTGAGCAGGGAACGTCGCAGATTACTCTATCGGCTTTGCCGATAAGATCTTCTTTTGCCGAACGTGAGTCGTGTTGAGAGATCTCGAGAATATCAATACCTAGCTTTTTTGCCTGATTTTCAATCAGTGAAAGCTTGGAAGCGTGCAGATCAAAGCAGTATATCTTGCCGCTGTTTTCCATTGATATTGCGGCAAAAAACGCTTTTCCGCCCGGACAGGAGCAGACGTCGATTACGATATCTCCTGCTTTTGGAGAAAGTGCCGATACCGCTATCTGCGAGGCTTCGTCCTGAACGTAGCAAAGCCCTGTGTGAAGCGGAGAAAATTCTGATACCGCAAAATTTGATTTGAGGCGCAGACCTTTATTCGAAAAAACTGTTTTTTCGCAGCTTTCTCCGATTGTACGGGCAAGTTCATCTCGCGAAATTTTCAGAGTATTTGCCGTTAGAGTTATATGAGGCTTTGAGTTTGAGGCAGACACTATGTCACCCCACTCTTCGGGGTAATCCTTTTTAAAATGCTCGCAAAGTGCCATCGGAAGAGAGTTTTCTATTGAAACTCGCTCGGTCGGATCGCTCGGATAGGGAAGAGCGTCATTTTCGCGGCAGATGCGACGAAGGATAGCGTTTATAAAATTCTTCGACCTTGCCGCATATCGTGATGCTAGCTTTACACTCTCGTTTACCGCCGCGCTATCGGGGATCTTGTCAAGATAAATTATCTGATACGCTCCGAGACGCAGAAGAATTGCGACCTCTTTGTCGAGAGAAGAAATGCTTCTTCCTGAAAATACCTCGATAAAATAGTCGAGAGTGATCCTTCTCTCGGTAACTCCGTAAACGAGTGCCGAGAGAAGAGCTCTGTCCTCGCCGACAATGCCGTTTGACGAGATATACGAGTCAAGCGCGAGAGAGATGTATTTTTGTGATCTTTCGCTTTCGGAAAGTATATTATATGCAGCTCTGCGTACGTTCATTTTTATTCCTTATTTGAGCTCAGAACGTCACCGACGGCGACACCTCTGCCGTTTACGAAAGAGGCGGCACTCATAGGCTTTTTGCCTTCGGGCACGACCTCGGTAATAAGAAGCTTGCCGTCACCGCAGGCTACGGCGATGCCCTTGGAATCTGCCGATATTATCTCGCCAGCTTTGCCGAAATCTCCGTGCTTTTCGATGATAAGCGACGATCTTATTTTGAGCATTTTGCCGTTTAAATATGCAAACGAGAGTGGAATGGGAGAAAGTCCGCGGACTTGGTCGTGTATCTCCTGCGCGCTCCTTGAAAAATCGATAAGACAGTCGGTCTTTTCGATCTTTGCTGCGTATGTGGAAAGCGTGTCGTCCTGCTTTTCGGGAACGATCTCGCATTTTTCGAGCTTTTTGACGGTTGACACGAGGAGCTCTGCGCCGACAGACGCGAGGCGGTCGTGAATATACTCAAAATTATCGTTTTCGCCGATCTCGACGGTGGCTTTTTCGAGCATATCGCCCGTATCAAGACCCTTTGCCATATACATAGTAGTCACTCCCGTAACCTTTTCCCCGTCGATGATCGCTCTTTGCATCGGAGCGGCACCGCGATATTTGGGCAGGAGCGAGCCGTGAAGATTTATACAGCCGTATTTCGGGTAGTCAAGTACGTAAGAAGGAAGAATTTTTCCGTATGCCACGACCGCGATGAGATCGGGCGAAAGCTCATCAAGGAGCTCCTTTATAGCACCGTCTTTCAATGTTTCGGGTTGATATACGGGTATACCGAGCTTTTCTGCCTCTACCTTTACGGGTGGGGGAGTGAGAGTATATCCTCTGCCTTTCGGCTTATCGGGCTGAGTTATGACGCCGACGACCGAAAACTCACGGCAGAGTGCGGTAAAAGAGTTTACCGCAAAATCGGGAGTACCCATAAATAGGATTTTCATATTTTCAGTTCATTCCTTTCTAGGAATTTAGTTTGTGCGAACACACAATAAACGCGTTTGTGCATTATTTTTCCGACTTTCTGTGCCGACAGAAAGTCTTGCAAAGAGCGGCTTATTAGGGAGGGAGCCCCTCCCTTAAGGCACACCCACCCGTTTCGCAAAACGCTCCCAACGCGTGTCGCGTTTTGCTCGCCGCGAAAAACGCGGCGGTAAACAGTTGGTGCGGCGCGGATGGGCGCCTTTGTATGCTCCTACGAACATAGATTGCAAATAACAAAATCTGCAATCAATTATTTATTCACCTTTAAGTAAAGTTTTTGAAAGGGTTTTGGAAAACTTTTTACAAAAAGTTTTCCAAAAGAAAGCTTTTTGGGATTAGTAAACCATTTTCTCAAAAGGGTTTACTCCTCGCTCATTTTCATAAGCTCCTCGTAAGTGAGCATTCTCTGTGCAACCTTGGGGTAAAGAATTCCGTCGAGATGGTCGAGCTCGTGGCAGAATGCGCGTGCAAGAAGTCCTGTGCCCGTTACCGTGAAGCGCTCACCTTTTCTGTTGGTCGCCTCGACAGTTACCGTCATAGGACGGGAAACGATGCCGCATTGACCGGGTAGGGAAAGACAGCCCTCCTTGCCGAGCTGGACGCCCTCTCTTGCGATAATTACGGGATTTATAAGCTCATAAACCTCACCGGGCGTACATTCGACCACCACGATGCGGCGTGCTACTCCGACCTGAGGTCCTGCGAGTCCGACGCCCTCTGCACTTCGCATAGTTTCTACCATATCGTCGAGCAGGGTGGTGATGCGGGGTGTTATTTCATCTACGGGACGGCAGACCTTCGAGAGTATCGGGTCGCTGTCCGTTCTTATCGTAAGTATTGCCATATTATAGTCCTTTCTTTAGCTTTTTATAAGCTTGCGGGGTTTATGTCGATTGAGAGAGTGATCTTTCTGCTCGTTTTTCTTTGGAACTCAAGAATTATTCTCGAGAAAAGCTCTCTTGTGCGCTTGTTAGCACGACATTTTATTACAAAACGCATATGATATACGGCGTTTACCTTGTATACAGGAGCTTCGAATGGTCCAAACACTGAAAGCTTTACGTCGCTGAACTCGCCGTTTATAAGAGTACGAAGCTCTTTTGCAAACACAGCAGACATATTCAAAAGCATGTTTTCGTCAGACGATGAGAGCGATATAAGTGCTATGTCGCAAAACGGCGGAAATACGAGAGAACGTCTGAGAACGATATCGTTTTCGTAAAACGCTTTGTAATCCTGCGCCGCCGCCAGAAGCAGTACGGGGTGGTCGGGAATATAGGTCTGGATTATCGCCTTGCCCTTCTTCTCACCGCGTCCCGCACGCCCTATTACCTGTGTAATTAGCGCAAATGTTCGCTCGTTTGCGCGATAATCGTCGAGATAGAGAGATGTGTCTGCAAGCAGTACACCGACTAGTGCCACGTTCGGAAAGTCGTGTCCCTTTGTTACCATCTGAGTTCCTACAAGAATGTCTGCCTCTCCGCGTCTGAATTCTGAAAGCATCTTATCAAATGAGAATTTTGCGGTGGTAGTATCTGCATCCATACGCATAACTCTCATGTTTGTAAATTCTTCATTTAAGATTTCTTCCGCCTTTTGTGTACCGAAACCAAGGAAATTAACTGTTTCAGAGGAACATTCGGGGCATCTCTTGGGTATTTCCTCGCGGTGACCGCAGTAGTGACAGACGAGATAACCGTACTTGTCGTTTCTGCTTTTCGCGTGATAAGTGAGCGATACACTGCAACGCGGACAGGTGATGACCTCCCCGCAGGTCGTGCAGGACAGAAAATTGTTGTATCCTCTTCGGTTGATAAAAAGTATGCTCTGAGAGCTTTCTGCATTTGTTTTTCGCAGAGCGTCGCCGAGGACTGCACCTATCGGGGAGAGATTTCCGTTTTCGGCGTCTGCCCGGAGATCTGAAATTATCGTTTCGGGTAGAACTGCATTATTATAACGCTCGGTCATCTCCACGAGAGTGTAGATCCCCTCTTTTGCTTTGTAATAGCTTTCAACCGAAGGCGTTGCCGATGAAAGAAGCATAAGAGCGTTGTTTTTTACACATCTGTATCTTGCCACGTCGCGTGCGTGGTACTTTGGAGACTGTTCGGATTTATAAGTGTGCTCGTGTTCTTCGTCAATAACTATCATTCCAAGATTTGGAAATGGCGCGAAGACTGCCGAGCGTGTTCCGATACAGATATCAGTACCTCCGTTCGTTATCTTTCTCCAAGTATCGTATCTCTCACCCGCCGAAAGACCCGAGTGCCAAAGTGCAACTCGGTCGCCGTAAAACGAGCAAAAGGTTTCGACCGTCTGGGGAGTGAGCGAAATCTCAGGCACTAGTACGATGACCTGACGACCTGACGAAATTACCTTATCTATCGCCGCTTTTATAACGTGTGTTTTTCCACTTCCCGTTATTCCGTGAAGAAGTGCGGCTTTCGCCTCGCCCGAAGAAATAAGAGCCTCTATCTTTGCGAAAGCCTCGTTTTGGTGCGCGGAAAGTTCGGATATTCGGTCGTTATTTATCGGTATTTTATAGGGGCTTCTGAACGCCTCGCGTCGCTCGATCTCAACAAGACCCATCTTATCGAGTGCTGATATCTGTTTTTTTGTGATACCGATACGCTCGCAAAGCTCGTCTGACTGACAAGCTCCGTTTTCAGCAAGGTAAGAAAGTATCAAAATACGCTTCGAACCTTTTATTTTTTTATCACCCGAAATATAATCTTGTACCTCGTCGGGTGAGAATTTTGGGTGAACTATCTCAACCTCTTTCTTTCGCGCACCGTCTTTTATTTCGGTTATTTTCTCAGCATATGAGTATTCAACAAGCTTTGGAAGTATTGATGATACTTCTTTGCCAAAGCGTGCTACGAGCCGCTCCACGCTTACTCCTCTGCCAGATTGCCTTATAAAATCCCAAACGACCAGAGCTTTTTGATTCAGCTCGATACGCTTCTCTGCTTCGGGAAGCGCACGGTATATCTCGTGTATTTTGGAAAGTGCCGCGGAGGGTATCATGGCTTTAACCGCATCTCCGACAGAACAGAAGGTCTGATTTTTCAAGTATTCGCAAATCCCAAGCTGTTCCTCGCTTAGTGAGACGTGTGAAATAAGCGAAAGCACAGGCTTTAATTTGGATATATCATCACTCATTCGCAGGGAAACGGCTATTGCTGTCACTTTTTTATTTCCTCCGCCGAAAGGAACAACAACGAAGCTTCCGCGAGCGATATCTCGGTCGAAGTCTATGGGGAGATAGTATTCGTATTCTTTATCTGCATTATAAGGAAGTGCAAGAATATGCACCCCAACTATTCTGTAAGCCACATCTGTCCTCTTTTGAAAATCGTTTTGTGGAAATGATTTAAATCTTTTCTAAAACATTACTTGGAAAAACTTTTATAAAATTTGGTGTAAAAACGGCGAATAAAACCAAGTTTATCCGCCGTTTTTTTAGTTGTCCGAAGAATCGCTGTCCGGCGTTTCGTTGACGAGAGTACCGTCGAGGTTAGGAGCGTTCGTTATAAGATACTTTCCTTCGTGAAGGCGTCTTACGGCTACCTTTACCGATTTTTCGTCGCGGTATTCGCTTTCTATAAGTGCGTGGATCGGCTTATCGGTCTCCTTGTTTGCGACCAAACGGTCTGCGCGTTCGCGCTGAGCAACGTACTCGTCGGTTACCATGCGGGCGCCTTTTGCTGCTGCGATTACTACGGTATAAGCGTTGTACTTGTCCTTGGTGAGTTCTACGATAGAGGGCTGAATTAACATTTTTGACTCCTTGTTTAAATCTTACTTTATAATGATATTGTTGACTTTGTTTAATCGAAATAAGAGGAAATACTAAACTTCTTCTATTTCTTTTCCTTGTTCGGATGCACTTTCAAGTCGCGAAAAAAGCACTTCGGTTGAAAGAGACGAAAGGATTACGTGTCTGCTGTCGCAGATTATTACCGAGAGGGTCTTTTTTCCGCAGGAGGCGTCTATTACCGTTCCTGCGTCGCGCGCGTCCTGAATGAGACGCTTTATCGGCGCGGCGTCAGGCGAAACTATTGAAACGATACGTTCCGCCGAGACCATATTTCCAAATCCTATGTTCAGAAGTGTCATTTTGATGTCCGCCTTCGAATTATTCAATGTTCTGTATCTGTTCGCGAATTTTTTCGAGTTCGTTTTTCATTTCGACTACGATGTGCGCGATCTTTGCATCACTGCACTTGGACCCGATTGTGTTGGTTTCTCTGTTCATTTCCTGAATGAGAAAATCGAGTCGTTTCCCAATCGGCTGGTCTGAGGTGAGTATTTCGTCAAAAGCCGCAAAGTGGCTTGAAAGACGTACAAGCTCCTCGTCTACCGCAACCTTATCCGCGAAGATTGCGCATTCGGTCAGTATTCTCGACTCGTCTACCGTGATGGTATGATCTTCGAGAAAGCTTCTGATACGCGCTTCAAGCTTGTCGCGGTATCCAGAGGTCGAGCTTGCGCTCAGTTTTCCGACTTCTGCTGCAAGTTCTGCAACGTGAGTCTTTTTTGCGATGAGGTCGGAAATGAGCTTCCGTCCTTCGGATTCTCTGGCTTCGACGAATAAATCCATCGCTTTTTCAAGGAAGGGAAGTATTTCTTTCCAAGCGGCATCCGCATCTTCTTCGGAAGTCGTGAACACGAAGATATCTCTGTTTTGAGCGACTCTCATTACTGAAATGTCGTCGTGAAGATCAAACTCGTCGCGAAGTGCGCGAAGTGCGTTTATATATGTCTCGGCGTAAGCCTTGTCGAGTTTTATCTCGCTTGAAAGATTTTCAGTAACCTCCACACCGACCCAAACATCAACTTTTCCGCGCGAAACATGATTTTGAACGTAATTTTTAACCTTTTCTTCAAGATATGAAAAGGCGCGCGAGATTTTGATCTGCGGATCGAAATATCGGCTGTTTACGCTTTTTATCTCGACCGTTATATTTTTGTTGTGTGTGCTTCCGACACTTCTGCCGTAGGCTGTCATACTTTTTGCCATAAAAACGTCACTTTCTGCGTTTACAAATTAACATACATATTTATAATACTATATTTATTTGATTTTGTCAAGTTTTACCGAAGAAAATGTGAAGATTGTCCAAAATATTTTGATACCTGTCTTGATAAAACCGTATTTTAAACTGTTGGTACCTTTAAAAATTCTTCCTTTATTATATATAATGCACAGAAAAAACGGATAGAGTAGATCCTATCCGTTTTTCTGTTGAGAGATGTTTGATTATTTGTTTGCAATATCGTTTATACAGTCAGGGCAAATAAGCTTGTCTTTGTAGAGAGTAAGGTTTTCGGTTGCCTCGCAGAAAATGCAGGTAGGAGAATATTTTTTGAAAACAATATTCTCTCCGTCAACGAAGATCTCGAGAGGATCTCTTTCTTTGATGCCGAGCGTATCTCTTATCTCAATGGGCAGAACTATTCTTCCAAGAGCATCGATCTTGCGCACAATTCCTGTTGCCTTCATTTGGTACTCCTTCCATATTTTGTATTTTCGTACATAATATAACATATTTCGACTTATTTGTCAATACTTTTCAGGAAAATTCCAATTTTTTTGTCGGATATAAACTCTGATATATTTTTCAACGAATGTGAGAGGCTCGTAAAACAACTTTAAATTTTCCGAAAAGTACAAAAAAATTCGATTTTTTATTAAAGACTGCTAAAAAATGTAAATATTTTGTTAATAAGTGCTGATATCGGTAAAAAAATTGAGAGAAAATATTGACAAATATAACGGGTGTGTGATATAATGGTCGAGCTTGATGCGCTGATGGCAGAGGTTGCCGCAAATATGCGGGTAATTCTGCCGGAGTATGTCCGTATCAATCGGGCGAAACGGCACTTTGGAGCATTTGGCACGCGTTACAAATCTTATTCTTGAAGTTTTTCCGGATTTTATACGAAAGAGTTGCATCGTATGGATTCGGATTAAAGCAAGGAAGGTTTGGAAACACACGGCAGAGTGTTACGAAGTCCGCCCTGCTTAACATTAAATAAGGAGGAAAAAGCAAGTGGCAGTTAAAGAGAAGATCAGAATCAGACTTAAGAGTTACGACCACGCGCTTATCGACCAAGCGGCAGAGAAGATCGTTGAAACCGCTAAGAGAAACGGTGCTGAGGTTTCCGGACCTGTTCCGCTTCCCACCGATAAGGAAGTTGTTACGATTCTTCGCGCTGTTCATAAGTACAAGGACAGTCGTGAGCAGTTTGAGACCAGAACTCACAAGAGACTCATTGACATAATCAAGCCCTCGCAGAAAACAGTTGCGGCGCTTACGAGTCTTGAACTTCCCGCAGGTGTAGAAATCGAGATCAAACTCTAATCGGTTTCAAAGCCTCTCGAAAGTTTTATGTCATGTTGACGAAAAAGGTCAACCAATAACTAAAACAGGAGGAAAAAACAAATGAAAAAGGCCATTATAGGCAAAAAGATCGGTATGACGCAGATCTTTGATGAAAAAGGAAACGTTATTCCGGTTACCGTAATTGAAGCAGGACCTTGCGTAGTATCGCAGGTCAAGACCCTCGACACCGACGGATACGAAGCTATCCAGCTCGGATTTGAGGCAGTTGCACAGACTAAGAAGGGTGAGTACAAGGCGAACAAGCCTGAGCTCGGACACTTCAAAAAGAATGATCTCCAACCCAAAAAGCATCTTAAAGAATTCCGTCTCGAAGATATTTCCGGATACAAAATCGGCGATACCGTCACCGCTGACATTTTTGCAGCAGGTGAAAAGGTCGACGTTACCGGTATTACTAAGGGACACGGATACACGGGTGCGATCAAGAGGTGGAATCTACACAAGCTGAGAATGACTCACGGTGTCGGACCCGTTCACCGTCAGTCGGGTTCTATGGGTGTTATCGACCCTGCGAGAATCTTCAAAAAGAAGAAGATGGCAGGTCAGTACGGTAATGAGCAGGTAACTGTTCTTAACCTCGACATCGCAAAGATCGACGCCGAAAAGAATATAATCGCGGTAAAGGGCGCAGTTCCCGGAGCACGCGGTGGTATCGTATTCATTCGTAATACGGTTAAATCTTAACGAAAGGGAGGAAATTACGATGCCAAATTTGAAAATAGTTGATATGACCGGCAAAGAAGTCGGCACCATCGAGCTTTCTGATGCAGTATTTGCAGCAGAGCCGAATGCAGCGGTTCTTCACGCGGCAGTTAGAGGCTACCTTCTCAACCAGAGACAGGGAACTCAGTCTACCAAGACTCGTTCTGAGGTTTCGGGTGGCGGTAAGAAGCCTTGGCGCCAGAAGGGCAGCGGTAGAGCAAGACAGGGATCGACCCGTTCTCCTCAGTGGACACACGGAGGTATCGCTCTTGGACCGAAGCCTAGAAGCTATCGCGTAGATATGAACAAAAAGACCAAGAGAGTTGCAATCATCAGCGCACTTTCCGCAAAGGTTGCAGCAAATGAGATGATCATCGTGGACAAGATCACTACCGAAGAGTACAAGACCAAGACCATGGTCAACATGCTCAGCGCTATCGGCGCAGGTAAGAAGTCGCTCGTTATTCTCTCCGAGAACAACAAGTGCGTAGTTAAGTCCTTCGACAATATCCCTGGCGTAAAGACCACGCCTTCGACGATCATCAGCGTGTATGACCTCATCAACTGCGACACCGTTGTTGCTGATCAGACCGCTATCAAAACTATCGAGGAGGTATATGCATAATGAAAACTGCTTACGACATCATTCTTGCTCCTATCGTAACCGAAGCGAGCATGGACGGTCTTGAAAACAAGAAATATACCTTCAAGGTAAAGAAGGACGCGACCAAGCCCGAAATCGCAAGCGCGGTTGAAGAGATCTTCAAGGTAAAGGTTGCAAACGTTAACACTATCAACATGAAGAAAAAGCCCAAAAGACTCGGTGTTCATTCGGGATACACTTCCGAGTGGAAGAAAGCTATCGTTACTCTGACAGCAGATTCCAAGACCATTGAGTTCTTTGACGGCATGATTTAAGGAGGAGTAAAGAAATGGCAGCAAAACTTTATAAGCCTACTACTCCGGGCCGCAGACAGATGTCGGTTCCCTCGTTTGACGAGGTTACCAAAAAGACTCCTGAAAAGAGCCTGCTTGACGTACAGAAGAAGCATGCCGGACGTAATAGTTACGGTAGAATCACGGTTCGTCATAAGGGTGGCGGAAACAGACAGAAGTACAGAATCATCGACTTTAAGCGTGCAAACGATGCTAAGGCAACGGTCATCGGAGTTGAGTACGATCCTAACAGAACGTCTTATATCGCTCTCGTTGAGTATGAAGACAAGAAGAAGAGCTATATCATTGCTCCCGCCGGCGTAACTGACGGCGATGTTATCGAGAATGGTGCAAGCGCGGACATTAAGCCGGGTAACACCCTTCCGATTGCAAACATTCCTGTCGGTATATTCATTCACAATATCGAGATCTACCCCGGAAAGGGCGGTCAGCTCGTTCGCAGCGCGGGCGCAGCGGCACAGCTCATGGCAAAAGAAAACGGAATGGCACAGGTCAGACTTCCCTCCGGCGAAGTTAGACTTATCAGACTTGACTGCAAGGCAACGATCGGTCAGGTAGGTAACATTGAACACGATACGGTTAAGATCGGTAAAGCAGGTAGAAAGCGTCATATGGGCATTCGTCCTACCGTACGCGGATCTGTAATGAACCCCTGCGATCACCCTCATGGTGGTGGTGAAGGAAGATCTCCCATTGGTCGTCCCGGCCCTGTAACACCTTGGGGCAAGCCTGCTCTCGGATATAAGACGAGAAACAAGAAGGCAAGAACCGAAAAGTTCATTGTTAAACACAAGAACGGCAAATAAGAAGGAGGCATAAATAAATGAGCAGAAGCCTGAAAAAGAGCCCTTATGTAGAGGCAAAGCTTTATAAGCGCATTATGGCTATGAATGAGAGCGGCGATAAGAAAGTTCTCAAGACATGGTCAAGAGCCTCCACAATTTACCCCGACTTCGTCGGACATACGATTGCCGTACACGACGGCAGAAAGCATATCCCGGTATATATCATCGAGGATATGGTAGGACACAAGCTTGGCGAGTTCGCTCCGACCAGAACCTTTAAGGGTCACGCCGGATCGAAGACGACTAAGAAATAATTGAAGGGAGGAAATTTGAACAATGGAAGCAAAAGCATATCTCAAATTTGTGAGAATTACTCCCCGTAAGGTTCAGTACGTTCTCGACCTTATCCGTGGAAAAAACGCTAAGGAAGCAATGGCTATCCTCAACCATACGCAGAGAGGTGCATCTCCGCTGGTTGCTAAGCTCCTCAAGAGCGCAATGGCAAACGCAGAGCACAATTTCCAGATGAACACTGATGCTCTGTACGTATCTCAGTGCTTCGTATGCCCCGGACCTACTCTTAAGAGAGGTCAGGCAAGAGGTAGAGGCGGATATGACCGTCTTCTCAAGAGAACCAGCCACATCACCATCGCTGTAAAAGAGAAATAATTAGAAGGAGGTTAATGCTGAATGGGTCAGAAAGTTAATCCGCACGGTCTTCGTGTCGGAGTTATAAAGAACTGGGATTCCAGATGGTACGAAAAAGATGAGAAGTTCGGCGATACTCTCGTATCAGACTACAACATCAGAAAGTATATTCTGGACAAATTCAAGGGAAGCGGCGTTCCGAAGGTTGAAATCGAGCGCGACGCATCCAGAATCAGAGTATTTATTTACTGCGCAAAGCCCGGTACCGTAATCGGTAAGGGCGGAGCAGAGATCGAAAAGATCAAGGCAACCATCGAAAAGATGGCAGGTAAGCCCGCTTCGGTTAACGTAATCGAAGTAAGACAGCCCGACCTCAATGCACAGCTCGTTTCCGAGTCTATCGCTTCGCAGATCGAACGCAGAATCGGATTCCGCCGTGCAATGAAGCAGGCGATCGGAAGAACCATGCGTCTCGGCGCAAAGGGAATCAAGATCATGTGCTCGGGACGTCTCGGCGGCGCAGAAATCGCAAGAAGTGAACAGTATCACGAGGGTACTATTCCGCTTCAGACACTCAGAGCTGACATTGAGTACGGCTTTGCAGAAGCAAATACAACTTACGGTAAGATCGGTATAAAAGTATGGATCTTCAAGGGAGAAGTTCTTCCGGATGTTAAGAAAAAATTCACTACTATCCGCACAGATATGAACCCCGCAAGACCCGATCGCCGTGATCGCAAGCCCGGCGATCGCCGCGGAGAGCGCCGTGACGGTGACCGTCGCCCGCAGAACCGTGGTCAGAATCGCGGACAGGGAAACCGTCCCGCATATCAGGGCAGAAATAACGCTGGTAAAGAGGGGGGCAACAAATAATGTTAATGCCGAAGAGAGTTAAGTACAGACGTGTTCAGCGCGGCAGACTTAAAGGTAAGGCGACGCGTGGAAACACTTTGGCTTACGGAAACTACGGTCTTGTTGCTCTTGAACCCGCGTGGATCACAAGCAATCAGATCGAAGCAGCCCGTATAGCTATGACAAGATACATCCGCCGTGGCGGTAAGGTATGGATCAAGATATTCCCTGACAAACCGATTACTGAAAAGCCGGCTGAAACTCGAATGGGTTCCGGTAAGGGTTCGCCTGAATACTGGGTAGCAGTTGTTAAGCCCGGTAGAGTTATGTTCGAAATGGACGGAGTTGCTCCCGAAATAGCAAAGGAAGCAATGCGTCTTGCATCCCACAAGCTGCCGATTAAGTGTAAGTTTGTTATGAAAGAAACAAACGATGTTGTTGAGGAGGGATAATCGTGAAAGCAAGTGAAATCAGAAATATGAGCGTTGAAGAGCTTGAAAAAGAGCTTGCAGGACTCAAAGAAGAACTGTTTAACCTGCGTTTTAAGCACGCTATAAACCAACTCGACAATCCCCACAAGATAGCTGACGTTCGTAAGGATATCGCAAGAGTTATGACCATCCTTCACGAAATGAAGGCACAGTGAGTAGGAAGGAGATACAGTCGTGATGGAACAGACAGCGCGCAATCTGCGCAAGACCAGAGTTGGCAAGGTCGTAAGCAACGCAATGAATAAGACTATCGTAGTTGCAATCGAAGACAATGTCAAGCATCCGAAATACGGAAAAATCATAAAGCACACCCTTAAAGTACACGCACACGACGAGAACAATCAGTGCGACGTCGGTGATAAGGTACTCGTTATGGAGACAAGACCCCTTTCCGCAACTAAGAGATGGCGTCTTGTTGAAATAATCGAAAAGGTTAAATAAGTCAACAGTTCAGAGTAGATACAACAAAGATTGTATTGAAATTAAGGAGGAAAACGCACAGTGATACAACAGCAATCATATATGAAGGTCGCTGATAATACCGGTGCGAAGGAGCTTATGTGTATACGCGTTCTCGGCGGTACAGGCAGAAGATATGCAGGTATCGGAGACGTCGTAGTCGCATCCGTTAAAAAGGTGTCTCCCGGCGGACAGGTAAAGAAGGGCGAAGTTGTTAAGGCTGTTATCGTAAGAACCGTTAAGGGCGTTAAGCGCGCAGACGGAAGCTACGTTCGCTTCGATGACAATGCAGCGGTCATCATCAGAGAAGATAAAAACCCCAGAGGAACCCGTATATTCGGACCTGTGGCAAGAGAGCTTCGTGAGAAGGATTACCTCAAAATCCTTTCGCTCGCTCCCGAAGTACTTTAAGGAGGTATCGTCAAAATGGCAAGAATGCACGTTAAAACGGGTGATACCGTAGTAGTACGCGTGGGCGACTACAAGGACAAGTGGAAGACCAGCGAAGACAAAGAAGGCAACGAGACCAAGAAAGAGCGTAAGACCGCTAAGGTTATCGCAGTTTCTCCCGAAGAGGGCAAGGTTATCGTTGAAAACGTAAACAAGGCAAGCAAGCACGTTAAAGCAAGAAGACAGGGCGAGCAGTCCGCAATCGTTAAGGTTGATGCTCCCGTTTACGCTTGCAAGGTGCAACTTTACTGCCCTAAGTGCGACAAGGGTGTCAGAACTCATATCGAAGTTATCGACGGAAAGAAAGTCCGCGTATGCTCCGGTAAGAAGGCAGACGGAACCCCTTGCGGACATCAGTTTGACTAAGGAGGAGGAGTAAGAAATGGCTAGACTTAAGGAAACTTATAAGAGCGAAATTGCTCCTGCTCTTATGAAAAAGTTTGAGTACAAGAGCGTTATGCAGATCCCGAAGCTCGACAAGATCGTAGTTAACGTCGGCGCAGGCGATGCAAAGGACAACGCTAAGGTAATCGACACCATTATCGATGAGCTTTCGCTCATTACAGGTCAGAGAGCAGTTCCTACCTACGCACGTAAGTCGGTATCGAACTTCAAACTCCGTCAGGGTATGAAGATCGGTGCAAAGGTAACTCTCAGAGGCGAGATCATGTACGAGTTTGTTGATAAGCTCTTCAACTTCGCACTCCCCAGAGTTCGCGACTTCAAGGGAATCAATCCCGACGGCTTCGACGGAAGAGGAAACTACTCGCTCGGTCTTAAAGAGCAACTCATATTCCCCGAAATCGAGTATGACAAGATCGACAAGATTCGCGGAATGGACATCGCATTCGTTACAACGGCAAAAACCGACGATGAGGCAAGAGAACTTCTCGCTCAGCTCGGTGCACCGTTCGCTAAATAATGGAGGATAGAAAAGATGGCAAAAACATCAATGAAGGTTAAGCAGCAGAGAACGCAGAAGTTCTCCACCCGTGAGTACAACAGATGCAAGATCTGCGGCCGTCCCCATGCTTATATGCGTAAGTACGGAATTTGCCGTATCTGCTTCAGAGAACTCGCATACAAGGGCGAGATTCCCGGAGTAAGAAAAGCATCCTGGTAATTTATTACCTCGGAGAAAGTAACAGAACTCCGTCTTATCGGCAGGAAAGAAATCTTTAACCGCCGATTTGCAGCCCGACGGAAAAAGAGGGCAGCAAGAAAATTACTTGCATAACAGGAGGATAAAAATATGCAAATATCAGACGTAATCGCGGATATGCTTACAAGAATCCGCAACGCGAACAACGCGAAACACGAAACCGTAGATATTCCCGCTTCTAATATGAAGAAGGCAATTGCTGACATTCTTCTTGAAGAAGGCTACATCAAGAGCTATCAGGTGATTGAAGATGGCAAGCAGGGAATTCTCAGAGTAACACTCAAATATATCGGCAAGCAGAAGGTTATCCAGGGGCTGCGCAGAGTTTCTAAGCCCGGTCTTAGAATCTACGCAGGATGCGAGGATATGCCTAAGGTTATGAATGGCCTCGGCATTGCAATCGTTTCCACCTCTAAGGGTATCATGACCGACAAGAAGGCTCGTAAAGAGAATGTCGGCGGCGAAGTACTTGCATTTGTATGGTAAAGAAGGGAGCATAAAGAGATGTCAAGAATAGGTAGAAATCCCGTTAAGGTTCCCACAGGTGTAAGTGTTGATATAGCTGATGGAAACCTCGTAACGGTAAAGGGACCCAAGGGTACCCTCACCCAGCAGTTTAGAAGTGAGCTTGCAATCGAAGTTAAGGACGGCGAGATCCTCGTAACTCGTCCTAACGACGAAAAGTTCAACAGATCCATTCACGGACTTACCAGAACCCTTATAAACAATATGGTAGTCGGCGTAAGCGAAGGCTATCAGAAGAAGCTTGAAATTGTTGGCGTAGGATACAGAGTAGCAAAGCAGGGCAAGCAGCTCCAGCTTTCGCTCGGATTCTCGCACGGTATCACCTTCGAAGAGGGTAACGGTATTACGTTCGAAGTACCCGATGCTAACACTATCGTAGTTTGCGGTATTGATAAGCAGCTCGTAGGTCAGGTAGCAGCAAATATCAGAGCTAAAAGACCTCCGGAACCCTACAAGGGTAAGGGTATCAGATACTCCGGTGAGTATGTCCGCCGCAAGGCCGGAAAGACCGGTAAATAATAGAAAGGAGTGGATTGAAAATGGTATCAAGAAAAGATTCCAACCAGCAGCGTCTTAAAAGACACGCGAGAGTAAGAGGAAAGATTTCGGGAACGGCAGAATGCCCCCGTCTTTGCGTATATCGCTCGAACGCTAATATTCAGGCGCAGATCATTGATGATGTCAAGGGTGTAACGCTCGTATCCGCTTCCTCGTATGAAAGAGACTTTGAAGGCGGCAGCAATAAGGAAAGCGCAAAGAAAGTCGGCGCACTTATCGCTGAACGTGCAATCGCAGCAGGAATATCCGAAGTGGTTTTTGACCGCGGCGGATATCTCTATCACGGACGCGTACTTGAACTTGCTGAGGGCGCACGCGCCGCAGGCCTCAAGTTCTGATAAGGAGGAATAAAGATGGCAAAAAGAATAGATGCGGCAACGCTTGACCTTCAGGAAAAGCTTGTCAAGACAAAGCGTGTATCTAAGACCGTAAAAGGTGGTCGTATTGCAAGCCTCGCAGCTATCATGGTTGTAGGTGACGGAAACGGACACGTAGGATACGGACTTGGAAAGGCAGCCGAGACTCCCGAAGCTATCCGCAAGGGAATTGAGGATGCAAAGAAAAACATGATCGAAGTACCCCTTAAAGGTACAACGATTCCCCACGAGGTAATCGGAGAATTCGGAGCAGGAAGAGTTATGCTCAAACCGGCGCCCGAAGGAACCGGTATCATCGCTTCCGGAACCGTTCGTGCGGTTCTTGAGCTTGCGGGAATCAAAAACGTTAGAGCTAAGTGCCTGCGTTCGACCAACCCGACTAACGTAGTTAAAGCTACGTTCGAGGCACTTCGTATGCTTAGAAGTGCAGAAGAGGTTGCTCAGATGCGCGGCAAGAGCGTAGAAGAACTTTGATAGGGGGATTTTAGTAATGATAAAGATTACACTTGTTAAGAGCCTTATCGGAACTCTTCCTAAGCAGAAGGCAACAGCGGCTTCGCTGGGCTTCAAAAAGATCGGTGACAGCATAGTTCTGCCCGACACGGATGCTACTAAGGGAAAGATTAACGTCATTTCCCACCTTGTTAAGGTAGAAGCAGCCGAATAATCTAATCAAAGACTTAAAAATCTATGAAGGAGGAGAAAAAATGAAGCTCCATGAACTTTCAGCACCTGAAGGCTCCGCGAAGAAGGCTTGGCGTAAGGGCAGAGGCGTAGGCTCCGGAAACGGCAAAACTGCCGGCAAAGGACACAAGGGTCAGAATGCTCGTTCGGGCGGCGGTGTGCGTCCCGGATTCGAAGGCGGTCAGATTCCGCTTTACAGAAGACTTCCCAAGAGAGGCTTCAACAATAAATTTGCTAAAATTTATAGCATAATCAACGTTGAGAAGCTCAATGCTTGTTTCAACGACGGTGACACCGTAAACATCGAAGTACTTTGCGAAAAGGGTATTATCAGCAAGGCGAATGACGGACTCAAAGTGCTCGGACGTGGTGAGATCACCAAAAAGATAACAGTTTGCGCAGCTGTCTTTTCGGCTGCCGCTAAAGAAAAAATTGAAGCGGCTGGCGGAAAGGTAGAGGTGGTCTAAGTGAGAAACTTTTTCGGCAAAATCAGAGATGTATGGGCTGCGAGAGATATTCGTGTAAAGATACTCTTTACTGCGGCAATCCTTATCCTGTACAGACTCGGTACCGCAATTCCCGTTCCCTATGTTAATAGTGAGGTCCTTCAAGGACTTTTCAGCGGGGTTTATAGCGGAACGATTTTCCAGTACCTTAACCTGCTGAACGGCGGTGCGCTGGCGCAGGCAACGGTATTCGCACTCGGTATATCTCCTTATATCACAGCTTCTATCGTAATGCAGCTTCTTGCAGTTGCTTTTCCTAAGCTCGAAAGAATGTCTAAGGACGAAAACGGCAAGAAGAAAATTTCTCAGATAACAAGATATGTTACGGTCGCTCTTGGTGCGCTCACCGCATACGGATATTTCACTATCCTTAAAGCAAACAGCGTACTTTACAGAGATGACTCCTTTGCAGCACTCGTTATCATATTCTGCTTCGGAGCAGGTGCCGCTATCGTAATGTGGCTCGGTGAAAAGATCAACGAGCACGGTATCGGTAACGGTATCTCGATGATACTCTTTGCAAATATACTTGCAAGCGGTCCCAGTATCGCTAAAACGGTTCTCGATCTCCTTGTAGATTTCCCTTGGAATACACTCATCGGAATTCTCGGACTCGTAATCGGTATTGCAATTATTTACTTTATAGTATTCATCACGAACAGTGAACGCAGAATTCCCATCCAGTACGGCAAGAGAGTAGTCGGAAGAAAAGTTTACGGAGGACAGAACACAAATCTTCCCCTTAAACTGAATATGTCGGGCGTTATGCCGATAATCTTCGCATCTTCCATCGCATCTCTTCCCGCAACGATTCTTACACTCTTCGGAATTGACAAGACACACAACGGTTTCTGGGGCAAGTTCCTTCAAATCTTTGATGCTTCGTCGTTCCTGTATCTCGCAGTATATCTCATTCTCATCGTTGCTTTCTCGTACTTCTACATTATGATCTCGTTTGATCCCGTTGAAGTTTCGAACAACTTGAAGAGAAACGGAGGTATGATTCCCGGTGTTCGTCCCGGCGAACCTACTGCAGCGTACATCAAGAAGATACTCGCAAGAATCACATTTATCGGCGCAGTATTCCTTTGCGTGGTTGCAGGACTTCCTATGCTTATCAACTGCATCGCAACGATATTCAATAATACCGGCTTTGCAAGTATCGCATTCGGAGGATCTTCGCTGCTCATCGTAATCGGTGTTATCCTTGAAACCGGTCGTGATATTGAATCTCAGCTCACGATGCGTCACTACAAGGGATTCCTTCAATAATTGATTTTCTTGCGAAATGAGGATAAAGAAATGAAAATAATGTTTCTTGGAGCTCCCGGAGCGGGAAAAGGTACACAAGCTGAAATAGCATCCGAAAAATTCGGTATCCCTGCGATATCAACGGGAGCTATCATCAGAGAGGCAATCAAAACCGGAACGGTTATGGGACTTGCCGCTAAGGAATATACCGAAAAGGGAAATCTTGTTCCCGATGAGGTCGTAATAGGCATAATTAAAGAGAGGCTTGAAAAAGAGGACTGTAAGGACGGATTTATCCTTGACGGATTCCCCCGTACAGTTCCTCAGGCCGAGGCTCTTGATAAAATGGGAATCGAGCTTGACGTAGTTGTCAGCATTGAGGTTTCCGACGATAAGATAGTTAAGCGTATGAGCGGACGCCGTGTCTGCGATACATGCGGAGCAAGCTATCATATCGAGTATAAACCGTCAAAGGACGGCAAGACCTGTGATAACGACGGAACGGTGCTTACTCTCCGTAAGGACGATAGTCCCGAGGTCGTTCTCAGCAGACTTGGAGTTTATCACGAGCAGACAGAGCCTCTTAAAGACTTCTACCTTGCCAAGGGTAAGCTGAAACTTGTAATAGGTCAGGAAGAAGTTGCCGATACCACAAGGCTAACACTTGAAGCACTCGGCGGTAAATAATGATACAGTTAAAAAATGCACATCAAATATCCATAATGAAGGATGCCGGTAGAATTACCGGCGAAGCACTCGCGCTTGGCGGTGAGCTCGTAAAACCCGGTGTAACTACCGCGTATATCGACAGTATGATCCGCCGACACATAGAAAAGTGCGGAGCAACGCCCTCCTTTCTCGGTTATGGTGGATTTCCTGCGTCAGCTTGTATAAGTATTAACGAGCAGGTGATACACGGAATTCCTTCCGAGAACGTGATTCTTAAAGAAGGCGACATTGTCAAAATAGATGTTGGAGCTTACTATAAGGGTTTTCACGGAGATAGCGCCAACACCTTCAGATGTGGAAAAGTCAGTGAGCTTGCAGACTGTCTTATAGAGGCTACGAAAGAAAGCTTTATGCGAGGCATTGAGCAGATCGAGTCGGGAAAGCGTATTGGAGATGTCGGCAATGCGATTGAGCAGAGAGTGCTTGCAGATAATTTCTCGGTGGTGCGCGAATTTGTGGGACACGGAGTAGGAAAAGATCTGCATGAGTCTCCCGAAGTTCCAAACTACGGAATTCCAGGACGCGGTCCTCGTCTTGCTCCAGGTATGGTAATTGCCATAGAGCCTATGGTATGTATCGGAAGCGGCGACGTTCTCGTAAAGAAGGACGGTTGGACAGTAGTTACAACTGATGGTGGGCTTTCCGCTCACTATGAACACACTGTCGCTTTGACCGATAATGGCGTCATACTGCTGACAGCGATATAAGAAAAAACTCGTATAGCAGAAACAGAGCGCACTGCGAAGGTGGAATCTGATTAATGCTTAACGAGGCAACTAGGAGGGATAGTTCTGCCTAAGGACGATGTAATTGAATTTGAAGGAACGGTTGTAGAGGCTCTTCCGAACGCCACCTTCAAAGTAAAGCTTGCTAATGGACACATGATAACAGCTCATTTGTCCGGAAAGCTCAGAATGAACTATATCTGGATACTTCCCGGTGATTCGGTCAAAGTAGAAGTTTCTGTCTATGACCTCACCAAAGGACGTATCACATGGCGTTCTAAATAGTCAAATTCAGAAAGGAATGGTGACAAACAATGAAAGTAAAACCATCCGTTAAAAAGATTTGCGATAAGTGCAAGATCATCAAAAGAAAAGGTAACGTAATGGTTATATGCGAGAACCCCAAGCATAAACAGAGACAGGGTTAATCTAAGAGAGAGGTGAAAAACTGAATGGCACGTATAGCTGGTGTTGATATTCCTAACAACAAGCGTGTAGAAATCGCTCTTACCTATATCTACGGAATAGGCAGAAAGAGTTCAAATGACATTCTTGCGGCAACCGGTATAGATCCCGACAAGCGCGCAAAGGACCTTACCGATGATGAGATCAGTAAGCTCCGTGACGAGATCGAAGCAAACTACACCGTAGAAGGTGACCTTCGCCGTGACGTTTCGCTCGAAATTAAGAGAATGATCGAGATCAACTGCTACCGCGGAATCAGACACAGAAAAGGTCTCCCCGTAAGAGGACAGAGAACTAAGACTAATGCGAGAACCAGAAAAGGTCCCGCAAAGACAATCGCTAACAAGAAAAAGTAAAGGAGTGATACCAAGAAGATGGCAAAAGCAGGAACAAAAAAGGTCATCAGAAAGCGTCGCGAGCGCAAGAATATTGAAAAGGGAACTGCTCATATTCGTTCGACCTATAATAATACCATCGTGACGATCACCGATACTAACGGAAACGCAGTATCGTGGGCATCGGCAGGAGAACTCGGATTTAAGGGCTCCAGAAAGTCCACTCCGTTCGCAGCGCAGATGGCATCTGAAACCGCCGCAAAGGCAGCAATCGAACACGGAATGAAGACCATCGAAGTATATGTTAAGGGTCCCGGAAGCGGAAGAGAAGCAGCGATTCGCGCTCTCCAAACTGCAGGACTTGACATTACGATGATCAAAGACGTAACCCCCATCCCGCACAACGGATGCAGACCGCCTAAGAGAAGACGCGTCTAATCATAATAAGGAGGAAACAGACAAATGGCAAGATATACAGGTCCTGCATGCAAGCTGTGCCGCAGAGAAGGCGTTAAGCTTTTCCTTAAAGGCGACCGTTGCCTTACCGGAAAGTGTGCTATGGAGCGCAGACCGGTAGCTCCCGGACAGCATGGTGCAGAAACAAAGAAACCGCGTGAGTACGGAATGCAGCTCCGCGAAAAGCAGAAGACCAAGAGATATTACGGCGTTCTCGAAAGCCAGTTTAAGGGCTACTTCGAGAAAGCAGATAATCAGGACGGCGTAACCGGTGAAAACCTTCTCAGCCTGCTTGAAAGAAGACTTGATAACGTAGTTTACAGAATGGGTCTCGCAAGCAGCCGCAGAGAAGCACGTCAGTTGGTACTTCATGCACATTTCACGCTTAACGGAAAGAAAGTAAATATCCCTTCGCTTATCGTTAAAGTAGGCGATGAGATCGCACTCAAAGACAATGTAAAGTCTCTTGAAAAGTTCGCTGGACTTGTTGAGAATATGCAGTCTCACGTAGCTCCCGCATGGCTTGATCTCAACAAGGAAAAAGCATCTGCAAAGATAGTTGCACTGCCCAAGAGAGAGGATATTGATTTTCCGTTTGACGAACAGCTTATCGTTGAGTTGTATTCGAAGTAATAATCAGCCTCCAACGTGTTTACTACGGTACAGTTGAAACCGTACACCACAAAACGCAAAAAATATTTAGGAGGAACATTTAATGAAAAACATCGAAAAGCCGACTGTCGCAACTGAATATGAAAGCGAAAATGGTAGCTTCGGTAGATTCGTGGTAGAGCCTCTGGAACGCGGATACGGAACCACTCTCGGAAACTCGCTTCGT
The DNA here is from genome assembly GCA_045605765.1 of Eubacteriales bacterium. Classification (GTDB taxonomy): domain Bacteria; phylum Bacillota; class Clostridia; order Oscillospirales; family CAG-272; genus SIG672. The sequence goes on along the minus strand of JAZUQQ010000004.1, from coordinate 62,941 downwards.
AGAGTTCTCCTCAGTTCGCTTCCGGGCGTTGCGGTCGTTTCTGTAAAGATTGACGGTGTACTCCACGAGATATCTACTATTCCCGGAGTTAAAGAGGACGTTCCCGAAATTATTCTTAACATTAAGGGAATAGTTGCTAAGCTTTATACCGAAAGTGCTAAAATGGCGATAATCGATATTACAGGTCCCGCAGAAGTAACTGCAGGGCATATCAAACAGGATTCGGATATTGAGATCCTCAACCCTGATCTTCATATAGCTACTCTGAGTGAAAACGCACATCTGTACATGGAACTTACGTTTGATCACGGACGCGGCTATGTTTCTCAGGATAAGAACAAGCAGAGCAATTCTCCTGTAATCGGACTTATTTACACCGATTCTATCTATACCCCCGTGTATAGTGTAAGCTATAAGGTAGAAAATACCCGTGTCGGAAATATTACCGACTACGACAAGCTTACCCTCGAAGTACAGACTAACGGAACTATCTCTGCTAAGGATGCAGTATCCTATGGCGCCAAGATACTCAACGAGCATCTCAGTCTCTTTGTAAACCTCTCTGAGGAAAACGGAGACAGACAGATATTGATCGATAGTAACGCTACCGTCAAGGAAAAGGTCCTTGAGATGACCATTGAGGAACTTGACATGTCTGTTCGTAGCTTCAACTGCTTGAAGCGCGCAGGCATAAATACTGTTGAAGATCTTGTAAACAAGACCGAGGAAGAGATGATCAAGGTCAGAAACCTCGGAAAGAAATCACTTGATGAAGTGAGAGCAAAGCTTCACTCGCTGGGACTCGGCTTCAAGCACGAAGACGAATAATCCAGCCCACAAAAAGTTGAAGGAGGTAAAACTGAAATGCCAGGAACCAGAAAACTGGGCAGACCCACAGCGCATCGAAACATTATGCTTCGCGGTCTCGTAACATATCTGCTTGAAAACGGCAGAATAGAGACGACAGTAACGAGAGCAAAGGAAGTTCGTGCGCTTGCTGATAAAATGATAACGCTCGGCAAGACCAATACCCTTGCTGCACGCCGTCAGGCACTTGCTTTCATTACTAAGGAGGATGTCGTAAGAAAACTCTTCGACACCATCGCTCCCAGCTATGAAAATCAGAACGGTGGATACACCGCTATTTATAAGCTCGGACCTCGCCGTGGAGACGGCGCGGAGATGGCAGTAATCACTCTCGTTGGTTACAAGGCTTCCGAAAAGCAGGCTGACGAAGATAACAAGAGCGACACCAAGAAGGTCGAAGCTCCTGCTATCGAAGGCTAAGTTTATTATTTAAATAGAATACCCGTGAGTGTATATCACCCACGGGTGTTTTTATTGGGAGCCTTTTCGCATGTCAGTTTTGTGATCGCTGTGTTCTCGGATTTTGAGGATATGACGCTAACTATGTTCATATTGTCATCAACCCCGAAAAGACGCACATCCTTAATACTGACACCTAAGGAAGCAATTTTTTTGTCAATCCATGCGCGATCGATTTTGAGTAATTTTAAACTGAAATCCACCACTTCACCGTCTATTATAAGGCTGTGTACCATACCGTTCATGTTTTGTGCGCAAGAATCTCCTGTCTTGGGAAGAACGGAAAGGCGGCCGTTTGGCTCTAAGAGAGCATATTGCACATCGGAAATATCAAAATATCCTTGACCTCTGAGTTCGCACATGAGCTCGTCGAGGGAAACTCGGTTTTTTCTTATTTCAGACATACGAAGCTCTCCGCGGTATATAAGATATGAAGGCTTTCCCTCGATTAGTTTTTTCAGAACACGTTTCTTTCCTATGATGAAAGGAACTATTATTTCAAAGGAAATAATAAGAAGAACAGGTATTATGGCGCGTGTTATCGGGATTTTGAAGTCTGTAATGGGAACTGCCGCGATTTCTGAGAGAAGAAGGGTTGTGACAAGTTCGGAAAGCTCCATTTCGCCGAGTTGACGCTTGCCCATTATTCGCATTGATAGCGTTAAAAGAAAGTATATTATTAAGGTACGTATGAGCAAAGTAGTAAGCTCGTCCAAAAGATCACTCCTTATATAAAATGCCTCAAAGTTATTCTTAGAAGGTATCCAAAAAATATACATTGAGGAAAAATATATTTTATAAGTTTCTATTTGATGAAAGTCGTGAGAACATTCGGGTTCCCAGCAACGGCTTTCGCATCTTCTCATAATGATGTTCGCAAATTCGGTACAGGTATTGCATCTCTGTCGATTTTGTGTTACAATGGAAATAGTAAAATTTTTGAGTAGTAAATATGCCGCTTATTATAATGAAAAGACATTACTCTTGAAAAAATCTTCACAAAAATGCAACTCCACAAGAAGATAATTTGCGGTCTGATTTCTTATCAAAATAGGAAATCAGATTTCAACTCCAAAATTCGATATATAATTCCATTGAGGATCTTACGGTGAAAACGGGCGGCTCTTTTTATTTCGCAGAGGGTGCGAGATACGATATGAACATAAAAAGTGAAAATGCTAGTTTATAGCAATTGATTTTCTTTTGGATAACGGTGTAGATTTTTCGAGCGAAAACTTTGAATACCTTGTAGATTTCGAAAAGCGCTTCTGATACGCATTTGACTTATGGAGTAAAAAAGCAAGGAATATTTGACCGAAATGCTCTCACACCCTTGTGATATATACGTGCGTGTGATTAGAAAAAGCCAAACCGTGTATCATCAATCGTACACTAGAGAAAAGATAGATAGGGCGTGCCGTATATGCCTTGATAACTATAGCAGCGGCGAGATAAAAGTTTCGAAAACGCTTATCTAAATGAGTTTTATAAAAACACCGTGCACGGCTTGCAAACGGTGATCGGATATGATATAATTTGCTTATAATAGCCGTGTAACAAATAAGAAGGTTGGTCAGTGAAATGTTAAAAAATGAAAGACCTGTCGCAGTAATAGATTCTGGCGTAGGCGGAGTCAGCGTGCTTAGTCATTTAATGCGCGAGCTACGAGATGAGGATTTTATATATTTCGGGGATACAGCGAACGCTCCTTACGGGGTAAGATCAAGCGAGGAGGTCTGTTCGCTCACTCTTTCAAATATCAAGATGCTTATATCCGAGTATTCTGTCAAGGCAGTGGTTATTGCCTGCAATACCGCGACGGGAGCTGCCGCCGCAACGTGCAGGGAGATTTTTAGGGATATACCTATCATCGGTATCGAACCGGCGGTCAAGCCTGCTGTAACTCATAGCGAAAAGGAAAATCCGACTGTACTCGTAATGGCAACACCACTTACCCTTTCGCAGGATAAATTTACTCAGCTTGCTGAAAAATATAATCCCAACGCCAAGATTATAGCTCTTCCTTGTCCGGGACTTTCAAGCGTGATTGAAAATGGTGCCGAAGAAAGCGGAGTCAAGGAATTACTTGCTGAACTATTTAACGAGGTGAAATGTGACGAGATTGATTCGATAGTCCTTGGATGCACTCACTATCCGCTTGTTTCAGAGTATATTTCAGAGTATTTTCCGAAGGCTGAGATATATGATGGCGGACTTGGAGCCGCGCTTCAAACAAAGCGCAGGCTTTGTGAGGCCGGACTTTTGAAATCGGATGGAGAAAAGGGAAGGCTGACTGTTATAAACAGTACAAACGATCCTGATTTTATAAGTACCGTGATGAAATACCTGAAAAAAGGAGACTAAACCAATATGATAGACAATACTGTTATAAACGCTCTTAAAGAGAGAAGAAGTATAAAAAAATATATTGATAAGCAGATAAGCGACGAGGAACTCAATACCGTTCTTGAAGCAGGAAAGTACGCCCCTACCGGAAGAAATCGTCAATCGCCGCTTATGGTTGCTGTAAGGAACAAGGAAACTGTCGAAAAGCTGTCTAAAATGAACGCTGGTATACTCGACACAGATTCGGATCCTTTTTACGGTGCACCTTGTGTGGTCGTTGTTTTCGCTGATTCTAGCATTAATACGGGCGTTGAAGATGCTTGTCTCGTTATGGGGAATCTTATGAATGCGGCTCACTCTATTGGACTTGGCGGATGTTGGATACACCGCGCAAGGGAAATGTTTGATAGCGAGGAAGGAAGGTCTCTGATGCGCGAATGGGGTGTCGATGAAAAGTATATCGGAGTAGGTAACTGTATTCTCGGATATAGGGAAGGTGATATGCCTGCTGTGCGCCCTCGTAAAGAAGGATATGTAATAAATATTGACTAATTAGGTTCAACACTATCTTTTTGAAACGCCTTTAACCGTATCTCCCTTTGTGATATGCACCTCCAAAAGCGTCTAACTTTTGGGGTGCATATCATTTTGTGGGTGGATATTTATTTGCCTTGACAAACAAAGCGCTCTACATTATAATATAAATACAAACTTCCAAAAACGAAAGGAAAAGAAAATGCCTAAATTCTTTCTCCCCAACGAGCTTTTCGGTGGCGGGAACGTCACCTTTGACGGTCAGACCGCCCGACACGTCGCCTATTCGCTTCGTATGGCAACGGGAGATGAAATAACACTCTGCGATATGTCGGGAAATAAATACGACTGCGTGATAGAATCCTTTACAAAAGAAACGGTCACGGTGAGCGTACTTTCGAGCGAAAAGGCGCCGGGTGAACCCCCCTGCAAAATAATACTTTTTCAAGCACTGGCAAAGGGTGACAAGATGGACTATATCGTTCAGAAGGCTACCGAACTCGGCGTGTGCGAGATAGTACCCTTTGAAAGCCGCAACTGTATAGTCAAAAGTGACAAAAAAGGAGACCTTTCCAAGACTGAGCGCAGAAGAAAAATAGCCACCGACGCGGCAGGGCAGTGCGGTCGAGGGAGAATTCCCGAAATATGTGAAACGATTTCCTTTGGAGAGGCACTGAGCAGGCTTTCTAAATGCGACCTTTCACTTCTTTGTTACGAGGGTGAAGGAACTTTGCCGCTGAGATACCTTCTGCCCAAAGAAACGCCTTCAGAAATCGGCTTTATGATAGGTCCCGAGGGAGGCTTCGACAAGGGCGAGATTGAGTCGGCAATGGAACTTGGAATACCGCTTGCGGGGCTGGGACCTCGTATTTTGCGTACCGAAACCGCATCACTTTACCTGCTTTCTTCGCTTTCTTTTTACTATGAGATGTGAAATTCGAGTTGAAAATATGTCATTTTGACGATACTTATAATAAAAATGCACAATAAATGCTCCTTGTTTTTGAAAAAAATAAAAAAAATATTCAAAAACCTATTGAAATTTCACAAAAAATAGTGTAAAATGTTGTAGTAATCTACAATAGTGTGAAATGAATTTGAGCGTAAAGATGTCACTTTCGCTCTTGTTTGCGTTCATTTTTACTAAAAGCACTCGGTGTTCGGGTCAAAATTCACAAAGTCGTCAAATTGACGGCACGGAGGTTAAAATGTCAAACAGGCTGTTCCAAGGAATTATTTATCAGATGAAGGACGCTGTCGATCGTGTAATTGGCGTTATCGATGAGACGGGGGTGGTTACCTGTTGCAGCGAGCTTGTCAAGATCGGGGAGATCAGACAGGGAGTGCGTGAAGAAATGTCCTATTCGTCTGATGTTGTGGTTGTCGGTGGTTATACGTACCGTGCCCTCAGCACTACCACTAAGAGTGAGTACATAGTTTTCGTCGAGGGGGAAGACAGAACCGCAGAACAGCTTTCTATGATGCTGACCATATCCCTCAGCAACATAAAAAATTTCTATGACGAAAAGCACGATAAGAGTTCTTTCGTTAAAAATATTATCCTTGACAATATACTTCCCAGTGATATTTATCTTAAATCCAAGGAGCTTCACTTTGCAAGTGACGTTACAAGAGTCGTATTCCTGATCAAGTTTGGTGCAAAGAACGATGTTATTCCTTTTGACATTATGCAAAATCTCTTCCCAGGCAAGACGAAGGATTTTGTTATCAGCGTGGGTGAAAACGATACAGTTCTCGTTAAAGAGGTTAAGCCTCACGACGATGTAAGAGAAATAGAAAAGATCGCGCGTTCGATAGCCGATACTATTTCTGCCGAATTCTACACTAAGGTGTCAATTGGTATAGGAACTGTCGTTGATAATCTTAAAGATCTTGCGCGTTCCTACAAGGAAGCACAGGTGGCTCTTGAAGTAGGCAGAGTATTTGATACCGAAAAGTCGATTATCAGTTATGAAAACCTCGGTATCGGAAGACTTATCTATCAGCTTCCTACGACGCTTTGCGAAATGTTCCTTTCCGAAGTGTTCAAGAAAGGACCGCTCGAATCTCTTGACAGAGAAACTCTTATGACCATTCAGGCATTCTTTGAGAATAACCTTAACGTATCCGAGACATCGAGAAAGCTTTTCGTACATCGAAATACTCTAGTTTACCGCCTTGAAAAGATACGCAAGCTTACTGGTCTTGACCTGCGTGAGTTTGAGCATGCGATAACCTTTAAGGTGGCTCTGATGGTAAAGAAATACCTTAATTCCAAGCCTGCAAAGTATTGATAATAATATAAATAGTAAAAATCAGCTTGTGCTATCTCAGGTTCTTTGTGATGCTCAAGCTGAGATTTATTCTCAAAACCCAGAGGACTGTCAAATGATAAAATTTGAAAACGTTGTAAAGAAATATCCTAACGGAGCCGTTGCTGTAAATGATATGAGCTTTACGGTAAACGACGGTGAAGTTTTGTTTATACACGGTAGAACCGACTCGGGAAAGACGACCCTTCGTAAGCTGCTGCTTCTTGAAGAAGAGCTTTCATCTGGGGATATTTATTTTGACGATATACCGATAAGCAAGATACGCGAAAAAAATATATATCTCCATCGCAGAAAAATGGGAGTAATTTTCCGTGAATCGCGCCTTTTCGCAAACAGAACGGTACAGGAAAACCTTGTATTCGTGCTTCGTGCACTTGATTGTCCTGAAAGAGAAATATCAAAAAGAATAGATGCACTCTTGAAGCTCGTGGAGCTTGAAGATGCCGGTAAAAAATATCCCGATATGCTCACGCCTGCTGAGAGGCAACGCGCTGAGATAGCTCGCGCTATGGCATCTAATCCAAAGATTATAATGGCGGACGAACCTACTGCATCTCTGGATGTGGCATCCGGTCTAGAAATACTGAGTCTTCTCATGAAGCTTAATGCCAGAGGAAAAACGGTAATAGTATTTACAAAGGAAGAAGAACTTGCAAAGCAGTTCGGAAAACGAATGATAGCCCTTGATTTCGGTACAATAGTAAGGGATACTCCTGCCGCTCAAGAGAGTGCTGCGGAGATAGTATTGCCCGAATAACGTTGCAAACGGCGAGGTATAGCAGAAATTCAGGAAGGAAACGAAATTTCTCAAATGAAAAAGTTTAGTTTAAAATATTCTATCGCAGGTTGCTTCAAGGTTTTTGTTAGAAGCCCCATAATGGCACTTGCAGCCCTTTGCCTGCTGACGGGCACTTTGATCGTATTTTCGTTTACATATGCGGTAACTCACAATATAGATTCCATAAGTGAAAACGAAGGAAACGTTTGTATCTTCCTTTCGGACGAGTGCGATGAAAAGGCGATATCAGATGTAAGAGAAATACTGATCTCGCTTAGAAACGATAAGATAATAGATGATATAGACTACCTTTCCAAGGGCGAGGCACTTGAACAGCAAAAGCAAAGATATCCCGAACATTCAAAGCTGTTTGCTTCGTTTACTCCCGAAAGCAGTCCGTTCAAGGCAAGTTATACCGTAAGCGTTACGAGCGATACGGGATACGGCAAGGTTAAAAAGGCGGTTGTTGATCTCGTTTTTGACAAACTTGATGAAAACGGACAGGCTATACTTTCGCAGGACGGAACTACGGTTACTTACGATCCGATAGATAGCGTTTACGACGATGGAGATGCTATAACCGAAATAGAGCAAATGGGCGACAAGATCGTTGCGATACTCGGAATACTTATTCCGATAATGCTTGTCGTTTGTATTGTGCTTATATCAGCGGTTATTCGTATAGGTATCTTTGATAAGCGCGAGGAGATATCTCTTATGAGAATAATCGGCTCGACGCACACCTATATTTCAGCGCAGTTCATTATAGAAGGTATCACCGTCGGACTCGTTTCATCCGTTATTTCGGTAGTCACTCTGCGCTTTATGTATAATGCGATAATTTCAAAGGTCGCAGAAAACATTAGGCTTTTTACCCCGCTTGATTTTACCGAGATCGCTCCGGGTATCGTGATCCTTTGTTTCGTGTTCGGAGTTTTTACAGGCGTTGCGGGAAGCTTACTTGCCACTTCGAGATATATCCGCAAATACTGAGTAAAAATTCAGTTTAATTTTAGACGGTATTCACTTGCTCTTAACAAAAGAATATTAAAATATAATTTGAAGTAGTTCACAGCTCTTTCGAAGCGGAGATAATGCTATGAAAAAACAGATAAAAAAGAATAAGCTTATCCCGTCCGACAAAAGGCTTATGTCGGGAAAAGGAAAAGCTAACGGCGTATTTGCGATCGTAGGTATGCTCCTTGCTTTTGCGTTAATTGTCGGAGGAAGTATCTTTTCCTTTGCTATGGCGATAAAGGATTATCAGAAATTAGATAATGTAGAGGCGTCCGATTCTGATGTCACTTCGTCTCACGTTTTAAAGGATGTTAAAATACCCAATGAAAAAATGCAACTTCTGGATCAATATGATTCGATCATTGGTGAAATTGATAAAAGCATAAAAAGTATTGATTCCGAAATAAACGAGTTTACTCTTAGCAATCTGCCTGAAAAAAAGGTATATGTAAAAGAGCTTTATGATAAGCGAGCTGGTATGCAGCTGAGTAAATCAATGCTGTGCAAGCAGTATTCGAACACCTGTCTTGAGTGGGCGCGAGAGACCAGAGCGTCGCTTGCGGGGCCTATTGCTGAATATGAGGGTTATTGTGAGCTTTACAAGGAGCGTCTTTCGGCGGTGTATGAATCGGGTTTTCCTGATTTTGGTGACATCTTTGGTACGTCGAATACGGTTATGGATTTCGTTATGGGCAAAGTGCTCCTAGATGAGGTCAGAGCCTATGACAGGGAACTTGCAGACAAGGTTGCGGATCTTTATGCGGTTGTTGAGGACGGTCTTGCCTTGGTAAAATATTATCTTGCAAGGTCTGAAAATTACTCGAACACACAAACGGACGCTGAAAGTGATTTTTATGTTTTCTCGGCAAAATCATCAAAACATATTTTGGATATATCTGCGGAAAAGGACGTATATAATTATCTATTGCAGTATTACGCGCAGCAGGATCAGATTTTTGCAAAGCAACTCGCCGATATAGTTTCTAAGAACACCGACGCTCCTGGCAAGCGGATCGAATACGCATATCCGGTAGGTAGCGAATATTTTTATACCGATTACATAGGCTGCGGACACGAAAGCAGAATCGAATGGAGTGTTGCTCTGGGTAAATATGTAAACGTGTTCCACAGTGGAATCGATATACACACGGCACTTCGGTATTCACAAATAAATGCGTCTGCTGATGGCAAGGTTATTTATGCCGATTACTGTCCTTCGCGCGGATACACGGTTGCACTTTTGCACGTCGATGGTATTGTTACGGTATATTCGGGATGCAGTCTTTTGAATGTAAAAAATGATGACGAGGTCAAGGCAGGAGACACGCTGGCTTGGTCGGGAATGCGCGGAGACTCAAACGAATTTAAGGTTACGTTTGAGGTGTTTGAGGGCGGTGAATTTGTCGATCCGAAAAACTATATAGCGGTTCCTGACGTATCGCTTTCGGGAAGCTGATATTTGCGTGTATTTTGCTATCTTTATGGAGAAAATCTAAATGGAAAATAACAATGTGAATCCCAGTGCTGTGGATGGTTCGATAAAGTCGGTAAATTTCAAAAACGTTAAGCCTCCTAAAACGATCAGCATATTTGTAGCGATCACCGCGGTACTTCTTGCTGTTCTCGTAACATTTATGGTAACCTTTGCTTTACTTGACCGTAAATATAAGGAAGATTATAACGATCTTGTTTCTGCTGTTTCAGGTGACACTTATTATACTCTTGAATATGTAAAACAGCTTTTTGAACAGTATTATATGGGTGACCTTTCCGAGCTCGGCGACGATGAGGTACTTGATGCTCTGATAGAAGCATATATTGCACAGACCGACGACCTATACGCATATTATTGGAACAAAGATGAATACGATGATTATATAAGTGAGTTGCAGGGAGAAGGCGTCGGTATTGGCGTTCTTGTTAATTACCTCGATGATATAAAAGCGATAAACGTGCTTTTCGTTCACAACAATTCTCCTGCTGAAAAGGCAGGAATACAGGCAGGCGACCTTATAGTTGCAGTGGGTAATGAAAGAATATCAGATATCGGTTACGACAACGCCGTGAGCAAAATAAAGGGCGAGGTCGGAAGCGAGGTTGCTCTTACCGTGCTCAGGAATGGAGAAGAGAAGATCCTAACGGCAAAACGCGATGAATTCACTACCGTTTCGGTAGTTTCAAAAATGCTTTCCGATGGAAAAACAGGATATATCAGAATACTTCAATTTGACGGAACGACGACCGAGCAATTTGCAAAGGCGTACATTGAACTTGCAGATGACAGCGCCCAAAGCTTTATCTTTGACGTGAGAGATAATCCGGGCGGTCAGCTTGACAGCGTCATGGGAGTGCTTTCCTTCCTTTTGGGAGACGATGTTCCGCTTATTGAGGTTTCGGACAAAAGCGGAAAGATATCCGTCCAAAAGAGTAGCAGAGCCCTCTATTGTCTCGACGATTACAGTTCAAACGTAAAGAAGGATTTTAAGCATCAAGGCAAAACCGTAATTCTCACTAACGGTAATACTGCAAGTGCAGGTGAGCTTTTCACGGCGGTGCTCCACCAGTACTCTACCGATAATATTACTGTGGGAACGTTCACATACGGAAAAGGCGTTATGCAGCGCACATATATGCTTCCCAACGGAGGAGCGTTGAAGCTTACGTTCAGTAAATATACGGCTCCGGGTGTCGAGAATTACGATGGAGTGGGTCTTAAACCCGATATTGAGCAAAAGCTCAGTGACGAGGTCGCAAACAAAAACCTCTTTAACCTAACCGAGCAGGAGGATGATCAGCTTCAAAAAGCTTTTGGCGTTCTCTACGGTGAAATGGTAGAATAACAAAGATTATAATAAAATTTATATATTTTAGGAGAAAACAACTATGGCACAGCAGCTTACACTTACAAGAGAAGGTCTTGAAAAACTTCAAAGCGAACTGGAATATCTTAAAAATGAAAAACGTAAAGAAATCGTAGAAAGTATCAGAATTGCGCTTTCCTTCGGTGACCTTTCAGAAAACAGCGAATACGACGAGGCGAAAACTCAGCAGGCAAAGGTCGAGGGACGTATTCAGGAACTCGAAGAAATGCTGAGAAACGTAAAGGTTATATCTGACGATCAGATAAGCACCGATTCTGTAAATATCGGCGCAAAGGTCCTCGTTTTCAACGCGACCAAGAAAATGGACGTTGAATACACTATCGTCGGCTCTACCGAGGCCGCACCGCTTCAGCACAAGATCTCCGATATGTCGCCCATAGGTAGGGCGCTCCTCGGACACAAGGTCGGTGAGAGCGTTACCGTTGAGACTCCCGCAGGAGAGGTTACTCTCGAAATAATGAGCATTACCAAGTAAGACACACAGGACATACAAGCGAAAGGCATTTTAAAATGGAAGATAATAGAAACGAAAACGTGAAGAATGTGCAGACTGAGGAAAACCTTAGCGAAATACTTCAAATAAGAAGAGATAAGCTTACCGAGCTTCAAAGCGCAGGTAAGGATCCCTTCGCTATTACCAAATATGATGTAACTGCTTCAAGTACGCAGATAAAGGACGAATTTGTCGATGAGACCGATATGAAGGTCTCGATCGCAGGCAGACTTATGAGCCGCCGTATTATGGGCAAGGCTTCGTTTGGACATATTGACGACGGATATGGAACTATTCAGGTATATTTTCGCCGCGATGATGTCGGAGAAAACGAATACGCCGAGTTCAAAAAGTGGGATATAGGAGATATTATCGGTGTTGAAGGCTTCGTTTTCACAACCAAAACGGGCGAGATATCAATACACGCAGAGAAGATCACCCTTCTTGCAAAATCTCTTCTCCCCCTTCCCGAGAAGTTTCACGGTCTTACCGACAGAGATACGAGATATCGTCAGCGTTACGTTGACCTTATCGTAAATCCCGAGGTAAAGGACACCTTTGTGAAGCGTAGTCAGATCATGCGTGAGCTTCGTAATTTCCTCGATAATAAGGGATTTCTTGAGGTTGATACACCTATTCTCACACCCTTTGAGATCGGCGCGTCCGCCCGCCCCTTCTATACTCACCATAATACGCTGAATATGGATATGGTTCTCCGTATCGAGACCGAGCTTTATCTAAAAAGACTCGTTGTTGGAGGTATGAATAAGGTTTATGAGGTAGGACGTATTTTCCGTAATGAGGGTATGGATACCAAGCATAATCCCGAGTTTACCACTATCGAGCTTTATCAGGCGTACACCGATTTTCACGGTATGATGGACCTCGTTGAGGAGATGATGAAGACGGTCACTATGAACGTTTGCGGCACGCTTCAAATAAACTATCAGGGCAAGGAGATCGACCTTGGTCATTGGGAAAGAATGACTATGATCGAGGCTGTAAAGAAATATTCGGGTGTTGATTTCGCAGCTATTTCGAGCGATGAAGAAGCAATTGCTGTCGCTAAGGAAAAGCATGTGGAGCTTCCTGAAATACCCACGAAGGGCGCGATACTCGTTGAGTTTTTTGATGCCTTCGTTGAGGAAAACCTCATTCAGCCTACCTTTATTTACGACTATCCCGTTGAGAATAGCCCGCTTGCAAAGCGTAAGCCCGAGGACCCAGCGTTCACAGAACGCTTTGAGTATTTTATCAACGCTACCGAATTCGGAAATGCGTTCTCCGAGCTCAACGATCCTATCGATCAGAAGCAGCGCTTTGAAAAGCAGGTCGCAGATAGACTTGCGCTAAATCCCGAAAGTCAGGCACAGGTCGATTATGACTATATCACTGCACTTGAATACGGACTCCCGCCCACAGGCGGTCTCGGTTTCGGTGTCGACAGACTCGTAATGCTCCTCACCGACTCGGCTTCGATAAGGGATGTTCTTCTATTCCCCACTATGAAACCAATCGACTGATAAGTTACAATAACCCAAGATATCAGTAGATATCTTGGGTTGTTAAATTAAGTCAAATCAATTGAAATATTATTAAAACACCTTTTGGCATACTACGATCCTATAAAACCAAGTGAAAGGCAGGTCGCGCTATGGAAAACATAGAAAATATAGAAAAAAATAATGAAGATCAGCCGTATGTTGACCCTAATGAAATAAAGCGCCCGACGTCCTTTGTTAAGTGGATAGAAAATTTTTGGTATCACTATAAGTGGCATACTATAATCACGCTTTTCTTTGCTGTGCTTCTGGTAGTTCTCATCGTTCAGATCGTGGGAAGAGAAGAGTACGACATTTCGGCCATATATTCGGGTCCTGTTCAACTCGACGGTGGCGATCTTGAAAAGATATCGTCGGCGTTTGCTGAAATTATTGACGAGGATTATAACGGAGACGGTAAAATAAATGTCCTGACTCACGATGAGTATATTCTTTCGCCCGAGCAGCAAAAGGAGCTCGAAGACGAGGCGGACAGGCTTAATGATGAGCTATCTCAGGAGTCTGACGAGGGCGGCAAAAAGGGCGAATACGTTTTTATTTATACGACGCAGGATCGAAGCGCGGCACTAAATAACGTGACCACACTCGTTACGACCGGTGAGGCGATAATCTGTCTTATGGACAAATATACTTACGATATTTTTGATGACAATGATGCTTTTGCGGATCTGACAGACATTCTGGGTTACACGCCCGAATATGCCTTGGACGAGCACAGCGTATATCTTAAAGACACCGATTTCGGCAAATATTTTAAAAGTGCGTTTGATCTTTTGCCCGACGATACTATCCTTTGTATAAGAAAAAAAGCGACCGTCGGCGTAAGTCGCGATTTTGACGATGTATATTCCGCGCATATCGAAGTGTTTAATCGAATATTCGAGTTCAAGATTCCCAAGTGAAAATAAAACCGTTCGCATTTTTACGCGAACGGTTTCTAGTTTATCTCATTAACAAAAGAACTCGGAGTTTTCGGAGCTTCACTTATCATAAAAGCGCTTTCGGCGAAAAAGCTTTGTGTGGCTTCGAGTGAAAATAAAAATTCAAAAAGTAACGCAGTGAGGCACACTGTAAGTATTGCTCCGAGCGCACAGATGCCGAGCCGAAGTCTGCTTTCGCCGTTGATACCCGTCGATGTGCTTGATTTTGTTTGTCGCATATTTACCTCCGCACGATGATATGTCTGTTATATTATATTACAGATTTTCATTATCATTACCCAGCGAGAAGAAAAACAGGTTTAGCGCCTCGTAAATGATCCGTGAAAGCTCACTTACAGCGAGGTCACTGTCTTTAAGAGTTACAAAAAAATTGCTTCCTTCTTCAAGTATTGGAATAAGCGTATCGGGGTAATCCTCTATCCCCGCACGCTCCAACGCATCGAGAACGAGGGTTGCGCTATCGACAACCGTCGGCACGCCGATCGCCATTACGGGAAATCCGATAGTTTCCGAGTTTATTTTCTTTCGATGATTACCTATACCCGATCCGGGCGCGATTCCCGTATCTGAAAGCTGAACGGTTGATGCGAGTCTTCCTACTGATCGTGAGGCAAGCGCGTCGATCGCTATAACGAGAGATGGGCGGCAGTTTTCGGCAGCACCCCTTATCAGTTCTACCGTCTCAATTCCCGTTTGTGCGAGGACTCCCGGCGATATGGCAGATATTTCGGGGAAATATTTTTTTTCGCTACCTTGATAATTTAAATGTCGTGTAACGTTCACATTATCAGCACATACGGGACCGAGCGAGTCGGAGGTTATCTTTCGGTTTCCAAGACCTGCTATGAGCAAAGACACTATACCCGAGGGACACATACTTTTGGCAAGTCTCTTTATTTCGTTGGATACTACGCATATTAGCTTGTCGGTATTTTCGTTGTCCGAGCTTTCGCGTTCGTTGAAGCTGACTGTAACATAATGACCTATCGGTTTGCCAATTTCCTTTGCGCCGTTTTCGTTTTTTATATGAAGCCGAGCCACTGTGAATGAGCTTATATTCTCCTCCTCGTAGTTCACTCCTCGAAGAGAAGAATCTGGCATCGGATTGCCCTCGGCGGCAAGGTCGGTGCGGATATATTTTTGAGCACGTGTTTTCATTTGTAAATACCTTTCTTGGCTTTAAAGTGTTTGCCCTCTTATGATGCCCGATTCTGCGCGATTAACACGAATTTTTGTAAAAAGGATCAATGAAAATCGTTTTGCGTTGTCAAAATTCACGAAAACAAAGCGCGAAAATTGTGCAAATGTCCAAATTGATTAAAGAAAAAAATAAGTTTAATTTACCTACTTGATAAATTCGCTTTTAGATGTTATAATGTATGAGAAATATTATTGTCCGTCAGTGTTTCAATTTTCAAAAAAAGAAACGCGGGATATCGGCACAGATTAGGAGGCACATACTTTGAAAAGATTTTTTGCGATACTTCTTTGTCTCGCTACTTTAATTACGGCACTTGTCAGTTGTGCAAATAAGGACGACGAGGGACCAACTATAAATATTTATATGGATGAGACTTATAGCTTCGACCCTGCTTTGGCGTATAACGATGCGGGTGCGGCACAACTTCTTTCTCTTACCTACGAGGGTCTTTTTACTATGAACGAAAAGGGCAAAATAAAGAAGGCTCTTTGCGACGATTATAAGATCAAGGAAGAGAGCGACGGCTCTGAAACTATCGTTATAACTCTTAAAGAGTCTTATTGGAGTGACGGTGTGATCGTTGACGCGGCGGATTTTGTTTATGCTTGGAACCGTATAATGGATCCTGAGTTTAAATGCGAAGCGGCATCGCTCCTTTTTTCCGTAAAGAATGCAGTTAATGTTAAAAACGGTAACACAAGCAGAGATGACATCGGATTCTATTCGTCAGGAAACAACGAAATCACAATCGAGCTTGAAAAAGGCGTTGATTCTGAAACCTTTATTGCAAATCTTGCAAGTGTAGCGCTTTATCCTCTCCGTAAGGACATTGTAAGAAGCGTAAAAGACGATAGCTGGGGATCGCTTGCATCTGTACTCGTTGCAAATGGTGCTTTCTACGTCAAGGAATTTGATATAGAGAATAACGGTTCCGAAGAAGAGCCTATCATTATCCTCGAACGTAACCAGTATTACAGAAGATCTCCCGACTCGGAAACGAGAATTTCAAAACAAGTAACTCCGTTCAGACTTTGTGTGTACGGTGTTGATGCTGAGACCGCTTATGAAAAATACAAGAGTGGTGAATATGCTTTTACATCGAGAATTCCGCTTGAGGAACGTAAAAATATGCTCAAGGAAGTTGAACTCATAGACAATATGTTCACCTACTCCTATCTATTCAATACGACAGATGAGCTTCTCTCCGATGTTAACGTAAGAAAGGCGCTTTCGATAGCCATTGACAGGACGGCGATAGCAGAGCTCGTGGTTTATGCCGACGCCGCTGATTCGCTTGTATCCGATATGGTTTACGACACCAAGAAGGGAACTTCCTTCCATAAAGGTGTCATATCTACATCGGCAAGGTTTGACGAGGCTAAAAAGCTTATAAGCGATGCGGGAGCGAGAGGCAAGTCCTTCACTCTAGCCGTAGCAGATGATCCTGTTGATATCGCTGTTGCCGAGTTCTGTGTGGACATATGGAACGAGCTTGGACTTAACGCAAACTATAAGACTTATTCCTTTAAGACATACGACTATACCGAGGACATTCTTAAGACCGATGAAAACGAAAATAGATTTTGGGCCAAAGAAACAATCTATCCCGGTGCTTGCAGAGATGAGTTGGCTGCGCTTTATAACTCCGGCGAATTCGATGTTATCGCAGTAAATTACAATATGCTTTCTACCGATGCGTTCGCGATACTCGCACAGTTCTCGCCTAAGTATTCGGGCGGCGCATATGATTTCTCGGTAACCTCCGAGGAGTGGCCCTATGTGCCTCATACCAGTGGATATTCAAACGCTGAGTACGATAAGCTTATAGATGCTGCACACGCGGCAGGAACATCCGGTCAGAAGGCAGAAAATCTCCATAAGGCAGAAGAAATTCTTGTAAGAGATGACTGCGTAGTGATGCCGCTCTATTTCGGCAAGACGGCGTACGTAGTTAACGATAATATCAAGAAGCTTGATAATACCGCAAACGGATTGCTTATATGGACTAAGGTAAAGGACAAGAACTATAAGCCTACTCATGTGGAAGATGAAGAATAAAATAAGGCTAAAATAATCGGGTGAGAGCTCTCACCCGATTATTTTCCCGTATTCTAAAAAATAAAACGGAGGAACATAAAATAATGGTCGCGCCACTGAAAAAAAAAGACGATATTAAAATATTTATTCTGTATTTGCTACATAATCTGAATAGACCGCTTGAATTTGAAGATATCAACGCGATAGTAATGCAGGACGGCGTGGTCGGAGGAATAGATTTTGCCGAGTGTTTTGCCGATCTGCTGGATGGAGGAAACATAAGAGAATATAGTGACGACGGCAAGCTTCTGTATGTCATCACGGATCAAGGAAAACATATTGCAGAGAGTCTTCAAGGAGAGATACTTGGTTTTATAAGGACCAGAAGCCTTAAAAGTGCGCTTCGCTTTATATCTTTCAAGGAGAGAGGCTCCGAAATAAAAACAGGTTTTTCTATAAGATCTGACGGTAAATACGATCTTTGTTGTCAGATAATAGATGAAAGACAACTTTCCCTTGAAATCAAGATAGTCGCAGATAACGCAAACCAGCTTGAACTTATGCGTCATACCTTCGACGATCGTCCCGAAGTTATATATAGAGGGGTTCTTGCATTGCTTACGGGGGAAATAGATTATCTTCTTAATGACTAATGCACAAAAAACATCCCTTGCTTATTGTTGAAATCTACAAAAAGATAAAAAACAGTAAAATAAATATTAAAAATGTATTGACAAAATATTAAACACTTGATATAATACAAGGTGTGTGTGTGATTTTGCGCTTTGAGATAGACACGCTTATAGAGAAACGGTAGATATCTCGCAAACTCGTCGGAGGTTTTTTAATTTGGAAGAAAAACTCACCAGACTCTTGATCGGAGTTAAAGAGGGTAGCGACCCGTCTTTTTCCGATCTTTGCGAAGATTTCGCCCCGCTTATGAGATCGCAGATATTAAGGCTGTTCGGAAACGATCATTCCGATTATGACGACTTGTTACAGGATGCGACAATGGCACTTTACGATGCCGCTGTCAGCTTTGATATGTCGCAGGAAAAAGTGACCTTCGGGCTTTACGCTAAGATCTGTATAAGAAATCGGTTGATTTCCATAAAGCGAAAAGAAAAGAAATCGGGTAAAAAAACTGCATCATATGATGCAGTTTCGGAAAAACAAATGCGTGAGGTAAGTAAAAGGGCTTCGCGCGAAAAACTCGAAGAAAACGAGGAAATGCTATCACGGCTATCATCTTACGAAAGAACTGTTCTGCTTCTTTATTTGAACGGACATTCCTATCGTGAAATTGGGTTAGCTCTGAAAAAAAGCGAAAAATCGGTTGACAACGCCCTGTATAGAATTAAAAGTAAGCTAAAAAAGCTCATTTGATGATTCAATATGGCATGTGACTGTTATAATTCTATATGGGTGTCCAAATTAAGGGACATCACCAAACACAATGTAAATGACGGCTAACGCCGCCGGGGAAACCCAATTATATATTTAAAGCGAGGTAAAAGGAATGTACCAGGACATCACACTTAAATGCGCAGAATGCGGAGCAGATTTCGTGTTCACCGCAGGCGAGCAGGAATTCTATGCGGAGAAAGGCTTTAAGAATCAGCCTCAGAGATGTAAGGCTTGCCGCGACGCAAGAAAGAACGCAGCAAAGCCCCAGCGAGAAATGTTCGAAGCAGTTTGCGCAGATTGCGGAAAGGTAGCTAAGATACCCTTCCAACCCACGAGTGACAGACCCGTATATTGCAGCGAGTGCTTTGCCGCAAGAAGAGCAGAACAGTAACTTGTTTGCAACCGAGGGAAATAAAACGCCTTTAAAAGACACGTCGAAAGATGTGTCTTTTCGGTTTTTTGCTAAAATTATCAAAAAATCTACTGTTTTCCACTATACAAAACGCCTTTGGTGTGATATAATGAAATTCAGTCAGAAAACGAAATATGTCAAGAGGCTTTAAAATGAGAGATAAAGACAGAAATAACGATTTTAAAAGAAATAACAGAGACAGAATGCCAAGAAATGAGTACGGACTGGAATTTGAGAATGGCGCGTCGGAAGCTATATACGGAAGAAATTCGGTGCTCGAACTGCTCAAAACCGACCGTGAGATAGATAAAATTTTTATCCTTACAGGAGAACGAGAGGGTTCTGTCAAGCTTATAGAATCAAAAGCGAGAGAGCGCGGAATACCCGTTATAAATGCACCCAAAGAGAAGCTGGACAGACTGTCAAACGGAGGAGTCCATCAAGGTGTTGCGGCTTTTGCATCGGCAGTAAAATACGTTTCACTGGAAGATATACTTTTTTCAGCTAAGGAAAAAGGTCGCGCCCCTTTTATAGTAATAGCAGACGGCATAGAGGACCCGCACAATCTGGGTGCGCTGATACGTTGTGCTGATGCCGCGGGAGCAGACGGAGTAGTTATTCCAAAGCGCAGGAACGCAGCGGTCACTCCTGTTACAGTCAAGTCGTCGGCAGGAGCAATCGGTCATATGCCGATAGCGCGTGTTTCGAATATTGCTATGACTATTGAGGCTCTTAAAAAACAGGGAGTATGGATATACGGTGCTGAGGCTGGCGGTACGTCGGTTTATGACACCAATATGACTGGCGCGGCGGCGTTTGTTTTCGGAAGCGAAGGAGGGGGAATATCTCGTCTTGTGACCGAAAAATGCGACCACATTGTTTCGATTCCTATGCATGGGCGGGTAAATTCACTTAACGTTTCGTGCGCGGCTGCCGTCGTACTTTGCGAGGCGGCAAAGCAACGCGAGGTAAAATAGGAAATAGCAATTTTGTGATATGTTTTTTTGAAAGGAGGCTCTGATATGGGCGAAGAAAAGAAAAACGGTCAAAAGACCAACGGTCTTGGAAATAACGATATACCGCCCAGCCCGTTTGTTGATAAGAAAATGGGCGAGGAGCTTCTTAGAAAACTAAAAGATTACAGTGATTATACTACCACTCCCGAAATACCTACTCGTCAAGGCGATAATGCCTCGGTATTTACGCAAAAAAGAAATCACAGCGAGAGCGTAATATCGCAGATGCGTAAAAGCTCTAAGTCTGCTGACGATTCCGAAAGTACTTTAAAAAAAGAAACGCGAGCGCTGGTAAGAACGCAGACTCCGAGTGATGTTACCGAAGTCGAAGATTCCGTTATGCTTCCGGGTGAGGAGCTTAGAGATGTGCCTAGGGACGACGGTTATGATATTGCCAAGGTGTTTGGTGTTTCCGAGACTCGGCAAGAAGATGATGTAAGTGAAGAAGAGGAAAGCTATGTAAAAGAAGACAACTTTGTAGCTACAAAAGAATTTTCAAAGCTGAAATCTGAGTTTTTCTCTTGTCTCCCTAAAATTATCCTTTGTGTGCTTTTTGCTTTGGCAACCTTTATTTACGAAAACTTCGAGCTTCTCGGAATAAAAAACACCGTATTTATCAGGATAGCATCGGATGTTCGTATTTCTGCACTCGCGGGAATACAAATGACGCTGTTTGCCATTACTATTACTGCAAAAGAAATGTGGTACGGTCTCAGGTCGCTTGTGAGATTCAGAGCTCAGCCTGAAAGCTTTTTGCCGTTTGTTGCGTTATTTCTTCTGATATATCAGTTCGCCGCGCTCTTTACAGGCTATAGCGAATTTGTCCCGTTTAATTTTGTTTTATTTACGGCTTGCATCCTTTGCCTTGTATCAAAATGGTCAGATTTTAGTCGTAAGCTTTACGCTTTAAAAATAGTTTCCTCAAAATCGGTGAAATTCGCACTCGTTACAATGAAAAAAGGTGAGTCTGCGCCAGAAAGAGAAGCTACTATGGGAATAATGGATCTCTCTGAAGACGCAAAATACATAAGGGTAGTACGTTCCAAGAAGATAGTCGGATACAAGCCTCGTACCGAAGGACGACTGCTCTACAAACGCTTGTCAGGTGTATTTATCGTTGCGGCTCTCGTTGTTGCTGCGGTGACTTTTATCGTAACCGAAAAGAGCGGAACTTTTGTGGAAAGCTTGCGAGCGGCGTTTTCGGTTGTGATGTTCGTAACTCCTCTTTCGATCTATACAGTTTTCTCGTTCCCACTTTATAAGGTGTCAAAGCGCGCGTATAAAAACGGAACCGCTGTTATAGGTGATGCTGCAAGTATAGAATATTCGGCACCTGCCTTCGTTACGTTCAATGATACTGATGTTTTTGCCGACAATAACGTTTGGCTTCACAAGGTCTCAATGAAGGATAGCGAGAGCTTTTCAAAAGGTCTCGCATATGCTTCGGTAGTTTTTGAACCGATAAGCGGGCCTCTTAACAAGGTGTTTGCGGGTGCGGCAGACTATGAGGTTACAAATGAAACGGTCGAATATATCGACATTTCAGACGACGGTCTCGAAGCGGTTGTCAATAGAGAAAGAGTAAGGATAGGACAGGCATCTTATTTCACCAAATACGGATATATGCTCGAAGACGATAGTCAAGGTAATTACCGCATAATGTATGTTGAGATAGGCGACGTTATTGCTCTCAAAGTCAATATCGTGTATAATATTGATAAAGATTTTGAAAAAATACTTCAAAATCTTTACAAGAGCGGAATGGGTGTCGTAATACGTACCAGTGACCCGAATATCAACGTTCGTATGATAGAGTCGATAATAGGAACCGGACGTTTCCCTATCAAGGTACTGAAATATCGCACGGAGAGTGAAAAAGATGTGGCACGCGATACCGTGGATAGCGGAATAGTGTCAAAAAACAAGGTAAGGCCTATGCTTGAAACGCTTTATAGGTGCGACAGGGCGGGAACCATAATTAAATCGGGTCTTTTACTTGAAGTTATTGCTTTTGTTATAGGTGTTATATCGGTAACAGTTCTCGGAACACTCGGTGCGCTAAGCGGTCTTACATCGATATATCTCGTGCTATATCATCTCTTTTGGTCTGCGCTCGTGTTTTTTTTGACTTTTCTATTTGTATAATAATAGGGATTTTGTCACTCATCGGTGCGAGGAGATTTATGTAATATTTACAATTACTATTTTAAATATGACTAAAACTATTTAAATTTCACAAAAATATTGACATACCGCATCAAGAGTTTTATACTATAAATGTAAGTAAAATGAGGTTTGAGACGGACTTCAAAAAATTTAAGGAGGTTTCCTATGAAAAACTTATTTATAAAACTACTCGCTTGCATACTTGTTGCAACTATGATGTTCACGTTCGTCGCTTGTAAGGACGAAACGGTGGATCCCGACGACGACAAGGGCACCACGGGTAGCTCGGGTGATGATGATACCGATACTGATACTGATACTGATACCGATACTGATACCGATACGGATACCGATACCGATACCGACACTGATACCGATACCGATACTGACGATGATGATTTTGTAGAAGAGCCTGCTTACGAAGGTATTATTTGGAGAGACGGAAGAGGTAAAGATTTCATCGATATCGACTATGAAGACACCGCCAGAGAGTTTGATTTCCTGACAGATGCAGGGGGAAAAACCTGGCAGTGGCCTGTAATGGTAACTGACAGTGAAACCTACGAGGATCTTGCCTATGGAGAGGGCGTGATTGAAGCCACCGTCGCCCCCAAAGGAAACATTGGTATTGTGTTCGGAGCTGTTTGTTTTGATATTCCCAAGGATGGCGGAACCGGCATAGCTACGACGGAAGGTCTTAAATATTACTACGCTGGGTTCAGAGCTCCCGGTATGATAGGTCTTTATATGGACGATGTGGACGAAGCCGTTTCCGCTCGCACAACACTTTCCCCAATTTCGGAAGTTTCTATTGCTGATGTTGATGCAAATTACGATCCTGATGCAAACGTCACCATCAAGGTAGAGTTCACTGCTGCAGGAAAGATCGTGGTTTATGTAAACGGAAACGAAGCGATCTCTGTTGAAGGATATACTCCTTTCGGCACTCAGATTGGTATGATGGTAGATTTCGGTGAAGGATACGAAGTTTCGACCGTTCTCGGAACCGTATATAGCTTCGCTTATGGCGATAAGGTAGGAGCTTAAGGAACTACTCCCATAGCTTAACCCACGAGGCCAAAAACACAGTAGGTAAAGACTTCGGTCTGTAACTTATATAAAAGTCGACTCAATACATTCCTAAATATTATCCCGCTTTGCATCCCTCGTCTCGGGATGCAAGGTGGGATAATTCGCTTTATATACCATGGTAAAAGAAAAAATAATGTAAAAAAACTCAGTGAATTATTGCAAAAGGTTACAAAGTGTGATACAATTTAATGTAATGTCGATCGGTTGAAATTAAGCTGAAAGGAGGCGCCGAAAATGGAATTAAAGCAGATTATTTTCTTTTCGTGGAATGAGAACAATAAGAAAAAAGGCTACCACGTATTTGCACGTTCGAGCAATATTGATGATCGGGATATAAATACGATAGTAGAGCGCCTTGCGTATCTCCCGCCTAAAAAGCTTGTGGCTCCTATTGTGGAGAAGTTAGCCGAAACCTCACGTTTGCTCGGATTTCCGAAAAGGGGAGATAGCGGACTTCATTTTATGGTCCAAAGAGAAATAGATGAGACGTTTCCGACCGATTGCGCGTTCTTTATGCTTCCTTCGGGCGAGTGTTGCTGCGCTAAGGTGACCTACTGTGGCGTTGACTATCGTCTTTCGGTTTGGGGAAACTATATTATCCACGCCTATGTTTTTCCGTATGATCCCGAAATACCTCCCGCAGCCATTCTTTTTTCACAAGAGTTTAAGGCGCATATACTTCCCAGAGAACTTGATGTGTGCGATACGCAGAGACCGCTTCCTATCGTGGAGGTTGATAAGGAATCGGTATCATCTCTCGGAGAACTTGCAGCGCTTGTTAAAACCAAGGGGATTGGTACGCTTTCTAGGATTCTCGACTGTATTTTTGCGTCACTTAGTGAAGATATGGATATATATATCAACGCAAGCGATCAGGAGATGCTTTTCTGGATCCTTGTGTGCGAGAGTGTGCTCCCTGCCGATATCGTAGGTCTTCTTTCGTTTTCCACCTGCCGTTTTTCAGAAAATGACGGTTCTCCTTTCAGAGTAAAGCACGTTATAACGAAATTCGGCAACCCCTATTCGTACAAGATTTCGTCGACGGACGAAAACCGAATTTCAATCGAACCTAAAAACAAGCTGTTTTCAGAAAAAGCACCAAAACTTAAACTTTCGAGCCTCATAACATATTTGCTTTTGACAAATACGACCGAGGCTGAGGTGCTTCGCGATCTTATCGGAACCTATCTCAAAACTCATGGCGTTATAGATTCAGATGAAATATGTCTTATATACCGTCTTGCGCGGACCGATATTTACGACGGAATCACTGAAATAGAGCTTTGCGAAATGTTGGAAGGTGTAGTTCTTCGTTCCTTTGGCAGTGAAACACTTGACAGAGTTATAGAAAAATATCTTGACTTTGCATCAGACGGAACACCAAAAACAAAGCTTTACGGACTTCTTGCATCTTACCACTCAAGTCCCGAAAAGATAATGACCGATATGTTTGAGCGTATACTTCGTTCTCTTTCCGACGGTAAAATGGCGTATCTTGATGCGCTCTATATGCTTACCGAAGAGGAGTTCGGAAAAGAAACACTCAGGCATATTTTGCGCGGTCTGGGAGATAGAAGAGATATTTTCGAGCAGGCGATGTCTGATAAGACGACGAGAAGCTTTTTGTTCAGACTTCTTTTTGCGGGATTTTGCGACTTTGGAGAGAAGGATTGTGCTGATCTGCTTATAGATCTGCTTCCTCTGGCGCTGAAATGGGATGCCGATCGACAAGATAATATTCCTTCGTGCATCATCGAACTAATATCTGTTGTTGAGTTTGATGAAATAACATATCGCCGTGTTATATACGGTTACTATGATTATTGTCGTACAAGCGAAGAAGAATTTGCTTCTTGGTGTTCGCTGGTAGGACTTCTTTTCGAGCAGGGCAGAAAGTTAAGCTCCGAGGCGGGACTTTGCGCCTTTATTATGCGTGAACTTGAATACGGTATGCTTCTTGAATATATGAAGCGTGGGGATAAAGAGGCTGGCTGTGTTTTATCGCTTCTTTCCGAGCTTCGCAGGTTTGAGGCGATATCCGAAAGAGCGCACTCGAACTTTATTTACGATAAATTCAAGAGCTTTCTTTCTCGCTCGGTAGATAAAGATATAATAGCTTTCGTTGTGAACGGACTGAAAAATGAAGGTGAAAGACTGATAGAAGCTCTTTCTTTATATGCACACACTGCCGACAAACGCAGCGTATTTGATATATACAAAAGCACGATAGGAGATGCCAGATCGTCCGACACGGAGTTCCTTGCCTCTCTTTATACAAGCGAAGTTCGTTATATAGGGTCGGCAATCGTGTCTGCAAATATAACAAACACGGAGATATTCCTTTCCTATCTTGAAAATTGGTATTCTAAGGGATATTATAAAAAGTGTTTTTCAAAAGCTTTTACAAAGCTTGCTAAAGAAGCTACCGAAGGAGCGCTTTGGTCTTTTCTTACCTCGGTATTCTCTATTTGCAAGGAGAACTTTTCCTCGTCGCGGAAGGGTGATTTTGAACTTTGGATGAGCTTTGTGGCCATGAAAATAGAAAATTATATCGGAAAAGAAAATTCGCTCGTTCAAATGCTTTTGGAAGCAAAAGAAGTCACTCTCAAAAATCAAAGCCAACTTCCAAACGTGTGCGAGGTGATTATCGAAACGGAAAATGCACTCAAAAGCGTCGGAGATATATCCTTGTCGCATGCTCGTGTGTTTACCGATAAAGCCTCGGAAAACCTGAAAGATGTTTACGTGCGCACGTACGGCACACGTCTTATCGGACTTTGTGTCAGTGATATGGATGAGGAAACTATCTCGGCGGCGGTTTGGCTCGCGCTTTTCTGTTCTGATTACGATAATTTTAAAAAGCTCACGAAATCGGCACATAAGCTGGGGAGCTCGGCAATGAGGATAATCCTTGGCAGAGTTGTCGATGCACGTATTATCGAAAAGGATCCGGACAGGGCGGAGGCTATGCTAGTCGCTCTCGCAAGATATATGAAGACATCCGACTACGTTTCGCTTCGTAATAAGGTCTTTGCAAAATACGGTAAGAAAAAATACGGTGCGATGTTTGAGGCGGCAGAGGAAAAATTCGGTGTATTGGCTAAGAAAAAAATCGAAATGATGAAATAAAAAGACGAATCGTAAGATTCGTCTTTTTATTTCATATCTTATTCTTTGACTATTGCAATACCGAGATCACGATATGCCTGCTCGTCAGCAGGTGCGGGGCACTGCGACATAGGCTCGGAAGCATTCTGTACCTTCGGGAAGGCAACGACATCTCGAAGACTGTCTGCGCCCGACATTACCATTGTGAGACGGTCAAGTCCCATTCCCGATCCACCGTGCGGCGGAGCGCCGTATTTATAGGCATCAACGAGGAAGCCGAACTTTGCGTCAATCTCGTCTTTTGTAAGTCCGAGTGCGTCGAACATCTTCTCCTGAAGCTTCCAGTCGGTAATTCTGATAGAGCCGGAAAGAAGCTCTATTCCGTTGAGTACGAGGTCGTAAGCCTTTGCACGGACGGCACCCGGATCGCTTTCAAGAAGCGGCAGGCACTCCTCCATAGGCATCGTGAATGGGTGGTGCATAGCATCCCAGTGCTGAGTTTCTTCGTTCCACTCGAAGAAGGGGAACTCTGTGATCCATACGAAGTTGAATTTGTCGGGAATCATTGAAAGCTGCTTTGCGATTTTAAGTCTGAGTGCGCCGAGAACCGGAAGAACTACGCGGTTCGAGTCTGCAACGATAAGTGCAACGTCACCGCGGCGGCAGTCGATCTTATCCATAATAGCTTCGAGCGTTTCGGGAGAAATGAACTTTGCAAACGAGTAGTTTGGCGCCTCGTCAACAAATCTGATATAAGCAAGACCTTTTGCTCCGATACCCTTTGCGTGCTCTGTGAGCTTGTCGATCTCTTTTCTCGAAAGCTTTTCCGCCCCGCCCTTTACGACAATAGCACGAACGCTTCCGCCGTTTGCGACTGCGCCTTCAAATACGCCGAATCCGCAGGACTTGACAATGTCGGAAAGATCCTGAATTTCCATATCAAAACGTGTGTCCGGCTTGTCCGAGCCGTAGCGATTCATCGCCTCGGCGTAGGTCATACGGGGGAGAGGAAGCTTGAGCTTTACTCCGAGTATATCGTCGAAAAGACGAGCCATAAGACCTTCGTTTATGTTCATAACGTCCTCCTGAGTAGCGAAGGACATTTCAAGGTCGATTTGCGTGAATTCGGGCTGACGGTCTGCACGAAGGTCCTCGTCACGGAAGCAACGTGCGATCTGAATATATCTGTCGTATCCCGAAATCATCAGAAGCTGTTTGTAGATCTGAGGTGACTGAGGAAGCGCGTAAACGCAACCCTTGTGGATTCGTGAGGGAACGAGATAGTCTCTTGCGCCTTCGGGAGTTGCCTTTATCATCATGGGCGTTTCTATTTCGGTGAAATTGTTTGCATAGAAATACTGACGTGCGATGCGTGTAATCTCGTGACGCATAAAAATATTCTTTTGAAGCGCGGGGCGGCGAAGATCGAGATAACGGTATTTAAGCGCGATCTCTTCTCCTGCGTTGTAGTTTTCTCCGATCTCGAAGGGAAGAGTGTCCGCTTCGGAAAGAACCTTCATTGAGGTAACGAAAATCTCTATTTCACCGGTGGGAATGTTCTTATTGACCGAGGAACGCGCTCTGACGCTTCCTTTTGCAGAGAGAACGTACTCACTGCGGCAGGTAAACGCCTTTTCAAAAACCTCTTTATCGCTTGCATCGTCAAAAGCGAGCTGAACTACGCCGCTCTTGTCGCGCAGGTCGATAAATATAAGACTTCCGAGGTCACGGCGGCGCTGTATCCAGCCGCAAACAGTTACCTCTTTTCCGATGTCGGACGTGCGGAGCTCTCCGCAATATACCGATCTTTTGTCATCTTTCGTAAAAAATTCTGCCAAAATATATCACTCCAAACACTTAATGATTTTTAGTTAAAGAACTCGACTATTTTGTCGATCTCGATCTCTTGCTGTGTACTGTCTGCCATACTGCGGAGCTGAGCTTTTCCGCTTTCGAGCTCGCTATCTCCAATGATTACCGTATATTTTGCACCGATCTTGTCGGCGTATTTCATCTGAGCTTTGAGAGAACGTCCCACGATATCGCACTCTGCATAGATTCCCTTGTCGCGAAGCGCAGATGCAAGCCCCGAAGCCTTTACGGCAGCTCCTTCGCCCATAGATGCAAGATATACCGCAGGAGAGGTGTCCTTTTCGGGAACCTTTGCGGCAGGCAGAAGTCGGGAAATTCCCATTCCGAAACCGCAAGCGGGGGTGGCGGGACCGTCGAGCTCACTGACGAGTCCGTCGTAGCGTCCGCCGCCGCAGATCGTTGACTGTGCTCCGATAGAACCGCATACGAATTCAAACACGGTTCTCGTGTAGTAGTCAAGACCGCGAACGATGGAGGTGTCGACCGCATACTCGATGCCCTTGGCATCAAGGCACTTTTCAAGAAGATCCATATGAGCCTTGCAATCGTCGCAGAGATAATCTACCGTTTTGGGCGCACCCTCGGCAAATTTCTTACATATCTCGCTCTTGCAGTCTAGAATTCTCATCGGATTCGTTTCAAGACGGGTCTTGCAGGTGTCGCATAGCTCGTCCTTGCAGGCGGAAAAATACTGTTTAAGCGCGCTTCTGTGATTTTCTCGGCAGTTTGGACAGCCTATCGAGTTTATTCTGAGCGAAACATCCTCGATACCAAGATTTTTGATTATCGAATTTGCAAGCGCGATGATGTCCGCGTCCGCGCTTGCCGAGGAGCTTCCGAAAAGCTCAACGCCGAACTGTTCAAACTCGCGAAAGCGTCCTGCCTGAGGAGCTTCGTGGCGGAAGCAGTTGATTATATAATAGAGCTTTATCGGCATAGTATCCGAGAATTTTTTATTTTCGATGAGAGCTCTCGCAACGCCTGCCGTGCCCTCGGGACGGAGAGTTAGCGATTCTCCGCTTCTGTCGGTGAAGGTGTACATTTCCTTTTGAACCACGTCGGTCGTGTTTCCGACGCCTCGCGAGAAAAGCTCGGTGGCTTCAAATGTGGGAAAACGGATTTCGCCAAAGCCGTATTTTGCAGCAGTCTCTCTGCAGATGTTTTCAACGTACTGCCATTTTCCCGTAGCATCGGGGAAAATATCGAGAGTTCCTTTTTGCTTTCTTATCATAAAACTTATCTATATATCCTTTCGAAACTTAATTATTCATAATATTATAGCAGATAAAACTTTGCTTTTCAACAGTTTTGGCGAAAAATATGGCTAAATATTACCGATTTATCGGTTATCTATCGCACATACGTGCAGTATGCCGTCCTTTACTGTGAATTTTACATCATATTTTGAATACGCAAGACCGTATATCCTGTCGGGATCACTGTGATAAGACGGACGCGGATCTCCCGCGAGTGCCTCGATAAGAGCGTCTTGAAGATCCTTTGGGATTTTGCAGAGAAGTTCTTCGGGAAAATCTACTTCAAGGCGATAATCTTTGGTTATGGCGGTAAAGCCGTCTGTTGCGTCCGAATGGATATCCACGTATGGAAGATAAGGCTTTATATCGTATATCGGACTTTTGTCCATAATGTCTGCGCCTGAGACTATGAGAACCAGTCCGTCTGAGGTTTTCTCAACAGCTTCAAGCTTTACAGAGGAAAGACCGATTGGGTTAGGGCGGTAGGGCGCGCGGGTGGAAAATACTCCGATACGCGTGTTGCCGCCGAGGCGGGGCGGACGAACAGTCGGTGACCATTTTTCTCCGAAAATTTCTGAAAAACCCCATATCAACCAAAGATGCGAATATTGGTCAATGCCGCGCAGAGCTTCGGATATTCTGTATTCTGGGGAGAAGACTATTTTTGATATAAGCGATGATGCAAGACCGCTTTGTCTGGGTAGACCGAACTTGGTCGGGAAATCGTTACGAATGCGTGCTATAACTTTAAGATTCAGATTTTGGTTTTTTAATAGATTTTTTTCACACATAAAAGCTCCGTATTTAATAAAGATCAATCTTTATTCTATCATAAATTACAAAACAATTCAATTGTTTTATACATTTTTAAATAGTATATAGGGCGTTTTGTTCTCACATATTGACATTTTTTTAAATTCGGGTATAATAATACAGTTAGTATAACAAAAGGATATAGACGAAATGAAAGAACTTGAAATACTCGCTCCCGCTGGAGGTATGCCCCAACTTATCGCGGCAGTACGAAGCGGCGCAGATGCTGTTTACGTAGGACTTAAAAAATTCAGCGCCCGCGCAAGCGCCGTAAATTTTAATAGGGAAGAACTTATCACGGCGGCGAAATACTGTCATACCTACGGAGTAAAGCTCCACGTTACGCTGAACACTCTTATATATGAAAACGAATATGATGAGCTTTTTGAGGCTATCTCTCAAATATGCGAGGCGGGTGTTGATGCTGTTATCGTGCAGGATCTTGCGGTTGCAAAGTATATAAAGGAAGCCTGTCCCGAGCTTGCGCTCCACGCTTCTACTCAAATGGCAATTCATAACGCCGAGGGCGCTCGCGAAGCTTTTCGTCTCGGATTTTCGCGCGTAGTGCTGGCAAGAGAGCTTTCGCTTGAAGAAATAAGAATGATCAGGAAAAACACGCCGAAGGAGCTTGAACTCGAAGCCTTTGTTCACGGTGCGCTCTGTATGAGTGTTTCAGGGCGTTGTGAGCTTTCGGCAATGCTCGGTGGTAGAAGCGGAAATAGGGGTCAGTGTGCTCAGCCCTGCCGACTCGATTTCTCGTTCGGCAAGATGAGAAGCTGCCTTTCGCTAAAAGATATGTCGCATATTTCCAAGATAAGAGAACTTACCGAGGCAGGGGTTTGCTCGGTTAAGATAGAGGGTAGAATGAAACGACCCGAATATGTCGCGGTGGCGGTCAACGCATGCTTTGAAGCACGCGAGGGACGAAAACCGAACATGGAATTTCTCCGCGACATTTTCTCGCGAAGCGGATTTACCGACGGATATCTTACGGGAAAGCGCACGCGCGATATGTTCGGCATTAGAACGAAAGAAGATGTCGAAGCATCAAAAGGCGCGCTTTCAAGGGCGTCGGAGCTTTACAGGCGCGAGCGCCAAAGAGTGAGTGTGACCGCTGTGCTTGAACTTTGCGAAAACGAGACGACTCTTACACTATCCGACGGGGTAAACTCGGTCTGCGCACTCGGAGAGGGCGCACCTTCGGCATCTGGTGAAAACGCGATGAGCGAAAATTCGGCGCATCCTTTTCTTTCACGTCTTGGAGGAACACCGTATGTTTTGAGCGACCTAAAAGTCATAAATCCCATAGGGCTTTCTCAGAGAGCGTCGGTTATAAACGCGCTTCGCAGAGAAGCCACTCAAAAGCTTGGCGAGCTGCGAGCAGAAAGTGTGAAATGCACATTTGTCGAGCCCAAAAAAGCGAAGTATCCACCCAAAAACATAGAAAATACCGATATTTATATAAAATCTCCTTCGTGGGATAAAATATCTTCTTTTGCGGAGAGTGCAAAAAAGATAGTTCTTCCGATAGATGAGATTTTTAAAAACAAGGAAAATTTCAATGATATTTCAAGGATAGTTGCCGAGATGCCCTCGCTTGTTTATGATTTCAGCGCGCTCGATGAGAAAATAGAAAAATTAAGAGTTGCAGGTGTAAAGAGCCTGTTTTGCGACAATATCGGCTCGGTCGCGTATGCCCGCGAAAAGGGCTTTGATGTTGTGGGCGGATTTGGACTTAATATAGTAAACTCCGATGCTTTGTCGACATACGCTGAAATGGGAGTTAGCGAAACTCTACTTTCGCCCGAGATACCGTTGAGCGCAGTTTCCGCGCTTTCGGGCAAAATACGAGTAGGACTTTTTGCATACGGCTACTTACCTTTAATGTTACTGCGTGCCTGCCCAATCCGCGCAGAGATCGGATGCGGAAAGTGTCAGGGCAACGGTGAAATTGCCGATAGATACGGAATAAAGTTTAAGGTAATATGTCACGATAGAGTTTACAGCGAGCTGCTCAACAGCGTTGTGCATTATATAGGTGACCGAAAGCTGTCCGTAGATTTCGCTCTGCTCTCATTTACTACCGAAACGAAAGAGGAGTGTCAAAGGATATTTAGATCATTCGTGCGTGGCGAGAAGATAAAAAAGCATACGACAGGACTATATACCTAACCTAAAAGCTTGCGGGCATAATCCTCCGTTACCGTTCATAAAATACTATGAAACAGTAAAAAGGCGGAGAGGTATGTTAAGCTTGCGCAGATCACGAATTTTTATAAAAAATACGCTCATACTCAGCCTGACAGCGCTTTTTATGCGAGTTATGAGCGTTTATTTTAATGTTTATCTTTCCGATAAGCTGGGTGGGGAAGGACTTGGACTTTTCACGCTCACCCTGAGCATATATGGACTTGCGGTAACCTTTGCAACAAGCGCGATAAATCTGACCGCCACGCGAATGGTTGCCGATGCTATGGGTGCGGCTACATATTCGGACGTTCGCCGCGCTATGCGAAAATGCGTGGCGTACTGCTTGATTTTCGGTGTCGGCTCTATGCTTGTACTGCTTATACTTTCGAGACCGATAGCCTCCTCAATGCTAAACGATATGCGCACCCTGCCGTCCGTGAGACTGCTCGCCCTCACCTTACCCTTCGTCGCGCTTTCTTCTGCGCTCGGCGGATATTTTACGGCGGTAAGAAGGGTATCTAAAAATGCTTCGTCGCAAATATTTCAGCAACTATTCAAGGTGGTACTGACAGTTCTTGGTCTTTCTTTTGCCACACCTCGCTCGGTGGAGGCAGCGTGTGTTATTGTGGTTCTTGCATCTCTTGCTTCCGAGGTCGTATCCTTTCTTTATCTTGGAGTATTTTATCTTGCCGATATCCGAAAAAATTACAAGCAATATAACGATAGCGAGAGTGAAAATCTAAGAAGAAAGATGCTCGGCATAGCCCTTCCTACGGCGTTTACCTCGTATTTTCGCTCAGCGCTCGTTACGGTTGAGCATCTTCTTATAACAAGCGGTCTGAAAAAGAGCGGACTTTCTCAGGCAGAGTCGGTCTCAGCTTACGGAGTTATGCAGGCGAAGGCTTTGCCGACCGTTCTTTTTCCTTACGCTCTGCTTACGCCATTTTGCTCGCTCCTCGTTCCCGAGGTCGCCGAGAAACGCGCGGCGGGCGATACGCTGGGAATAAACAAAATAACCGAGACTGCTTGCCGATTCGTTTTCGCTTTTGGAATATGCGCTGCGGGTGTCGTTGCTTGTTATTCAAGCGAGATAGGGCAGGTCATATACTCTGACAGCGCGGCAGGAGAGTACATACGCCTGCTCGCTCCCATAATGCCCGTTATGTTCATAGATACTACGATAGACAGTATTTTAAAAGGTCTCGACGAGCAGTTTTATACTATGAAGGTGAATCTTGCTGATTCGCTTGTGAGCGTTGCTATCGTCTTTTTACTGGTTCCGAAGGTAGGTATGCTTGGATATGTTATCGAGATAATCTTCTGCGAAATAGTCAATACTTCTCTCAGTGCGTCCCGACTTATAAAACTGACCTCTCCGCGCATCAGCGTCGTAAAATGGATATTTTTTCCTCTTATGTGTATCAGTGCGTCTATTGCTGCGACGAAACTCGTTCTAACTGCCGTCGGAATTGGAAGCGCGTACAATACTTCGCTGCTTGCGCTGCATATTACCGTGAACGTTTTGGTGTATTGTGTGCTTTTGCGCCTTTTTAACTGCTACTCTTTTCACGAAATTGCAGAATTTTTCGGAAAAAGAAAGTATATGCAAAAAAAGACTTGAAATTTTTGTCTTTTAGTGGTAAAATAATTTAATATTGGAGATAGTCTTCAATACAAAGTGAGTTCGTAACCATCCTCACTCAAAACAAAACTAAGGAGAAAATTTAATATGTCAGAAATTGCAAAAAAGATCCGCTTTACCGTCTATGCCGCGCTTGTAGCGGCAGCTTACGTGGTGCTTTCACTCGTATTTGCTCCGATGAGCTTCGGACCTGTGCAGCTCCGTGTTTCGGAGGCACTCTGCGTGCTTCCGTACTTTACGAGTGCCGCAATCCCCGGACTTTTTATCGGATGTATCATATCGAACTGCTTTGCATCGGGAATGATACTTGCGGACATACTGTTCGGCTCGCTCGCGACGCTCGCGGCGGCTATATTTGCATATTTGCTTCGCAGACACAAATTCCTCGTTCCGCTTCCCGCAGTAATTTTAAATGCGCTTGTAGTACCGTTTGTTTTAAAATACGGCTACGGCTTTGGAGACGCGCTTTGGTTTATGATGCTGACAGTAGGCTTAGGACAGATTGGCGCCTGCTACTGCTTCGGACTTCCGCTTATGTTTGCGCTCCGACTGTCTGGTGTGTTTTCAAGGCGTAAAAGTTAAAACGGACAAGTGTCTGTTACTTAAAAAGAAAGGAGAGCAAAATGAACGCTCACAATCATTCGTACAAAAATCATACTTACAAACTAGTACTCGCGGCAATTATAACCGCGCTCATACTAATAATGGCGTTTACGCCTCTCGGATATCCGAAGATAGGACCATTCAGTATAACCCTTCTTATGATACCCGTAGCAGTTGGATCAATACTTCTCGGACCGGCTTACGGCGCGTTCTTCGGACTGCTTTTCGGACTTACAAGCTTTATGCAGTGCGTTTTTGCTTTCGACCCGGTAGGTGCGCTTTGTCTCAGTATAAATCCCTTTTTAACTGCACTTTTCTGTATTCCCACAAGAGTTCTTGCTGGCTACTGTACCTCTCTTGTGTTCAGACTTATGCACAAAAGGTTCAAGTTCGCCTCTTATATCGTCGCCTCGGCGTGCTCGGCGCTTTTTAATACGCTCTTCTTTGTTCCTACTTTTGTCCTTTGCTTTGGATTTAATGCTGAGGTTCTCGGACTCATGCAGGTTCCGAACGCATTCGGAATTATTACCGCGCTCATCACTGTAAACGCGATAGTCGAGCTCGCAGTTTGCCTAGTAGTCGGCGGAGCAATAAGCAAGGCACTCTCAAAAATCGGGGAAAAGTATATAAATAAGTAAAAAATCAAGGAAAGGTCAGGCTTTTTAGATATGGCAAATAAAAGAAGATATTGGATAGGCGGCGCGTGGCCGTATGCAAATAACTCGCTTCACGTCGGACACCTCGCAGCGCTTCTTCCAGGCGACGTTATTGCGCGTTACGGACGTCTTGCGGGCTACGATGTTATCTACGTTTCGGGTACAGATTCTCACGGCACTCCGATAACCGAGAGAGCAAAGAGAGAAAAATGCACTCCCGAATCGATAGCAGAGAAGTATCACGAGGAATTCACCCGCGACTTTAACGATCTGCTCTTTACCTACGATAAATATACCGCCACCTTTACCGATTATCATAAGGACGAGGTCAAAAATATATTCAGAAGGATATACGATAACGGATATCTTTTCGAGCAGCTTGAAGATCAGGACTACTGTGAGACATGCGCGCAGTTCCTTGCTGACCGCGAGCTTGAAGGCGAATGTCCCTCTTGCCATAAGATGACCAGAGGCGACCAGTGCGAGCACTGCACCGCGACCTTTGACGCAAAGGAGCTTATAAATAAAAAATGCCGTAGCTGCGGAAATCCTACCGTTATCCGTCAGAACAAGCACCTTGTCTTTAAGCTTTCCGCGTTTCAGGACAAAATCTCCGAGTTTGCCAAGGAAAACGAGGAAAATTGGAGATGGAACGCGGTCAATGAGACCAAAAAATATATTACTCAGGGATTTCCCGACAGAGTTGCGACCCGTGATCTTTCGTGGGGCGTAGAGGTTCCCTTTGCAGGATACGAGGATAAGAGAATATACGTTTGGCTCGAAGCCGTTCTCGGCTACTGTACGACCTGCAAGGCAGTCTGCGAGGAGAAGGGAATTGATTACGATAAATTCATCTCTAAGGAAGGCGATATTCACGCATATTTTGTTCACGGCAAGGACAATATCCCCTTCCATACGGTAATTTTCCCCGCGCTTCTGGCGGCTATCAGCGACGATATTCAGCTCCCGACGCATATCGTTTCGAGCGAATATATGAATATGAACGATGAGAAGATGTCCAAATCGAAGGGCAATATCATATCGGTCCACTCGCTTGCGGAAAAATATCCCGCAGATGCGATAAGATTTTACACGATACTCTTTAATCCCGAGCGCAGAGACGCAAACTTCGCTATCCCCGAAATGATACAGACCTACAACAAATTCCTTGTAGGTGGCTTTGGAAACTTCGTTAACCGTAATCTTTCGTTTATAAAGAAAAAGTACGATGGCGTAGTTCCCGCAGGCAAGGTCGATGCCGAGGTCAGGGCTTACGTTGAAGGTCTTTATGAGTCCATCGGAAGCAAGATTGACGCGGGCGAGCTTCGCAGCGCGGCGGAGGAAATAGTCACCGTAATTCAGTATGCCAATAAATATTACGACGAGTCAAAGCCTTGGGTAGCGGCAAAGGAAGCACCCGAGCTTTTCGGGAATATCACCGCAAGCTGTATCTACCTTATGGCGAATATGGCAAATCTCTTTAACCCGATTATTCCTCAGGGAAGTGAGATACTTGCAAAGATGCTTGGTATTATTCCCTCGTGGAAGGCAGTCGAGATGCCCGAAACCTTCACTCTCGGTGAGATCGAAATGCTCTATAAGAGAATAGACGAAGAATAAAAATAAAGCCGCAAGAATTTTCTTGCGGTTTACTTTTATTTTTGATCGGGTTCATTAGGCTTTTCGGAAGTATCGGGATCTTCCGACTCGGCATTTTCATCTTGCTCTGCCTCATGCGTGGCTTCGCTCACCTGTACGTGTGACTCACGTGCCTCGCGTTGAGATACACGGTTGTCAACGGCTTCCTTTATAAGAGTATATATGACCGCGAATATCGGTACTCCGAAGAACATTCCGAAGAATCCGAAAAGCGAGCTCATTATTATGATCGCAATTGTTATCCATACGGGTTTTAGTCCTAGCGCATCGCCAAGAAGCTTTGGCTCGATCAGGTTGGAGTCTATTACGGCAACAATGACTACGATTAGTATATACGCAAAAAGCTTTTCGGGCGCGGTTAGAAGCAGTATAAATCCGCATATAAACCCGGAAATGATGGGTCCGAAAATGGGGATCATATTCATGACACCACCAACGATGGCCAGCGTTTCGGCGTATGGGACACCAACGATCTTGTAAATTACATAGAGAATTACACCGACGACTATTGAGTCAAACGCCTTGCCTCGTAGGAATTTAGCGAATTTGATGTCGATATCGTCGATAATATGAGCAACATATTTACAGGTGTTCGGGCGCATAAACGCTTTTCCGAAACGAGCAATCTGAGACACAAGCATTTCCTTGTAATAAAGGAAATATAGAGAAAGGAACACGCCTAAGAAAATCGTCTTGACCTCATTGACAAAGATAGAAATAAAGGTTATAATATACGAGGAAGCGTTCGTCATAGCCGCGAGAACAGAAGAAAGTGCCTTGGTAAGAAGGTCGCCCAGATTCTCGTCACTCTGAACGAGCGAACTGTAAATACCGTTGAAAATCTCAGAGTTTTCTTGCAGATCTCGAATGAATTTATCTATCGACTCGTAATAATCTTTAAGTACTGTTCCCAGGTTTTCAATGTTTTCAACGACCTGAGGGGCGACAAACCATACAAAAACAGTTATAACGGCAAGGAAAATGGCAAAGGTAAGGAAAAGCGAAATAAGCTTTCGCACGACAGAAAACTCACGCTTGCGCTGTATGAACCTAAATGCCTTTTTATTAAAGAAGTCCATAAGAGGAGTCATAATGTACGCCACGATAAGAGCGTAGAACAAGGTTTTGATTATCTGTTTTATGCTGTCCCAAAGCGAAACAAGCCCCAAGGGACGGACGATTATAAAGTTTATGCAGATAATAGAAAATAGAATGAGGATAGCCGTATACAAAGCTATCGTAGTATATTTCTTGTTAAATGATATTTTCATACAGTTTACGTTCCTTTCGCTTTGATAAGTACCTTAAATACCTGATATATTATAATTATACAGCAGAAAAAATAATAAATCAATACAGGCGTTAAAAATACATAATTTATTTACTTTTGCCGAAAGGTACCTACTTATGAATGAATCTTCAAAAGAAAAGATTGCTGTTTCGCTAAGAACTTGCGACAGCTATGAAACTTATAAGGTGGATATTGCCATTCGTACCTTGCTTGGAGATATCTCCTTTGGTAAAGAGGAAATATGCGGCAAAAATGTCGTTATAAAGCCGAATCTCGTCCGAAAAATGGACATATCGGCTGCAGGAACAACAAATCCTGCTGTGGTAGAGACAGTAGCGAAGATATGCTTTGAAATGGGTGCAAAGTCAGTCACGATAGCAGAAAGCCCTGCAGGAGTTTACAGTGACAGTTCAATACGAGCTTCGTATCGAGTTGGCAAAATGGACGTGGCGGCAGAAGCCTCAGGTGCTTTGCTCAATTTTGATCTTTCCGCAACGCGAGTTCAGTCGAGAGGCGAAGACAAAAACAGAACTTTTAACGTAATAACTCCGATAATTGAAGCGGATGTAGTAATAAATATCTGTAAGCTAAAAACGCATAATCTTACGGGAATGAGTGGCGCGGTAAAAAACTTTTTCGGAGTGATTCCCGGCACAGAGAAGCTCGAAATGCACGCACTTTATCCTAATCTTGTTGATTTTTCGGGAATGATCTGCGACCTTTGCAAAACAGTATGCGACAACACGCAGGTACTTAATATAATGGACGCTGTCATTGCGATGGAAGGCAACGGTCCGACCAACGGAAAGCCGAAAAAGCTCGGATTTATCGGGGCTTCGCGTGATCCGTTTGCGCTCGACGAGCTTTGCTCGAAGCTTATGAATATGGAGGGTCTGGCGTCTATCTGTGAGCAGGCGAAAATGCGTGGATTTACACTCGAGGCAGAATACTTTGGAGATTCGTACCAGAATTTCGTTTGCCCCGATTTCGTTTTGCCGGATAGCTCAGATAGGGATCATAGTGCGATAACCGTTCTGACGAAGCTTTTTGGCGGCAGATTTATTGAAACACTTCGTCCTCGACCGATTATAGATAATGAAAAATGTGTTGGATGTGGCGAATGTGCGCGATCGTGTCCTGCAAAGACTATCGTTATAACGAAAGACGAAGTGGCGTTTGTCAAGAAAAAGGACTGCATAAAATGCTTCTGCTGTCAGGAGCTTTGCCCTAAGGACGCAGTAAAGGTTAAAAAAAATCCTCTTTTAAAGCTTGCTGGTTTTTTTACTTAAAGAAAGGCAGTTAAAATGACGAAAAATGTAATTTGTCCTGCAAAAATCAATCTCTTTCTTGAAATAACGGGAAAAAGAGAGGACTCGTACCACACGTTGGATATGGTTATGCACACGGTCTCTCTTGCCGACTGCCTGACAGTCGATATAAGACGCGGAGAAGGACTCATAACTCTCCAAAGCAGTAATAATAAGTTTTTGCCCTCGCCGGAAAAGAATATTGCATACCGCGCCGCTTACAAATATTTGTCCAAATTTGGCGTAAAAGGTTACGATATTTCAATAGCGATAGACAAAAAAATTCCGATCTCGGCAGGTCTTGGAGGAGGAAGTGCAGATGCGGCGGGCGTTTTACGTGTTCTCGAAGATACTTTTGCTGTGGGAGACAGGGAAGGACTTGATAGCATGGCTCTTTCTCTCGGTGCGGACGTACCGTTCTGTATGTACGGCGGATGCTTCCGAGCTCAGGGAATAGGTGAACTTCTGACACGCGCACCCGAAATGCCGAAGAATACATCTCTTGTTATCGCGAGAGGAAAAAATGGCGTGAATACGGCAAAAGCCTACGCCGATTCGGATAAAAACGACGGATATGAGATAAAAAAAGCCGATGGAATCATAAAAGTTCTTGAACAAAACGACCTTTCGTTTACAGAACATCTTTTCAACCGATTTGAGGACGTTGTTTTTCCCGATCTTCCTGAGGCGAGAGAAATAAAGGATACTATGCTTTCATTAGGCGCTGTTGGGGCTCTTATGAGTGGAAGCGGAAGCGCTGTTTACGCCGTATTTGAAAATCGCAAAAACGCCTCCGCCGCTTGTAAAAAGCTTCGTGACAGAGGCGTTTTTGCCGTTTGTGCCAAACCGTTTAGTTCCGCTGATTTTTAAATATCGAAATGAGCAGACGCTTTGTAAATGCTCCCATACCTTTAAAATCCATTGCACCGATATAAATTTCTTCAAGCTCATCGTGAAGCTCTCCGATACAGGAGAGCTTTTTCTCTGCAATCTTTATTGCAGTCGAAGAAATTAGGCGAAGTTGCTTTATTTCTTCTTTTTCACTCATGATACTCTTTCTGATAAAGCGTTCG
Source organism: Eubacteriales bacterium (assembly GCA_045605765.1). Lineage (GTDB taxonomy): Bacteria > Bacillota > Clostridia > Oscillospirales > CAG-272 > SIG672. The sequence goes on along the minus strand of JAZUQQ010000004.1, from coordinate 21,928 downwards.
GTGTTGATTATTCTGCTCGGATCGTTTGCTACGGGTAAAAACGCCACATTATGACCGCGCAGAATCAGGGCGTCGGTTTTGTTATATATAGGTGAGTTTGAATAATCAAATCCTACGCGGCGGCTCTCGAAATTCTCTTTCAAAATATCAAGGAAAACGTGTGAGAGCGAATATTTGTCGCGGAAGGCATATATCTCATCGGCACGTTTTTCATAGCTGTCAAGAAGAATATATCCGCGAACTCCGAAAGCAGAAATCCCACGCCGCCTTGTTGGCAACTTGTCGGTAGAATAAAGACGTGCTATTCGTTCTGCTGCGAGCCTCATTTTTTCAACATCCGTGTGTCGAAGCACGATCTTTTCAATAAGATCCTCGGCTGATGCGGATATTGCCATAGCATCATACACGTTTTTGTAGAGCGAGCTTATCGTGTCAAGATAGTATTTTATTTCGTGAGAAGATTCACTCAGAATTAATGAATTCCAAAATTGTCCTAGATTTATGATCTCATCTCTTGCTCCGGGAACTTTAGGATCTACCATGTGAGGAGATGTGCCATCTATGATGGCAATTTCTCCGTTCGAGATCAAAACTCCGTCCAGCGAATTTGTGTCAGATGAGCAGTAAAAATACTCTACCGACATATCTCGATTTTTTGCTTCGGCGGCGATGGCACGTATTAGCGTTGATTTTCCGGTTCCGGGACCGCCTTTTAAAATTATCATTTTTTTAGCAGACGAAAATATCTCGTCGAAGTTGTTTATAAACCCGCAAGAAGTGTTTAGAGCAGCAAAATAAGAATCGCCGCGCTCGGTCAGCTCGGCACAGGAAAAAGGTGAAGATTTAAGATTTGAGTATGTCATCATGTTTTTCTTAGGCATTTTATGCGCTCCTTTTGAAATATCAATATATATTATGCCTGATTTTTTGTATTTGCTAATCTAAAAAATGTCGAAAACGGTTGAAATGTTGTAAAAAATGTGCTAGAATATAAAACAATAAATTATAAATACGGAGACAGCATATGAACGATATCACATCCACTCAAATTTTTAATAGTAGGATCAAACAAATCCTTATATCCAAGGAGGAAATTGCAGAGGCGGTTAAGAAGGCAGGCAAAGAAATCGACTCAATCTATGACGGAAATCCGATACTTCTCGTGAGCATACTTAAAGGAGCTTTCGTGTTTATGGCAGACATCTGCCGCGCAGTTACGGTTCCGTGTGAGGTCGGCTTTATGTGCGCAAAGAGCTATTATGAGGGAACGGTTTCCTCTGGCGTTGTCAAAATTACTATGGATCTCGAACAGGATATCAGTAAGTATCACGTAGTTATCGTAGAGGACATCGTTGATACCGGAAGGACGCTGAACGATATCGTTAAGCTTCTTAAATCGAGAAATCCTATCTCGCTGCACGTTGTCACTCTGCTTGATAAGCCTTCACGCAGACTCGTTGACTTCAAGGCGGATATATCGCTCTTTACTATACCAGACCATTTCGTTATCGGATACGGACTCGACTGCGGAGAATATTTCAGAAATCTGCCATATATAGCAGAATATAACGAAGACGGTCAGTAAAATAAATAAAAATCCGTCCGAGGAGATTTTCCTCGGACGGTTATTTTTTATTTATTTGGAGTAGTCATACTCGGGGCACTCGATTACGGTGAAGGTGCCGTTTGCGGGATCAATTTCTATAACGAGATCCTTTGCGGTGTCGAGATTGATCTCTCCGTCGTAGTCAGAGAGAGATAAAAGCTCGGAGTCGATGGTGATCGTCGTGGATTTGAGCAGATCCGCATCGAGAAAATCTGCATAGAAGCAGAGCTCCTCATCTACGTCGAGCGTGATCCAGAGAGTTCCGTCGTAATTTGTGTATATGCCAAGGCGCTCGTAATCAGAGGTTGTTGAAGTGTATTCATCGTCTGCGAGATCGTAATATACCTCCTTGTCGGTGGGCGCGGAGATCGCTACGCTCTCGTTGGATATGTCGTAGATCTTAAAGGAAATTTTAAGGTCGGTATCCGAAATATCGTATCTTTTCTCTGTTCCGTAGTTTGTTATATATATCGAAGGCTCCTTGATGTAAATGTCATAATTAAACTCGCCCTCGATCGTGTCTATATTGAACACGCCCTTGAAGTTAATATCAAGCTTCGCGTTGAGCTCGTTTACGGTGATCGTTGAGAAATACTCCTTGATCATGGTGAATATTGGAGTGCCGATAGCTACTTCGAAATCCTTTATCTTCATTGTAAGAAGAGCCTCTATGCTATCAAAAAGCTCTGCGCACGTGGGAATTTCGGCTTCGCCGTCTTCATTTGGTATGAACGATACGATAAGATCGTAAATAACGACGTCACCAATCTCGTGCTGAGCGACGAGGGCTGCAATCTTGATGCCTTGAATGTAGGTGATGATATCGTTTACTGCAACATCGATCTTTGCGCCCTGATATATGGTGCTGTAATACTCTGTCAGTATATCCCTGAGAGCTTCAACAAATTCGGGATTGTTTACGACCGTATCGTAAATTCCTTGGAGAGTTGTGCCGTAGTCCTCGGTGAGCATCGCATCGATCTCTGCAAGCGCCTGATTTACTGTAAGTCCTGCGATTCTTTCGAGCTCGTCGAGAATTACCTTGGTGGTGAGATCCTCGCTTATGAGTTCAAGTGCATCGTCTATGACATACGAAACGGTATGAGCGCTCGTATCTATCGAAGTGATATAATCCTTAAAGCCGTCAAAAACAGGCTTTGCATCTACCGAGATAGAGCCCTTGTTGTCCTTTATGTCAAAGACTGTGATAGCAAGCTCGCCGAGAGAAGCGATGATGGCATTTTTCTCGTCCTCGGTGATCTCGATCTTGCCCGTGATCTCGGCAAGCATAGCCTCGATCTCTGCAATTACCGCATTGTTTTTCAGATCGGTTTTCAGATAAGCGTCGAGCTCATCGTCGTAGCTGTATACCACTCCGTCAACGAGATAAAGTGCGGTGAATTCCTCGGTTTCAAACTCGCCGTCTGCATCGTTGCGTCCGCGAGAGTAGACGTCAAGCTTTGCATTTGCTCCGCTTTCGGTTTTTGCTACCGTTGCGCTGAGTTTAATTATTCCCTCGGAATAGTCGGAATATTTCTCCAAGGTTTCCTCGTCGGTTTCGTAATCGTACCAGGTGTCCCAATATTCGCTCGAATTTAAAATGTCGATGGTAACTTCAATCTTCATCGACTGAGCGTTACTAAGCTGCTCGATAACGGCATTTGCAAGAACGTCGCCCGCTTTGTCAAGCGTATCCGGACTCATATCCTCATTACAGTTGTCACACTTGCCGTCCGAGTTGCCGTCTACGTGCTCTGTGCATTCCTCGTTGCCGCCGTCAGACGACTTGTCGTCGTCATCTTCCTTGTTGCAGGCGCAAAGAAGAGTCAAAAGCATTGAAGCAATTAAAAATAAAGCAAGCAGTGAACGTGTGGAAAAGATCTTTTTCATGATTTTTCTCCTTCATAAAATAGTTGATTATTTATTTATTTATTTATTTATTTAAATCACGACCATTTGCCGTGTTTAAATCTCCTTTGTTATTATATCACATTGAATATTAAAATGCAAGTGTTTAGCGCAATAAAGTGTTTCCTGAATAAACAAAAAACGCCGATGACTAACGTCAAAGGCGTTTAGAATTTTATCTTGTAAGTACCTCTCCGATCGTATGCTTTTTGCGCCAATCGGGGATTATATCGTGTATTTCGAGCTGACACTGCCGCTTACGTCGCAGAAACTCGGCAAGCTCCACCGTGTCCGAAATATCTTTGGGAATATAAATTCCGCAGTGCGCCTTGTAGGTGTCGCCGTGATAGTCCGATCCGCAGGAGAGCTTCAAGCTGTGCTCTTTTGCAAATGCGATGATTTCTTCCTTATCGTTACGGTTATAGATCGGGTGGCAGTTTATCTCAACTCCGTGCAGATACCTCGGATCCTGCGGCTGAGTACCGTTTCTGTAAGGGTGTGCTTGATAGAGCAGGGCGTTTTCGGATACGCAGTATTCAAAAAGCTCTCTTTGGGTAAAGGTGTGGAGAGCAGGTGCTTTCGATGCAACCTCGTGCGAAAGTCCATAGACCAAAAAATCTACCTTCGGTACATAATCAAGTGTTATTTCAAGACCGAAAAACACTTTTAGTCCGCGTTTTTCTCCTTCGCGTCTAGTGAGGAGATATTCGTCGATATATTTTTTACGCCACTCGGCAAATTTATCGTCCTCGACGTAATAATTTCTCTTATAGTGATTAGTAAGGACGATGGCATCTATTTTGTCTCGCACGCAGATGTCAACGAGCATCTCCGCAGGGCATTTGCTGCAACGGCTGATACCGCTTGTGTGGATATGGGGATCGAGCAGAAGCATTTTTATCCTTCCTTTTAAACAGTTTTAAGCACTTTTATACTTGATTATGGGTTTTGAATTCTTTGATAGCGTTTCTTCGGTTATCGTTACACTTTCAATATTGTCGTCCGATGGAACCTCATACATAATATCGAGCATAAGCTCTTCAAGAATCGAACGGAGACCTCTCGCACCCGTGTTTCTCTCAATGGCACGGGAAGCGATAGCGCGTATCGCATCGTCCTCAAATATAAGTTCAACTTTGTCCATACCGAGCAGGGCTTTATACTGCTTCGTAAGCGAATTCTTCGGTTCAGTGAGAATGCGTGAGAGCATATCTACGTCAAGGTTATCAAGGCTGACGATTACCGGCAGACGTCCAATCAGCTCGGGGATAAGTCCGTATTTGACTACGTCGTGAGGTGTAACGTCGCGCATGACGTTGATGTTGCCTTTTTCGGTTTTTGTCATAATTTCGCCGTTGAATCCGATCACCTGATTTCCTCGGCGCTTTTCGATGATCTCTCCGAGTCCGTCAAATGCACCACCGCAAATGAAGAGAATGTTCGAGGTGTCTATCTGAATGAAATCCTGATTTGGATGCTTACGTCCACCCTGAGGGGGAACATTGGACACGGTGCCTTCAAGGATTTTAAGAAGTGCCTGCTGAACGCCCTCGCCGGATACGTCACGAGTGATAGAGCGATTTTCACTGCGACGGGAGATCTTGTCGATCTCGTCGATATAGATAATTCCTTTTTCGGCAAGCTCGACATTGTAGTCTGCCGCCTGAATGAGTTTAAGCAGTATATTTTCTACGTCCTCTCCGACGTATCCCGCTTCGGTGAGCGTAGTCGCATCGGCTATCGCGAAGGGAACGTTGAGCGAGCGCGCAAGGTTTTGCGCGAGGAAGGTCTTTCCGACTCCGGTAGGGCCGAGAAGAAGCACGTTGCTTTTCTGGATCTCGACCTTTTCTTCGTCGCTTCCGGTCTTTTTGATACGCCTTCCTTTTTTGTTCGCCGTTTTTTCGGAAGTGAGAATTCTCTTGTAATGATTGTAAACAGCGACCGAAAGTGCTTTCTTTGCCGCGTCCTGACCGATAACGTACTTGTCAAGCATATTCTTGATGTCGATAGGCTTCGGAAGAGTTTCGAGTGAAATCTCTCCGTCTTCAAGCGAAAGGGCGTCCTGACGCTCGTCGTCAATTATGTCCGCACAGGTATCTACGCAGTCTGAGCAGATAAAGACGTTTGCTATTGGTGATGCGATGAAGAAAAGCTCATCGCTTTCAGGTCTGCCGCAGAAGGTACAGCGGTGTCTGTTTTCAGCGTCTATGGGTGGAATGTTGTTTGCCATATTCTCAAAATTATCCTTTCGATTGGAAAATGAAAGATTATAAGGTAGTCAAAAGCCGTATTTGCGAAAGAAATACGGCTTCTATATTATGTTTTAAGGTCTTTTTTCGATCACGCGGTCGATAAGTCCGTAAGCGGCAGCCTCATCAGCCGACATGAAGTTGTCGCGTTCGGTGTCACGCTCGATAGTCTTTATCGGCTTGCCCGAATTTTCAGCAAGGATGCGATTAAGCTTTTCACGGGTTCTTATAATGTGATCTGCGTGTATCTTGATGTCACTTGCCTGACCTTGCATACCGCCGAGCGGCTGGTGTATCATAATCTCACTATTCGGAAGTGCAAAACGCTTGCCCTTCGCTCCGCTGGACAGAAGAAATGCGCCCATGCTTGCCGCCATACCTACGCAGATGGTAGATACGTCGCACTTTATGAAATTCATCGTGTCATAGATGGCAAGACCTGCGGAGACCGAGCCTCCGGGGCTGTTGATATAAAGGCTTATATCTTTATCGGGATCCTGAGCTTCAAGAAAAAGAAGCTGTGCTACGACGAGCGACGCGGTAGCATCGTTTACTTCGTCGGATAAAAATACAATTCTGTCGTTAAGCAGGCGGGAAAAGATGTCATAAGCGCGTTCTCCTCTTCCTGTTTGTTCAATGACTGTTGGGACAAGTGGCATTTGTGACCCTCCTTATCTTGTATGTGCGATTTTTGTAACGTTCTATTATATTCCAAAAATATGGAGAATTATTCAACATCGGTGATAACTGCGTTATCTCTTACGAAATCAGCAGCCTTCTGAACTTCGAGATCCTTTTTGAGATCCTCAGCTGCAATATACATCTTGACCTGAGCAGCGTCCATCTGATAGCTTTCAGCAATCTTTGTGAATTCGGCCTCGACTTCTTCGTCGGTAGCCTCGATCTTTTCGAGTTCTGCGACCTTTTCAAGAGCAAGACGGGTCTTGACCTGAGCAATAGCACGGGGACGCATCTCCTCTCTGAGGCTGTCAAGCGATCCGCCGGTGTATTTGAGATAATCGTCGAGCTTCATTCCCATCGAACGAAGACGTGCGTCGTAGTCGCGAACGAGATTTTCTGCCTCGTTATCGAACATGACCTCGGGAATCTCGTCGGTAACAAGCTCGCCGAGAGCGGTAGCCATTTTATCATTTACCTCACGCATAGCTGCATCGGTGTGGTTCTTTTCTAACCTTGCTTTGATATCAGCCTTGTACTCGTCGAGAGTATCGAAATCGGAAACGTCCTTTGCGAACTCATCGTCAGCTTCGGGAAGGATTGTTTCCTTAGCTGAGATAAGGTCGATGTGGAATACTACTGCCTTACCTGCAAGCTCCTGGGCACCGTACTCCTCAGGGAAGGTTACGTTGATATCGAAGCTTTCTCCGATCTCGTGACCCTCTACCTGTTCCTCAAAGCCGGGAATGAACTGACCTGATCCGAGCTTGAGGCTTGCATTCTCAGCGGTGCCGCCTTCGAAAGCAACTCCGTCGAGCATACCCTTATAGTTGATGATAACGGTATCACCGTTCTTTACTGCGCGGCCTTCAACGTCAGAAACCTTTGCATTCTTTTCGAGCTCTGCTTTGAGTGCGTTCTCGACCTCCTCGTCGGTAACGGGAGCAATCTTTCTAGTAAGCTCAATGCCCTTATAGCCATCAATAGTGATCTCGGGTTTTACAAAGATCTTAGCGGTAACGGTAACGCCGTTTTCGTCGATAGACTTAATATCGTACTCGGGTCCGCTTACTGCATTTGCGCCGGACTCTTTGAGCGCTTCCTCATAAGCTGCGGGAACGAGCGCTGCGAGAGCATCATCGTAGAAAACGCCTGCACCATACATCTTTTCGATAAGGTGACGAGGAGCCTTGCCTTTTCTGAAACCGGGAACAGAAATGTCGCCCTTTTTCTTTTCAAAGACCTTAGTGACCTGTACATCAAAGGTCTCCTTGTCAATCACGAATTCAAGAACGGTAACGTTCTTTTCGGGATTGGTTGTATTTTTGAGATTCATTTTTGTTTTACCTCCGATAATTTATACAAAATATTATATACAAAAGTATCCTACCTATTTTACGCTAAAAGCACAAATTTGTCAATACTTTTTTACTAAAAAATAACAAAATCAACAGCTTTTTTTGAAAGTGATGGGTTTTGGACGGAAATCGAGAAAATCGGCTGATATCAGAGAAAATTCAATACCCTCGTACAGGAAAGATCCGGCTAGTTCGTATTTTCCGTGAATGTGTCCGAAAAACGCACGTTTGACCTTGTACTCGTGCAGAACATCTAGCATATCGTGAGATATGAAATCACCGAAAACGATAGGGAAGTGGGTGAAAACGAGAATTTCGTTATAGCCTTGTTTTTTAACGCCGTCGTCAAGTGACATTCTGAGCCTGAGAACCTCACGTGCGCAGACCTTTTCAAAGTCAGCATCTTCCTTGGAGTTTGCTTCGTCGCTGTACCAGCCACGAGTTCCGCAGATGAGAAAATTGTCGCAAACGACCGAGTCGTTTTGAAGGATAGAAATAGTTTTGATTGCATTTTCTTCGAAAAAAGAATATATTTTCTTCGGCGTTGACCACCAATAATCGTGATTACCTTTAAGAAGTATCTTTTTTCCGGGTAGGGCGTCCAGATAGAGAAGATCGTCCTTAGCTTCTTCGAGCGTCATTGCCCAAGAGATGTCCCCTGCGATAACGACTGTATCGTTTTTCCTGACTATATTTTTCCAAAGAGATGCGAGTTTTTCGTCGTGTGCTTTCCATCTGCTACCGAAAATGCTCATAGGTTTTGGATTATTTAATGACAAGTGCGTATCGGCTATGACAAAAAGTGACATATAAGGTGTCTCCTATCGTTTGGAAGGTATAAAATCAGCATCAAAGGGGAAAATAGGTACGAGAGTTAATATACTTCGGTATAAAACTATAAGCAAAGAAAGGGAAAGTCTCATGACCGAAATTTTTACAGATAATAAAACCGAAGAGCTTCGCAGAAGCACCTTTAATATGACCGCATCTACTACTGCTCGACCGATAGTGTGCGGAGTGATGAATTGTCGTTGGCACGACGGAGTGAGCAGATGTAAGGCACCGAGCATACAGGTCGGACCGGGATATGCGAAATCGTCGGTAGATACCGTTTGCGCTACCTTCGAGCCCAAGGTCTTAATGTAATGTATTTAATATTTAATAAAAGTTTTTGAAGATTCCTAAGGAACTTTTTTAAAAGTTCCTTAGGCGGGTCAAGGGCAAAGCCCCTGGATCTTTACGAAATAAAGTCTATGACCGAAGTCTTCATATTTTTGGGATCGATGACCGTCTTGAAGCGGATCTCTTTCGTGAGAACTGCGGAAAGTTGCGTGGGAATCTTGGTGTCTGTGCCTGTACTGAGTGTACTGAATATTTCCGCATCGTTGTCGGCAACTGTAAGTCCGAGCGCGCCTGCTACCGAAGAAGCAAATTTGTAAGGACTTGCGGTAGATGCAACTACTACTTTTGCGCTTGCACTCTTGTTTTCATCAAGATAACGCTCCGCAGAGGACATCGCGACTGCTGTATGAGTGTCAACGAGATAGCTGTATCTGTCAAAGATCGACTTTATCTCGTCTCTGCACTGATTTTCGTTTGTGAAATAACCTTCGAAATCGGAGGTTATTTTTTCGTAGTCAGACTGTTCAAGAGTGTATTTTCCGTCCTTGGCGAGAGCTTCCATATAAGCCTTGGTCTTTTCGGGACCTGCGGCAAGATAGATAAGTCTTTCGAGATTGCTCGAAATAAGTATATCCATGGAAGGGGATATCGTTACGTGGAAATCTCTGTTTCGATCGTAGGTTCCGGTCTTAAAGAAATCGGTGAGTACGTTGTTCGAGTTGGACGCGCAAATGAAGCGGCCTATCGGAAGTCCCATAAGCTTCGTTATGTACGCGGCGAGAATGTTGCCGAAGTTTCCGGTAGGAACACATACGTCAATAGAATCGCCGAAGCTTATGTCGCCGCTTTTTACAAGATCGCACCAAGCGGAGATGTAATAAACGGTCTGAGGAACGAGTCTGCCCCAGTTTATCGAGTTGGCACTCGACAGGAAATATCCTTTTTTGTCGAGCTCTGCGGCAAAGTCCTTGTCGGCAAATATTTTTTTGACACCGCTTTGAGCGTCGTCAAAGTTGCCGTTTATAGCGCATACGTTGACGTTTTCGCCCTCCTGCGTGGTCATTTGAAGTTTTTGTGCGCGGCTTACGCCGTTTACGGGGTAGTAAACAGAGATCTTGGTTCTTTCAACGTCGCGGTAGCCTTCAAGAGCGGCTTTTCCGGTGTCGCCCGAGGTGGCAACCAGAATGAGCGCGGTGCGCTTCTCACCGGTCTTGACGAGCGCGCGAGAAAGAAAACGGGGCATTATTTGAAGTGCCATATCCTTGAAAGCGCAGGTCGGACCGTGCCAGAGCTCCAAAACTCTCATTCTGTTGCCAACACTTACTACGGGAGCGGCATAGCCGTCAAAATTATCACCGTAAGCCTCCTTGCAGTCTGCAAGAAGCTCGTCGTAGGTATAGTCGGTCAGGAAGAGCGACATGATCTTTGCCGCTCTCTCGCTATACGAAAGAGTGCAGAGCTCGCGAAGCATATCCTCACTGAGCTCAGGTATTGTTTCGGGCATGTAGAGTCCGCCGTCGGGCGCAATTCCTTGCTTTATTGCCATAGCAGAGCTTACGCTTTCACTCTGTCCTCTCGTGCTTATATAGTTCATTTTTATAAGTCCTTTCGATAATGGAATTCTTTATTTTTGCGGCAAAATGCCGTTTCTTTCAAAAAAGTTATTTGCATTTTCAAAAAACACCGCGTTTGCGATCTTCTCGGAAAACGCCTTGCATATACGGGTGTGTATTTTACTCACGTCGTTTATTTTACTTATTCCTTGTGGTAAATCCCCGTCGGTACCGTCGAGGTCAAAGCCCATGCAAAGACAGTCCTTTGCACCGAGCGAAAGATAGTGCTCCACGTGACGGCAGATATCATCAAGGTCTGCCTTGCCACTGCTTGAAAGATGTGGCGGATAGAGTGAAATTCCCACAAGACCGCCGTTCTTTATAATAATTTGTGCCATCTCATCGGTCAGATTACGCGCGTGATCGCACACAGAACGCGAATTTGAATGACTTGCGATGAAGGGCTTTTGGTACTTTTGGCATATGGTGTATATATCGTAAAAGCTATCGTCAGAAGCGTGAGATACATCAGCAACGATACCAAGTTCAAGGCATCTGATGACAGCGCGTTTGCCTAAATCGGTGAGACCAATATTTTCTCCGAAAGCGCCGCCGAGTTGAGTTACGCCTTTCCAAAGGAGTGTGAATATGCGCACTCCCGAAGAAAAAAGAGTGTTGATACGAGAGATATCGTTTCCTATAAGACTGCCGCCCTCGACCGCAAGCAGATACGAGAAATTTTGGGGCAGGGTGCTCTTTTTAAAATGAGAGATCACCGAAAAAAATCTTTCGTAAAGCTCGTCGTCGTTATATTTCGGATCGCTCCATACGGCGAGTACCTGAGTATAGTTTTCAAAATTTGCCGTCAGATCGAGCGAAACGTCGCAGGAACTGCACAGTATCGATTCGCGCTTATCATACGTCGCGGTCAATGTATCGCAGTGAAGATCGAAATATTTCATAAATTCTCCAAGAAATGTTACCGTCTGTCGCCAAAGGCGTTTGGGTAGTGAGAAATTTTCGCGGCAACACACTTGTCAAAGTGTTCAAGCTTGATCTCGATAACGTCTATTCTCGGTTTCTTGTCCGATGGAAAGTCGCGGAGATATTTCTTGGCTGTAAACAGGAAATGTTCGCGCTTTTTAAGGTTGACGGCAGATGCTCCGCGTCCGTATTTTTCTATCGAGTGTCCTGCACTTCGCGTCTTGACCTCGACAAATATAATATACTTTTCGTCCTCGGCGATTATGTCTATCTCGCCGCCGCGCACAGTGTAGTTTTTCCTCGCTATAGAAAATCCGTTTTTTATAAGGTAGTCACAGGCAATAGACTCGCCTGCACGTCCGAGTGAACGGTTTGATCCCTGTTTGCTATCAGCCATCTGCTTTGTTAAGAAATTTCAGAAATGTCTTTCTGTGTATCGGAGAAGGACCGTACTTGCGCACGAGATCCATATGAAGCTTTGTGGAATACCCCTTGTGTTTTGCAAGCATATATTCGGGATACTGAAGGTCAAGCTCGGCACAAACTCTGTCACGGCTGACCTTTGCGAGAATCGATGCTGCCGCTATCGACATAGACAGCGAATCGCCCTTGATTACAGTAATTGCCTTGCAGTTAAATCCGCGCGCTACGTTTCCATCAACGAGAACGAGATCTGGGTGTGGGGCAAGCATATCTACCGCGCGGCGCATGGCAAGCTGAGAAGCGTTTAAAATGTTGAACTCGTCGATCTCCTCAACGCTCGCGTAAGCAATGCCGTAAGAGATTGCCTTTTCGCAAATTATGTCAAAAAGCTTTTCTCTCTTTTTTTCTGAGAGCTTCTTTGAATCATTGAGATCTTCAATAATAAGTCCGTCGGGGAGAATTACCGCCGCTGCGCAAACGGGACCTGCAAGCGGACCTCTGCCCGCCTCGTCTGTACCTGCAACTATGGTGTAGCCCTCTGATACATATTTGTTTTCATATTCATATGTAGGCATATCAGTCTCCGGTTTTGATTGATTTATTCGGGGATTTCAAGAGATATCCGTCCTATTTTGGCTCCTCTGAATTCATCAAGAAGAATTTTGGCGGTGCGCTCGTAATCGATTTCTCCGCCCGATATCAGAAAGCCGCGCTTTCTGCCGACAAGCTCGAAGAGCTCGAAATCGCTGAGTTCCGAAACATCATCGGGACTGCCGAGCTTGTATCTTGCGCAGAAGAGCTCGGGAGCGCATTTTCTAAGCCGCGAGCAAAGCGCAATAGCAAGAGATTCTATCTCAACGACCGCGTCCTTGATAGCACCAGTCATGGCGAGATTTTCACCGACCGTTTCGTCCTCGAATTTCGGCCAGAGAACACCCGGCATATCGAGAAGCTCGATCCCGCCTTGGCCTTTTACCCACTGCTTATCTACCGTAACGCCAGGTCTGTCCTCGACCTTTGCCTTTTTCGTGCCCGAAAAACGGTTTATAAACGAGGATTTTCCGACATTGGGAATTCCGACGACCATAGCGCGAATCGCCTTGCCGGACATTCCTTTGCTTTCGTTTTTTGCGATCTTTTCTGCAAGTATCTCGCGGATCGCAGGGCCTATCTTGTCCATACCCGCTCCACTTATGAAGTCGGCAACTATACAACCGCCGTAACGTTTGAAAAATGCGCGCCATTTATCGTTTGCCGTAGGGTCTGCCAGAGTGGATTTACTGAGAATTACCAGACGCGGCTTGTTTTCGCAAAGCTTATTTATTTCGGGGTTTTGAGACGATAGGGGAATTCGCGCGTCAAGTATCTCGATGACGATGTCAACGAGAGGCAGACACTCGGTAATGAGTCTGCGCGTTTTCGCCATATGTCCGGGAAACCACTGTATCGTATTGCTTGGCATAGTTTTTCCTTTTTGTTTTTTATTTTAAGTCAGTTCAGGAAACCGAATTTGCCCCCCGATATCGGAAAGATGCGAAAGCCTGCTTCTCCTACCAGCTGATTTTTGCTAACGTAACCGATGGCACGGCTGTCTCTGGATACCGCTCTGTTGTCTCCTAAAACAAAGAAATGATCCGAAGGGACTTTTCCTTCCCAAATTCCCGTTTCTGAGTCGGGTACGCAGAAATCTCCCATACGCACGTCCAGCGGTGCGAGCTCTTTTATATAAGGCTCGTCAATAAGCTTGTCGTCAACATAGACTTGACCTGTGGTGTAGTCGATCTTTACATTCTGACCGCCTACTGCGATGATTCTTTTGACCAGAGGCTCGGATGGATCGTCCTCGGTCTGAATGATAACTATGTCGCCATTTTTGGGCTTGTAAAGCGTTCTGGAAATTATCAGTACGTCGCCCTCGTTAAGAGTGGGTTGCATAGACGTTCCGATAACGGGGGAGTTTCTGAACAGAAACGACATAATGATAACCGCGATAACGAGCGATACTGTAATTATATCCAGCCACTCGAATGCAGTGGCACCTATTCCGCGTTTTTCAGTTTTTTTTTCTTCCGCGTTCTGAAAGCGGTTCCATACGAGAGCGTCCTTTTCGGGATCTACGGGAGCGTCCTTTTCTCCGAACATAATGTTAAGTAGATTGTGACCCTCCGGAATATAAAGCTCAGTCGCTTTTGCAAATTCCTCTGTGAAGCATTCTGCACCGTTATAAACGTATTCAGAGCTGTAAATGAAGAATGGAACAGGATTAGGTGAGTGGGTACGTGTCGCAAGCGGGGTGGGGTGGTCGGGTAGCACCATTATTTTGAAAGGCTCTCCTGTCGATTTGAGATATTCAAGGCAAGGTGAAAGTACGAGAGAATCTATTTGCTCAATTGCAAACACCTTGTTTTCAATCTCGCCGCGGTGACCGCACTCGTCGGTCGCTTCGAGATGGATATAAACGAAATCCTTTCCGCGTTCAAAGGCGTCAATAGCGGCGTTCGCTTTACCCGTATAATTGGTCTTGTAATTACCTGTTGCCCCTTCGACGTCGATAGATTCCATACCCGCACATATTGCAATGCCCTTGATAAGATCGACCGCCGAAATGACAGACCCCTGTTTGTGCCATTTTTCCTCAAAGGAAGGAAGCGAAGGCTTGACAGCGGGGCTCCAAAGCCAGATCGAGTTTGCGGGTTTCAGACCTCTCGCGCGGCGAGACTCGTTTACAGGATGGTGCACGAGGATATCATAGCTGCGCTTCATAAGATCGAGATATACGGCTCCGACCTCACCTTCGGGGAGATATTCGCCGATGCGGCGTCCTATTATGTCGTGAGGGCGGTTAAAGTCGAGTACCTCGGGACAGTTATCCCACATAAGACAGTGGCGGTAGCTGACACCGGGATGAAATTTTCTGTACTCGGTACCAAGTTCTGCATCGATAGCCCTTATAAGCTCTGCCGCTTCCTCGGAGGATATTTCGTCTGCACTGTGGTCGAGCATGATTTTGTCCTCATAATTTTCTTCCTCGTCGGAAATGGTTACCACGTTGCAGCGTATAGCCGTCTGAGTTTCGGACATATTGAGTCCCATACTCAGTGCTTCGAGCGAGCTTCTGCCTTTTGAGTATATAAGTGGGTCGTAGGAAAGCACGGCAAGGTTTGCCGTATCACTTTCGGGCTTCATAGACGAAGGAACGTTCAGTACTGTTCCGACAAGAGACGTTTTTACAAGAGAGTCCATCGTCGGCTTGTTTGCCGTTTCCATAGGGGTTTTATTTCCGAGAGCTTCAAGACGCTCGTCGGACATTCCGTCGCACAAAACAACAAGATATTTCACGGTAGATTACCTCTTTTTGAAAAGTATCGTTGGCAGTTATGGTTGCCTCCAAGGTATAAAAACCTATAATGAAGTTATTATAACACAAAAAAAGCGGAATGTAAATAGTGTATTCTTACAAAATATATATTTAATATGTAAGTGAAAGTGTGATTTTTACGCTTTTTACTGTTTACACTCAGAGAATCCAAATTTTTTCAAAAAAATTCAAAAAAGGTATTGCAAAATAAGAAAAGGTGTGGTATAATACCGAGGATACAAACGAAGCGGTCCGCTGCGATGCTCTGCATGAACGTTTCGATTACCCTATTTTAAGGAGGAGCCAACAATGGATCTTATCAAGGCTTTAACAAACGAGCAGCTCAAATCGGAAGTGCCCG
The DNA here is from genome assembly GCA_045605765.1 of Eubacteriales bacterium. GTDB lineage: Bacteria > Bacillota > Clostridia > Oscillospirales > CAG-272 > SIG672. Next base: position 6,328 of record JAZUQQ010000004.1, on the reverse strand, counting down.
AGCTCAACATCGGTGATACCGTAAGGGTTCACAACAAGATCAAGGAAGGAAACAAAGAGCGTATTCAGATGTTCGAAGGAACTATCATCGCTATTAAGGGAAGCGGAATTTCCGAGTCCTTCACCGTAAGAAGAGTATCCTACGGTATCGGCGTTGAAAAGACGTTCCCTGTACACTCTCCCAATGTTGAGAAGGTTGACATTATCCGTAGCGGTAAGGTACGCCGCGCAAAGCTCTACTACCTCAGAGACAGAGCGGGCAAGAGTGCCAAGGTAAAGGAGAAGATCTAAGTCTTTTCACTTTTAAAAACGAAATAAAACCGCAGTTTGATTTAAACTGCGGTTTTTCGTTTAAAGTATTACTGTATAATATTCTCCGAGGTGTATCGGTCTGTATGAAAGCTTTGCTTTTCTGAGGCCTTCGATTCCCATATCCTCTTCACGGTTGATAAACTTCGTATCCGAGAATTCTTTTTCGGCAAAGAGCTTGTTTATTGCTGCATATGCACCACTATACGCTCTGTTTGCCTTTTCAATGTGAATAAGAGCCGTATCCTCAGACATTTTTTCGCCTATCGAATAGGCAATCGGTATCCCATCGCACGCTATTATTCCTGCCACTAGACTGAGCGCGTCAAAATTCTCGATAAGCTCGTTTATGACGATCTGTTCATCAGCGAGATCCCTGTCGTCGCTTGGGACGTAAAGAATTTCGGAAGCCTTGCGGAGCAGCTTTTGAGTTTCTTTGTGGCCTGTGCTTACTGAAATATATTCATGGTCGTATTTAGACAAGAAGGAGTTTAAATGATTCCTTTTCTGATGATATTTTTTGCCTGAAAGATTTATCAGATCTTGAGTATTATATACATAATCGGAAAGTGATCTTGAAAGGATAATTTCTGCCGATGGGAGCTCTTTTTTTATTTCGCTCAGCATATCAGAAGTCACCGGAAGCATACGCACTTTTTCTGTGCCGAGACCTTCCTTTACCTTTATAAGAAGCTCGGACGGGCTTATTTCATCAGAGTAAAAAGGTGGAAGTATATTAAAAGTATGATGTCTGTATTTTCCGACGATCGCAGAAAAGCCGTCTATATCGGCAACACGGTAATTCATAGCGTGACGCCACGAGAAAATATTTGAAAAATTACAAAAGGAAATATGCCCGTGACGATAGAAAAGCGCTCTGTCGGCTATCGTGAGTTCTCGTACGGTGAGATTTCCGAATGATATGGGTGTCATTTTTGTGGTTCTATCCTTACTTTTTATTATAATATGACAATATTGTAGCATCCAAATTTGTTATTTTCAATATATTCGTAACTTTTTTTAGTAAGTTCCCGTTTTAAATATCAACGAGAAGTTACTGTGACAAGCGTGAGGGGGAATCGTTTTACCATACTTTTGTGCAAATACCACAAAAGAAACAAAGATTGTAGGACTTGTTAATTGACATATTCTTACATATATGATAGAATATAAATAACAGTGGGAGGTGAGCACCATGAAACTCGTAAGATGCTATGAAACCAACAGCGGTCTTATGCGTTACGGTGCTATCTCGCCCTTTCCCCATTTGAGGTATTTAAAAATCGTAATATGAGCACATAAACCGCTTTTCGACCGTGGTTTATGTGCTTTTTGTTTTATGTCGAGAACAAAAAACAATGAAAGGATACAGTACTATGAAAAAGTTCTCAATAAAACTAACATCGATAATACTCAGTGTTGCTATCGTGCTCGTGTCGCTTCCGCTTACTATATTTGCGACATCTGTCAAAGAAAATCATACCTCCGATAGCTCGGCACAGTCTAATACAAGTGGCGTTGGAGGCGTTGATCTGTATACTTACGAGCTTACCGATCGGCGCGACGAATATACAAAACATTTCCAAAATCCCGATGGAACAGTTACGGCAATCCAATATTCTGTTCCGTTACACACTTTATGTGACGATGGAACATGGGAAAATATAGATAACACCATTGCGCTTTCGGGTAATGAATATGTTACCGCAGACGCAAGAATAAAGTTTGCCAAGAAGACGACCGGTAACGAGACCCTGTTTACGCTTCATGACGGAAATGGGAAAATAACAATATCTCTCGATGGAGCAAACAAAAAAGTAGAAGGAGAAATTACCAACTACTCTGCAGATGAAAATGCCGAAGACATAATAAAAATGTCTCATCTTGAAAAGCTCAACTCGTCGATTATTTACAGAAACATTTTAGACGGAGTAGATCTTGAATATATAACTGTTTCTAACAGTATAAAGGAAAATATTATCGTTAATCATAGGCTCGACAGTTACGTATTCACTTTTACGATGAAGCTTAACAATATGACTGCCGTTCAAGATAGTGACGGTGGAATATCGGTATATGATACCGAGGAAAAGCTTGCGTATAGGATCGCCCCTCCGTTTATTTATGATGCAAACGGCGCACTTTCCTATGCCGTAAGTTATGCGCTTTCGAAAAGTTCAAACAATGAATACAAAATAACGGTAACAGCAGATAAGCAGTGGGTAGATTCTACGGAACGAGTTTTTCCTGTGACAATAGACCCATCGGTTTCTCCAGCAGATAGCACCGTTGTTGATTTGTCTGTTGACTCAGCACAACCCACTACAAACTTTAACGATTCTTTGTTACTATTTGCAGATAATACTTCATCAATATATTGGAAAACATCCGCGTTGCCTAATATTCCAGAATTTTCATATCTTACAAATGTAACGCTTTCCTTGTTCCAAGCTAATGCCGTGGAAGCGTATATAGGAGTATACCGCGTTACCGGTGATTGGAGTGATACTCTTGTCTACAACGACGTATCATCGGGAACGTTCGGTAGTGTAGACAGTACTGTTGTTGATTACCAGAAAACGAATTCGTCGGTCTCAGATAGTTCTATCTTGACACACGTTTGGGATATTACAGACATTGCCTCCAAATGGTATGACGGTACATATACCAACTATGGTGTTTGTCTGAAAAAAGTAAGCGGCACATATTTAGATCCAGATGATTTTGTTTCGTTTAGATCAAGTGAGCATTCCGATATTGCCACCCGCGCTCGTTTAATTGTAACCTACAAAGACCAGTTCGGTCTCGAAGACTATTGGACATATACGTCGCATAGTGCAGGAACAGCAGGAAATGGATACATTAACGTCGCAACAGGAAATCTTGTGCTTAATACGGGTGCTATGACGACTACGGATAGCCTTATGCCCTACACGGCAAGCGCAATATACAATTCTGCGCTTGCGGGAAAATATTTTACCCGTTCTAATAAAAATCTTCCTAATGGATACTCAGTGCTCGGACTTGGTTTTAAATCCAGTATAAATCAGTCAATAGTTCCACGAACAAGAGTCAACGCCCAAGGAGTTCAGGAAACTTATTATATCTATTCTGATGTTGACGGAACAGAACACGCTTTCTACCAAAGCCAAAAAGAAGGCGAAAGTAATATCTATTACGACGAAAACGGACTTCAATTAAAGCTTACGGTTGAGGAAACAAGCTTTGTGATAGAAGACCCGTCTTTCAATAAGTACACATTCTCAAAAAAAGACGCTGCGGATTCCTATTCTTCAGCAGGCGGCTTTTTGAAAAGCATAACTGACGTTAACGGCAATACGGTAAACATAACTACTGACGAATACGCCAAACCAAAGTACGTTGGTATGACACCAAACGGTGGAAGTGCCATAACACACTTCAAACTCACCAATAATGGCGGAGGTGTGTTAAGATATTGTTTGAATTCAACATCACAGCAAGCTGTACTTTTCTATTATTCAAACACATACAACGGAGCTCTTGGTTCCTCTGCCTATAAATTCCTCAGAAAAATAGTCTATGCTCATCAAAGCGGAAGCACAAGCAGCAGTAACTGGTCCTCGTTCTATTCGAGCGGAAGTAATTCTTATATAACGGCAGATGCTGTTTGTTATTACGATTATGATGCAAGCGGACGCCTTATTTCTGTAAAAGATGACCTTCACAAAATTGAAATCAGATACGGATATGACTCTGCGGGCAGAGTAACGTCTGTCAGTGAGTACGGTGGCGCAAATGCAACCCTCGGTCAGACTGTAACCTACACCTATGATACAGGTCATACGGAAGTAAGAACAAGCGGCAGCGACGATATTTACGGAAATTCTGATGATATAATTACTATTTACACCTTCGATAACGAAGGAAGATGTAAATCAACCTACTCAACCGATGTTGGCAGAACTAAAATATACGGTGCTGTTTCGGGCGAGTATGAAACTCAGGAAAAGGTAAAAAACAATCTTAAAACCTCAACCACCGTAGGAGGTAGTTCGAGTAACGGTATTCTTAACGGCGGATTTGAGATGGGAAGTTCAAGCACCGATCTCCCATATTGGACACGAACATCTAATGCGGATAGAGTAGAAACGCTTACTTTCGGCAGCCACGGTCTATACAGAGGACGGCTCAGAGTTACTGCAAATACAAATGCAAGTATATATCAGTACGTATTTCTTCCGGCCGGGGACTATACTTTATCGATGCTTCTGGATACGACCGATGCAGACAATGCAAGTGTAACTCTTGCAGCCGTTTCACAAAGTGATTCGCCGCCGTATAGCTTTGAAGAAACTTTGCCATCTAACCGTCATTTCACCAATTTAACGGCATCTGAGATGACCACTCAGATAACCGCTCGAAATATATCAGGCGGCGGAGAAAGATTTATGATACTGATTACGGCCGAGGGAGAAGCGGATCTCAGTGGTACGGCGTCCGTATATCTTGACAATATTGCGCTCGAAAAGGGTATGACAAGCAATCCGTATTCTTTTGTTGAATACGGTAATTTCGACAATTTCACCGTTGATGAAAACGGCAGCTCTGTTGCAAGTGCAAACGATTTTTGGGATGCCGCTTCCGGCTCGTCCGTAGTCACTAACAGCTATTCGGACTCATACGGCACCGTTGCTTACGTTGCGGGAACGATAGACGAAGAAAACTATATCAAGCAAAGAATATATCCGAGCGGAAATACTTATCCTGACATATATACCAATGATGAAAGTGTGTTCGTAATTGCAGGATTTGCCAAGGCTATCGGAACAGTGGCAAGCAAAGATGCCAAATTCAGACTTAGAGTGGACGTCAAATATGTTTATAACGGCGATTCCGAATACGAAGAATATAGTCACGAGATGTTCTATTTCGACTTTGAGAGGTATTCTGACGATTGGCAGTTTGTATGCGGAACCTTCCATACGCTTAGTGGAGATGTGCTTGAATACGTTGATGTTTATTGTGAGTATTCCTATCAGCCCGGCGGATATGCGCTGTTCGATAATATATCCGTCTTTTACAGTAGTAATAACGAGGTTGAGCAAAGCACTTATTACGATTCTTCTTATCCCACCAAGGAAGGTCTGCTTCGCCTGAAAGAAAACGGCAACTACTACGAGGTTTATGAATATAACGATAATAGAAAGCTTACCCGAGTTGCCAATAACAGAGGCGAAATACACGACTATATCTATGACGAAAGCGGAATAAATATAGAGTCCGAAATATACTACACCTTCACTAATAGTAACGGACTCGGACTCTATCCTGTAAGGGACGATGCCGATTCGCGTATTACTAAAATACCGCAGACTCGAACCGACTATACGTACAACACTTACGGACTGCTCACAAGCACCAACACTTACGAGGCGCAGCGTGACAGTGACGGCGATATAGTCGCAAAAGCAGGAGCAAAGCACATAACGTCAAGCTCTACGTACAATACAGGCAGCTCGTCAAAGATATTTGGATCACTGGCAAGTGAAACGGATAGTCGCGGAATAGAAACAAGATATTACTATAACAGTAAGACGGGATACCTGCTCGCTACGATCAATCGGACCGAAGGCACAGGCACCGCTTATACCTATGACGCGCTTGGTAATATAACCTCGGTTATGCCCGCGACTTTTACCTCGGAAACGAGCTACTCCTCGATAAGTACAGCCGAAAAAGTAAATTATACCTACGATTCGGTGAAAATGCTCGATACGATAACAACACGGTCGTCAACGTATAGCTTCAACTACGATGTATTCGGCAATACGACCGATATAAGCGTAGGAAGCCGAGAGCTTGCAAGCTATACCTATAACGCCAATAACGGCAAGCTCGCAACACTTACCTACGGTAACGGAACGACGGTCAGATACGTCTATGACGAACTTGACAACGTTAAGGAAATATGGTATAATACGGGCGGTACAGAGAGCAAGGCTTATGAGTATATCTATACGTCTTACGGACAGCTTGCC
>JAZUQQ010000003.1:0-15683 GCA_045605765.1 Eubacteriales bacterium | reverse complement strand
GGGGTGTCCGGTATCTCGAGAACACGTGTTCGATTTTCCCCCCGAACGCCCGTTCTGTGGAAAATGTGGATAACCCGGTGCACTCTGTGGATAACTCTGTGGAAAACTCAGCGCCCCGTGGTGGAAATGTTGATAACCGCTCTTTGTACATCGCACTATACCGCAATATTTGAGCACTTTTGGCCAGTTTCGGGATTCTGGCCATATGTCAATTGTTGATAACTTTGCGGCTGGCTTTGGGATTGTTGATAACTTTCGTTGTTTTGGGTTTTGGCGGCGGTTTCGGGCCTTGGCGATGTTGATAACTTCGGGTTTTTTGGCTTTGTGTCCAGGATATGTTGATAAGTTGCTGCCGCCTGGGTGAATATGCTGTGATCGTTTTTCAGATATACTTAAGTATATTTACCTTCATCCATCACGGAAAACCGCTTGTAGAATCCTGATTTTTGCGGCTTTTCCGGTGTTATTCGACCTTTGCATACAAATATAGGGCCGCTCCTTTTCTCAGGAAAACGGCCCTTTTTCGCTTGATTTTCGCGGTTTTGGGTTAAGGTTGTTTTAACATTCTTATATGTTTATAATCTTCGCCGCCGTCCCGCCAACCGGCAGTATCAAACCGTCTTCGCCTTCCGGCGTGCGCATATAAAGCGGTTCAAACTTCGAACCCTGGACCATATACCACTTAGCGTCCGGCAGAATTTCCATAAAGGTTTGAAGTGAAAAAACGTTTACGCAGCACAAGGCTGAGACTCCGAAGCTATATGGCACCGTGTCCTTTCCTTCCGTCTTCATAAGGGCCTTTGCCCGTGCTGCTGCTTCTCTGATAACGGAATAATCGACCGGTGTAATTTCTAACAGTTTATAATCGTCTGGCACAAGTCTCGTTAAATCAATGCCCTTTACCCTCGTTTCGTCCAGATGCGGAAGGCCTGGGACGTCTTCCAAAAGCCGTATGTATTTATACGAATCGCACAAGCAGAAATATTCATCATTCCGGAAGATTCCGGCGGAAAGTGCCCTATTCGAAGACGCCTGGCATTCTTTGCAAAACCGTTTCAGCGCAGTAAATCGCTTATTTCCGACGTCGCGCCGGCCCATTTCTTCCCGACAGGCGTTGATTAAAGCCGCGGCTTCGGCGTAAAACGGGAATAAAGTATTATGTTCCCATTCATAAGGCTTTGTAAGTACCTGGGAATATGCGGACTCTTCGCCGGCCATCATGCTATAGTGTTTCAGCATTCTGACAACATTATCATATACAAATTCTGCGTTCATTTCATTTTCTCCTTTTCATAAAATCGATCAATTCACAAAGAGCGAAAAAAGCGGCGGTGCGCAGTATTACTTTTGAAGTTTCCGCGACCAGATACACCCAGGGTGTTATTGTTGTCATAAAGTTATTCATAAATGGGTACCCCCGAACGTGGCCCAGAGAAGAAACGCGATGCCGCCGATAAAAACGGCAGCTTCGAGAATATCTCCCCAGGTTAATTTGATTTCGATTTTCCGCCGTGGCTGCTTTCCGAAGCGGTGCGGAAAATACGGTTTCCGATGCACAAGTTTGTAGTTTTTCATTTTATTTTCTCCCACGGGATTGTATTTGAGTATTTCACACTCCCGAATGAAACAAGTTTAAATTCGACGGCGTGAAAATACTTTTTCATGATATGCTGCATGTTGTCGGCGTTTCCGGAAAAACGGACGGTGCGAACGCTGCCGGCATCCGTCCGCACCTTTGCCGTGATTCTGTACTTGTCAGCCATCGTTCGGTTCCTCGGTTTCCGTTAATCCGAGCGCTTCGCGCTCTTCGTCCGTTAATTCGAATATATCCGAAAAGACTACTTCATACATTGTTACCACGGCATCATATTGAAGTTTATACTCATTCGCAATACTTAAAAAAGAACCGTAGCCGTTCCTTTCATATTCACGTTCCCAGTATAAACGGGATTTCAGCGTGTAAAAGCAGACCAGGCGCGCCGTTTCTTTTGCTTTTTCGAATTTGTAGTTTTCCATGTTTAGTCCCCCCTTTTTAGCCCCATTGATCGGCCATTGCTTCGGCAATTTCAATAAATGTTTTACTTCTGTTTCGTGGGTCTCTTTCATTTCTTCCTGTAAATTTTCTATAATTTCCGTTCGCATCTTTGCTCCCACCATTTACCCAGGGTTTATGTTCCATCACAATATTTGTTGGTTTTAGTTTGGGCAGTCCTTTTAGCCACAAGCATGTTCTTTTAGAATACGGAGAACCGAAGAAATAAGGGTGTATTGCCTGACTATATGGCGGGAGTTCAACAATTTTTAAAGGTGTCGGATTTTCAATAGCAATTTTTTTACATTCGGCATTATAGAATTTCATAAAGAATTCCTTTGCTTGCATAGCGTTTCTATATCTTTCCGCTACTATTTTACCATTTACACGCATACGAACGGCGCTTGCATTTGTTAAATAAGTACAAGGCGGGTGTGCAATCAATAAATCCCAGGTGCCTATTATTTCATGGTGTTTCCCGTCCATTGTTTCAAAGGCACAATTGCCATTCAATAAAGGCAGCACATCCCTTTTTATATGCCATTCGGGACGGCCTCCGCTGCATTCCAGGATATCGCAAGAATAGGCTTCATGCCCTTTATTTCGGAATGCAATACACACGCGCTGTGATTCTTCACAGGCAATTAACACTTTCATTGTTTCATCTCCTTTTCTCCCCGCCAAGCCGATAGGTCAGCTTTTTAATTATTCGGCTAATACGGTTTCATACTCGATTTCGGTAGCACCGGAATAACCCATATTTCCGAGAATCTTTTTTCTATCTTCGGCTCTTAAATAGAATGCCATCTCGAAAGTATCTTCATAAACATCACACGCCCCCTGATATTGCTTTCTGTAATCTTCAGCAATCTCGTGATAGAAAAAGTCCCCGTCATTTAAGGCTTTTTTGTAGTTTTTAATGTAAAGAGCAAATAATCTTTTACATACCTGATACGCATTTTCCTGCATCTGATTCATTTTTTCATTTTTCCATCCCCAGTTTTCCATTTGTTTTTTCTCCTTTTCTGTAGTTATAACTATTTTCGAGGATATCTCCCCTACGGTTATAGAATACAGGGATTTTATGAACCAGATATAGATAATTTGTAAACAAACTGTAAACAAAACAAGCCCGAAGAAAAACGGGTGTACCGTCCTCTTCGGGCCGCCGCGCTCCTTCCGTCCGGGAATGGTCTGCCGGTTATAAAGTGCCTTTGTGCTGTTTACCTTTACACGGAAATGGATTGCAAGCCGGTTTGACGCGAACCGGCAAACGATTTATGATTTTTCCGTTTTGGATAAATCGCGGTTTATGGTCTTTATAATCTCGCGCTCTGATTCTGTTACCAGGCCCTGATTATAAAGATATGTCAGAGCGTCCCAGAGCCGGTTATACTTCGCACTTCCTTTTTCATACTCGCGTTTCATTACCGCTTTCAAGTTTGCCTTTGTCATTTTGTTAACCCCTTTTTCTTTTATTATACATTAGTTCAGCGTAAAATCAATATCTTTTAGAATCACGCCGCCTTTAACGTGCTTTGGCTGCAGTTTTCCACCGATGATCTTTAATCCGGGCCGGAAGTCTTCGAAGCTGTGATTTTGCCGGAAATAATCTTTTTGCCGGTCGGTCATGCCGGCCGCGCAGATCGTCCAGCCGTTTTCGTTTTCTTCGATATAAGTTTTCTGGCGCACAAAGCGCGCGCGTGTCCACCGGTTTTCGATATCATACGCACCGTATTTCGTCGAATCGATTTCACCCTTAAAGTCTGCCGGCGTCCCGATACAATGCAAGGAATCCGTATCGGAATAACAGAATATAGAAATATTGTTTTGTATCGTGTTAATCTGGTAAAATCTGGCGTGTGCTGTTACGGCCGCGCCGATCGCTATATTAGTGACCTTCTTTTCGTATTCTTCTATCGTTGTGAAGTGCGTTTTTTCGTCTTCGATTTCCGCCACTTTGAAGCTTGAATTTTTGCCCTTTGAAAACTGTCCGTAAAGGTTATTAGAAAAAAGTTTTGCAAGTGTCCGGACGGCTCGGTTTCCCTCTTTTGTCGCTTCGATTTTAATTTCCGACATTGTTTTCACATAGTTGTCGCATATTCCGTTTGCGGTTTGGAACACCATATAATCAAGCGGCGTAAAGGTTAATATTTCATAGTGCCGGAAGAATAAAATATAATCATCCTTTGATAATGTAATTTCGATTTCGTTATACGGCCCGACATATTGTTTTTCCCTGGCGTTGTACGCCTGGGAAGATTCCAGGTACAGATTAGATAAAAACATAAAAGTGCCTTTTTTCTGGATCGTCGGAACGAAGCCGGGCCGCAGGCGGAAAGATACTTTTATCCGTGCATAAAAGTAATAATTTTCGTTCGTTATCCATTCTTCGCGCACTTTACCTTTTTCAAATTTTCCTTTGCCGTACGGATAGCGGAATCCGGAATATTCCGAACACATTACAAACGGGTACAAAGAATTCACGTCAGCGGTAAAGCCGGGCGTTTCAAGTGTCTGATTTTCGATTTTCTTATTTAAATAGCAATAGCCGCCGCGGTAGCCGTGCCGGATATATTCGTCCGCGTTGTCGCTGCCGGATTCCTTCGGGAGTTCCATTGAATCGAGTTTTATTGAAATATTCTTCATTTCGCCGTACTGGGATTCTTTGAATTTTGCCCAGCACGCGCCCCCGATCGTTAAGGAATGGATAGCGCCGAACGGTGTTTTTTCATCGTGAAGCGCCATAAGTTTATCGAGGGCTTCGGAAAGTACAAGAACATCGTTTTTTATGTAAGCGATATCTTCCGGCGTGCAATCGGATAAAGCGGTTTTATCATCATAATTCATTTCACTTTTCCGGTACCGCGTGCATATGTCCTTTCCGATTGTTTTTAATGTAAAAGGTAAAAGCTTCAAAGAGTCGCGGATTTCGACTATACAATGATTATACTTGAATGCGATAAAATACCATTGCCCAACGTCAGAGATTGCATACACGATTTCATTATTAAGAATGTCCTTTGATTTCAGCATGTGACCGTTTACTTCCGCGGTCACCATGCCGTAATCATGAAGCGCCGAATAAATGATGAATTCGCCGTCGAATTTCAGGTTGTGAAAATAAATACGCTTTTTATAGCCGCGTGAAACGTCGCCGCAGAATTCGAAAAAATCGGAAATCGAGCCGAATATTTCCGGCTCGAATTTTCCGATTTCGTCGACGCAAAACGACCAGACGCGCGTTTCATCTTCTGAGACCGCGCCGGTCGTCGTTTCGAAGTCTGCCGCGTAAAGCCTTAAATCTGATTCAATATCCGATTTCAGAACCGGCTGAAACATAATTATCTCCCAAAAAGACGCCCGAAGAGTTTACCAACTGACCGCGCCGCCGAAGAAACGCCGCCGCCGATCCTTGAAGCAATACTGCCAAGAAGCCGTGCGACGTCGTGCGTTGTTTCTTCCGTTTCTCCGCCCATTTCACGGTATTTCTGTTCCGTTTCCCGTGCGCGTTCGGCCTGATCGCGGGCGCGGGCGCGTGCTTCCTGTTCTACAAGGCCCGCTTTAATCTGGGCCGCAACTTCCCGCAGATACGATTCTATACGGCTGTAAAGGTTCGCAATTTCTTCCTGTACTTCCGGATTTTTTGTATAGTAATAATAATGAGGGTCGTTCAGTTCCGGAAATGCGGTCTCGCATTTTTTAATTGCTTCGCCGAGTATTCCGTCGCCGTATTTACTGCGCAAATATTCAATTTCAGATTCGAGCCAGTATGCTATACCGGTGTTTCCGCTCGGATATGTACTGTTCGACAAAAAACCCGCCATTTCAGACATAAAGGCAGCGTTGTCTTCGTATTCTTCAATATAGACTTCCCCGTCTGCTTCATGCTGACGTAAGAATGCAAGGAAGTTTTCGACATACGCGCCGCCGGTTGTGTTGTCCATTCGTTATTCCTCCTTTATTTTTTGATATTTAACGGAAATCGGTTTGCGCTGGTATGCCATGTCTATAAAACCGTAATACCCGCGGGCCGTTTCCGCAAACGAAAAGATTGTATATCCGTTCTGGTAAACCGCTTCACGCGTGATTGATTTAAAAGGCGGATATCTTTTGACCATTTCCTTTTTCATGCGTTCATAGTCGCGTTTGTCGCTGCCGTTCCAGATCGGCGCCGTTCCATTGTTTGATGCGTCATTCCATAGAAATATGAAATATTTCATGCTTCATCCCTTCCTTAAAATAAAAACCGCAGCCGGCTTTTAAACGGGCTGCGGTTCGCGGTTAACGTGTTACCTGGTCTTTAGTCGAGTACTTCAACAAGCGTGATCCGATTGCCGGCCTTTGTCCGGTCTTCGGAAAGCTTCACTTTTAAAGTCTCTTTTTCGAAGTCTGAAACGCATTTGCGCTTCGCGGTTTCGAAGTCTACGCCATCATCGGCATAGTTCGCAATGAAATCTTCGAAAATGCCGGTCAGGATCGTGCCGCCGTTAAAATAGCGGGCCGGGTCTTCTTTGAACGTGCAAACGACGTATTTGCCGTTTCTGCCGTTAATGAAGTCAAAGCTCGTGATTGTTACACCGCCCGGGTAGCGCGCAATGATTTCACCGGTCTGAATCTTCGTGCGGTTTTCGAGGATCGGGCTGCCGGAAGTGTGACGGCGTGCCATGTCTGTAAAAGTTCCCATAACGTTACCTTTCCCGAATTTTATTGCGTTTCGGTTCGCGGGCCGGTTTTACCAGACCGGCAGCGGTTTTATGGTCTAAAGTGTAAATGCACTTTATTAACAAACTGTGAATAATTTATGGACTGATTATAAATTATCGAAAATAAGGGACATAAACGCGCGTTTGCTGTCTGTGTCCTGGAACGTGATATAGCCGTTTGCATAATACCGAGTAAGCGGCGCATAAATATGTGAATGCCGGATCGATGTATAATCACCGTTCCGGTCGCTCTGCCGGACGCCGAAGGTCGGAATATTCGGAAGTTCACCGGATTTCTTTATGTGGTATTCCATCCCGCGGGAAAAAGCCGCATAAGTTTGTTTTCCTTCTATGAATGTGAATTCTGGGTAGAAGCCGGAAACGGATTTCTTCATAATATTAAATGATTCATCATTTAAGAAAGCGTTGTCCTTCGCGCTGTTTATATATTTCGTCCCGGCAAACGCACGGTTAAATGCGCTTGATTCCTGGGCGCGCGCCACTTCTTTTAAAGTAAGCCGCAGCAGAACCCAGCCGGAACCCTTTAAAACTTTAGTGTTTGAATTTATCCGTTTCGCGATGCCGAACGCGTCATAATAAGGATTGAAAATCGAAACGGAATTTGACAGCATGTAAACCGGTACAAAGCGCACAACTGCCCCCTGTCCGCGGGCCACCGTCATATGCAGCGAAACGAATTTATCGATTTCGTTATTGATATATACGCCGGATTCAAGCTGGTATTCGTCAAATAACATTTGCTGGACATCCGAAAATATGTGCGAGTAGTGTTTCAGCTTCGCGGCGGTATTTAAGGAAACGGCGTAGCCGCAGGACGCACCGTCTAAAAACAGTTCGATATAAGCGCCGTTTGCGCGCCGCTTTTCATCCATTTCGTGACCGGGGAAAAAGAGCGTGCGTATATCTTTAAAAAACGATTCCGCTATATTCGTCACTTCATTTTGGTAACGATATAAAAGCATAAATTTCTTTTTATGTGTCAAAAAGTCTGAGACGAATTTACGGGAAAAGGCCGTCGTTTTGCCGGCGGCCCTGTTTCCGTCGACAAGCAGAATTTCGGGTGTTCTGCCGTCGGCGTCTTTATATTCGGTTATGTCGTGCGCTTCGAAATATTGCATATCAAACAAAGTCTAAAACATCGTCAATTTCTACCAGATTGTAAAACAACGGTTCTAATTCCGTCGCGATATCCGTATAAATCCGCAGGAATGTTTCGCGGTATTCATTCACTAATTTACTTTTTGAAGAACCGGAAACGCCGATTTTATAATTTTCGTTCGAGCGTGTCGTGTCCTGGTCGTGGGTCTCGTGTTCTACAATATCGCGCTGGTCGGTTCCGTCTTCCTGGTATGTCGTGTCTTCTTCATGTTCTCCGTGCGTCGTCCCCGAATCGCTGCCGGATTCAGACCAGGAACGCGTGCCGTTTGTCGTGATTCCCCTGATATCCGTTAAAAAGATATTGTTAAGGACAGGGTGCCCCTGGGCGTCAATTTCCCAAATGCGGCTTGAATCCCCCTGCGGCGTGTCTGAATATCGGTTAACTTCCGAAGTGCTGGTTGTTTCACTCCCGCTTTTCTGGTATTCGTCTGCGTGCGTTCCGTCTTCGGTTCCTTCACGGTGCGTCTGTCCTTCTTTTTCATACTGGTAATCATTGTCCGTTCTTTTATCGTGGACATAATCAAGCGTTCCAGCTTCGTCGTCCGTCGTTGTTATGTCGTTGTTAATCAGCGGATCGAATTCGAAGTGTTCGGTTTCCATCAGCCGCGCGTAAAACGGCATGATTTCAAGCATTTTTCCCTTGAACATCTGCCGCCATTTTTTAACATTGCCGGAACCGATCCGGCGCAGAATATAGCGGTTCAGGATAAAGTTTTCCAAAGCGGTTTTATCGCCGGCCGGCACCGGATAAGTAAAATTAAAAAATCCCGCGCGGGCCGCGTTTATCACGGTTTCGAAATCTTCGGAAGTCGTCCCGCCGATTTCCTGCAGGACGTCAAACAAGTGCGGCGGGATGTGAACCCAGTAATCTTTAATCATTGCCTGTTCCCCCTTTTTCGATTGCTGCGCGTTCCGTTCCGGTATTCATTTCGTTATACCCAAGCAGATTTAAACCGGTTTGCGGTTCCAGATCGAAAAGTGATTCGTTAAAAGTGACGCTTGCTTTGAAGCCGTACTTTTTGCCCCACTTTTCGTTAATTTTATCAATAGCGCGTTCCCTCGGCCCCTGACGCACATTACGGTTCGCAATCGCGCCGCCCATCGACCGCGCCACTTCATCCGTCGAAACGCGTTCTTTTTTGTAGATTGAAACGTTAGAAACCCCCATAAAACCAAGGGCTTCGTTCCATAAGCGCGTCCGGTGTTCGTTTATCAGGTTCGCGACGTAGGGCGCTTCTGTCTTCAAAGCCTTGATTGATTCAGCGTCAAAACCCTTATAACCGACTATCAATTTTCCGAAGTTTTCATAACGGTCGATAGTGTTTATTATTGTTTCTACCTGACCGTCCGGCGCAACAATAACGACCGGCGTTCTCTGCGCATAGATATTTATATCTTCGGTCCGGGCGTCGTTCGCCAGACGTTCCGAAAACGCGCCTAGCGTCCCTTTATAGACGGCTGACGAAAACTCGCGGTTGGAATTGTAAATTAAAATGCACTCCGTGCGTTCGAGTGAAAAGGGCGTATGCTTTAAAAGCCTTGTGAACCCCGTATAACCGGAAAACGCACGAACGTTTACCGGCGTGCCGTAGATATCAAAGCCGCCGGCCTGTACGCACGGAAGACACACTAAACCGACGTCCGGTTCTTCAAAAACGGCTGCCATGCCGTACTGAAATAAAACTTTTTCCAAATACGCCGGGTCTATCGTTTCCGGCAACCCTTCATATAAAAATGAGGATTCCGAGATTGTCCGCAGGTTGTTGAAATACTGGGCAAAAGTCTGTTCATTCTTTAGCTTTGCTTCGAGTTTCTTTTTACTCATAACAAAGCCGCGTTTGCTTCGTGCCATTTGTACCCCCTTTTTACGGTAACTGTAACCGTATTCTGATACCGTTCATAATCCGTGCATTCAGTTCGGCGTCTGCCAGTGAACCATATACAAATGGTTCGCCGGTTTGTAAATAATCTTTATCACGCCGAACGGAAATGCGCGCAGCGGATTCGACGTAATTCCATTCCCAGCCGAAACGTGTTAAATAATCGTCAATTCGTGCTATACACTGATCCGTCGGCTGAATAGTGTTAAATCCGATCCTTAAATTAAACTGACCGTCTACAATCGGTTCGCCGTGTCCTATTACGGCCGGAGGCTCAAAACGCATTGAAACGTATTCGGTAAACGCGCCTTTTACCATCGGCGCCACCGCGCCGGCGAACCCGCCGAGAACCGCTCCAATAGGCCCGAAGTTCGCACCGGACGCCGCGCCGCCAAATAAACCGGCCCCGGCGCTGACAAGTTCGCTGATTCGCTGCTGGTTCGTATAAACGGCGTTCGCGGTTATCGGCAGCGACGGGAATTTGCACAAAAACCCCTCCGCAAGATTATTCGCACGGCCCTTGTAGTTCTTCGGGTAAATAAATACAGACGGACAAGGAATCATAAGCCGGTTACATCCAAATGTAATACTTTCCGGATTGTCGAAATCTTCTATATTATAATATTTCGTTTCACTGTTTCCGGTAACCGCTAACTTCGTATAGACGCCGCTTTTAAGTTTTTCGTTTGTTGCTGTAATCCCAACAAAAGGATTAACGGTAAAATCACTGAGCGCGTCCGTAATCTGTATATTTCCCGTAGCCCAGCCGGACGGGCAAGTATAGGCGCCGATTATCACGCCGCCATTTTGCTGTATATCTTCAATTATCGCCTGCGACAAAACGCCGGTTTTAATTCCGGTTCCGAGTAAAAGACCGGTCCCATTTGTTGACGCGCTCGCAAAATATACTACGCCGATTTGCGCGGTATAGTTTAATTCGCCGAGATTCTGAAAAGTATATTTGCACGACGGCAGCTGGTAATCATCCGTATGAAAATATGGCATAGTACGCGTTGTTAATGTCGGCGAATTCCTTTTCACATAAACATAGTCACGTTTCTGTGTATCACCGATAAAGGTAGTAAACGGGTCAATCGTGAAACGGATTTCCGTACAGTTATCGTTAATGTACACGATTTCATCAATGAACCCGAAATACCATTTGCCGCCGTGGCTGGCGTTCTGGAACCCGATATAGTTTGCCCCTTCCAGATTTCCGATAACGTCGTCTATCTGAATATAGCCGCGGTTTTCCCTGGTATAATAATACTGCGAATATGTCAGCACGGCGGACGCAGCGCCGGAAAGCACACCATCCGCCGCCGCGCCTGAGAGATAAAGGACTTCGGTTCCGCCTTTAATCAGCGGGATTCCTTTATAGACTTTTACTGTTGTGTTTATTGCGGTTGGCATAATGTTTTACCCCTTTAATCTGTTTGAGATAATTCATAGATTCCGGGTAAAGGTAATTGACCGGCTGCGCTACAAATACCGATAGCATAAATTGATTCAATAAATATTCTTGTTACATTATCAAAAGCATCAATAAACGCTGTAAAATCAATGTGTTTTTGATAATTCAAAAATCTTAATGTATTACCTTCTGAAATAAAAGGGATTAAAATATTTTCAACCATAGCTGTAATTGTGTTACTACCTTTAGTTCCTTGTATCATTAAGGGAATGTGTAATATACCGTACCCTCTAAACGATAAATTTGATAAGCTATAACTATCGGAAAACCTTATCCGATAAAAATAATTTCTTTTCAGTGTTCCTTCCGGAAAAATATTTTGTCTCGGGTACAAATTAAAAACTGGTGTACTACGAGTGTTATAGAAATTTCCGACACTAATATTAGCAAGCATACCGAGATCATAAAGGGAACCAAATGTGGTCATAATTCCGCTTGCCTTTGTTGAAATTACATCATTTGTTATTTCAATGTTATTTCCTGCTCTATATGTTACGCCCTGAGCCGTATTACTAATTTCGTTCGTATCCGGATCAATTGAAATCCCACTACCCGCCGTTAATTTCGCCTGTACTTCGTTAAAATCTGCGGAAATCACATTACTGTTATCAATATCAATTCCGACTCCGGCTGAATATGTCGTATCGGTCGCGCTAATAACGTTTTGTGCGGAAATCTGGATATTCTGCCCGGCGGTTAATTTTTCCTGGATAACGTCGGTGTCTACAGAGATTTCATAACCGGTGATATCAATACCCGTTCCGGCGGTATATTCCGGAATTACAATCGTGTTTTCGGCCTTTGTGACGCCGGACGCGTCGAAAGTAATTACGTTCTCCGTATAGTCGCCGTTATCGATCGTACTGTTTTCCCATTCGATAGCGCCGGTTTCTGTCTTCCGCGGGTAGTAATAATTTCCCTGTTCATCTACAAGAATAAGTAAATGCGGGTAATTGACAAGCGCCGCAGCTTCGCTAAAAGTCAGCGTTTCGCCGTCAATTTCAATCGAATATTCGTCACCGGTTGAATCGTAAATAAGGCCAGCATATTTTACCTTAGTTTCCGCTTCAAGCGCTATAACACGATCTTCGAGCGCGTTAATAAGGCGAATCAGGTAATTGTTTACTTCATCGATCTTCTCGTTAAGTTCTTTGTGGTAGTCGTCAACCGTTTTAATAAGGTCGTCAAGCGCTTCTTTTGTTTTCTGAATCTGCGCGGCTAAGTCGGCCCAGATTTCGCCTAGATTCCGGTAAAGCAGCAAAACGGCGCCATCGACGTCTACCAGCCCGCGCAGAGTGTCGAGCGCTTCGCCGGTCGCGCCTGCGTCGATATAGCTTTTTGCCACGTCAATATCAGAACGCAGCTTTTCAAAGTAAATTCTTTCAAGTCTGTAAGAATCAGCAAATTTCGGCATGAGTAAAACCCCCTTTATATTTAAGGAAAGCGGGCCTTTAGTTTTTCGCTAAAGGCCCAAAAGGATGAAATGAAACAATGAATTACGTCTCCGGTGAAATGGTAGCGGTTGCGGTCTTCGTGTTATCAAATACGGAAGTCGCCGTAAGCGTGATTGATTCGCCGACACCGAGTGCTTCGAGAAGACGAACCGAAACCGTCTGTCCGTCGATTGTGTCAAGCCGTACTTTGTCCTCGTCGGCCTGCGGTACAGACCAGACGACGCGCGGGTCAGCCAGATTGACCGCGACAACTTCCGCCTTAAAGGTCGCAAGGTCACCCTTCGCCATTTCAGCGGTTGCCGGATCGATCGAAACGGAAGTGATCGACTGGGCACCGGTTACGAAGTAGACGCCGGGCGCAAAATTCGAATACGAGTAAATCCGGCCGCAATGGAGGAAATAATTCCGGTACGGGCCGGCGCCGTTTTCGTTCGAATACATTTCGGTAAACTGATCGAACGCAACGAAGAATCCGCCGGAAATCAGGAACGCCGGGATTTTCGCAAACTCCGCAATTTCTGCGTCTGACGGGCGCTCATAAAGCGGATCGTTTGCAAACAGGACGTCAAGCCGGTCGAAATCAATCTTAGAGAAATCCGAAAACAGGCGTCTTCTTCCGCTAAAGGCTGAGACGGACATATTAAAGGCAAGGGCGAGGACGTTTACATCGACGACGGCATCCAGGGCGGTATTCAGGAAAATATACTGGTCATCTTTTCCTGCGTAAACCGGAACGCCTGAAATGTTTTTATCCGTGCTTAAAAATTCCATTTCGTTAGACGCAGCTTTTACCCTGGTAACGATTTCGCGCGCGTTTGCGGCGGACACGGCCGGGATTTCGACCGCCGGCATACCGTTTTTAACCGCAACAAGAATACAGTAAAGCATGGCGTTATATTCGTCATACTCCATGGTGCGGTAAACATTATTGATGATCTGGTTTACAAAATCGTCGAGCGCTTCAAACGACAGGAACGCCTTTCTGATTTCCGCCGGCAGCACGGACGCAGGATAGAAAAACTCGGAATTTACATGATAGAGTGAAGATTCCACGCCCGGCGTGTAAATATTGAAAATGTTATCCTTCGCGTTTGCATAGTCCCGGGTATAAACGGAATTCAGGTGCATTGCAACTTCGAGGTAACTTTCCCCGTATTCAAGCCGGCGTTTGAAATCACGAAGCGGATTCCGCCACGCGTCCATCGTCAGAACGCGCGTGATTGCGATACGGTTATAAAGCGCGTCCAGCCATTCGTTAGCAAACGCCTGGTTTGACGTGATAACCGCGCCGATTGTCTTTAAATTTTCAACGGTGCCATCGGCGGACGGTACCGCATTAGAATAGCGCTGCGACGCTTCATTTCGAATAGCGTTCAGCATAGCAACGTAATTGTCCCATCTGTTAGTCGGCATTGTGATAAACCCCCTTTTCATCTAATCTTTCTAAGTATTCATCGATTGTAATGTCTGTCTGGTCTTCGATCGTCTCCGGATCATTTTCCAACTTGTCGATAACATCCGTTATATCGGAATCACCGGTGAAAAAACGTTCACGGTAACGGTCGCGCCATTTGTTGTCCAGGTCTTTCAATTCCCTGTCATGTTCAAGCGTCATGTTTGCAATCTGCTGTTCCAGCGTTTCCGCTCGGTCGATTCCGTCGAGAGCGTCCATAATCACGCCGAGATCGGCCAGGTCTTCATCAGACGTTCCGAAACGCTTTTTGATAATCTCATAAATTTCCTGTTTTGGCATTAATAGTTGACCGCCTTTCCATAATCGTAATAAGGTAATTGACCGGAAGAAACAAAATCACGTTCGGAAATCTTATTGATTTCAAACGTTGAGTTTACGCGGCCGAGTTCCATTTCATATCCATAACCGATATCAATGCCTACATGGCCCTTTCTATACAGCATTGAACCGGCGACGCCTTCCCGCGGCGTTGTTTTGTTTACGCATTTCTCCCAGAGCATGGCGCTATTGCCATAAATTCCGGAAATCTGCGTTATAAATCCGCTGCAGTCCAGGCCGATTTTTCCACGCGCTTTTTCTTTAATTTCGGCAATCTGTTCGGGCGAATATTTAGCGTAGAATTCCGGGTATGTTTCAATTAACTGATTCATGACCGGTTCAGTCATTAGTTCGCCCTTCGCGCCGTAGAAATAAATAAACCGAAAACGGTTCACATAAAGCTTGAATGCGTTTCTTAAAAGCATATAAGATTCCGTCACGGTGTCTTTTCCTCCTTTCCGTCAATTTTAGTTTCCAGAGCGGTTAACACTTTAGTAATACGGTCTATCGAAGCGCTTGAACGCGCTATGGCCGCTTCGTATTTCGACGTTATTTCCGTCATCGATTTTTCGTGTTTTTCCGTAAGGCTGCGAACGTCTTCCCGGTATTCGTCACTCTGTTTTTTGAGATAATACCCCAGGAACACGCAGCACGCAATCGGAAAGCCTACGGTTTGAATAACGTTCAAAATCATTTCCATGTGCAAACCCTCCTTTCTGATTTCAGTATACACAAGTTATCAACAAACGTCAATAGTTATTCACATTATAAAAGGGAGAAATGCGGAAGTTATCAACACGTCCCGGACACAACAAAGCCAGCCAAAGCCGGAAGTTATCCACAATCCCCGACACAAAAACCACAAAAGCCCGAAGTTATCAACATCCCCAAACCACAAGCCGCCGAAAACCGGCACCCAAAACCCAAAACAACGGAAGTTATCAACATCGCCAAGGCCCGAAACCGCCGCCAAAACCCAAAACAACGGAAGTTATCAACAATCCCAAAGCCAGCCGCAAAGTTATCAACAATTGACATATAGCCCGAATCCCGAAACTGGCCAAAAGTGCTCAAATATTGCGGTATAGTGCGATGTACAAAGAGCGGTTATCAACATTTCCACCACGGGGCGCTGAGTTTTCCACAGAGTTATCCACAGAGTGCAC
>JAZUQQ010000002.1:0-2123 GCA_045605765.1 Eubacteriales bacterium | reverse complement strand
TAGTGCAACGGCAACCGTTGGTCTTTCAAGAAATTTCACGGCAACACTCAACGCATTTGGAAAACTCGTTATAATTGTAACCATGTATTTCGGCAGAGTCGGCCCCATTTCACTTGCGGTGGCGCTTGGCAGTAAAAACGAAAGTCAGAATGTTATTTCCGAGCCGACGGAAGATATCAGTATAGGGTAAAGGAGAAAGCAATGAAAGCAACGAAAACATACGCAGTCTTTGGACTTGGCAGATACGGCACAGCCGTGGCAAGAGAACTTGTAGAGAACGGTATGGAGGTTATCGCTGTCGATACCGAGGAAAGAATCGTCAACAATGCGGCGTCATATCTACCCGTGTGTAAATGTGCCGACGTGACCGATGCGGAGGTTATCTCTCGTCTTGGGATCGGTAATATTGATACCGTTATCATTTGTATGGCGAGCAATCTTGAAGCGAGCGTGATGGCGATCACGCTTTGTAAGGAGGCAGGCGTTAAGACTGTTATTGCAAAATGCGCCAACGAGATGCAGCAAAAGATATTGCTTCGTGTGGGCGCGGATCAAGTAGTCTTTCCCGAGAACGAGTCGGGCATCCGCCTCGCCAAGAACCTACTCAGCTCCGGCTTTATTGATATGATCTCTTTGTCAAAGGATGTGTCTATGGTTGAGATCGACGTAAAAGACGAGTGGTGCGGAAAGAACTTGATCGAATTGAATCTCCGCAAAAAATACGGCTTTAACATCGTTGCCATTAAGAAGGGCGAGAAGGTCAACGTGAATATCAATCCCGAGCAGGTGCTTGACGCAGGAACTACGCTGATCGTTATTGCAAATACGGCGAAGCTTGGAAAGCTAAAGTAATATTCTTTGTAAAATTAAATCTGTTTGAATGGTTTTATTTATATCATAAAGGAGAGAACATAATGGAAATACAACTTAAAGAACTTATTGACCAAATCAAAAAAGACGGTGTAGAAGCTGCAGAATCAGAGGCACAGGCTATATTAAAAGCTGCAAATGATGATGCTGAAAAAATAATTTTGAGCGCTAAGGCGGAAGCGAAAAGAATTTTGCAAGAAGCTAAAAAAGAAAATGAGCGTATGGTGAAATCAAGCGAGGATGCTATTCGTCAGGCGGGCCGCAATCTGCTGATTTCTTTCAGAGAAAGTGTAACGAGGGAACTCAATGCTATCATTGGCGAAAATGTTACTGCTGTATATTCATCTGATACATTCGCAGGGCTGATTATTAGCATTGTTGAAAGCTGGGCTAAAAAGCCAGATGCAGAAGATATTGCAGTTATTTTGAATGCTCAAGACCTCAATAAGTTGGAAGAAACCTTACTGGCAGTTCTTAAAGAAAAAATGCTGAAGGGCATCACTCTGAAAGCAAATGATAATTTTGACGGTGGTTTCCGCATTGCCGTAAATAACGGTAGCGCTTATTACGTTTATTCGGCAGAGGCGGTTGTGGATAAGCTTTCAAATTATCTTAGTCCTAAGGTTATCGAGCTTTTGAAAGAGGCGAAGGAATAATTATGGCTGAATATTATTTAATTTCGCAGTTGCCATCTTTGGATGGAATCAGTGAAAATGCTCCGCTTCCAATTACAGAGGAACGATTTACAGAGCTTTGCAACCGATTTTTAGGGAAAAGGTCGCAGGAAGCGATGAATAAGCTCACTTTATCACCTCCTAAAAGCAGTGAGAGTTCGGGTTCTGTTTTGATTGATGCCTGGAATGAAAGCGAGAGGAACCTTCGGTTTGCGCTTGGTAAAGTTCGGGCAGAAAAAATAAAGAAACCATTCGATATAGAAAACAGAATATTTCCTGTGGAATATATCAAGGTAGCAAGTACAGCAACAGAAATCGAAAATCCAATGGAAGCGGAAAAATATCTAAGTAGTTACCGTTTGGAAATCTTGGAAACGCTAAGACCTATGGATAGCTTTTCTGAGGATTATGTTTTCTATTACGGACTTAAATTAAAGCTGCTTCTTCGCATAAGGCAGTTTGATACAAAGAGCGGAGAAAAAGCATACAAAAATATATACGACTCCATTTTAAATGGAGATAGGTTGGAGGCAAAACAATGACCGAAAATAAAGGAAAGGTAGTAAGCATAAACGGAAA
>JAZUQQ010000001.1:0-1571 GCA_045605765.1 Eubacteriales bacterium | reverse complement strand
TGCTTTCCGTTGCGAAATCCTACAAGCTGATACTTGTCATGCTTCTCGGTGATCTGGTTTTGATGGCAGCGTACTTGCTTCTCGTGTCCGTCAGAAAAAAGGTGGCACCTACCGTGCTTCTTAAAAAGCTGATGCCAACATATATTATCGGTCTTACTACCGCATCGGCTGTTGCGGCATATCAAACAAATATTTCGACTTGCGAAAAGAAACTCGGTATTGACAAAAAGCTGATTGATATCGGGATACCGCTTGGGCAGGTGATCTTTATGCCGGGTGCAATCGTTTTGTTCGTTGCCGCTGCATTTGGTATGGCAGAGACATACGGCGTTGCTATCACACCGATTTGGATGCTCACCGTGTTTATTATCAGCGTAATTCTGGCGATAGCAGCGCCGCCTGTTCCCGGAGCCGCACTTACGTGTTACACGATTTTGTTTATGCAACTCGGTATTCCCACGGAGGCGATTGCCGTAGTGATTGCATTGAACGTTATTCTTGAGTTTGTTGCAACGGCAGTGAATCTGTTCTGCCTGCAAACCGAGCTTGTGGAGCTTTCGGGATCCTTACAAACGCTTGATGTAAAGAAATTAAGAATCAGAGACTAAATCGAGATATCACTTTTTATATAATTCAATAAACGCACTTTGAATGCGGAATTTCACCGCAAAACAAGGTGCGTTTTTTAATTTTTTTTGAACATTTCAACTTTTTTTGCAGAAAAACACCACCCTCGAGCGTTTTTATTAGGTGAAGAGACCAAAAATGTCCTTTATCAAATTGAATAGCCCCAGTCGAGAGTTATACAGACGTTATGGATAGTGTGCGATGATATGAGCGCACCCATGGCTGAAAGCGTACACAGTACTGCCTGATATACTTGGTCGAAAGGCGAGCAAAGGAAATGGCTCGATGCGGCGGAGTTAAACTGTAATAGCGGAGTTGTTAACCAAAGAAATTATCAAAACGAAGGGAGGAATGATTTGATAAGAGAAAAAAGCGAAATTTACGATAAGCAAACCGAAAATTATTTAATTGGTCTGAGAGCATATACATATCGTCACAGCAAAGCGCAGGAGGTACGCCTTTATAGATAATAGAAAAAAGGATGAATGGAGCGGCTTTGCTGATTTATTGGCAAACTTAATTGAAAAATACGCGGGGGTTCTGGATATTGAAAATCTTCCCGAACCGTCGGTTTGTTTGGACAGTTCAAAAAAAGAAAATGTAAATAATTCCAAACTTTTCGAGGAATCTATTGAAAAGACCGATATTATATGATATAATATGCGTGTGATGAGTGTCCAAACCTATTCTGAAAGCAATTTCGGTGCGAAAGTATATAGCGGTGTTACATACGGCAGCACTAATGAGGAAGACGATATGAAAAAAGACAAGATAAAAGTATATATTTACACGAGAGTATCCACCACGATACAGGTGGATGGATACTCTCTGGATGCTCAGAAAGCCAGAATGAAAGCATTTGCCGAGTACAATGACTATGAGATTGTCGGTGAGTATGAGGATGCCGGTAAATCCGGTAAGTCCATCGAGGGCAGATTAGAGTT